>JBLWXY010000003.1:0-356129 GCA_048267225.1 Pseudidiomarina sp.
TCAGTGTATTCACCTTCAGCAGTCGACTGGTACTTGTAGCTTTGTGTATTGGTGTACTCACTACGGAACGTGAACGAACCGTATTCAGTATCCAAGATGTAACTCAAAGTAGCATCATAACCAGAGATCAACTGACGTTGAGCGTTCGTAGGCGTAACATCGACACCAATAATTTCGCCTTCATTCGGTTGACCAGCGCCAGCTCGAGTAATTTTGCTGTAAACGTCTTGACAAAATGCACTGCTAGAATCACGGCCATCCAGACCGAAGTTACAGTCATATTCATCAGAGACCAAACCAGAAATGCTTTCATCAGTAACGATGTCTTCAAGTTCGATTTCGTACCAGTCTAAAGTAAAGCTTAGGTTATCTGTAATGTCATAGACCATACCGATACCTACGTTGGTACCCTTCTCTTCTTCCAGCGTAGTTGAGCCGCTACGTGTACCTTGAATTTGTACGGTATCACACACAGCGCCACTTGGAATAAAGTCAGCAGCATCACCGCCACCGGCTACAAAGTCTTCACGACACTGAGTCCAGTCATAAACGGACGTGTAGAAGCCTGAGTCATCGGCAAAAACATAGTGCATATCTGGCGCACGGAAGCTCTTACCGTAGGTGGCACGAACTAGCAATTCGTCAATTGGGCGGTACTCAAGACCCACCATTGGCGACAAACGGCCACCAACGTCAGTGGTGTTATCGTCGTATTTGTCGTAACGTGCCGCAGCAGTCAAATCAAGGGTTTCAAGTAATGGGATACCCATCTCGATACCAACAGCCCAACGGTCACGGTCACCGCCACCTTCAGTACCTGTCAAGCCGTACCAACTTACGTTGGTGTCGCTCAAAGTACGCTCGTCTTGCAATAGGTCGTAACCTTGCTTGTTATATTCCACAACAGCTGCAAACTGAGCCATACCTGCAGGCATTTCGAACAAATCGCCGGAGATCGAACCGAACAACGTACGTGAATACGAGTCAGCGTTGATGACTTGGGTGCCTAACAGCTCATCACGAATTTCTGGAGTAATAGGATCATAAATGCCTACGGAGCCTAAACCATCTGGCAAGCCAAAAGCAATTGAACCCGTACCGATGAAGAACTCTTGAACTTTCTCATTCTTCAACCAAGAGCGACGGCTTTCGAAGTCAGCGATACTGTGGCTATATGAAACTTCCCACTCGTAAAAGTTATCAAGCATACCGCGCGCACCAACGGTGACGTTGGCGTTTTTCTCGAAGAAGTTAGAGGATTTTGGACCTAACTCTTCAAATGAGAACAAGCGCTGATAAAGGAAGTAATCAAGACCTGGCGCGCCGAGGTCGGCCAAGTTACCGGTACCGTCAGCGTTTGGCGTAACTACGTACTCACTCACGAAGTGACGGAAACCACGGTTACGAGCTTCTTGGTCAGTAACCAATGCGTCTAAGAACAATTCCGTATTGGTGTCAAGCTGGTAAGAACCACTTACGAACGCAGCCATTTTGGTACGCTCGTTCTGGATTGAGTAGTCACCAGTAGTATCAGTACCACAGTAGTAACCAGAACCTTCACGGAAGGCATACTCATAACCTGAACCAGAGTCGATACACGCTTGTTCACCTGGATCAACATAACCGCCGTTCCACGCGTCTAATACCAAGATACCGCGTGACAATACGTTGGTGCCTGCTGGGCCATCGTCAACAGAGTCAAGCCAGTCACGGTCTGAGGCAAAGATTGGGTCGATTTGCTGATATTCGAAACCATAGGTCCATGAGTAGTTATCTTCAGAAACACCTGAAGTAATTTGTACACGGAACTCATCACCGCCGCCATCTTTAGTGGTTCCGCCAAGTACAGAAACAGTTGTGCTATCAACATCATCTTTCAGAATAATGTTGACAACGCCTGCTACTGCGTCAGAGCCGTAGATAGCTGAAGCACCGTTGGTCAGAACTTCGATACGCTCAATCGCTGCTACCGGGATAGAGGACAAGCTTACAAAGTTACTCTGACCATTATATGGCGTCGGGTTTTCTGACAAACGACGACCGTTCAAAAGAATCAAGGCTTGACCTGGCGCCAAACCACGCAAGCTAATAACCTGAGCGTTAGGAGTAAAACCACCCTGTGAACCGAACTCGTCGCCCTGAACCTGACCGGTGTTTTGCGCAAGGTTTTTCAATGCGTCAAAAGCTGTGGTGAAGCCTCGGTTAGCAATGTCTTCCTCACTGATAATTACAACAGGAGAAGCGTTTTCAAGGTCCGCTTGGCTCAAGCGCGAACCAGTTACTTTTAAGCGCTCGACTTTCTCAGTTTGTTCGTCTTCTTCTTGCTCATCTTCCTCTTGCTGTTGCTGCGCAATGGCAGAAGCGCTCAGCGTAAGGCTTGATGACATTAAAGCAAACAAAACTGCATTAGAGAGTTTGTTTTTCTTCATGGAGATGTCCTCAGAATTTTTATTGTTTTCTACGTAAATAGATTTACGTTCAGTCAACATTACATATTTTGTAAAACATATACAACACTAAAATTTAGGCTTTCAGTCATATTTCTGATAAATTCGCACCAACAGAACATCAACATTGCACTGTTAATGCTATTAATGTTTTTTTTACAACGGAAGAGTCTTATGTTTAAAGCCAGTCAGTACCTTGCAACCCTGTTTTTGAGTGTTGCTGCACTCACCGCAACAGCGGCCCAAGCAAAAGAGCCGGTGCCACTTGAGGTGTTTGCGCAAAACCCTAGTTTTAGCTCAATGAAAATTTCACCCGATGGCCAGCATGTAGCAGCCACTTACCCGGTCGGTGATCAAGTGCGCCTTGCCATTCTGAAAACAGGCACCTTTGAACCGGTGTTTCAGTATTATTTTGGTGACAAAGACCAAGTCGCGCAGTACTGGTGGGCAAATAACGACCGCATTTTGATGCGTACTGCTATTAAGACTGGGCAATACGCACAACGCTTTCTTGATCCGCGAATTTGGGCGGCAGATATTGGCGGTAAAGTTAAAGTTGTATTTAATGAAAGAGCCAATGTTTCGATTCATGACATGTTGCCGGAAGATGAGCAACATATTTTGATCAACTCGAATCATGAGAAGCGCCAGTTCACAAACTTATACAAGTTGAACGTTTACACTGGCCGTATGCTTAAAGTTGCGGATAACCCATTCAAGTATGCACGCATGCTCTACAACGCTGATAACGAGCCTGTGTTCGCGCTAGAAAATGACGAAGACACCGGCGAAACCCGCGTTTGGCGACGTGAAGCTGGCTCCGACTGGCAAATCTTTGATCGTTTCCCACCTTTTAAAGGCAAGGATTATCAAGGCAGTATGGTGCCAATCGCGCTGCATGAGGACGGCGACAAAGTCTACTTGCTTTCTGACCAAGAGACCTCAACGCGCTCGTTATGGCTGTACAACATGGCCACAAAAGAGAAATCCTTAGTCTACGAAAACGAAACTGTTGACGTTTCACCAGTCTTTGAAAAGCTCCCAAGTTGGGACCAAGCGCGCCTTGTTGCGGTTAGTTTTGACGATGGTGTGCGCCAACGTGCATACCTTGATCCAGAATCTGAAGCGGCCAAAGAGTATGCTGCACTAAGTAGCGCCTTTCCTGAGAGTTACGTGGCGACGGTGAATCAAACCAAAGATGCCAACAAAGTTATTTTGGAAGTACGCTCAGATCGCAACCCGGGCATGTTCTTCTCTTTCAACCGCGATAACTTTGAAGTTAAGTACCTGACCAAGCAATACGAAAACCTCGACCCTGAGCGCATGGCGTCAGTACGCCCGATTTCATTCGAAGCCCGCGATGGCTTAGAAATTCATGGTTATTTAACTGTACCTAACGGTAAAGAAGCGAAAGACCTACCTTTAGTCGTATATGTTCATGGCGGTCCACATGGTCCGCGTGACTGGTGGGGCTACGACCCTTATGCGCAAGCCATCGCTAGCCGTGGTTACGCTTTGTTACAAATCAACTATCGCGGCTCAGGCGGTTACGGTAAAGAATTTGAGCAGATGGGCTTCGGTAAATGGGGCCAAGAAATGCAAGACGACCTAACCGACGGTACCCTATGGGCGGTTGAAGAAGGCATTGCCGACCCAGATCGTCTATGTATCTTCGGCGGTAGCTACGGTGGTTACGCGTCACTTATGGGTGTGGTGAAAGAACCTGACCTTTATCAATGCGCCATTGGTTATGTCGGTGTGTACGACCTGCTCCTCATGAAGGACACCGGTAACGTCGCCGAGCGCCTTGACTGGGGTCTTGATTACCTTGACGAAGCACTGGGCGATGACCCTGCGAAGCTGAAAGAAATCTCGCCGCATTATCATGTCGATAAGATCAAAGCTTCGGTTTTCATCGTACATGGTGGACGCGACGAACAAGCGCACTACGATAATGCGCTGAATATTCGTAAAGAATTCGAACGCCACAATAAACCACTGAAGTGGATGTGGAAAAATACTGAAGGCCACGGTTTTGCCGCGCCCGAGAATCGTCTTGATTTGATGCGTGAAATCGTTGCTTTTCTTGACGAGAATATTGGAGAGAAGTAGTGGCACATAAAGCAGTCAAAGCCTCTGTTCAGCTTATCGGTAGCCTTGCCTTTACGGCAGGGTTACTGTTAGCAGCACCGGCAAGTGTGCAAGCACAAGCGTCATCGGCAGTATGCCAAGGCGAAGAATGCCAAGCTAAAATTGCCAAGCTGAAAAAGCTTGCCTTGAATGGCAGCCCGCAGGCGCAGTTTATTCTGGGCACCATGTATGAATTTGGCGAAGGCGTTGAAGTCGATACCGACATTGCGCTGCGCTATTACCAAATGGCGATTAAAAACCGCAATGCCAAAGCCATGTACCAAATGTCGGCTATCTTGTATGACGGCCGCTACGGCGAGCAAGACCTAGATGAAGCACAAGAGCTCCTTGAACGCGCCGCAGATCATGGTCTACCCGTTGCAATGGTTGATCTTGCTAAGCAAATGCTGGTCGATGCGCCCGAAGCGCAAGCTGACGTCATTTGGGAATTGCTGACCGAAGCAGCCGAGCGCAACAACTATGAAGCGCGCTATTTGGCCAGTCTCTTGTCATTGAATAAGGCCTTTCCACATGCCCTTCCCAATGACGAAATTATTGAACAACTCGACTTTCTTGCGCGCCGTGATTACCGCGATGCCGGTGAGTACCTCGCGCAATTGCAACAGAAACAGAATAACGAAGGGCAGCTTGCCAGCGCCGAAACGCGCCGTCCTTCGCCTGCAGATACGCAAAACGTTGAGCGTATTTCTGTCACCGGACAAAAGATCAGCCTCGAGTTTTTACTTGACGTTGCCATTGATTCCATAGATGCCATTGGCATTTACGATGGCAACTCTACCGTCTCGCGCCTCCCTGGGCGTGCCTGCACCAAATGGAGCAATCCTCCTTGCCGCACCAGCTCACCCGGTATTCTTACCGGTACTGCAGCTGGTGATGCCGGGGCTTCTGAGGATGCGGGCAACTAATCGAAAGCCCCGCTCATTGGCGGGGCTTTTTCTTATTTGATCGAGGCAACCTTATTCTTGCGGCAACAAATGCTGCTCAAAAAACAGCACCGTCGCTTGTTTATTAATGGTAAACGCCGCTTGCGTACCATCGCCACTCATGGCGAAATTATCGACATTCCAATTAATGTCCTTGGTGATGACCTCTACTTCGCCGCTCCTCGGATTTGGGGAGCGGTTTTTTATTTCAGTAATTCTTGCAACGGTGCGTCAGACGTCCCGGCATATTGATAGGCTTGCGCCAAAAACAACTCACCACAGGCCAGCGCGTCTGAAAATGCATGATGCGCATTGTAATCTGGCAGGTGAAAGCGCTCGCGACAGGCTTTTAGGGTCAGCGACCCACGCGCAATATGATGCTGCTGTTGCCGCAAGCGGTGCGCCTCAAAAGTTAAGGTATCGAACTTTGCTAGGGGCTCGAGCTGCACACCATGTTGTTTGGCGAAGCGTTTTAAAAATTGCCAATCGAATTGTACATGGTGGCACACCAATACTGCGCCTTTGAGTTCCGCTGCGAGCTGGGTCAGCGCCAACTGGGGCGCTTCGGCGCCAGCAAAATCACGTTGTACCATGCCATGCACGACCGGCGATTGTTTCAGTTCTGGATTCGTCTGGGTGACAAAATACTGCGCGCTGGAATAATCAATGATCGGTGGACGTAGCGTTACCCAACCAATGGCCAATACCTGGTCTGTTTTCGGGTCGAGCCCGCTGGTTTCAAGATCAAGCGCTATATAACGTTGTTGCCGCCAACTTTGCTTCAGTTGCCGCCGGTGTTGCCAAAAACGCTGGAGGCGTTGCCAAATAGTCATTAGCCAGTGCGTCCAAACTTCAAGCTAACGCCCTGCTGACAGTCTTTGAGAATACGAAATGCAGACTTGAGCTGTCGCCGTGACAGCGTACTTAAATCATCGGGATCAAGCGCATTTTTCGGCTGCTCTGTGCCCCAAACCGCTAACTGATGTTGCAGCCGCAATTGCGTCAAAAACTGCCAGGCTTCAGCCAAGGCTTGATTATCTTTCCGATTTAACAGCTTACTGTCTTGCAAAAGTTGCAGACGGATTAAGGTTCGCGGTTCGGTTAAGCCCGCATGAAGACTATAAAGTCTGACAATGTCGTTAATTAACGCTAAACCATGGCGCTTAATATCAATCCGATCACTGTCCTTACCTGATTCCGTGCCACGGAAGCGGTTAAACAGTCCAAGCGGCACCTGCACATTGGCCTGTAACCGCGCCAGATTCCCCAAAAAGAACTCCGACTGCCCCAGTTTCGCCACCGCTTCACGGTAGGCTTGGTACAGGCGCTTGTTACCGCGCACATTACGGCTATCGAAGAAAATTTGGCAGTACATTAGGGCTTTTGGCGTCGGTGATTCGGTCCATGACGTAAAGCGTTCCAACCAGCCCTCTTTAGTGCGCCGACAGTCTTCATTCGACGCCATAATATTGCCTGGACATTTGGGAATACCGCAGTCCGCTAGCCCCTCGCAGACGAAGTCTCCTAGGCCTGCGAACCAAGCCAATTGCTGCTCATTTAACTCATTGGCAAGCAATAAGCCATTATCTTGATCAGAACTAAGGGTTTGGTCCTCGCGCCCTTGCGAGCCAAAAGCCAACCAAACATAAGCCGCAGGCGCCACACCATGCTCGCGCTCATAAAAATCGATCAGCTTACGGGTCATGGTATCCGTCAGACTTGCCAATAATCGGCCCACCGCCGCCGCATCATTCATGCGCATGGCAAAGCTGTGCATGTACTCGGGAATATGCTGTGCTTCCTGAATCAACGCCTCACGATCTGACGCCTTGTTAAGGGCACTGATCAGCATCACCGGTTCACTTTTTTGCTGCCGCATCAAATCGGTATTGGTGAGCATGCCAATGGGTTGGTCTTGCTCATCAAGTACAGGAATATGATGGATATTCTCCTGCGTCATCAAGGTAAGCGCATCAAGCAGCGTTTGCTGACCGCGAATGGTCGCCGGTGCCTGGGTCATCACCGCATTCACGTGAATACCATAGTCAAGGCCCTGCGCCACCACCCGATTACGTAAGTCGCGGTCGGTTAAAATCCCCACCAGACGCCCATCATCCACCACAAGCACCGACGAAACCTGCTCATCACGCATGCGTTGTGCCGCCTCCTGAATCGTCGCCGTACTTGCCAGCCCCACAGGCTCCCGTGTCACCACCTCACGCACCAAGCGCTGCAACGAGTCATTGTACGCCGCTTGGTCCGTCGTCTGCAGCTCTCTCGCGGACTGACGGCCCTGCTGCGACAGCAAGCGCTGTTCGTGGGCACGAATAAAGTAATGCTCAAAAGCGCGGGAGTTTTGACGTAGTTGGTCGAAAATATCGGCACTAAGAATGTAAACAATGCCATCTTCAATCACATCGAGCTTATTAACGACAGCACGCCCAGTTAACAACGACGGAAAACCGAACAGATCATGTGACTCTAAACGTTCAATCAGCGCACCATCAGGCGCGAGCAAATCAAAACCGCCCGAACGCACAATGTATAGAGCTGGGCTATGTGCTGAAAACAGCTCATCCACATTATGTTCGTTAAGGTAAGCGGCTTTGATTTGCCCAGCGGCCCACTGCCGCTGCTCAGAGCTAAGCTGGTCAAACGGCGGGCAATCAAGCAAAAAGCGATTCAGTTCCCCAAAATCCGGCTGCATATACCCCCCTTAAAAGCGTAAATCGTTATTGGTTACTCGTTACTCGAAAAAGCAAACACGAATAACGAGTAACGACTAACGAATAACGTTTTTCCAAAAAGAAAGCCCGGCGCGAAGGCCGGGCCAACAACTTAGTGACTTGACGCGCCGCCCGCTCCTTTCGGATAACGAATCGACTCAACCAAGTCCTGTGTGTCTTGCGGTGCATCACCGGTGAGCTTATGGACCACGTAGGCAACGATGAAGTTAATCAACATACCTAGGGTACCAATACCCTCTGGTGAAATACCGAACAACCAGTTTGCCTCGACGTTTGCTGCTGGATCCACAAACTTGAAGTAAATAATGTACGACAAGGTGAAGACAATACCAACAACCATACCGGCAATTGCGCCTGCGCTGTTCATACGCTTGTAGAAAATACCGAGAATAATCGCAGGGAAGAAGCTTGCCGCGGCTAAGCCGAAGGCAAAGGCCACCACCTGCGCTACGAAGCCTGGCGGATTAATACCAAACCACGTTGACAGAGCTACGGCGACACCTGCAGCTACACGCGCCCACATGAGCTCCTGCCGATCGGTAATATTCGGCGCCAAGGTGCGTTTCAACAAGTCATGGGAAACCGAGGTCGAAATCACCAGCAACAAGCCTGCGGAAGTCGACAATGCTGCGGCCACACCACCGGCGGCAACCAAGGCCACGACCCAAGCTGGTAAGTCAGCAATTTCTGGGTTCGCCAGTACCATGATGTCACGGTCGACGGTCATTTCGTTGCGCTCGTCACCCGAGTAGAACATCTTGCCGTCGCCGTTCTCGTCTTCCCATGAAATCAAGCCGGTTTTTTCCCAGTTCTTGATCCAATCAGGCGCTTCGGAGTACTCGACACCGGTCAGTTCTGGACCATTTACGGTGTTGATGAGGTTTACTTTGGCAAATGCCGCAATCGAAGGCGCAGTCAAATACACCACCGAGATAAAGACCAATGCCCAACCGGCAGAGCGGCGTGCATCGCGTACTTTGGGTACGGTGAAGAAGCGCACAATAACGTGTGGTAAGCCTGCCGTACCCACCATTAAGGCACAGGTAATGGCAAACACGTCAATCTTGTTGCGCACACCTTCGGTGTAGGCCGCTAAGCCGAGCTCTTCGGAGAGGCCGTCTAAGCGTGCTAACAGATAATTGCCCTCACCAGCCACGCCTTCAGCAATAGTCGCACCGAAGCCAGTTTGCGGCAGAATGTGACCGGTCATGTAGATCGAGATGAAAATCGCCGGTACCAAGTAAGCGAACGCTAACACACAATATTGCGCCACCTGAGTGTAGGTAATACCTTTCATACCACCGAGCACGGTGTAGAAGAAGACAATGACCGCACCAATAAACACGCCCGTAGCGATTTCGACTTCTAAGAAGCGCGAAAACACCACGCCCACACCACGCATTTGTCCAGCAATGTAGGTAAAAGAGACCAAGATGGCGCAGATTACAGCAATGGTACGTGCTGTCTGTGAGTAATACCGATCACCAATGAAGTCCGGTACAGTAAATTTACCAAATTTGCGCAGGTAAGGTGCTAAACACAGCGCCAGCAATACATAGCCACCGGTCCAGCCCATCAGGTACACACTGCCGTCGTAACCGGCAAACGAGATAATACCCGCCATTGAAATAAAGGACGCCGCTGACATCCAGTCGGCCGCAGTGGCCATACCGTTCATCACCGGATGTACGCCACCACTGGCAACGTAGAAGTCGTTGGTTGAACCTGCGCGCGACCATATAGCAATTGCGATATAGAGGGCGAAAGTTAGACCGACAATAATAAACGTAAGCGTTTGAATATCCATGTTGCGGCCCCCTAGTCTTCGTGGACTTCGTATTTATTATCGAGCGCCGCCATGCGCTTCACATAAATGAAGATCAGCACAACAAACGTGATAATGGAGCCTTGCTGGGCAAACCAAAAACCCAACTTAAAGCCAAAAAAGGTAAACTGATTGAGCCAGTCCACCAAGATAATGCCAAATCCATACGACACCAGAAACCAGACCGCCAATAACTTCAGCACCAGTCCAATATTCTCGCGCCAGTAGGCTTTAGCGAGTTCTTCGCTTTTGAAAGCCATAACGCCCTCCAGGTTGTTCTGTTATTTTTTATTGTTGCTTTGTGCACTTAGCAATCTAGTCGGCAATCTCAAACCGAGAAATACGACATTGGTCGAACACCTTTTGCGACCATGGTCGTGCTTGACCCTGCTAGTGCCCTCAAGCTACTGTCAGCACTGAGAAACTGCATTAGGAACCGACCATGACACTGCTGCTTATTTTTGCCGCTTTAGCCTACATTGCTTTACTCTTTATGGTAGCGCATTACGGCGACAAAACTGGCACTTGGGCTAACCGCTTGAGTTATAGGCCATCGGTCTACAGCATGTCGCTAGCAATTTACTGTACCTCGTGGACCTATTACGGTGCCGTCGGCAACGCCGCAAGTTTCGGTTGGGCCTACTTACCTATCTTGCTGGGGCCCTTCTTGTTGTTCCTGTTCGCCTTGCCACTTGTGGAAAAATTGGTAAGCGTCAGTAAACAACAAAACATCACCTCGATTGCCGACTTTATCGCCAGTCGCTATGGCAAACGTCAACGCTTGGCTCTGTTCGTAACGCTTATCGCGGCACTTGCCACGATTCCGTACATCGCCCTACAGCTTAAGGCCGTAGGCATGACCTTTTTGGTGTTAACCGAGAACACCACAGCGCTGACCGAGTTCTCGATTAACGAATTGGCCGCCGCGGCTATCATGGCTGTGTTCGCCATGTTGTTTGGTACCCGCCACATTGAAGTGACGGAGTATCGCAATGGCATGATCCTCGCCATCGCCTTCGAGTCAGCGGTGAAACTAATCGCATTGTTAGCCGCCGCATGGTTTGCCTGGTCATTGTTCAGTGACGTTTCACCCACCAGCATGTGGGAGCAGATCAGTCGTCCCGAGCGGGTCGAGTGGTCGTGGCAAGCCTTCACCGAGTTCGACTTTATTGTGCAAACGCTCATGGCCGCTGGCGTTATTCTGTGTTTACCGCGGCAATTTCATGTCACCGTGGTCGACAACGTTAACGTGAATCATTTGCGCACCGCACGTTGGGGCTTTCCGCTTTACTTAGCGCTTGTTGCCGCCGCTATTGTGCCCATCGCCCTGAGCGGAAACCTGTTCTTAGGCACTGGCGTCGATGGTTCAACTTACGCCTTGCAACTCCCATTGATGCAAGACCAAACTTGGTTGGCGGTCATTATTTTCATTGGCGGTTTCTCGGCGGCCACCGCCATGGTCATCATTGCTTCAGTGACGCTAAGTACCATGATCACCAATGACGTGATCATGCCGCTGATTTTGCAACGTCGGCAGCGCTTTCCATTTGCCAGCCCCGAGGGGCAGCCGGCCACCGAAGTGCGTTCATTCCAAAGCCAGTTACTGCTGATCCGCCGCGTCGCCATTGGCACTATCTTGCTGTTCTCGTACCTCTGTTATTACCTGTGGGCGGCGAACACTGGGCTGGTCAGCATTGGCTTATTGGCATTCTCGGTGGTGCTGCAGTTGCTGCCCGCGATTCTCGGTGGCTTGTACTGGCGTCGTGGCCACGCGCGCGGCGTCTATATTGGTCTAGGTGTGGGGCTCATGGCGTGGTTGTTTAGCGTCGCCTTGCCTATGTACTTACCCCATGAGATGAGTGACACCAGCATTATCACCCAGGGCACGGTGATTAGCCTGACGTTAAACACTTTGTCCTATGTTATTTTTTCCTATGTCGCGCAACCGCGCTTGGTGGATCGCATTCAAGCCACCGCCTTCGTAAAACCACGCAATGCGGTACAAGAACACACCATCGGGCGTCATCACCAAGCCACCAACGGCGATATGATGCTATTGCTCAAAACCTTTGTCGGCGAGCAACGTACCCAACAATTGCTGGCCTACTTTAACGATGCTCAGCAAGCCTTAATTAGCACGAGCAATAAAGAAGACGTTGCCAGTCGCGAGTTCATTGACTACGTAGAGCGCGCGCTAACCGGCGTGCTTGGTGCCGCAACCTCGCGTTCACTCGTTGAAGCGGCTTTACGCGACCGACGTCTGCACCTAGAAGAAGTGGTGCACTTTTTTGACGACACCACGCAAGCCTTGCAAACCCAGCAGTCCATTTTGTTCAGCTCACTGGAAAACCTTGCGCAAGGCATCAGCGTAGTCGACGCCGAGCTACGTTTGGTGGCTTGGAACAAACGCTATCTTGATTTGTTTGACTACCCCGAAGGCATGGTCAAGCCGGGCCAACCCATTGCCACGCTGATTCGTTATAACGCCGAACGCGGTGAGTGTGGTCCTGGTGAAATTGACGAGCTGGTCAGCAAACGCTTGAACTACATGCAAATGGGTTCGCCGCACCGCTTTATTCGCCGCCGTGGCGATGGCCGGGTGATCGAAATGGTCGGCAACCCGCTGCCCAATGGTGGCTTCGTCACCAGTTTTACCGACATTACCGAGCACGTCGAGACCGCACAGGCGCTGGAAGAGGCCAACATTGACCTTGAGCAACGCATGAATACGCGGCAACGCAAGATCCGTGAGATCAACAACGAGCTCACGGAAGAGATCGAGCGACGCCGCAAAGTTGAAGTTGAATTGAAGCAAGCCAAGCAAGAAGCGGAAGAAGCCAACGCTTCGAAAACCCGCTTTTTGGCGCTGGCCAGCCATGACATTTTGCAGCCACTGAATGCCGCACGCCTGTATTTGTCAGCCATGGATGAAATCACCTTGACCGCTCACAACAAGCAGCTTGGTAGTAAACTCGATACGGCTTTAGCCTCCACCGAGCACTTGCTAAGTACCTTGCTACAGATTGCCAAAATGGACCAAGGTGCGCTGCAACCCAGTTTTCGTCACGTGCAGCTCAGTACCTTGTTACAGCCGTTGATTCACGAATACACTGTGCTTGCCCAGCAACGTGGCATTGAACTCCGTAGCCATTGGCGTGACGCGGTGATCTACACTGACCCGACTTACTTGCGCCGCATCATTCAAAATTTCTTGTCTAACGCGGTCAAGTACAATCGCGATCAGGGGAAAGTTCTCTTGAGCGTGCGCAAACGTGGCGAGCAGTTACAGATAGCGGTATGGGACACAGGCCCGGGTATCACCAGTCAGCAACGTCACCGCATTTTTGACGCTTTTTACCGGGGTCAAAATACTCGTGTCGAAGGCGTGGGCCTCGGTTTAAGCGTGGCGAAACGCATGAGTGAACAATTACACTGCGAGCTTAAGCTCAACAGTGTTGAAGGCCGCGGTAGCTGCTTTATGGTCACGGTGCCGATGGGCGCTGCCGCACAAGTTCACCAAGCGCAGAGCGAGCATGAACTGGGCACACCAAACGATCACCTTACCCTCGTTTGTGTCGATGATGACCCGGAAAACCTGAGTGCCTTACGCGCTTTGCTGGAAAAATGGGGCTGTACCGTCGAAACCTTTACCAGTAGTGCAACGGCGCTGCAGTACGCCAGCACCCATCAAGCACCGGACGGGGTATTGTTAGATTATCAACTTGGTGATGACGACCACGACGGTCTCAGCTTAGTCGAAGCCTTACGTGAACACTGGGGAGAGCAATTAAAAGGCGCACTGGTCACCGCGATGCGCGACGACCAAGTGCGCCAGAAAGCGCGCCAACAGCAGCTTTTATTTATTGCCAAACCGGTCAAGCCGGCACAGCTTAGAGCGCTACTGCGGCATTTGCAAAAGTTAGCGAGCTAGTTCCTTGACCGCCACACAGCGGCCCTCTTGCAAGGCAAGTTGCGGTCGCGGAATCACTTCGCAGGTGCCCATCACATCATGCTCACGCTGATAGTTGATTTGCAGCTCACGATGTTCACGAATGAGCTCCTGCAAAACCTTTTCGTCCACCGTTGTAGTTGAGTACGCAAGGTAATACTCGGGCCCGCCACAAGGGCGGTGCCCAACTTCAGCTAAGCGACACTGCTTCAAATCATCAGCATAAGCCATGCCAGCCATTGAACGAATCTGTTGATTCAGTTCGGCCAGCTTTGCCCGTGTATCCGTCACCTTGCCCGGCGCTTCCGCCACCGGTTCAACGCTCGGTTGATTAGCGTCTGGTTCGAGTGACCCATCTGTGGGCCCGCCGCAACTGACCACCCCAAGGATGGCCAGTGCGGTCAGTGTCGTATAAGCAGTTTTCATAGCATGTTCCTTTTGGTACGACGCAGCCAGATCAATGGTAAGGCCAGCAGACCAAGCCAGATACCAAAGCTACCTTCAGAGTCTTCACCTTCGTCGCCGCCCGAAGTCTCACGCGGGTAAACGCTAATGGTGACTTCATCTGTGTCTTCCAAGAAGCCATCACTGACCGTCAAACGGAAGGTTAGATCTTGCTCAGTGGTCACTGTTGGCGCATTGAATTGTGTGGTTTCGCCTTCAGGGCTCGACAACTCAACGCTTGGGCCTGCAACTTGTTCCCACAAGTAGGCCAGAGTATCGCCGTCAGGGTCGCCACTGGTCGAAGCACTCAAGGTTACCGCTTGGCCACTTGGTACACGACGCAACGCACTGTTCGCGCTAGCGTTTGGCGCCGAGTTTGCACCACGGAACTCAACTGCAACCTGAGCAGTATCGGTCAAGCCATCAGTATCCGTCACCACCACTTGGAAGGTTGCGCTTTCGCTCACTTCAAGTTCCGGTACTACAATTGACGCCCGCGCTTGATTTGCATTGTCAATGCTCACCGTTGGGCCAGACACCTGGGTCCAGTTGAAGGTCAACGTATCACCGTCAGGGTCTGAACTATCGCGCGCATCCAAGTACACAGTGGTACCAATTGATTGCAAGCCATCAACCGCCGCTACCACAGCTTCTGGTGCTTGGTTTTCGGGTTCAACCGCCAAGATAGCTACGGCTAACGTAGCGGTATCGCTCGCTTCACCATCGGAAACTGTGACCTCGAAACTCAAGGTCTCGTCAGAGTTCACTTCAGGAACACTGAAGCTTGCAACAGCGGAATTGGCATTGGTTAATGAAACCGAGGTTCCTGCCGTTTGCTGCCAAGTATAGGTGAGGGTATCACCATCGGCATCAGAGCTGCCGCTGGCATCCAACTGCACTTCTGCGCCAAAGGCCTGCGCACTTGCTATTTCAACTACAGTTGCTTCAGGTGGCGTATTGGTCACCACAGGGTCTGTCGCCAGAACCGTGACTGAAACATCTGCACTGGCTTGCTCTAAGCCGTCGTCCACGGTCACAGTGAATGATAGTACCGTATCACTGGCAAGCTCTGGTGCAGTAAAGAACGCCGCCGAGCTGGTGCTATTCGAGAGCTCAACATCGGTACCACCGGTTTGCACCCAGCTATAGCTGAGGCTGTCACCATCTGGATCCGAACCTGTTGCTTGTAGAGTCACCGTAGTCCCTGCTTCAGCTTCTGCAGTCGATGGCGATACAGTCACTGACGGCGCGCGGTTACTATTGCCTGCGGAAACGTTAATGCGAACATTAGCCGTCGCGGTTACTTGGCCAGCGGCATCAACACCACGGTAGCTAAAGGTTTCATAGCCAGAAAATCCGTTGTTCGAGGTGTAGCGAAGTTCATTGTTACCAAGGAGTTCAACGGTACCATTCGCTGCCGGAGCCACAATTTCAAGCGTAACCGGGCCATCAACTTCTACTTTTTGCGCCAAGAACGCATCGTAAGTTTCAGTTCCTGAACTCACTTCAGCATAGGTCAACCACTCACGCCCCAAATCGGCAAACGCATCTGCCGCCGAAATCGTGACCGGTTCGCCCGACTCCACTTCAGCACTAAGTTCTGGCACATCACCTAAGTTGGTGGTCAGATCAAAGTTCACTTTAACGTTAGCTTTTTCACCAGCTTCAACAGTTGGTGTCAAAACGTCACCATCACTCGGATAACTGCCACTACCGTCATAGTAGTGTTGTACCCCAATCACGCCGCGGTCGCCCGCGCCTGACTCGGCACCAATAGTTAAACGTTCCGGTGCAGCGGTCGGTAAGTCGATGTAGTTGTAATACACTTCATCGGTACCGAGCTTAAACCAGATCGAGAATGAATAAGGTGTGTTCGTTGAGTCACCATATTCACGAGCGTTCTCCAGCTCCCAAACGAACCAAGTGGTATCGCCCTCGTTGACCCACACATAGTTAATGCGGCCATCACCTACTCCAGGACCCACTTCTAGATCAGTCCAGAACGGTGCCCAAAATGCATTCGGTGGCGCGTCGCTCGGAATGCCTTGGTTCAAGGCTGAGCCAGCGTAATCACTAGTATTACTACCGGCGCCGACAATACCATTAGTGGTCACGACTAGGTTGTCATAGCGTACGCCATCCAGATAGATACCACCTTCATCGGCGATATCAACGCTAAATTGGCTATCGTCGCAAGCACTATCTGCACACAGGCGGCTCGGTTCACCCGTTAGCACGTCGTCGAGTTTCTTACCGGCAAAGAACTGCCCAGTGGCTGCCGTGATCGATGTGGTATTCGCCGCATCCGTTTGTGTACCTTGCCAAGTAATCGTACGACCATCCGCACTTACGCTTTCTTGCGTCGACTGCGACAAGGTTTTATTAAACACCACGCTGTCTTGGTCTAGAGTCACGTCAGTCGGCACATCGACCCGAATAGTCACAGGTTCACCGGTAGTACCCAATGCGCCCAGAACTTCAAGACCAAAGCTGTCACCATCAGCGCTTGGTTGCGCTGTCGTCTCACCAACGGTGACAATGCTGTCATCATCAGAGGTTTCAGCTAGCACAGCTACCGGCAAGCGCATGTCAGGATGACTGCTTGCGCTGGTCGTTAACAATAACTCACCAAACTGCCAGCCCGACACGCCAAAGCGAGTATCGAGTTCGGCGGTTAAGGTTTTACTGGCACCCGGCGCGAGCGTAAGGATCTGCTTGTCGAGTGTTGCGGTAACACTCGGATCAGCAAAGGCAAGAGCCACGTTAAAGCTCACTTCGCTGGAGCCTTTATTGGTGAACGTGCGGCTGAAGTTACAGCCTAATGCACAGGTATTATTGGCTACCGATGGGTTATCCACCACGACAAAAGTGTTGGCTGCATCGGCAACATTCAGCCGCCCTGCACCACGGTCGAACGGTGACGTCAGCGTACCACGATCGTCATCAGCCAAGCCTGAGTCCGTCGAGGTCATCAGTATTGATTTAAGATCTGTTGCGCCCCAATCGTCACGTTGGTCAAGTAACAAAGCCGCAGCACCCGCCACATGAGGCGACGCCATTGAGGTTCCGGAAAGTTGTCCGTAGCCACCAGGCAGGGCCGAGAGAATCGCGGTACCAGGTGCCGTAATGTCAGGTTTCAAGAAGCTTGAGTCGCCATTCGGACCACGCGAGCTAAAGCCTGACATAATGTCCGCAAAAGTCGCATTAGCACGATATTCCGGTGCTGAAATCACCGCTGATGCACTACTGCTCCATGCGGCCTCGATCTGGTTACCGGCATTGCGCGACACCATAATCGACGGCAAGCTTATACCTTCGAGCGCCATGGTCGTGATCGGTTGCTCATTGGTGTACACAATCATACCTACTGCGCCAGCAGCCTGTACGTTAGTCGCCTTCTCTGCAAAAGTACAATCGCCACGCGGGACAAGAACGATTTCGCCGCTGAACACACCGTTAGCAAATGGCGAGCACGCGAGGGTATTGCCCGTGTAATTGCTGGACAAGTCAAGGGCTGCGGAGAGGGTGCTGGTCAGATCGAAATCGCCATTGCCGGGGGTGAAAGTGGTCGTTACACCTGCGGCCACTACCCTTGAATTTAAGAAGATGCCAGTTTGGCTACTTGCCACGGTAAGACCATCTTCAATACAGCCTGGACAGCCAATAGTGCGATCACCTGGGCCATCATTGCCCGCTGCGGTAACCGTTAACACCCCGGCGCGACGCGCATTCGCGAACGCGGAACGATAAGGACTATTTTCTGGTAAGCCACCGGCACCACCGCCCCACGAGTTGTTAATCACGTCGGCGCCATCGGCGACAGCGTCTTCAAGTGCTTGCATCAAGCTTGCTGAGCTGCCTGTACCGTTGCCTTCGAGGTCGTTAAACAAGGCTTTGTACACCATCAGGTGTGCACCTGGCGCAACACCGCTCATGTCTATGCCTACGCCGTTGTAGGTCGCGCTAACAGGGTTACCCACTGCGGTACCTGCCACGTGCGTTCCGTGACCGTCAATATCTTGTGGAGTGCGGACTTCGTCAGGACTCACTTCACCAAAAGGTTCGTACCAGCGTGCAACAATCAATTTATCGTTACAGAAGGTCGGTACTGTGGTGCAGTAATCTGGGTTGGTGGGTCGTGCCACAGGTTCATGACCGTTGTCTTGGAACATCGGATGATCGGGGTCAATACCTGAATCAATAACCGCCACTTTGATGTCACGACCGGCTTCGGCATTGCCGCCGAGGGTCGCCCAAACTTCTGGCGATTTAATCAAGTCGTTGGACGTCACCATGTTGGCGTAATACGGCTCGTCAGCATACACGCGCTTCACCCCAGCCGTTTGGCTTAGGCGCTTCAACAGGGCGTCAGGGTTTGACACCTCGTGCGGAACTTCAACCACCATACCATTGAACACGAGACTTAAATGATCACGAATCTTAAGCTCTGGCACTTGCGCCTTAAGCGCGCTAAACACTTCAGTTTGCTTAGCTAGCAAATGCGCTTGGTAATTCTGCACAGGCATACTGCCAACGGGCAATTTTTTGGCTTGCGTTGCCACTGGCGAGGTCGGTTCGAACCCCGCAATGCCGCCTTTATAGCTTGCCGCAGCAGGATCATCCAGCTCGACAATAAAACGGGTCACCGCATAACCTTGGCTAATACGCTGGCCATCGCCTTTAGTGACCTTGGCGTATTGCGCGGGTACCGGCTGCACTTGCTTACTGCGGTCGGGAATGAGTTGTTGGGCGATAGCTGCCGTCGCTGTCAACGACGAGACAACAGCCAATGCCACAGCGGCTGGCCGCATGGTTCTGCGTTTGTGATTCATGATCATCCTTCCTACTTCGTTTTCGTCATTATTATTCGACTAACTTAGCACGAATTAATTCATTCAGGTACGGAAAGTGTGTAAAGAATGTTACAGAGATTTACAAGTAGTTACGGGTGTTTAACTCACCGGCGCTTCGAGTTGCAAACGCTCAGCAAGCAACACGGCTTGGGTGCGACTGTAGACGCCGAGCTTACGAAAAATCGCGGTAATATGGGCTTTCACCGTCGCTTCGGTGATGTTCAATTGGTAGGCAATTTGTTTATTCAGCAGCCCTTCGTGCAACAGATAAAGCACGCGGTACTGTTGGGGGGTCAGGTCGGCAACTTTGCGCGCCAGTTCTTGGTCTTCGTCACTTACGCGATCCAGGCGACCACGTACCTCTTCGGGGACCCATGTGTCACCTTGTAAGATGGCATCAATAGCTTCGGCGATTTGCGTCGACGGTAATGACTTCGGAATAAAACCAAGAGCGCCAAAGCCGATACACTTTGCTACCACAGTGGCCTCTTCTGAGCCCGAGATAATGGCGATAGGTAACAGCGGGAAGTCTTCACGAATCCGAATCAAACCATACAGATCACCACTGCCCGGCATGTGTAAGTCGAGCAGCAGCAAGTCAAGGTCATCGTCGTCGTTAAGCGCGGCTAAAGTTGCCTCAAGATCACCTGCCTCACGCAGTTCCAAGTCAGCATAATGATTCGCGAGCGCGCCTTGCAGCGCCTCGCGAAACAGTGGATGATCATCAGCAATTAAAAATTTAGCCATATCTGGGTAGCCCGTAGTTCTACTACGGGTCAAACCTCCCGCATTCACGATGGCGAATCAATTCAAGTTACCCCGCAGTATAACTGCGGGCTACGATTATTTGTTCAATCGATTGTCGATGAGCGAATCTACCACACTTGGATCGGCAAGCGTAGAGGTATCGCCCAGGTTTTCAAACTCGTTCGCCGCAATCTTACGCAGAATCCGCCGCATAATCTTACCTGAGCGTGTTTTCGGTAAATCCGGCGCCCAATGAATAAAATCAGGCGTCGCAATCGGGCTCAACTCTTTGCGCACCCACTCACGCACTTCTTTGGTCAAGTCCTCACTCACTTCAGTACCCGACATAGCAATCAAGTACACATAGATACCCTGACCTTTCAGGTCATGCGGATAGCCCACCACCGCAGCTTCCGAAATAGCTGGGTGCTCCACCAGCACGCTTTCAATCTCAGCAGTACCCAGGCGGTGACCCGACACATTCAGCACGTCATCGACACGGCCAGTGATCCAGTAATAACCATCGTCATCACGACGGGCGCCATCGCCAGAGAAATACAGATTCTTGTAGGCCGAGAAATAAGTCTGCTCGAAACGCTCATGGTCACCCCACAAGGTGCGCGATTGCCCCGGCCATGAGTCTTTAATCACGAGGTTGCCATCTACAGCACCGTCAAGCTCATTGCCATCAGCATCAACGAGCGCGGGTTGCACACCAAAAAACGGTCGCGTGGCAGACCCCGGTTTCAACTCTGTTGCGCCCGGCAATGGCGTGATCATGATGCCACCCGTTTCCGTTTGCCACCAAGTATCGACAATCGGACAACGGCTATCGCCCATGACTTTGTGGTACCACTCCCAAGCTTCAGGGTTGATCGGCTCTCCCACGGAACCCAAGGTCCGTAGCGACTTACGTGAACTGGTATCAGCCGCCGCAGTGCCCTTCGCCATTAGGGCCCGAATCGCTGTTGGCGCGGTGTACAGAATATTGACGCCATGCTTGTCGATCACTTCACCAATGCGCCCCACGCCCGGATACGTTGGCAGGCCTTCAAACACTAAGGTGGTCGCGCCATTCGCCAGCGGACCATAAACAATGTAAGTGTGACCAGTGATCCAGCCAACATCGGCCGCACACCAATAAACGTCGTCTTCATGGTAATCAAAGACATACT
This sequence comes from Pseudidiomarina sp., assembly GCA_048267225.1. Classification (GTDB taxonomy): domain Bacteria; phylum Pseudomonadota; class Gammaproteobacteria; order Enterobacterales; family Alteromonadaceae; genus Pseudidiomarina. The sequence goes on from JBLWXY010000003.1 coordinate 21,262, forward strand.
CGTGGGTCATCGAAGCCCAGACCATGTAACCACCGGTGGTATGCAGCACACCTTTCGGTTTACCCGTTGAGCCTGAGGTATATAGAATAAACAGCGGGTCTTCGGCGTTCATGACTTCTGGCTGACACTCGGTGGGAACATCTTTCACCAACTGATCCCACCACAGGTCACGACTGTCATCAAAACCAACATCGCCATGTGTTACTTTCGCCACCACAACGTGCTCAACAGTCGGACAACGATTGTCTTTCAAGGCTTCATCCACGTTGGCTTTCAATGGTGTGGTCTTGCCACCACGACGGCCTTCGTCAGCAGTGATGACGACCTTCACACCACAATCATTCACCCGATCGGCGATCGCATTCGGCGAAAAACCACCAAAAATCACCGTATGCACCGCGCCAATACGCGCGCATGCGAGCATTGCATAGGCCGCCTCCGGCACCATCGGCATGTAAATCGCCACCCGGTCACCTTTTGCAACACCTAGCTTCTTCAAACCATTGGCAAACCGCGACACCTCAGCATGCAACTGCTTGTAGCTGATCTCTTCGCTTACCGAAGGGTCATCGCCCTCCCAAACAATCGCCGTCTTATCACCACGTTCCGCCAAATGACGGTCCACGCAGTTGTAGCACGCATTCAAAGTGCCATCTTCGAACCATTTAATATGCACATCACCCGGCGCAAAACTTGTATTTTTTACTTTGCTATAAGGGCTAAACCAATCAATCCGTTGCCCTTGCTCACGCCAAAATCCCTCAGGATCCTCAACACTCTGTTGGTACATTTCGAGATAACGGTCGTTGTCGACATGCGCGCGGCTCTTCGCTTCGGCCGGCACGGAATACACGTTCTGCTGCATAAAACCTCCTGAATTCGTTGCTCGTTATTCGTTATTCGTTATTCGTTATTCGTTATTCGTTATTCGTGGATTTGCTCGCTCGCAATATGCTGCACGAATTTGACCAACAGGAATGCGCTGTTTTTTAGTCCTTACTGTTTAATTTTTTTCGAATAACGAATAACGAATAACGAATAACGCTTTTTGTTTGTTATACCTTCAGTTATTAGAGCTGCCGCCACCATTAGACCATAGTCTAGATTGATTATTTGCCCCAACCATTCGATGCTTTTCTGCACTAAATCGTTGTTCGATGTTTGATGTTCGATGTTCGAAAAGATTGAAACAAACAGCGAACAGCGAATAGCGAACATCGCTTTTCAATTCGACAACAAGGAGCACCGCAATGCTGCCAAAAACATTAACAAAAACGCTGATTGCCAGTGCCGTCGTAGGCGGAATCGCCATGACACCGGCCCATGCTGCAGATCCCGAATGGAGCTTCAGCGGCTACATTAAACTTGATGCCTTCATGTCAGATTATCAAGATGGCACCGCGCCATCTAGTGGTTATATTGGCCGTCAGTTTTATATTCCCAGCACCACCCCGGTTGGTGGTCAAGGCGATGACGTCGTCACTGACGTACACGCCCGCCAGTCGCGGTTCTTCTTTGATGTCAGTCAGGATTTAGACAATGGCGAGACCGTAAAGGCGCGCATCGAGCTAGATTTTATGACGGTCCCCGTGGGGGATGAGCGCATTACTAACTCGTACGCACCACGTTTGCGTCAGGCCTATTTCACCTATGGTAACTGGTTAGTCGGCCAGGCCTGGTCGAACTTCCAGAACCTAAGTATTTTGCCGGAGTCTGTCGACTTCATTGGCGCCACCGATGGCATCATTTTCGCGCGTCAGCCGCAGGTTCGTTACACCCAGGGCGGCTTCAGTGTTTCGGCCGAAAACCCAGAAACCACAGTCACGCCGTTTGGTGGCGGTGGCCGTATTACCTCAAGTGATGGTGTGGTTCCCGATTTAACCGCCAAATACGTCGGTAAGTCGGGTGATTTGTCGTATAGCATTGCCGGATTAGTGCGCCAGCTCGCTTACGATGTTGATGGCGATGGCAGCGACGAAACCGCATCGGGCTACGGTATCTCGGTGGGAGCTAAATGGCAGCTCGGTAAAAATGACATCCGCGCGTCGTTTCAAACCGGTTCAGGCTTTGGCCGCTACCTTGGCTTGAATACCTTCAATGCGGCGGTGGTCGATGCTAATGGTGACCTTGAAACCATCGATTCGTCTGGCGTTACCTTGGCTTACCGCCATGTCTGGAATGAGAAGGCGCGCACCAATTTAGTCTACAGCCGTGGTTGGGCCGACAATGATACGGCGCTGACAGGCGTGAGTGTAACTGAGTATACACAGCGCTTGGGCGTCAACTTTATGTATTCACCGGCATCAAATTTAACCTTTGGTGCAGAGCTGTCACGCGCAACGCGGGAAACCGAAGCAAGTGTCGACGGTGATATGTCACGTCTGCAATTCATGGCTATGTACAGCTTCTAAATTCGTTATTCGTTGTTCGTTATTCGGGTAGCCCGTGGTTCTACCACGGGTCACACCTAACGTTTTGACCATGTTCGTTCAATTCGACATACCCCGTGGTAGAACCACGGGCTACGAACAGCGAACATCAAACATCGCTGTTAAAGGTTTTCCAACGGGACTGGGCGGCCGAAGTAATAGCCCTGCATATAATTACACCCCAGTTCAGTCACGAACTCGGCCTGCTGGGGTGTTTCAATACCTTCCGCCAATACCGCAAAATTTAAACTCTGCGCGATTTTAATCACGCTCTCGATGAGCACACGATCGCCTTTGTGATGACGGATTCCGGCAATAAAGCTGCGATCAATTTTGACCACGTCAAGCGGCAACCGCTTCAAGTAGCTTAAACTCGAGAAACCTGTACCGAAGTCATCAAGCGCTATACTCAGGCCGTGTTTACGCAAGGTTTCCAGGCGTTCGATAGCGTATTGGCTACCCTCAAGCAAAATACTTTCGGTGAGCTCCAGTTCAATCCATGTGCCACGGCAGCCAGTTTCAGCCAGCGTGTTAAGCACAAAGTCCACGAAGTTGGCTCGATTAAAGTGCAACGCAGAAATGTTCACCGACATGCGTAATTTAGGCTCACGCTGTTGCAGTTTAACGGCGTCTTCACAGGCACGTTTAAACACCCATTCGCTGAGTGGAATGATTTGTCCGGTCATCTCTGCCACCGGAATAAAGGCATCCGGCATAACAAAGCTACCGTCGCTCTGCGGCCAACGCAGCAAGGCTTCTACCTGCACCGCCTGCTGATCGTTGCTGCGCACAATAGGTTGATAGTGCAACTCCAGCGCATTGCTATCAATGGCTTCTTGCAGATTGCTGCGCATTGCTGATGTGGACAGCAAACGCTTGGCCATATTCGGCTCGTACTCCAACACGTAGTTGTAGCCCAGTTTTTTCGCCTGGTGCATCGCCATATCGGCGCGCTGAATAAGCTCTAGCGGTGTCCGCACGTCATCGGTCTGATGGGCGACACCAATAGTTGCCGTTAAATACACTTTATTGTCACCGACCAAATAGGGCTGCGCGACAATACTCATGATATCTTGGGCAAGACTTTTCACGCGTTCAGGGAATGCCGTGGCACCTTGCAATACCAAAATAAACTCATCACTGGCAAAACGCGCAAGCTCACTGCGCCGCGGTTGCTCACTCTGCAGCCGCTCGGCAAGTTGATTCAAGATTTCGTCACCGACATGCAAACCTAAGCTGTCATTAATTAAGGTAAAGCCATCGAGGTCAATAAAGAGCACCGTAACGTCTTTGGTTTCGTGAAATTTAGAGCCAATATAGGTTTCAATGCTGTCGCGATTCCAAAGCCCCGTTAAGGCGTCATGATGGGCTTGATAAAAGAGTTGCCGCCCTTGCTGCTCAAGTGACACGTTCCGCTCCACCGCAAGTACCACTAGCAGCACTAAGCCAATACCGCCCACCACAATTAACATTTGTAGGTTAGAGGTTTCCTGCAAGCTATCGAGTCGATACAAATAAGCTTCTGTCGGCACGTCGGTGCTGTAATACATGGACAGCCCGCTCTCGCTAAGTTTTATCGCTTTTTCTTGCAAATAATCGGCGGTGGACGGGGTTACCCAAAAGCCAGCGCGATCCATCCAGCGTCCGGGACGTACCAGGGTGTAGGTTTCGATGTCAGTATCTACGGTGTTCAGCATGGCAGTGCCCAACATCGCCCGCACATCGAGCACCGCTAACACCGAAAAGATGCCAGTATCGCCAATGTCTACTGGGTCATTAAAATCAACAGGTACACGAATCACAAGCTTTGCGGATAAGTCATTGATGGCAAACTCCGGAACCAGGATCTCGGTACGTTGGTAGTTGCGTTGCAAGGCTTCGCTAATAACGGCGTCACTGATCACCGAGTCAAAATAACTCACCCGCGACGGTTTCAACCGCTCAAACACAACGGTGCGACTCGGATCAACCAAAAACAGCGCATCCAAGTAGTCAACATCTTTCAGGTAGGTGACGATGTCAATTTCCATCAGCTCGGTGTGCTCAGCTAACGGATAGTTCCCCCAACGTGCGCCGAGGCGCTCGAACAACTCAATGATACTTTCACCCATGGCCGTGCGACTCTCGCGCAATTGCTGCACGGCGCGCTCACCTTGGTTTTTAAGATCTTCCATTTGCGTGTGAAACATACCTACGCCAAACACCATCACAGTAAGTATGGCCAGCGTGGCGAAATTTGCCGAAGTCGACGACAAGCGTGGTAACGGGCGGCGGCCACGATAATGGGTGGCGTAACAAGCGACACCAGCTAACATGGCAGCAACACAGACCACCAAACTACCGGTCGGGTGCTTGGCTAACAAAGGTGCTTTTAAGAATAAATGCATCACCAGGAAGGCAAAGCCAATACCCGCAAAGGCTAAGCCATACCCGGCACTGAACTGTAGGAATTGCTGCTGCCAAGGTTTACGTTCTGTGGCGGTCGCGAATAATGGCATCAAACTCAACGCCAAAGGGGCAAAGCCTAGATACGCAAACCACGGGATTTGCGCATCAAAGGTATCGAACAGGCTGCCCGTAAGACCATCGACAATCCCAACGAGAGCGAGCACACCTAAGGCGGAAGACAGACGTTTTGCGGTTTTGTGTTCGCGATAATAGGAACGCAACAGAACACTCGCGCCAAGGCTAACCATGGCGAGTTGAAACGAAGAACTGATCGAATGGTACAGCAGTTGCTGCGAAGGCTCGATAATACGGTAACCAAGAATAAGCACGCCAGCGAACAGCAACGCCGTGGCAGTTACCAATTGAAGGACAGCTCTAGCCTGTATATCCGTATTTATTATTTTCATCGGCCAGTTTGAAACTTTTAGTTAACGGTACTGACCCATATAAACACAAAACTTTTCGCTTGAATAGTTACTTTACGCGGAGGCGTAACCAGAGAAGGCCCAGTCGGCCAATGTTGCGCGTTACGGTCCAGTGTTTGCCTTGACTATCAATTATTTCGGCGTGGGTAAGGGTTGGATTGCGCTTAAAATGGTGGCGCATGGCACGCAGGGTTGCCAGCAAGGAGTCGGTACTCGGTTGCGCGTAGCTCGAGATGGCTTCGTTCCCTCGGTAAAGATAAACTTTTCGATTCTTCTTCCGTGTACGCATGAGATCCCGTGTGTTGTTATTCGTTATTCGTCGTTCGAAGCTGAGCGAGTTTACATTGTAAATGTTACGAATTAAAGAATTTGTTGTGAATAATAATAGTAGCCTAGGGACGACTTTGGGAATATGACAAATGTCAGAAGCAAGGTTCTGTGGGACGAAACGCATTTTAATCGATAAAAGTTGTACGCTTTGCGTTAAAAGCGAGAGACATTTGCGTATGACTATTTATACTAAAACTTTGACAACACTTAACTAAAACGCGACAACCGCTGGAATAATAAGAATAAATAAGGATATTAAAATGCTAATACTAACCCGCAAAGTTGGCGAGTCTCTGCGCATTGGCGACGATGTCATCGTGACCATCGCCGAAGTTCGTGGCAGCCAAATCAAAGTGCAAATTGAAGCGCCACGCGAGGTTGCCGTGCATCGCGAAGAAGTTTACTTTCGCATTCAACGCGAGCAAGAAAAAGACTTTAGTGAGCTGTAGACGACGCCGATTGCAACTTCTGCCAGATCAAGTCATTGACCTCATCGTCGCTCGGCTGATAACCCGTAGGAGCGCTAAGCAGCAATTCGCGTAGCTCATCAATACGAAAATGTTGGCAGGCGTCATTCAGTTGTGTCAGTAAGTCTTCAACTTCTGACCAGCCTAGCGCGCTCTCATGGGCGCGGCAGATGCGTGGATGTTCACACTCTGTCACGTTGTCGCCAATCAGCAGCTCCTCATACAGCTTTTCGCCTGGACGGAGACCGGTGAAAGCAATATCGATGTCGCCCTGTGGATGTTTCTCACTACGCACTTCAAGGCCGCTTAAATGAATCATTTTGCGTGCCATATCGATAATTTTAACGGGGTCTCCCATATCAAGCACAAACACCGCGCCAGAATCGCCCATAGTCCCCGCTTGAATAACGAGCTGTGCAGCTTCGGGAATGGTCATAAAGTAGCGGGTGATATCAGGATGCGTAACGGTAACTGGGCCACCTTGCTCGATTTGCTTTTTGAATAACGGTACTACCGAGCCCGAAGAGCCCAACACGTTGCCGAAACGTACCATGCAAAAGCGCGTATTCCCTTCGCTTTGTTGTGTGCGTTGCGCCATGCCTTGCAATACCAGCTCGGCCAAGCGTTTGGTGGTGCCCATGACGTTGGTAGGTCGCACCGCTTTATCTGTTGAAATCAAAACGAACAGCTCAACTTTGGCTTTAACTGCCGCTTCGGCGGTGTGCCAGGTGCCGAAAACGTTATTGCGCACGCCTTCCACCATATTAAACTCAACTAAGGGCACATGTTTATAGGCTGCCGCATGGTACACCGTTTGCACGTGGAATGAGGTCATGACCGCTTCAATACGGTTGCGGCGTTGTACGGTACCGATAATCGGGTAAATAGGGATCTCAGGTAAGTCGTGCTTGCTGATCAGCTCATGCAGCTCTTTTTCAATGCTGTAAAGACCAAACTCTGACAGTTCATAGAGCACCAGAGCTTTAGGTTTCTGCAAAATAATTTGCCGGCAAAGCTCACCGCCAATTGAGCCGCCAGCGCCGGTGACCAACACCACTTTGTCACGAATATGCCGCTGCATCAGCGCTGGGTCAGGGTCCACTGGGTCGCGCCCAAGCAAATCTTCAATGCGCACATCTTGCAACTGATCAATGGCCATATCGCCATTCACCATGTCAGCCATACCTGGCACCGTCAGAACTTTAACGTTCAACAGTTCGAGTGATTCTAAAATCGCTTTGCGCGTCGCCCGCGACGCACTTGGCAAGGCTAGCAGAATACGCTCAATGTTATGTGTTCTGACCATCTGCTCGACCTGCTCCGGATCAATCACTGGGATCCCAAGCAAGGTGGCACTTTGTAAGGTGGCATCGTCATCGACAAAGACCACTGGGGCAAACTCTTCACCATTGTTGAGGGCCTGCGCCAACTGGCGGCCCGCCGAGCCCGCACCATAGATCATCACCGGGATTTTTTTACGACTAACCAAGCGATGGTAAATCTCGCGCATGGCAAAGCGACTACCACCGATAATCAGTAACGCCGTTAAGCCGTAATTAACAATACCCGTCGCTGGTAGATTAATGTCGAAGGCAAAGGTCAGCGCAGCCAATAACAAGGTAGAGGCAATGGCGCCGGTAAACACCACTAGGAAAGCACGCACCGAAACATAGCGCACCACCGCGCGATATAAACCGAGCTTCACAAAGACCGCGATCGAGCCAATGGTCAAATAGGTGTAGACCCCCAACCAAATGAGCGGGTCAGAAGGAAGAATGGTCTCGCGACTTAACACCATGGCCAACACTAAAGCCACGGCAATCGCGACAATGTCGACGATAACGCTGATGGCACGTTTCGCGGGGCGAGGCAATTGCAATAGCGCGGTCAAGATTTTCACGGCGGTTTACATCCTAGTAACGAGAGATGGCACATACATTGGAGCCTTAACTCCACAGTCCCTGATGCACAAGAGTATAACTTTGCATGAACGCCGCGGCAACAATGGAACTACGCCGAATTGTAAGCATGGTGCGATAAAGCGTTTGGCTTTAACGCCAAAGCCGTGTTACCTTTTTGTAACCCTGATGTATATATTGATGGAATAACTTTAAGAAGGACCTAGTTTAGCATGCCGACATTATTAGCGCTCTGCTCACTCGTCGCATTAACCACTGGCTTTTGGGTCGCCAACATTTTCGTATGGCTATTCGTTGGGCTAGGCATTATTGTCGCGTTAAGCTTGGGACTCTACCAGCGGCGTACACCGCTTGCCGGCATGCTCACCTCAGCTTGCTATATTGCCAGCGGTTTTTTAGCTCTGCACAGCACGATTGCGGGCATGGCAGGGATTGATGGCATCGCCCTTGAGCCGCAAGTCACTACCTTTGCCGCGCCGATTATTTTGGTTTTAGCGGCGGCCCTGACTTTTTGTATTGCACTGGTCGAGCATCAAGCACAGCAAGCCACCAGTCCTGCTGATGAGGCCTTCACCAGCAAGCAAAAAATTGCGTTGCGGCGGCGTTCACTTTGACGCGTCACCAGTCTGTTGCGTCCGCGCGCAGTGTTATCCATCACGGCGCCCACCAAGGTGTCACGGGCTCATGCCACGAATTGTTCTTAAGTAAGCAAGACTCGGTTCTTATCGATTGCGGGCTATTTCAGGGTGCGGAAACAGCCTCGGGCTCAGCCGCCAAACCCGAAATCGACTTTTCTCTAGCAGCGGTTCGCGCCCTCGTCGTCACCCATACCCATGTCGATCATGTGGGGCGCATTCCCTACTTGCTTATGGCCGGTTTTCGCGGCCCTATTTACTGCACATCAGCCACGGCATTACTGCTTCCGGTCGTCATTGAAGATGCGGTGCGACTTGGCTTGACCCGTGATGCCAAGCTGATAGCCTCACTCTTAGCTTTGTTACGCTCACTGCTCGTCCCGCTTGACTACGATCATTGGTTTGCGCTGCCAGTTGCCGACGGTGTGCAGTTAAGGTTTCGCCAAGCGGGCCATATTTTGGGCTCTGCCTATGCCGAATTTGAATGGCAGGATGACGGCTACCGCATTGTCTTCTCGGGCGATCTTGGCTGCCGCAACACGCCGCTATTACCCGACCCTCAGCCACTTGAGCGCGCTGATATTTTGTATTTAGAAAGTACCTATGGCGATCGCTTACACGAATCACGCGCCGATCGCGCCAATCGACTGCGCACGGTCATCGAGCGCTGTGTCGCCGACCGTGGCACCGTGCTGATCCCCGCCTTTAGTATTGGCCGCACGCAAGAATTGCTCTATGAAATTGAGAACATTATCGCCACGCACGGCGATATGTGGCCCACCATGACGGTGATTTTGGACTCTCCCATGGCGGCAAGTTTCACCGCCCTTTACCAAGAGCTAAGTGAGCTTTGGGACGCAGAAGCTTTAGCGCGCAGTGCCAGCGGGCGCAATCCGCTGGATTTTGCCCGGCTACACACCGTCGACAGTCACACGGAGCATGAGCGCATTGTCAATTTCTTACGCAGTAGTGGCGAGCCTTGTATTGTTATTGCCGCAAGTGGCATGTGTGCGGGCGGCCGCATGCAGAACTACCTTGAAGCCTTGTTGCCTGACCCGCGCACCGACGTGATTTTTGTCGGCTATCAGGCGGCTGGAACCCCAGGGCGACAAATCCAACAGTACGGTCCGCGCGGTGGCTACGTGGAATTTGAGCAACAGCGCATACCTATTCGAGCCGGTATTCATACCCTAGGTGGCTATTCTGCGCACGCCGACCAAGGCGAACTGCTGGACTTTGTGCTAAGTGCCAAACAACTTGGTCGCGTGCGCCTGATCCACGGCGAGCCTGAGGCGCAAGCCGCGCTGACCGCATTGCTCCACCAACACGGCATTACCAGCCCGTAAAGCCCAACCAACTATGGTACGGCAACCTGACGCAGTATCGGTTGCTGCAAACTGATCAAGGTTTCGGTGGCTTGGATCTCGTCGATCGGCTGGATTTTTTCAATCAGCAACTGCTGCAGATCCGTAATCGAACGCACCATGACCTTAATAAAAATACTGTATTGCCCAGTGGTGTAATGCGCTTCGACCACCTCGGGTAAAGCTTCCAGCTTCTGCAATGTGCTCGGGTAGTCACCCGCGCGCGCTAAATTAATACCAATGAAACAACACACATCATAACCGAGCTTTTGCGCATTCAAATGCACATGGGTGCCATCAATATAGCCCGCTTTGCGAAGCTTCTCGACGCGCACGTGAATGGTGGCTGGGCTGACGTGGTTCTGCTTGGCGATGTCGGCATAAGATACCCGTGCATCACGCTGCAAGGTGCGCATGATGGCTTTATCTAAATTATCGATCATTTAACGTTTGCTGCCTCTAACACTTAAAATATAGATAATATTCAATTATTAATTGATTTTATAAAATATAAATACCATAACAAGGTTTATTTGCCTAACACTGTTGAATACGAGAGCAGAATTGCCTGATGATAATGAAAACGCCTTAAGACCAAACATCAGGAGAGCATTATGTTCACAACCCAACTGCAACTGCATTCGCAGGCGTACCAACTTAAACACGAAATCACCCAACAGCTTTGTGAACAATTGCACCTTGCGATTGTACAAGCGCCGCTCATCGTGCCCGCGCAAAGTGGCTTGCAAGATACCCTAAGCGGTCACGAACAAGCTGTGCGTTTACACGTTAAAGCTGAGCAAAAAAGCTACGAAGTAGTGCATTCACTCGCCAAGTGGAAGCGTGCTGTTTTGGCGCGCTACCAAGCGCAACCCGGCGAAGGTATTGTCACGCAAATGCTAGCGCTGCGGCCCGACGAAGAACAATTGACCGCCCGCCATTCGGTGCAAGTTGACCAATGGGATTGGGAGCAAGTGATTGATGCCAGCAAACGCGATCTAACGACGCTCAAAAGCACTGTGCAAAAGGTCTATAGTGCCCTGCAAGAAGCGGCGCGCAAGGTGGAGCTCTGGCACCCTGATTATGCCGATCACGTCTACTTTATTCACAGCGAAGAGCTACGCAGCATGTATCCTCGACTGTCTGCCAAGGAGCGTGAACGTGAAATCACCCGCATGCACAAGGCGGTGTTTATTATCGGCATCGGCGGACTATTGTCTGACGGGCAAAAACACGATGACCGTGCCGCTGACTATGACGATTGGTCGAGTCCAAACGACGATGGTCTACAGGGCTTGAATGGTGATTTGTTGGTCTGGCACAGCGGGCTTGATGATGCGCTGGAGCTTTCATCGATGGGCATTCGTGTGACCCCAGCGGTCATGCTGAAGCAACTCGAGCTTAAAGGCGGACTGCCAGCATTAGAACTACCCTGGCACCAAAAACTAATGGCTGGTGAGTTCCCCGCCACCATCGGCGGCGGGATTGGTCAGTCGCGCGTCGTCATGTGGTTGCTGCAGCAAGCTCACATTCAAAACGTGCAAGCGCCAGCGGCTTAAGCTTGCTTATAGCCGTTAGGGTTTTGCGACTGCCAGCGCCACGTATCGCGCATCATATCTTCGAGCGTGTGCGTGGCGCGCCACCCCAATTTCGCCAAGGCATAGGCAGGATCGGCGTAACATTCAGCGATATCACCCGGGCGGCGGGCGACAATCTGGTACGGCACCGCTCGCCCTGAGGCGGCTTCGAAGGCTTGCACCATTTCCAGTACCGATGAGCCTTTACCGGTACCTAGATTAATGGCGTCGAAACCCGCCGCCGGCATGCGCTCCAATGCAGCTAAGTGGCCACGTGCTAAGTCCACGACATGAATATAGTCGCGAACCCCGGTGCCATCTGCGGTCGGATAGTCGTCACCATAAACGCTCAGTTTGGGTAACTTACCCACCGCAACTTGCGCGATATAAGGCATGAGATTATTCGGAATATCATTCGGGTCTTCGCCAATGAGACCTGACGCGTGTGCTCCAACCGGGTTGAAATAACGCAGCACCACCACCGACCATTCGCTATCGGCGTGACAGAGATCGGCCAGCAGCCTTTCGACCATATATTTAGAAGTACCGTACGGATTCGTGGTTTGCCCGACCGGACTCGACTCTTTGATCGGCACTTGCTGCGGGTCGCCGTAAACCGTCGCCGACGACGAGAACACTAACTTTTTAACGCCGTGTCGTAACATCGTTTCACATAACTTTAGTGTGCCTACCACGTTGTTATCGTAATATTTTAATGGCTGCGAAACACTTTCGCCTACGGCTTTCAGCCCTGCAAAATGAATCACCGCGCTGATGGAGTGCTGAGTGAAAATAGTCTCCAAAAGTTCGCTGTCACGTATGTCGCCCTCGACAAACAACGGAGCCCTACCGGCAATCTTCTCCACCCGCCGTAAGCTTTCTTGTGAGCTATTGCTGAAATTATCGAGCACAAGTACATCCTGTTTCTCACGTAAAAGCTCGACGACTGTGTGCGAACCAATATAGCCAGCACCTCCGGTGACCAAAATCATGACAGCTTACTTCCTTCTATTGTATCCAGACCCATAAGTATAGTAGCCCGTGGTTCCACCACGGGGCAAGCTTCGGGGCACACTCGGGTGACTGTTAAAAACACCGAGCTGGGTAGCCCGCACTTCTAGTGCGGGGGAAACCTCGGGGCACACTCAAATGTCCGTATAAAAAACCTCGCAAATAAATGGAGGTCTTCCGCCGCGATTGCGTATAGTACCAGTATGAGCAAAAATCAGGGTTTGAAAGCTTTGCAGGTGCGCCGCTCGGCAAGTCATCGACTTATCGAACGACTGCTTGCCGAACATGCCGTTGCCTTGCGCCTTTTCATAAGGGTGCGGCTTGGCCCTGCGCACGAGCATGATTTGGAAGACGTACTGCAAGATGTTTATGTGCGCCTGAGCCAAATCGAGGATTTAACCCAGCGCCTCGCAGGCCGCCTTGACACCGCGCGCAACTACTTGTTGCAAATTGCCAGTAACTTATTGATTGACCGGGCTCGCCGCGCCCAAACGCGGCAACGTAGTCAGCACATCAGCGACCATGAGTTGGAGCATCCGCCGAGCAGTGACACTTTGGCCCCGGAGCGAACCTTAGCTAACAAACGTAAGTTGCAACGCATCGAAAAAGAGCTGAACAAGATCAAACCCGCGCAACGCCAGGCCTTTATGCTTAGCCGCGTGGACGGCATGAGCTACCGTGAAATCAGTGATACCCTTGGGCTTTCCGTCAGTACCGTCGAAAAGCACATCGCCGCAGCGCTAAAAGCCGCGCAAAAAGCGCTCGCAAAGGAGGAGCAGTATGACGTATGACAACACCCGCCCTGCCGCTGAGCAGGCAGCCGTGTGGGTCACACGCCTCTATTCCGGCGACATGACACTGCAAGAAGAGCGTCAGTTACGGCAATGGCGGCAACACGAACGCAATGAAGCTGCGTTCCAACAAGCACTCGCCACATGGGACTTGAGCGCACAACTTTACCGGAGTTCGGCGCACACAGATGAGCACCACGAGGCGCACGTGGACCCTGCACCAGCAAAACCACGCCAAACTTGGCGCGCTTTTGCTGCCGCCTCTGCCGCGGTGGCCCTGCTCAGCGCTGGCTTGTTGGTCACGCAACTGACCGATGAAAGCAACACAGGGATCGTCGGTACGCAGAGCCAAACGCCAGAACCAGCGGTGCCCGCAGCAACTGAATCGCAGCAACCGGCCATACAGGACAACGTGTTCCGCATCACCGAGCGTTTAGCCCAGCTTAATGCCGAGCAAAGTCGTACCTTTAGCACCGACGTCGGCGAAGTGAGCCATATTAAACTTGATGACGGCTCGGAAGTGAGCCTCAATACCGCTAGTGCGGTGAAAGTCACCATGAACCGCGACCAAAGGCACGTCGAATTGCTGCATGGTGAAGCTTATTTTGACGTTGCCAAAGATCCGCAACGCCCGTTCGTAGTGGCGACGACAGACAAAGAAATAACCGTGCTCGGGACCGAATTCAACGTGCGTAAACGCAATGATGAAAAGGCCCTGCGCGTCGCAGTGGTGGAAGGCCGCGTGGCGGTGAAAAAGCGCACGCCGCAGGCCAGCCTAAGCGCCGAAAAGAACACAACACTGGCTCAGCCTGAAGGCCTTGGCGACTACGACCAGCTGCTATTGGCAGGTGATGTTGCCGCCTTTAGCAACGACAGTAATGTAATCCAAAAGAACCAACGTGACGCCGCGAAGAGCAATACTTGGCGGCGCGGCGTCGTGCGTTTTGATGATGAGCGCCTACAAACAGTTATCCACGAGCTCAACCGTTACCGCAAGCGCAAAATCGCCTTCGCTCACGATAGCCTGCATGACCTGCGTATTAGTGGTGTGTTTCACCTGAAAAATGGTGATGCCATTTTAAATGCACTCACCGCGACCCTCCCCTTACAAGTGCAACGCAGCGCCGAACAAGTCACCCTTGCGCCCAGCCGCGAAAAATAATTTGGAGGATTTTCAACGCAGCTGCGTAGATAGGTCTGTCTAAACGCATTTCCCTGGCATCAAAAAAACTAAAACAGGAAGAAATCATGAAAACAACCCGTCTCAAGCTTAGCTACCTTGCGGGCTGCACCTTACTGGCGCTCAGCGCCTCGGCAACCGCAGCACCGCACACCGCAATGGCGCTCGCCGCCCAAGCACAAGCAGCTCAGCAAACGCAATTCCAGCTCGACTTACCCGCACAAGATACTAACAACGCATTGCTACAGTTGGCCGAAGAAACCAATAGCCAAATTATTTTTGAACCGGGCTTGATGCGCGGCAAGACCTCGCCAGCAGTGCAAGGCAACCTTACCGTGGAGCAAGCCATTGCGCAGCTTCTACAAGATACCGGACTGACGTTTAAGCGCCAAGGCAGCAATACCTTTGTGGTCACCAGCAGTAGCTCCGGTAACTCGTCACGCCTACAGGATAACTTGCGTGAGCAATTAGGTAACGCCGAAGGTGAAGCCGAAGCCGATGTGGAACGCATTCAAGTGGTTGGCTCAAACATTCGTGGCGCCCGCGCTGCAGGCAACCTGCCGGTCACCATTCTTAGTGCCGAAGACATTGAAAATACTGGCGCTGCCACTGGCGACGAATTGCTACGTTCAATTCCGCAAGTTGGCGATATCAGCTTTAACAACGAGCGCACCATCGGTGGCGTAAATGACGCCCGCGGTGACGTTGCATCAATTAATTTACGCGGCATTGGCACTGGCAACACCCTGACCTTGCTCAATGGCCGCCGCCTCGTACTTCACCCTGGTACCCAAACGGAAAACTTCGTGCCGGTCACAACAGTCAATTCCAATACTTTACCGGTTGCGGGTTTACGCCGACTCGAAGTGCTCCGTGACGGTGCAGCGGCCATTTATGGTACCGATGCCGTGGCTGGGGTGATCAATTATGTGCTGAAAGATGACCTCGACCGCACGAACTTTCGCGTGAACTACGGGACTTCAGAAGGCACTTCGTTAAACCAAGTTTCGGCCAGTGGCTCAACGGGCTTTCGCTTTAACGACGACAAGTCGCACATCACCTTGTCAATGGCTTACTACACACGTGACGAGCTACCAGCCAGTGAACGAGACTACTCGCGCAGCGAAGACCGTCGTTTTCACCCAGACATTCCGGAAGAATATCAAGGTGATACTCAGTTAGATAACCGCTCACTGTCGAGTATGTGGGCGATTTTTGACGGCGACGACATTGGCCGTTTCCACATTCGCCCAGTCGATATGGGCGACTGTGACGTGCAAGACCTCGGTGGTGGCGTTTGTGCATCAAGCGGCTCTATTCCGCGCAGCATGCGTTATGACTCAGCTCTAGACGACCAGAGTATGAGCTCAGCCGTTGACCGTTTGAACCTGTACACCCACTTCACCCATAGCTTTAGCGATGATCTAGAGTTCTTTGGTGAAGCGCTCTATTACGAAGCCTTATCCAAGCGTCGTCGCGAACAAAACGCCAACCTCACCGCGCAGCGCTTTACCATCAGTGCTGACAGTGTCGTCAACCCATTCGGCGAAAACGTGACCTTACGAAACATTCGTCCAATGGACGTGGGTGGGCGCCGCATTGAAGTCGAAGACACCAGCTATCGTTTGCTCGCCGGTTTGCGCGGTTACATTGACCTGTGGGACTGGGAAAGTGCGGTACTGTATTCACGCGCAGACACCCTCGACACCGCCTACAACCGTATTCGCGCCAGTGCGTTACAAGCAGCGATGAACGCAACCGATATTTCGCAAGCGTACAATCCCTTTATTGGCGGCAACCCAAATCATGTGAACTACGGCTACGGTCCAACCAACCCTGAAGCTGTGCTGGATGCGATTCGCACCGACATTACCCGCGAAAGTATGAGTGAAATGGCCCTTTGGGACTTCAAAATCTCCAACCCAGCCATCGCTAACTGGTATGCCGGTGATATTGGTATCGCGGCAGGCCTTGAATACCGTTATGAAGGCTACGCCGATGACCGCGACGCGCTGCTCGACGGCTCGAATCCGTTTTATGACCTGAATACCGGCGAATTACTCTCAGACTCGGATGTACTGGGCAGCAGCTCAACGCCAGACGCGAGCGGCAGCCGTAATATCTTCTCAGCCTACGCTGAATTGTTGGTGCCGCTGTACGACAACCTCGATATGCAAGCGGCCTTGCGCCATGAGCGCTTCTCGGACGTCGGTAGCATCACTAAACCGAAACTAGCCTTTAGTTGGGCGCCAGCGGATTGGGTACAGTTGCGTGCCGCCTATTCAGAAGGCTTCCGTGCACCTAACCTACCGCAAGTGGTTGAGCAAGGCATCAGCCGTTCAAACACCCGCACCGACCCTGTCATTGACGATCGTTACAGCATCACCGAGCGTCGCGGCGGTAATGCCAATCTAGCGCCAGAAGAGTCAGAAACGCTGAGCTACGGTATTGCTTTAGCGCCGATTGACGGTTTGCTTATCACCGTCGACTGGTGGGATATCCAGCAAGAAGGCGTGGTGGGTATTTTGAACAGTCAAACACACCTTTTGTATGACTCATTGTTGCGTTCACAAGGTTCTTTCAACGAAGCCGTAGTTCGTAACGATGACCTCGAAGTGGTTTACGTTGATAACCAATACAACAACCTCGATGTGCGCAGCATCAAAGGTGTCGATACCAGTATCAACTACCGCTACAACACCGACGGCTTTGGCCGCTTTGAGTTTAAAATCAACGCTGCACACTTGAGCGAGTTCGTACAAACTCCGGACCCGATCAGTGAAATCGTGTTGGCTGAACAAGCCGCAGGTAATCCAGCCGTACCTGTGGACATTACCGTTGTCGGTGCAGGCGACCTGCTGCGCATGAACGGTAATCCTGAGTGGCGTGGTTTTGCCGGCATTGACTGGGACTACGAGAACTGGGGCGCGGGCGTTCGTGTGAACTACGTCAGCGATTTCTACGAGACCAGCGTATCGACCTCGGACGGCGTCAATATGACGATTCCATCATGGAGCACGGTCGATTTGTATACCTCATACCGTTTCCGCGAAGGCACTTTAGACGGCACTTACTTGCGCTTCGGTGTACGTAACATCGCCGACAAAGAGCCGCCTATTGCCGACGAAAGCTTCGGTTACTTCTCTAACGTGCACTCGAATCGTGGCCGCTACATCTACGGAACTTGGTCATGGACGTTCTAAGCCGTTTGTCAGTAAAACGACCCCTTCGCTCGTTGTGGGTCGTGGGTGTCGCCCTAGCTTCGGCTGGGGCGTTCGCTTCCGACGACGCGCCGCAAGCGGGAGCCGCAGTTAACTGTGACTTTGCGCAAGTGCGCTTTGCCACAGACTTCGATGCCGGTCGCTTAGCCCGTTGTGAGCAAACCGACGACACAAGCTTTCGACTGCACTTACGTCCTGAGAACACGCCAATTAACCCAAGTCCTTGGTATGCCTTCCGGATTGAGCCCAAAGAAGGCTTTGAAGGTGAGCAAACACTTACTTTTACCCTAGTGAGCCACAAAGGGCCAGCGCGCTATCAGCCGAAAATCAGTTTCGATAAGCAAAGTTGGGCGGCAGTGCCTTTTAGCGTGAACGAGAACCGTATGCGCTTTTCGGTGAACGTCGCGGCGTCACGTCCGTTGTACGTCGCCGGACAAGAAATTATTGATGACGCGTTGTATCAGCAATGGTTAGCGTCATTACCCATGGAACAGGGGCAGTTACTCACGCTTGGCGAAAGCGCTGAAGGCCGGGCTTTACGTGCCTATCAGCACCACGCTGGCGAAGGCAAACCTTGGTTAGTGCTCATCGGCCGCCAACATCCGCCCGAAGTGACTGGCGCCTTAGCATTTTTGCACTTTAGCGAAGTGCTGCTGCGCTCGAACGATGCGGCATTTGTGGCGTTACGGGAGCGCTTTAATATTTTGCTCGCGCCTAATATGAACCCCGACGGGGTGGCCCGAGGGAATTGGCGGCACACCAGCAATGGCGTTGATTTAAATCGCGATTGGCGGGTCCGCAATGAACCTGAGTCGCAACAACTGCATGCCTTCTTGCAAGCTCGTGAAGCGGCCGGTGAAGAGATCTTCTTAGCGCTGGATTTTCATTCCACGCACTACGATATTTTCTACACCATGCCCGCCGATTACGCACCACAGAATGGCGAGCCATTGGCCCAGCCGCAGTTAGTCGATCATTGGCTCACGCAACTTGGTGAAGAGATTGAGTGGGAAGTCAAAATCAAGCCGGGGCACAACCCCAACAGCGGCGTCTTCAAGCAATATATCGCCGATAACTTTGCTGTGCATGGCGTCACCTACGAAGTCGGTGACAACACCGAACGTTCACGTATTGCAGAGACTGCACGCCAAGCTGCTCACACTCTGGCTAAAACCCTACAGTAGCCCGTGGTTCTACCACGGGGGAAGCCACGGGGCACACACGGGTGGTTATTAAAAACACTGCGGTGAATTCAAATCAAACCCGTAGTAGAACTACGGGCTACAGGTCTAATACTCCGCTTGCTCTGGAATCAAAATCTTCAGAGCTTGCGGCTCTAACGTGACCCGCAGCTCATCCCCCTGATACACCTCACCATCAATCACATAACTCATGGTTGCGCCGTCTTTACGACGCACCACGACCGAACGCGCCTGGGTGTGACCAGTGTTGCCGCCAAGGTTATCTTCGGTTAGCCCTGAGTACAGCAGCTCGACCAAACTCAACATATGCTTTTCACCCGAATCTTGCGGTTCCAACCACGTTAAATCCAGTTTGCCGTCATCCATCATTGGATTACCCTTGCCCTGCGCCAGCAAGGTGGTCAGCGGCGCCGCGTTGGCAACAATCAAGCTGCTGGTGTGCCAAGTTTCAAAGTCTTCATCGTTTAATGACACCTCAAGCTCCAGCACTTCATTCTCATTTACTGCCTGCCACAAGCCTTGCAAATAAGCCAACTGCCCGAGTTTATCTTTAGCTTTCCGGTCTGCCTTGGAAATCATTTGTTCTTCAAAACCCACCGCCGTACACAGCAGCATCGGCTGGTCATTAACGATGCCCACATCAACCGCGTGGCAACGCCCTTCAATCACAGTGGCGCAAGCCGCCGACACCGGCGAAATCTTCGAACTAATGCCCCACAAAGCTTGGCTTAGCGAATTGGCCGTGCCCATGGGAATAATCGCCATGACCGCATCGGTGTTGCGCACCACGCTGGCGACCTCAGTTAGGGTGCCGTCGCCACCGACCGCAATGATCAGCTCCGCACCTTCTTCCAAGGCTTTTTTAGCCTGCTGGGTAGCCGTAATTTCTTCTGTTGTTTCCAGCACATGAGTACGAAAATACGGCGCCAAAAACTCAAGTACCTTATCTTTTTCGTCGCCCCATTTACCGCCGCCTGACACCGGATTAGCGACAATCCAGACGTCTTTTGCCAGCAGTAATTTATTGTCACTGGCGAACTTGTCGAGGGCTTGTTCTTGCAGACTGTTTAACCGCGCGATTGAACGCGATGACTGGATGGACTCCATCACTTCTTCGACGTTACGGGCCGGCGTGCGCATCAACAAATAGGCCGCCACCATAAACACTGAGCGACCGCGCCCCAGTGCACAATGCACCAACACCTTGCGGCCCTCTTCATGTTGATGCTGAATCCATTGCAAGGCTTCGTGGATCTGATGTTCAGACGGCGCTACATGGTCCAACACGGGCAGGTTCAAATAATACATTTGGGCATCTTCTGACGCCCAATCTAGCGCATCGAACTCCGCGGTGACGTCAAGAATGGCATGAATCCCTTGCTCTTTGAGTTCCGCCACATCCGAGGCAAACAGCCGCCGCCCGACATACAAGCCTTCAGCGACCTCATGCCAACCCGCAACCTTATCGCGCCGCCGCGCCAACCAGTTATAAACGCTCACGCCCGCCAAAAACGGAAATAACAACCAGCGAATGTACCAAGGAATTTTACCGCCCTGGCGCTTACGAAACACCCCAGCAATATTGAACCAATAGGCGGCAGCAATCATCGCCAAGGCGACAAAACACCATAGCAACAGACCTTTGACGACCCAGTACGGCGTAAAAATCGCAGCAAACAACGCCACCAGCGCACCGATCAGATAGGACATAGGCACTACAGGGCGAATGTGCATGGGGAAACTCCTTTTTGAAAAAGCACTGCTGTCTTTTGTAGCACAAAAAAAGGGGCATCTCTGCCCCTTTTGAAAAGTCGCCCGTAGTTCTACTACGAGTCTAACCTGCCGACACCGCGGTGTTTATAACAACCACCCGAGTGTGCCCCATGGCATCCCCCGCACTAGAAGTGCGGGCTACCGTCTTACCTTAACGGCGGCCACCATTTTGTGCTGAGTAATACAGCGCATCGCGAAGGTCACGGGCGGTACGGTAGTCGATAGTACCGTCACTGACTAAGCCGTAGGCAACTTGCTTCTCGCAGTACGACGGACCACTGAACAAAGAGCGGCGGCTGAAAAAGGTTTGTTGCTGCTCTTCTTCGACTGAACAAGCCGCGTAATGATCCATAACTGTACAACCATCAGCGTCAACCACATTGGTTACGCCTGAATCGTACCAACCGTCGAACCAAACGGTTTCTTCGGTGGCAGATGCTGGGCATAGGTCGATGTCGTCAGCATAGCCGTCGTTATCGGCGTCCATCACTAAGTACGACAATGAAGCTATTGCTCCCTCTAGGTCAAAATGCAAAGAGTTACCGTTGAGATCCGTGTATCCAAAGTGGATGTAAGGAACCGTCGCCGTGGTGCTCCCTTCGATAAAGGTTGGGAACCCACTGAAATCTGCGAAAATACTACCCGCTAACCCTGTCACAGCTGATCCTGTGTAACTTGGCCAATAACTGCGACCGCCGAAATTGATGTCACGGATAATCAAACGCTCACTTTGCCCATCAGCATAAAAGCTAACATCAGGTCGTGCTGCAATGTTCTCCGGCAAATCACCGTCAAAGGCTAGCGGAGGTCCAGCGATGAGTTGACCGTCGGCGTCGAAGAACTCGACATCCAAACGGGTCAATGCATTATCGTAGACTTTTGACGTTGAGCTGCTAGACAAGAGCGTCGCAGCCGTATCGAACTCTAGGTAGAGCTTATAGGTCTTGGCGTTCGGAAAATGTTGATAAACATCGTGAACATCGACAACTTCAGCCCCCTCAATGATCAGAGTTTCTCGTGTTTCTTCTTGCGCGAAAACTGCAGAGCTTAGCAGCAACGCAGTTGTAGCCACCACATTGGTAAGTAATTTCATTATTATTGTTCTCCAAGGAAGATAAAACCAGCGCTCGTCAGCACTAGCCGCCGTCTTCACATCACGCACAACGCACAATGCAAATCGACAATGCAAGATTTCATGAATGTCCTGATTTAACAATAATTTTTTTTGAAATTTATAACAACTGTATAAACAATTGATTGACTTTATGTAAAGGTAGCCCGTAGTTCTACTACGGGTTTAACCTGCCGACACCGCGGTGTTCATGACAACCACCCGAGTGTGCCCCATGGCTTCCCCCGCACTAGAAGTGCGGGCTACGTGCGGTGCCCATCCCCCCCGAATGTGCCAATGGCAGGCGGCTGATTTGATGTAGGCGCATGAAAGCTGCTAAGTTGGGCGTAAGAAAAGCAAAGGATTGGGGCTCGCCCATGCAACTCGACCACGTCTTTGAACGCATTATTAATACGCTGCCGATGATGTTTGCGTATGTTGATAATGAACGTCGCTATCGTTACATCAATAGCGCTTACGCGCGCTTTTTCAACGTTGAACTGGCCACCATTAAAGGCAAGCTCGTCTCCGAAATCGTCGGCGAAACTTCCTATAAAGCAGTGTCAAAACTTCATGACAAAGTACTCGCTGGCGAAGAACAACGTTTTACCGATCACGTCGAATTCAAAGACGGTCGCAGGCTGCAGCTCGACGTTACTTATATTCCAAACATAAATAGCGAAACTAGCGAGGTCGATGGCTTCTTTGCGGTCATCAATGACATCACTGAGCACGCCAGCGCAGCAGAGGTGTTGCGCGCCGTACACGATGTTGTTCATAACCAACACAAACTGCTCTCAACCGAGCGAATTCAGCAGTTGCTGCGCTTAGGTTGCCATTATTTGCGCTGCGAAGTCGGTATCGTCAGTCACGTGGTCGGCAATGATTACACGGTCAAGTTTTCCCATTCCGAAGGCGAGCCGATTCCGGCTGACACCACCTTTGCGTTGGGCGATACCTATTGTTCAGCGACTCTGCAAGCACATGACGTCATCGCCACCGGACGCGCTTCGCAAAGTAGTCACTTCAAAGACCATCCTTGTTTTGAAAAATTTCAGTTAGAAACCTACTTGGGGCAGCCACTGCATGTCGAAGGCCATGTTTGGGGAACGCTGAATTTTAGCAGCGCCATGCCGCGATTGGCGCCCTTCACTGAACTCGATATTGAGCTGGTTGGCCTACTCTGTTCAGCAATCGAAACTATTCTGAGCAACCGCACTAAAACCATGCAGCTCGAACGCCTAGCCTACAACGACTTTTTGACCGGTCTAACCAATCGTCTGTTCCTTAATGAACGCTTTGCAGAACTCCATGCGCAAACCCAACTGAGTGATCGTGTTACTTGTTTCATTCTGGTCGACATTGACCACTTTAAGCAGGTCAACGATCACTATGGTCATGATGTCGGTGACACCGTGTTGCAAGCCGTGGCGGGACTACTCTCTGCCAGTGTCCGCGTAACCGACGCCTGTTCCCGCATCGGTGGTGAAGAGTTTGCCTTAACGCTTCCCAGCATCACCGAAGACAAAGCCAAGGAATTGGCCGAACGCATTCGCGATGAGGTGGAAAAAATGACCATTCAGTACGGCGCAACCCCCGATGAATCGGTCAGCGTTACGGTATCCATCGGCGCCACCTTCGTAGCCAACGACGAAACCTTATCTGACGTTTATAAGAAAGCCGACATCGCGCTCTACAAAGCCAAACGCGCCGGCCGCAACCGCACCAGCTGGAATCTGTAGCCCGTGGTTCTACCACGGGTTTAACCTCAACCCACCTCGATGTGAATTATAACCACCCAAGTATCGCGCCTCCGCAGAAAAACCTTGACACCCAAATGCGAACGGTTATCATTTAGATTAACGATTTAATGAAACAGCTTGTTCGGGGGCTCCGTGGCACTGTCAAATCACAAAACATCTACGCGCTTGCGCTACAAGCTCATTTATATGGCGATTATTGCTGCGCCACTCGTGTTTCATCTACTGCTGGTTGGCGGCGGGGCTCTCCTCTACTCTGCTCTTCCATCCGCCGCCACCAGCAGTGATGTTGCCCAAGTCTGCGAAGCCGGTAAACACCGTACCGCCCCTTGATCTTGCAGTGCAAACCCCAACGTAATGAAGTAAGCACACAGCAAAATACGAGGAGTTACATGCAAGTAGCAATTATTGGTGCCAACGGAAAAATCGGACAGCAGCTGACGCAGCTTGTACAGGCGAGCGACGAGCATCAGTCTCTCGCTATGGTGCGTAAAAGCGCACAGCAACAAGAGTGGCAAGCGCAAGGCGTCGAATCGCGCCTAATCGATCTTGAGGGTTCCGTAAGTGAACTCGCCAACGCTATACAAGGCGCCGAAGCCGTGGTCTTTACCGCAGGTTCGGGCGGCTCAACAGGTGACGATAAAACCCTACTGATCGACCTTGATGGTGCAGTCAAAGCCATGGAAGCCGCACAAGCTGTCGGCGCCAAACGCTTCATCATGGTCAGTGCTTGGCAAGCCAACACACGCGAAAATTGGGCCAAGCCGTTGCTGCCATATTATGCAGCGAAGCACTATGCCGACCGTGAATTGATGCGCAGTGAGCTCGATTGGACCATCGTACGTCCCGGCGCGTTAACCGACGAACCCGGCAGCGGCCAAGTGCAAATTGACGACGAACTTCCCGCAGGCTCAGTGCCACGTGAAGACGTCGCGCAGGTGCTCCTCGGTTGCCTCAATAGCCGCGACATGATCGGCAAAGCATTCGACCTCACAGCGAAGTAGCCCGTAGTTCTACTACGGGTTCAACCTGAACCCACCGCGGTGTAAATTATAACCACCCGAGTGTGCCCCGCAGCTTCCCCCGCAGTAGAACTGCGGGCTACACTCTGCTCATGACGTGGTCAGCACACTGTGCTAAGTTAACAATAGAGGCGCGCAAAAAATGCGCGTTTTCCCTTTGACCCATGACCCTTAAAGGCTCACCATGGCATACACAGACAACACTCCCGACGACTTAGCGCGCATGCTGCAACAGGTAGCGCTTGGCGACCGCGCGGCGTTTAAAACGCTATATAGCGCAACCGCCGATAAACTCTATTCCGTCAGCTTGCATATTTTGCGCCGTGCCGACTGGGCTGAAGAAGCCATGCAGGACACCTTTATTAAAGTCTGGCATGGCGCTAGCGACTACACCTCGCAGCGGGGCTCAGTCATGAGCTGGTTGATTAGCATGGTGCGCTACCGCTCCATAGATATGTTACGCAACAAAGGCAACCAAACCGTTAATGTTGATGACCTGCCCGAGTTGCGCAGTCTCGCCAACCTTGACCAAGACGTTGCCAATAGCGAATACGCCAAACAACTGGAAAACTGTATGCAAGAATTGCAACCCGATTCGAGACAAAGCATCCAATTGGCGTTCTTATACGGACTTAGTCACAAAGAAGTCAGTGACCACTTAAGCACGGCCTTGGGCACAGTGAAAAGTTGGATTCGTCGCGGCTTGGATAGTCTGAAGAGGTGCCTGACCCAATGAATTATCAATCAACGGAACTCCAACACGCTCTGGCGGCACGCTACGTTATTGGCAGTTTACGCGGCTTAGCGCGACGCAAATTCATTAAACTGCAGATGCAATACCCAGCACTGCGCGATGAAGTTATTTTCTGGGAGCTGCATCTGAACGAGCTGACCCAGCAAATTCCGACACAAGCCGCTCCACAAGCGGCCTGGGCTACGCTACAACAACGCTTAGGCTGGCAGCGCCTTCCAGACGCGCAACCGCCAGCAAAAACACCTTGGTGGGCCTGGCTTAGCAGTGCTGTCGCCGCGGTATTACTTATTGTGGTGGTGCAGCAAACCACCGTGCAGCAGCCTGAGCCCGTGCCAAGTACCGACCGCATCGCCGTGATTCAAAACGACGCCGCGCGCACCCTCTGGTTGATTGAGCAGCGAGAACAAGAGCTCTATGTGTCAGCAACGGCCAACGTCGATCCTTTGAGCAATGAGGACTACCAACTCTGGATGCTACCGGCCAATGGCGAAGCCCCTATTTCATTAGGTCTGCTGCCGCAACAAGGGCAACGCACCTTGCCTGTGCCGAGCACTATTGACCTGAATCAAGTTGCCGCACTTGCCGTTAGCCGCGAGCCACTCGGTGGTTCGCCCGAGGCGATTCCGACCGGTCCAGTGGTGTTCACGACCGATCTATTACGTTCACAAAAAGTACGTGCACAAAAGGTCGACGCACAAAAAACTTAAAAAAAGTTGCATCCAAAAGTTCCTCTCATTCGGAGTTAGTACTGCAGTAGTAAAAAAAGCAGTAAAACTCCAAAATGAGAGGAACTTACAATGAACAACAGTAAACGCTTTAAAACTCACGCTACGGCCGCAGCGGTCGCAACTGTCATGCTTGGCACCCTTAGCCACGCAGCACTTGCCTCAAGTCACCGCGAAGCGCCGAATATCACCCGCTTTCCGACCCTAGACTCCACCGACTTCTATGTTTTCAACAGCTATGAGCCGGGCCGTGAAGGCTACGTTACTTTCCTCGCCAACTACGTTCCGTTACAAGACGCCTATGGCGGGCCAAACTATTTCGCCATGGATCCCGCAGCGGTCTACGCTATTCATATTGATAGCGACGGGGACGCCAATGAAGATCTTAGTTTTGAGTTTCGTTTTGACCAAGAACTACCTAATGGCGGCGTGAAGCTGACCGTCGGCCCAGACGGCAATAGCCGCGAGGTGAGCGTACCGCTGAAACACGTTGGCGGGATAAGTTCGGCCGACCAAAGCGCGCTCAACTTCAACGAAAGCTACACCTTAGAAGTTAAAAGCGGCAGTGGTTCGAGCAGCACCATTACCGGAGGTAACGGTGAGACGGAATTCACCAAACCCTACGCTTATGTCGGTAACAAAACCTTCAGTAGTCCTAGCGCCTATCAAGATTACGCCGATCAATATGTCTACGACATCTCGATCCCGGGCTGCAGCGCCATGGGTCGCGTCTTTGTCGGCCAACGTAAAGACCCCTTCACCGTTAACCTCGGCAAAACCTTTGACTTAGTGAACTATGTTCCCGTTGAAGGCGACAGTGCGCCCGGTGCAGGTGACGGCGGCGGCTTTCCTGGCGGCATCACGCAATCCACCGCAAATGACGATTTACAAGATAAAAACGTCAATACCATCGCCCTTGAAGTGCCAGCGACTTGCGTAACCGGGAGCGGTAATGGCGTGATCGGTGCGTGGACCACGGCCAGCTTACCGCAAGCCCGTGTCTTGAACCCCGAAGCCGACATCGCCAAACCAGAAGTCAATGGCGGCGCTTTGGTTCAGGTCTCACGGCTCGGTTCACCCTTGGTCAATGAGTTGGTGATTGGCATCGACGCCAAAGATACCTTCAGTGGTGCCCATCCAAGTGACGACGGTCAGTTTGCCGATTACGTCACTCACCCTTCATTACCGGCCATTCTCGACTTACTGTTCCGTGATGCGGTCAACGCCACACTCGGGACAAATCTTGACACCATTGCACCCACCAATTTCCCTCGCAATGACTTGGTGGCGGCCTTCTTAACGGGCTTCCCTGGCGTCAACCAACAGGCCACAGTAACCCCATCGGAAATGCTGCGCTTGAACACGGCCATTCCCGCCACACCTGAGGCCTTACAGTCACCTTTCGGTGTTGCCGGTGATGACTTAGCTGGCTTCCCGAATGGCCGTCGCCCCGGTGACGACGTGGTCGACATCGCACTACGTGTGGTCATGGGCGCACTCTGCCATGAGATTCCAGTGAACGGCTCGCCGGTGAACCTTGGTTACTGCGCACCTGAAGACGCCAACACCGGTAATGTTCCCTTCACCGATGGCGCCCCGCTGGACGCAAGCTTCGTTGACGACAGCTTCCCGTACTTGCTGACGCCACTTTCTGGTTCAGGTGCCGAATAAGGAGGTCATGATGAACAAGTTATTTGGAAAAAGCGCCCTTGCCCTCGTGCTGGTTACCAGCGCGTTGGCCCTTAGCGGCTGTAACGACGACCGCGGTGCCCGCGGTGGTAACGACGGCGGCGATAACGGCGGTGGTGGCGGCGATGGCGGTGGCGACACCAGTACTTCGTACCGTCAGTTCGTCCGCGATGCCTATGCGCAAGAGCCGAACGCCATGCCCTTGACCGTTAACGACAAGGAATTCACTTTTGACGTCATGGACACTGCCGAATTTGACGACTTAGTACAAGGAGGCTCCATTGATGGCGGTTCATAATCCTTTAGCCTCATGGCGAGGCGGAATTATGGCCTGTGCGCTGCTCCTGTTTGGGAGCAGCGCCTACGCTGCCGACGAGGCAAAAGCTAACGACAGCGATGCCATGTTAAGCCAAGCTGACGCACTGCAATACGGCCATAAATTCGATCAAGCACTGGCGCTGTTAGAGCGTCTCATCGCCGATGACCAGCATGTACAACAAGCACGCTTAATGCAGGCCCGCATTTTGCTTGCCCAAGGGCGCATTAACGCAGCGCAGCAAAGCTGTGCGGCGCTTATGGGCACGGCATCGTTGAGCATTACCGGCACCTGCCTACTCGAAGTGAAATCGCGCGCCGCGCACGCAAGCGGTGATCGTGACGTGCTACAAACGACCTACGTACAATTACAACGAATCGCAATGACAACGGCAGCCAAAAAGGCCGCGCCGGAGATTTTTGCTTGGCAACGGCAAGTCCTCGCAGAGCAGGCTTTTTTGCTTGGCGAGCATCAGCAAAGTAACGACTGGTTAAATTACAGCGCCTATGCCGAACACCCTACGGTGAATCAATTGCGCATCATCGATAACTGGCTTGCGCTCGGCCAACCCAAGCAATTATTCACGCAACACAGCTCTTGTCCGGAGGTCGGCCAACTGCCAGAAGACAGCATTATTGTACGCCTTGCCGCCGCCGAACAACGCCTTGCGACAAAGCGTAAGACCAAGGCCCAATGCTGGCAACAACTCGCCGCCGAACGCATCGCCATTCGGGTAGCGCGCGCAGACCCACTGCATACTTCGGACTTGGCCTATTATTTTGTGCATGTGGCGCCCGACGCCGAACGCGCGCAACTCTATGCAGAGCTCAATTATGCAGTAGCACGCGAGCCAGCCGACCAGCGTTTACGCGTGGCGGCACAGAACCTAAGGGAGTCTTCTCATGAGCACTAATTCTTTTTCACTGGTGCGGAAGTTGCGGGCATGTAGCTTTGCGATTCTGCTTGTTCCTCTGCTTCAGCAAGGTGTCGCTGCCCACAGCTTCAGCACCAGTTTTTTAACCCTTAGTCCCGCAAATGACAGCCATGAGCTGCACTGGACGTGGCGCTTTACTGCCCATGATATTGAAGCATTGACCGGCAGTACCGACCCTAGCGCAGCACTCTCGGTACTCGGCGCTTGGCTCACCTTTGCCGATGATTGCCGCCCGCAGCCGAATGCGGAGATTACCACTGGCGTGCACGCGGGTGAACAAACCTTCACCTTCAGCGGCACCGCACCCTGTGCCTACAGCGCCGACATCGACTACACCGTACAACACGTTCACGGCCCGTTGCCGGACCATAAGGTATTGCTAGGTTTCGCGGGGGACAAATTTGCCGAGAGCAGCCCATAGCACGCCGTAGAGTGGCGAGAGCCAGCAAGCAAAGGCATATGGCGCATAGGTTAGCGTTGCAATACCTAGGGTGGCAGCGACAAAAACGCCACCCATATTCCAAGGAATCAACGGAGACAACAAGGTTCCGCAATCTTCAATGGAGCGCGTCAGCAACGTGCGTTTGTAGCCCATTTCACGGTACTTGTCTTTCAACAGTCGACCCGGCAACACCAACGTGGTGTAGGCGTCACCGATAATGGTACCCACCCCAATAACACTCGTGTAAGTTGTGGTCATTAAGCCAAAACGTGACTTCACGAAGTTATTGATCTTCGCCATGATGGCTCTAAGGGTACCGTAATGCTCAATTGAGCCGATAAACGCCAGCGCGAAAATCGTTAAGGTAATGACCCAAGTCATCGACATTAAGCCGCCTTTAGACAGCAATTCGTCAATCACAGCAGAGCCAGTTTCACTCTTAAAGCCATCCTGCAACACGTTGAAAATGGCGCTCAGCCCAACGTCTTGTAAGAAAAAAGCGATAACCGAAGCCACCACCACACCGCTAAAAATAGTCGGAATAGCAGGTTGTTTCAGTACCGCCGCTGTAACGACAACCACCGCGGGTAACAAAGTGATAATACTCAAATTATAATTGGCCGCTAACGCCGACTGTACCGCCTCGATAGACGCTAAACTCACGTTGGTATCGGTATAACTCAGCCCCATCCACGCGTAAATGGCCAAAGCCGTTAGCATTGCAGGTACCGTCGTTGGCAACATGCCTTTAATGTGATCCCAAAGATCAACGCCCACCGCGGCCGGCGTCAGGTTGGTGGAATCGGACAACGGCGACATTTTGTCGCCGAAAAAAGCACCCGAGACAATGGCCCCACCAATCAAATGCGCCGGAATGCCCAACCCCAAGCCGATGCCCATCATAGCAAGGCCCACTGTACCGACGGTTCCCCACGAGGTACCCGTCGACAGTGAAATAATGGCGCAAATGAGACAGACAGAAAAAAGAAACGACGAAGGCGAGAAAATACTCAAACCATAATAAAGAATCGTGGGAACGGTTCCGGCAATAATCCAAGAACCAATCAACATACCAACCCCCATTAGAATAATCATGGCGGGCAGCCCTATTTTTACGACTTTTAAGAAGTTACTTTCCATACCACTCCATTTGCGGCCACGGATCTTCATAAAAAATCCGGTGATCAAAATACCGCAAGCTAACGGAATGTGTGGCGTAAAGTCCTTAAAGACGAAAAATTGCACCATCAAAATAGCAACGGTGAGCAACAGGGGCGCGAGGTCGAGCAAGAAGTTTGACGACGCCTCATAGCCGTTTTTATCCGGATCATACTGGGGGTTGGCTGTAGACATTGAGTTTCCCTTCTTCTTATTATTTTAAGGTTGTTTTAGCCGAAGTTAATTCCCTGAGCTAACGGGAGTTCAGTTGAATAGTTAATGGTGTTTGTTTGCCGACGCATGTAATTCTTCCAGGCATCAGAGCCTGACTCGCGACCACCGCCGGTTTCTTTCTCGCCACCAAAGGCGCCACCAATTTCTGCGCCACTGGTGCCAATATTGACGTTGGCAATGCCGCAATCACTGCCGCGATCGCTTAAGAACAACTCAGCTTCGCGAATATCGTTGGTAAACACACAAGACGACAATCCCTGTGGAACATCGTTTTGCATCTGCAGTGCTTGATCGAAATCGGAATAAGCCACAACGTACAAAATCGGCGCAAAGGTTTCGCTACGCATCACATCATTTTGCCCGTCAAACTCAACAATCGCGGGGCTCGCATAATAGGCGTTCGGGTACTTATCAGCGAGTACGCGTTCACCACCGGTCACCTTACCACCCTGCTCACGTGCATTTTTTAGCGTGGTTTGCATGGCATTAAAACTGGCTTCATCAATTAATGGTCCCACCAGGTTACCCTCTAACGGATGACCAATACTGACCATTTGGTAGGCAGATTTTAAGCGACGCAAAACATCGTCTTTAATCGTTTCATGTACGATCAGTCGGCGCAGCGTGGTACAACGTTGTCCAGCGGTACCTACAGCAGAAAACAGAATGCCACGGATTGCAAGATCTAGATCCGCGCTCGGCGCCAAGATCATCGCGTTATTACCACCTAGTTCGAGCAAGCAACGGCCAAAACGCTCAGCCACTTTCGGTCCGACATTGCGGCCCATCGCCGTGCTGCCTGTTGCACTCACCAAGGCAACCTGTTTATTGCGAACCAACGCATCGCCAACATCAGCTCTGCCGAGTAACAGTTGCGACAAGTGCGCCGGCGCGTCGCCAAACTTAGCTAAAGCCTTTTCGAACAACGCTTGGCAGGCGAGTGCTGACAATGGCGCTTTCTCCGATGGCTTCCAAATCACAGGGTTACCACAAACAATGGCCAGCGCCGTGTTCCATGACCACACTGCGACGGGAAAGTTAAACGCCGAAATGACGCCAATCACACCCAATGGGTGCCAAGTTTCACGCATATGGTGACCCGGACGTTCAGAAGCAATGGTTAAACCATAGAGCTGACGCGAAACGCCAACTGCAAACTCGCAAATATCGATCATCTCTTGCACTTCACCCAGGCCTTCTTCTTTAATTTTGCCTACCTCGAGTGAAATTACCGCGCCCAACGCTTCTTTGTGCTCGCGCAACTCTTCTGCTAAGAGCCGTATCAGCTCACCGCGACGTGGTGCCGGCACCATCCGCCATTGTTGAAACGCCGCTTCGGCTTGGCTGACTTTCGTATCAACATCAGCACGCTCATCAAATGTGACCTTACCAATTGTTGCTCCATCAATGGGGCTATAAACGTTGAAATTACCATTTTTATAGTCCGTCGGTTGAACGCCCATAGCAGACATGTACTGTTCAATCATGATTTGTCCTTGAAAATTCTGAGATAAAGGGCTCTAGACTACCGAGCCCTTGCTTGGGAGGAGATTATGTATACGTATTAAGCTTTAGAAGTTGTAACTTGCTTTTAAGTAGTAATAGCCACCGCTTAAGCCAAACACCGAATGGTTGTCGTAAGGCGTACCACGGTCAACAAAGTCTTGACGACGCGGTGGTGGGTATTTGTTCGCTAAGTTACGCGCACCCAGGGTAAGTGCGACCTGATCAAAGCCTTTGTAAGTAATTTCAGCGTCAAAGATGAACTCGCCATCGCGCTCTTTAATGTAAGTGCGGTCAACACGGGTCCACTCGCCAAAGTAGGTCGCACGGCCCATGATATTCCAGTCACCCATATAGTGCGTAGCGGTGAAGTTACCACGCCAAGCCGGCAAGCCTTCTTCAAATTCAAGTACCGCGTTGTCGGAGAACACGCCTTCCGGGTCGCTGCGCAGAATTTGATCGTTATAGCTCATGGCAAAGTTATATTTGGTGTACTGGTCACTGTTCTCATAACGAGCCATGTAGGTTGTCACCAAATCGGCACCACGTACGCGGGTATCGAGTTCGTTCTGGAAGTAACGTACCGACTGCACGTTCAAACCATTGGTGTAGCCCACAGCATCGAGCTGCGCACGTTGCTCTGCGGTGGTATCGATTTGCTCAGAAAGCAACAAACGTCCATCCACGTCAATCTGATAGAAATCAAGCGTGGCGGCGAAGTCACCGTGCGAGAAAACAAAACCTGCCGAAATACTATTTGAGGTCTCAGCTTCAAGTTGCTCCGAACCAAAGATACTCGCAGCTGGCGAACCCGGTACAAGGACCGCATCAAGGATGAAGTCACCATCTACGGTAAGCTGTGAGGTTTGCGAAGTACCAAAGAGCTGACCTGCTGCCGGCGCGCGGAAACCACTGTTGATGGCACCACGAATCGCGAAGCTATCGTTGAAGTCATAGCGTGACGCCAATTTATAGCTAAAGTTATCGCCGAAGGCTTCATAGTCTTCGTAACGGCCAGCGACTGAAACAATCCACTGCTCCGTGACATCCGCTTCACCTTCTAAGTAAGCTGCATAGCTTTTCGTCGCGAAGTCGCCCGCTACATCTGGGCTATAGCCCTGAAAGCCATTTGCGCCTACTGGCAAATCGATAAGTGGACCTGCTTTATAAGAAGCCGTATCACCAGCGCCAATTGAGTACTGCTCGTTACGATGGGTCACGCCACCAAAGACATAAAGGTCGCGAGCAAACATATCCACCGGAATAGACTTGAACATTTCAAAGTTCAGTTCGTATTCACGTTGGGCAAGCGAACCTGGCTTAAAGCTGGTTGGCGAATTCACACCCATAGAGGCGTTAATGGTGTTCCAAATGCTGTATTCAATTTCGTTGCGGCCCCAACGCATTGAAGCGTCCCAACCAAAGGTGTCGGTTTCATCTTGACGAATACCAACGATGGTACTGAAATCCGTTTGGTCACCACCAAACTGCGGAATATAACCGCCCGGATAAAGCTCAGTTAGATCGAAGGTTTCTGGATGCGCCGCGGTATTGTCAAAAGCGCTATCAGCAAAAGTAGAGTGCGCACCTAAGCCACCCGCGTCGATAGATTGACGGTAGGTAAAGCCGATTTCACTCTCGGTTTTGGCAAAGTTACCAAACAGATAACCTTCGCGACCGCTACCTAAATACAAGCCAGCGTTCCATACTAATTTAACCGCGGCGTAATCCGGATCACCGGTCGCACCAGCGTTTGCCGGTACATCAGGAATACCCATTTCCATCATCGCTTGAGTACCTAAATGGGTGCCCACACGCTCTGATTTGGTTTGATTAATGGTTTGCCCACTTAAGTTGATGAAGCCGTCGTCGGTCAAAGGCAAGCCAATGTTACCTTGCACGTCGAAAGTGCGACCGCCACCATCAAAGTACTCACCCACTTCGGTCGTTACCGTACCGCCATAAGGGCTGTCTTTGAGCGAAAGGTTGATCACACCAGCAATGGCATCAGAACCATACTGAGCAGAAGCACCATCGCGCAACACTTCAATGGATTTCAGCGCAATCGGCGGCAACATATTGAAATCCTGGCCCTGTGAACCAGAAGTTGTCGCGTGACCAGTACCGATTTGTACCGTAGCTGAACGGTGGCGGCGTTTGCCGTCAAGCAGCAACAGCACGTGGTCAGCAGGCGAGCTGCGGAGCGTAGCTGGACGCACGAAGGACGAACCGTCATTCAGTGGCAAGCGGCGCACGTTAAACGAAGGCACTAACGTACGTAGCACGTCGTTCACGTCAGAATAACCGGTGCTGGTAAATTCATCTTCACCAAATACGTCAACTGGCGCGACACTCTGGGTATCGGTGCGCCCGGTCTGGCGGGTACCAATCACCGAAACGCGTTCAAGTCGTTCTTGATTCGCTGTGGCCTTAGCCTGTTCATTGTCGTCATTGCTTACGTCTTGGGCAATGGCAACCGAACTGCTTAACGCTAAGGACGCCAGCACTAATGGTTTTAATCTAAACGTTTTCATAATTCCGTTCCTGTTATAACCCCATGGACTACTCTGGGAATGTTTTTATTAGAATCTACTTCTGTTGTTGCTCAAGTGCCGCCAAATCAGCTTCGGCTGCAATGTAACCAAAGGCCGCCCAGGTCGGATCCTGCATGAGCTGCTGCATGATAGCTTTGGCTTTTTGTGGATTGTTGTTGTACAGGTGCCAGTTCGCGAACGCATACACCAGACCAGCGTTGGCAGACTCGCTGAGTTCGCTGTCAAGCACGTCATCGTAAGGAACGACACCTTTGTAGAACAACAATGCACGGTGGTAAGCAAAGTTCTCGATAATGTTCATGTCAGCATGAATACGCTCGAGTAACTGGTCGGCTTCTTGTGGGCGATCCAGACGCTGCAAGATCATGTAAAGCCAGTGCATTGAAGCGACGATGCCATCGTCGTTGTCTGCATGTTCAAGATCTTCAGCGTACACACGATAGGCGTTTTCAAAGTCATGCATGAGGTAGTAGGTCAGCCCCAAGTGATAACGAATGTTGCCTTGCGTGGTGGTCAATGGAATGTTCTGCGCGTTTGGTAAGCCATCAGGCTCAACCTGGTCCGACTGCCCTTCCATCATTTCCGCAGCCTTGGTGAAATCAGCCAAAGCTTTGTCGAGTTGGCGCGTTGAAATGTAGCGATGCCCGCGATGACGCAGCATACGAATGTCATCTGGGAACTTCTCAACACCTTCCGAGAAAATGTCGATAGCGTCCTGAAAACGACCCAAATAAGCCGTGCGGCGACCATACCAAATCAGGTTTTGCGCATCATTTGGTGCTGCTTCATAGGTTTTCTTGGCTTCTTCGTACTTAGCTAGAGCCCCCGCCGAAGGTTCAGCCGAATACAGCTTAGTGCCAAGCAACGATGTTGCTTCCGCTGTGGCACTCTCCGCTGACCCAGCCTGAGCAGGAACTGCAGCGACGAGTACAACCGAAGCAAGCAGTGAGGAGATAAGAGCATTAAGTTTCATGAGTTGTCCTTGTTGTTGCCTAGATCTACTTTTTGCCAAATTTCACAACTTGACAGCTTTTTTCCTATAGTGAAAAAACTTTAAAACATTAAAATTTAATATGCAACACCTTCTGGTTATTTTTTCTGCACGATAGGTTGAGATGTTGTAAAGCGGGCTTTGCGGGCACAAAAAAAGCAGCCGCGGAGGGCTGCTTTAGGGAAGTTTTTTGAAACTTGGTCGGAGTTGGCGCGCTTAGTCGGAATTAATCCACAATACTTTGGCGTCTTCTTCGCTAGTAGAGATACAGGCATGGCGCATGGCGCTATCAATATAGATGCCATCACCTTCGTTCAAATCGACGGGCTCGTAAAAATCAGTGAAAAAGCGCACCGAACCTTCGAGAACATACAAAAACTCTTCGCCATCGTGGGCGCCAAACTCTTCAAAGTCTTCAATAGAGCGCGCTTTAACAATGGTCACAAAAGGTAAGATCTTCTTGGTACTGAGATCTGTTGCCAACAGCTGGTGGCTGTAGGTTTCGGTTTCGTACGGGCGGCCACTGCCCTTGCGCGTAACACTACGGCGGGTCTGCTGCGGGGCGTTCTCGGAAGATGAAAACAGCGATGTGATATCGATAGACAAGCCAGTCGCCAAACGCTGCACCACGTCAAAGGTGGGCGACATGCGGTCGTTCTCGATCTTAGAAAGCGTAGAAATAGCTAATCCGGTCGCATTCGACAGATCACTCAACGTCCAGTTCTTCTCGCGCCGCAAAGCTCTCACTTTGACCGAAAGCTTTACCTTTGAACGCGGCATCTCGCCAGTTGGCAAAGCATGGTTGCGAACATCGGCGTTGGTGATTTTTTTCTTTGACATATAGGCCTTGTGCTACTGACAGCGACCCACCTATTCCAGGGTATTCTGGAATTGGGTGCAGCAGTATTGAACACTCCGTTATACCTAAAAAGGATAGTAAAGGTTACATAGGGTCGCCCACTTTGGACGACGGGAAGTATAAGCCAAGGCGCGCGTCGAGTTCAACCTTTTTCAAATTTACGATCCATTGGAAATTATTTTGCCTATCGGAAAATAATCGGTTAATTTAGCGTCAATACCCAACAACGGATGAAGAACATGACAATTCGATACCGATCACAGTCCCGATCGCACTCAGGTTTACTAAGTCGCTGCTGCGGTCCGCTTCTCGGTATGCTTCTGCTAACGCTCAGCAGCAATGTGCAAGCGAACACCAGTGACGCAGAGGAATTCCAACGCGAGCTTGAGCTCGACTTACGCATCGCCCAAGCGGCCTTTGCCGTGGCCCCTAATAGGGAAGACTCGTACATTTGGTTGGGCCGCCGCTACGGTTACCTGGGCCGTTATGCCGACGCTATTGAGGTATTTACTGACGGGTTGGAGAAGTTTCCCGACAGCTACAAGCTGCTACGCTTCCGTGCCAGACATTTAGCACGCCACCGGGAGTTTGAACGGGCAATCGCTGATTATAAACTCGGCTTACGCAAAATGGAGGGCGTCGCCGATAGCTTCGAACCCAACGGTATTATCAATGCCATTGAACTACCGACTTCGACCTACCGCCAGAACCTGCACTATTATCTTGGGCAAACCAGCTTCGCTATTGGCGATTACCAGCAAATGTTCGACCATCTTGAACATTCGAAGCGCACCTTGATTGATTTACCCTATGATGATCACGGCGTGGCGGTCGCGTTTTGGCAGTACATTGCCTTGCACAAGCTTGGTAAGCACGACCAAGCCGAAGCCTTGTTTGGCACCTTACACCAACCCATCCGCCTGCTCGAGAATCACACTTATTATGAGGCGCTGTTGGTGCTCATAGGTGCTCGTGAGCTTGAAACTGTGCGCCAGCAAAGCAAACTGGTGCGGTTCGCACGCGCTATGCGCCACCAGTTTGACGGCGAACATGACGCCGCAGAGGCCATTTTCCGCTCCCTCGCCGACCCCGCCACCGGCGGCTTTTGGCCCGCGGAAGTAGCCCGTAGTTCTACTACGGGTTCAACCTGAATCCGGCGCGGTGTAAATTACAACCACCCGAGTGTGCCCCATAA
This sequence comes from Pseudidiomarina sp., assembly GCA_048267225.1. GTDB lineage: Bacteria > Pseudomonadota > Gammaproteobacteria > Enterobacterales > Alteromonadaceae > Pseudidiomarina. Next base: position 59,282 of record JBLWXY010000003.1, read on the forward strand.
TATCCCCCGCAGTAGAACTGCGGGCTACGTTGTGATAATACATATGGGGCACAGGGCAAAGAGGAAGTAACGGTGCTAAGCCATGAAAGTCTGAAAGAACTTGAAGCGATTGCTCGCAAAGCCGGTGATGCCATTATGCGGATCTATAACGCACCAGATTTCGAACAACGCATCAAGGTGCAAACGAAAGGCGACGACAGCCCGCTCACGCAGGCGGATTTAGCTGCGCACAAAGTCATTCAAACACAGCTCCTGCAGCTAAGCGACGCTAAGCTGGCTGCCCTGCCCCAGCTCTCCGAAGAGTCCACGACAATTCCCTGGCAGGAGCGTCGGCGGTGGCAAACCTATTGGTTGATCGATCCTTTGGATGGCACCAAAGAATTTATCAAGCGGAACGGCGAATTTACAGTGAATATCGCCTTGGTTCATCAAGGATTGCCAATTGCGGGTGTGGTTTACGCGCCAGCAACACAAACCATGTACAGCGCCGACAAAGAACTCGGCGCTTTTAAAAACGGTAAGCCCATCAAAGCCCGTCAAGACAGCAACGCTGAGACACTGAAAGTCGTCGGTTCGCGCTCGCATCCCTCGCCTGCGACACAGGCATACTTAAATAAACTCGATAAGCCTTATGAATTGGTGCCGATGGGAAGTTCACTTAAATTGTGCCTTATCGCTGAAAGTAAGGCACATCTATACCCACGCCTTGGGCCAACCAGCGAATGGGATACGGCTGCTGCGCATGCAGTGGCAGTAGCTGCCGGGGCCGAGGTCTTGACACTCGAAGGTCAGCCACTTAAATACAACCAGAAAGAATCGTTATTGAATCCTTACTTTGTAGTGAAGTAGCCCGTAGTTCTACTACGGGTCAAACCACCCATCGGTGCGGTGTAACTAACAACCACCCGAGTGTGCCCCATGAGCTCCCCCGCAGTAAAACTGCGGGCTACAGGCGTACGTCAAAAATTTCTGCAATACGACTTTGCAAGGTGACGCCACCCGCCGAGCGATGTTTAGCAGCGTGGGTTAGCAATTTGTTCCAGCGCATGTAGTTATCCCGATAGAGCTTCGCCGAATTATCACTACCTGATGCACCGGCCCGCATAAGCAAAGGTGCAGCCGAGACACCTAACGAGGTGATACCTAACTCAATGGAGCTGGCCAGCATATTGTCACTGGTAAGTAAGCCAGACCCCGCAGCACCTAAAGCCAATACCGCCGGCACGCAGGAACGCGAGACATTAAGTAAAACCGAACCGAAACTAGAACGCGCCGAGAGTAAGTCGCTGTAGGTATCGGCGAACAAACGCTCTTGCAAATCGCTAAACTCTTCAGCGGTAAACGTTTCGATGTAACGCGTGCGCGACACTGATGCCTGCGAAGCAATGACGTTTTCATCACGCACTTTAAAGATCAAATCCAACAGTTTGCTTGGCGAGGTTGCACGCTTATTCATAAGCAATGCATAAGCATAAGGGAAGCTCTGTAATGTTTGTGATTCTTGTTCTGATAAGTGCTGCAGTTGCGTTACCTGTTCCGAGTCAGCTTGTAGCTTTTGCCCCAAATACCGCCACAGCAACATCGTTTGCTGACTTTTAAGGTCTTCAATTACTGGTGCTGCAACATAGGCGGCGTTACGCATCGCCGCAAGTTCATTCACAAAGTTCACCCGAAAGCGGTTTATGAGTCCAGCAACTAACCCACCCAGCACATCCGCTGCTCGAGCACGCTCGACAGCAGCCACCACGCGGCGCCGCATGTCTGCGTCCGGCGCAGCAGCAAGAATACCTGCTGCGGCTTTATTGCCGCGAAAACTCGCACATTTCACAAGTGCGTAGGCATAGTCGTGAAGTTGACTTGCCGACAGTGCAGCGCTATCCATGACAGCGTGATAAAACGCCGAGGCGTCGCTTGCCGACACAGGCTTTTCTTCGGCCCATTGCGTGGTTTCAGCGGCCAGCCATGCTTGGATCAGCAGCCGTGATTGCGTGGCAGCCTCGCGCGCGCAACGCAAAGTTTCACCTGGCGTTTCTAAATTGATGGCATGCAAAAGACCACGGTACAACTTACCGTGCTCTTCGAATAAATGTTTATCGCCATCCTGAACCGAGCCATCGTAATAAACCTGCATCGACATCGCCAATGACTCAATCACATTTAAAAGCTGCATGATTTCGGCTTGCGACAACGTGTTCGGCTTTTGTTCTCCCGTCATCAACTGCATCGACAACTTGAGCTGCCGCGCATTTAGCATTGATGCACCTTTGTATTGTTGTATGACGATAGGATCAGTCACCTGAAAGCTCCCCTCAATGGTTTCGGGCGCTAGAATAATCGCTTATAAATCTTGGGGATGCAATGACTAACCCGCAGTAGAACTGCGGGCTCCCCTTAAAGCTTGCGGCCGAGCTTGCGCTCAACCAGACGCTTTTCCCAGCCGGGGCTGAAAAAGCTGATTTTTTCGAAGGCGATCAGCCCCTGCACGAGTACACCGAGCCCCACACCCGCAAAAACTAGGTAAACCACAGGCTCGTCATAACCGAAATAGAGAAATACCGCGGCCATCACCACAAAAGTGATTAACGCTTCGTAGAAGCCTTTCACCCGTTTCGCGTAGGTTAAAGCGCGTTGTTCGTCGTGTTTGAGAATTGCGTCATCTTTCATTGCGTCGTCCTCAGGTTGAAGTTGATTAAAGTCGACCTCAAAGACTGCGGCAAGCGCTTTATTCGTTTCCATACTGGCCGGATGGCCGCGTTCAATGCGTTGGATCGTGCGAGTAGTAACACCCGCCATTTCCGCGAGTTGGCTCTGTGACCAACCGTTTTTCAAACGTAGTTTCCTAACTAACATAATAGCGTTTACCTTGAGTGCTTGAGGTGACTGCAGTGTGACGCAATTCCGACAACCGCAACACGTAATGAACACGACATAGCTACGAAATCTACACGACAGTTCCGAAAAATCAACTAGTTACGAAGATTTCGGTAGCCCGTAGTTCTACTACGGGTCCAACCTGAACCCACCGCGGTGTTCATAACAACCACCCGAGTGTGCCCCACCGCTTCCCCCGCAGTAGAACTGCGGGCTACCCTACTTCGACGCCAACGAAAGACATTTACCCACACATTTGACATTATAGAAACATAATATTAAAACTGAGTTCAACACCATAAGGAGCTCATCGTGTACAGACCAAGGGAAGTCGATCAAGCCGTTGTCGCAATCTGGATATCACTCGGAATATCTGTTGCTTCGGCGATTATTAGTAAATGGATGAATTACGTGACTGAGGGGTATTTCGTAACATACATTGTCTTATATGGAATCTACTGCCTATTGCCCTACCACATAGGTCGCGGTAGTAACGCAGCACGGTGGATTTACACAGTTTTGTCGGCGTTCGGCTTAGTGTTGTTTCTGGGGTTGGGTTTCGCAAATATGCCGCCGCCAGATGTGATTGCCTCGATTATCTGCACCCCGCTTACAATATTCGCAATTGTGCGGTTGTTTCAGGAGAGATCTAAGGATTGGTTTGAAGAGCAGGGATCGAATTGATATGCGGAGTCTACTCATAGGGCTATCAGCCATAACTTTGTTATTCTCAGCAGTCGCTACAAGCGCGGAGACTCGACGTACTAATCATTACTCTCCAATGAGCGAATATACAGCCAGTATCTTTAAGGCCGTAAAGCAATACCTACCTTCGGAATCCGAAGCGAGGCAGGGTGTGAGCTGCAAAGTATCATTTCGACAAAACCGCTCAGGCTATATTCAAGAGATTAAAGTTATTGAATGTAGCGACGGAACTACCAGTAACTTACTTATTCAAGCGCTAGCCAAGGCATCACCGATGCCACAGCCAACAAGGCCTGAGGACTTTCAAGAACAGATTACGATTCATTACGCACCCCAACGTTGACTGCCCGATTGGTTATCACTGTATCTCCGAGGTTTATGCCTGTGTGAAAAGAGGTGACTGAACAGATATATAAGTCTGCTTGCATACGTCGTTTGCAAAATCTCAAATTTCTCGTCACTCCTCACTGTCGATTTACTTAGTCGATTTGTTTAACAATGGACTTCGCCCGACCAAAAAGGATATTGGGTATCTTTAAACACGACTGGGACAATATATATGAACACTATCTCTAACTTTAACTCCGAGCTGTTCGCGCCACTTGGCGTTTTAAAAGTGTGGGCCGATGGCTTCGGTATCCAACTCACAAAAACGCAACGCGATAAGTTGGGACACTTACATACGCCGTATAACATCTATCCGCACTTGCTTCGCGAAGTCATTATTGAACAATTGGATGGATTGCTTTTGGATAGCTACCATGAGTGCCTAAAGCAGGTTATTCCGGCAACGATTGAAGATGTTTGTAAGCTCGTGCGGGAGACGTCTTTCTTCACAATGACACCGGCGGAAGTCGAGGCGTTTATTTGGGGGGAGCTCTACGCGGTCGCATTTACTGAAGCTTACTACTACCTGCACCAACAAGAGCACTATCTACCCTCACTTTTACAGATGATGGGTAGTAATGACTCTCGGCACGCTACGGCAATTGCCTTGACTCACTTGGATGATGATCCTGAATGGCGAACGTTTTATCAAACGCTGGATAAAGCTGATAAAGACAAGCTATGGCGATGGCGTAATACAGAGTTACCGAATCTTAGCAGTTTAAAAGCACTGTTCAATACGGCTGAATTAACCGTGGCGACTCGGCAGCGATTTTTCACTATTCTGCTTCACGCGCGCTTCTTAGATTCGTTCAAACCTAAAAAAGATCCCAAAGAGCAAGACGAGGACACTCCAGCGACGCCAGCGCAATTAATGTTTGAAGGAATACGATTACGTCACCTCAATCGTGACACACGTATCATTCTGCCGTGTACGATTGACCGCACCGAGCAGCAAAAAGCCGAAGCGTTATGGGCCTATGAACTACTCGATGGTTGGCACATGGCAGCGAAAGAAGCAAAAAACGGGAATATTGAAAGTGCATGCAAGCGGTGTCTGCAGTTATTAGATGTCGCCCCTACATTGGGGCCATCGGAACAAGACGCGCTCATTTACTTTTCGTTGATGATCGGTGCGATGAAAGACAAAGATGGTGATGCGGTACTGCTTAGAAACGCAAAGAACCTCGGCATTTTGTTCGGTTCGGAACAACCTCACAATCATGTTGACGAGCGCACGAAACAACCGCATAAAGAGCGCAACGACTTCGTCAAGCAGTATGAGATTGAAGAACTGCAACGCGACTTTAATAGCCTATTCCCCGAGGCTGAAGTCGATTACAGCCATGTGCAACCTGAAAACCATGTTGCCTATATAGGCGAGCCCAGTTTTAGTCTCGCAAAGCGAAAGTCTAAAGTTGGCGACTCTGAGTTGCGGCTGGAGCAACTGTCTCAGGCCATCGCATATCGCGAATACAATAAAGCAAAAGTGTTACTAAAGCAGACGACAAACATCAATTTTGGCAACTACACACGAGGACATACGCCATTGGTCATCGCGTTACAAAACTATAATGACAGCAAGTCAGAAGAGGATGCCAAGATCGTTTCGCTGGTGCTGGATAAGTGTGAACTCGATCCGATGGCGCACAAAGAGGTGCTGCAAACACGCACGGACAAATATAAGATCACACCACTTTCACTTGCTATCGAGGCGAATGAGCCCGAGTTCGTGCGGCGGCTTCTCGAATTGGGTGCAGATCCCTCGCAACGCTTCTCGCAGCGCTTCATAAGGCCTATTGATTATGTCCGTCAACGTTTGCAGTTGTTTCACATGAGCGGTGATAAGCAACGCGCAGAACAGACTACGGTCATTGGTCAGGCGCTTATGGACGCGGCATCAGAAGCTGTGTAACCCTAGCTACGCGTGTGCCCCCCGCAAGTGTAAATCGAGGCGCTCTGTTTATTCAGCCCGCTCAATGGGAGAGCACGAAAGCCCTAGCGCAACCAGATACAGCAGCTTGCCGATTCCGGTGCCGATTGCTAGACTGCAACACAGATCGGGCATGAGTCCTCCCTATCTTTAAACAAGTAAAAGGATCTGCGAAGCGCCTGAGGTGGCCAGCAATAAGAGCAAATAACCTCCGGAGTTCGAGAGCAGCGAATCCGACCCCAAAGGTCGTTAAAGATTAATAAACGCAAAAAGGAGCCAACGGCTCCTTTTTGCATTCTAGTAGCCCGTAGTTCTACTACGGGTCTAATCAGCCACTACAACAATGTAAATCTAACCACCCGAGTGTGCCCCACGGCTTCCCCCGCAGTATAACTGCGGGCTACCACTACGATGCTGATGAGCCTAGGAAGTCGCAGATGCGCTGGCAGGCGTGGCCGTCGCCGTATGGGTTGTGGGCGCGAGACATAGCGGCATACTCGGAAGCGTCATCCAAAAGTGACGATACTGACGAGACGATGGCGTCGACAGCGGTGCCGACGAGGCGCACGGTGCCGGCTTCGACGGCTTCGGGGCGTTCGGTGGTGTCGCGCATTACCAAAACAGGTTTGCCCAGGCCTGGGGCTTCTTCTTGCACGCCGCCGCTGTCGGTTAGGACTAAATGGCAGCCCTGCATGAGCCACACGAACGGCTCGTAACCAAGGGGCTCAATCAAATGCACATTCGATAATCCACCCAACAACGAGCGCACGGGCTTCTGTACATTCGGATTCAAATGCACTGGGTAAACGAAGTGCACGTCGGGGTGGGCAACAGCAAGTGAACGTAACGCAGCGCAGATATTTTCAAAGCCTTGACCGAAGTTCTCACGGCGATGTCCGGTAATGAGCACATAACGCGACGATGACAAATCTACGGACAAGCCAGCATCAGCCAGAGCCGCCCCAATAGAAGCGCGTAACTCGTCAGATTCCTCAATCTTCGCCGTCACCCACTGCAAGGCATCAATGACCGTGTTACCGGTGACTAAAATAGAAGCATCGGCAACGCCCTCAGCCAGCAAGTCATTACGATTCCGCTCGGTCGGGGCAAAGTGCCATTGTGCCAAACGCCCAGTCAACTGGCGGTTCGCCTCTTCCGGCCACGGTGAATACAAATCATGCGTCCGCAAGCCTGCTTCAACGTGCCCTACTGGGATCCGCGCATAAAAAGCTGCCAACGACGCCGCAAAGGTCGTTGCCGTGTCACCGTGCACCAGTACCAGATCTGGCGACGACTCGGCCAATACCGAACGCATGCCAAGCAACACCGACGAGGTCACGTCGTAAAGGTCTTGCCCTGCCTTCATGATATTCAAATCATAATCCGGCGTGATCTCGAATAAGGCCAACACTTGGTCGAGCATCTCGCGGTGTTGAGCGGTCACTGCCACCACAACTTCAAAGCGTGAATCAGCTTGCAGGGCTTTCACCAACGGAGCCATTTTGATCGCTTCTGGGCGCGTGCCAAAGGCTAGTAAAACTTTCATGAGCAACTACCTATCTAAATCAGTTAAGCGCGGGTGACGCCACAGAAATCCAATACCTGACCTCGCACAGACAAGTGCTTGAACTCATTATGCGCAACCAAGTACACAACCATATCGGCGGACTGCGCGACGTCATGGTAGTCATTCAATAAGATACTTTGATGACGCTTCAGGTTGGGTTCGACGGCCAAGGCGTCAATGCCCTCGAGCACGAGCGACTGGAACACGGCCAAGGCTGGCGATTCACGCAGGTCATCAATGTTAGGTTTAAAAGCTAAGCCCATGCATGCGACGGATGGCGCTCGTCCATGTTCGCGATGGAAGTTTTTAACATCACTAATAATGCGCTCGACGACCCATGAGGTTTTATAGTCATTGATTTCTCGTGCGGCACGAATAATACGGGCGTCTTCGCCACCAGCATGTACGATAAACCATGGATCGACGGCAATACAATGGCCACCAACTCCGGTTCCCGGTTGTAGAATTTTGACCCGCGGATGATGGTTGGCTAAGCGAATAAGCTCCCAAACGTCGATGCCAAACTTGTCGCATAAAATCGAGAGCTCGTTAGCGAACGCAATATTGACGTCACGGAAGCTATTCTCTGTGAGCTTAGCCATTTCGGCGGTACGCGCGTCGGTGGTCAGCACGTCACCGGTAACAAACGAGCGATAGAAGTCTGCGACAACTTCTGTCGCTGTAGGCGTAATGCCGCCGACGATGCGGTCATTCTCGACCAACTCACGCATAATGTGGCCCGGTAAAACGCGCTCTGGGCAATGCGCGATATGAATGGCATCAATATCTACGCCCTCTTCGCGTAGCACTTCTGCGACACGTTCTGTCGTACCCACTGGTGAGGTCGATTCTAAGATCACCATGTCACCGGCTTTCACCACAGGCGCAATTGAGCGCGTGGCCGCCACAACGTAATCGATGTTTGGTACGTGGCCGTCATGGAACGGTGTAGGCACAGCCAAGACGAACACGTCAGCTGGTTGCGGTTTCAGTGCCGCTGTCAGCGTTTTATCCTGAACGGCTTTCGCAACATAGGCATCTAGCTCTGGCTCGACAATGTGAATATCACCTTTGTTGACGGTATTCACAACGTCTTCTGAGACGTCAATTCCGAGTACTTGATAACCTTGATTGGCGAGAAGCGCCGCGGTGGGTAGGCCGATGTAACCTAGGCCTACGATACAGATATTTTTAGACATCCTTGATTCCTTACAACTTTCAAAATATTGCTCAAGCTCTACTCGGCTTGGCATCTTTGTAATCTCTATTTCACTTCACGCGATCGCCGCGGCCGCGGCCGGCAACGGTCATAAAAATGTACTTGAAGTAGTCGCGCACACATAGCGAGGCGAGCATGCGGGCGTCCGTTTCGGCGAGCAATACCGGAGTCGACATGTCGATTTCGTTGACTTGAGCCAGGCCGGTGATGCCTGGGCGGGCGTCGAGCACGCCTAGAGCGCGGCGCTTCTCGATGAGTTCTTCTTGGTTGAACAGGCAAGGCCGCGGGCCAACAAAGCTCATTTCGCCCTTCAAAACGTTCCAGAGTTGTGGAAGCTCGTCGAGTTTGGTGCGGCGTAAGAAGTGTCCGAAGCGCGTGATTGACGCGGAGTTCGCGAGGTGAGATGCGACTGACGCAGTGTCGATGCGCATGGTGCGGAATTTGACCAAAACGAATGGCCGTTCGTGGCGGCCGACGCGCTCTTGGCGAAACAGTGGCGAACCCGTGTCAAACAGTCCAATAATGAACAAAATGACTAGCACTGGAAAGCCGACAACTAATCCCACCAGCGAAAAAAAGAAATCAAACAACCGAATCACGCGTTATCTCCTTGAGTACATCTTCAAGCTTAACGCACGGCGTCCAGCCTAAAACCTTTACAATGCCAGTGTAAGAGTTATTTGCCTTTTCTATAGATACAAATCGACCGTGCACTTCAAATTTTGAACGAAGTTGAATCTACTCAACCTTTCCTTTGAACTTCGTGTCACCTCTTCTTTGACTTCGAATCTACACTTTCCACAATCTATATCTTCCAATAATTTGATAAAAACATCTTCTTCCGGCTCTATGACAATACCGAACGGCCCATTAAGCAACCATTGACCAACGCTCGTTTCTTTACCACAGATTCCGATTATAGGAATGCCAAACGCTGCATATGTCGAACTTTTACTAGGAAATGCATATCGTGTAACTGCATCATCGATAGGCAGCAAAGCCCAAGATGACGATTCAATGTACTTGGAAGCTTCAGGCGGCGGTAAAAAACCTTGATACGAAAAGTTTTCATACTTGTCTGATAACTTCTTGAGTTGTTTTGAGTATACTCCGCCACCAATAAAAACGAACTTGAGGTTGCCCCCTGAGTCAAGAAAAGAAGAAATTGAATTCAATAGTAATGGGAACCGCTGGAGCCTACCAGCATTTCCGCAGTATATAACGGTTTTCTCGTCTCTAACACGAACATTGGGCTCTATATTGATCCCTGGATTATCAATAAGACTAATTTTCACATCTTTCTTTAATGATTTTCTGATTGTACTCACCATATCTTCAGACAGCGTTAAAATATGAGAGGCGTTATTTAGAGAGATGTTGTCTATATACCGTAAGAATTTGAAAAGCCTTCCTTTTTTTTTAAGGTAAATAGCAGTTATTTCAGGATGTATATCTTGGACATGATAAATATATTTAGCTCCAAAGAGCTTCGCATATATAAAAACAAAAAACGGAACAGTAATCGGTGGGTCTGTTGCCACATAAACCAATCTAGGCCTATTAACACACAACTTTAAAAACACCCAAAACGTAAACATAACGGATTGAATCACCCGGCGAATAAGCGAGTAACTCGATTTCGGTGGCGTAAGATACGTTTCAAAATTCACGTTCTGTGCTCGAGCGAGTTTATCCACAGTCTCTTTTATTGGAGCTTTCCCTTGGCTTAGAACAGTAACTTTTCTGTCTTTCGAAAGACTCTCTGCTAAGCTTAAAAGTGCCTCGCCTAAAACCGGAAAGTCTGGCCAGAAAGACCGATTTACAATAGCGACATCATATTTTTTCTTCAACATTACCAGTCATACCTAGAAAAACTATCCATATTCTTCCAATACGGCGTTAACTTTGCCGTACCAGTGATCAACCGCACTACACGTTCAGATGTGTTCCGAATCTTATACTCTTCTGGAATTTCACGCTCTGTGCCCGAGAATACATCACGATTTGCAACTGCAATTCGAACACCTGCGATAAGCGTGTCTACATCAAGTCCGGTAAGTGCAATTGCGCCAGTATCCAAAGCTTCTGGTCGTTCAATCGAACGACGCAAGGTTACTGCAGGGAAGTTAAGGATTGATGATTCTTCGCTAATCGTTCCGCTGTCGGAAATGGCGCAAAACGCTTCCATTTGCAGCTTGTTGTAATCAAAAAAGCCGAAAGGTTTTAAAAATTGAATGCCGTCATGCGCATCAGCAAGCCCGAGTTTCTCAAGACGGTTGCGCGTGCGCGGATGGGTCGAAACAACCACAGGATAGCCATATTCCTGATGAAGCGCACTCAGGGCTTCAACAACTTTGTGCAGGTTCTCTTTGCTATCGACATTCTCTTCACGATGCACACTTACAATAAAGAATTTTTTTGCTTCTAGCTTCAACTGTTCAAGTACGTTCGAGGCCTCAATGGAAGGTAAAACATGCTCCAAGACCTCACGCATTGGCGAACCAGTCAAATAGATAAAGCGATGCGACAAACCTTCGCTTAGCAGATGACGACGTGCATGCTCGGTGTACACCAAGTTAAAATCGGCAAGGTGGTCTACCAATTTGCGGTTGATCTCTTCTGGTACATTCGCATCGAAGCTGCGGTTCCCTGCTTCCATATGATAGGTCGGCACTTTCATGCGTTTGGCCATCATTGTGGCCACTGCGCTATTGGTATCGCCTAATACCAACACGGCATCGGGTTTTTCTTCAAGAATCACCTGCTCGGTCTTGATCAAAATTTCACCAAGGCTCTTACCTAAGCTTGAGGTGTCAACGTTCAAAAAATGGTCAGGCTGGCGTACGCCAAGCTCTTCAAAAAAAACATCGTTCAGTTCGTAGTCATAATTTTGGCCCGTGTGGACAATTTTATGCTCAACAACTTGGTCTAACGCTGCCATTACGCGCGATAGACGAATAATTTCAGGGCGCGTCCCTAAAATCGTCATTACCTTTAGCTTTTTCATGCCAAATTACTCTTAATTAGATGCTTACTGTTGAAGTTCTGGTGGCTGCACAGGCGCTGCATAAGTATCAGGGTTCTCGCGATCAAATATTTCATTGGCCCAGAGCATCACAACCATTTCGTCGTCACCCACGTTGGTAATGTCATGGCTCCAGCCAGGCGCGGTCTCAACGATTTCTGGTGTATCGCCATCAGTGAATAGTTCGTAGAACTCACCTGTGACCATGTGACGAAAACAGAAGCGCGCCTTACCCTTAATCACCAAGAACTTTTCATTTTTCGTATGGTGATAATGACCGCCACGCGTGATGCCCGGATGCGCGGTGAAAAACGAAAACTGTCCAGAGTCTTTGGTTTTCAGCATTTCGACAAATACGCCCCGCTCGTCACCATATTTAGGTACTTTGTACGAGAAGCTATCAGTGGGCAAATAGCTAACATAGGTTGAGTAAAGCTTTCGGATAAAGCCTTCTCCTACTCGCTCTGTCACTAAACTAGTGCGGCTTGCCTTAAAATCAGAAAGTGCTCGAGCAATGTCACCAACAGTGGCGGTATAGACAGGCTCTACGTCACCATAAGTAACATCTTTGGCAGCTTGATTTGCGCTCATTTGGCGCGCTATGCGAATCAATTCAGCACAAACATCGTCTACATATACAAGTTTGACTTCGGCACTCTCGTCATTGATTTGTATGGGAAGAACACGACAAATATTGTGACAAAAGGTCGCTACCATTGAGTTATAGTTAGGCTTGCACCATTTACCGAACACATTGGCCAGTCGATAAACACGCACCGCAACATCATTACGAGTGCCGTAATCGATTACCGCCTTCTCTGCATTTAGCTTACTAATACCGTATGGATTAGCACGTTCTGCTTGAATAGAAGATGAATAGATAATCGGAATAGAGCGGCCTGTACTTTGGCTTACGGACTCAATCTTTGAAAGTAAGGCCTTAGTTAAATCGACATTCCCTTTCGCAAACTCATCTTCGGTTTCGGGACGATTGACGCCTGCCAAATGCACTACACAATCAGCACCTTCTAAAAGCGCAGGAACATCATCCAAAGTGTTTTGGCGGGTGAAGGTTACATAGTCGACATCATCCATTTCATCTAAGTGAACGGTTAGGTTCTTGCCGACAAAGCCATTCGCACCGGTGATTAAAAGCTTCATGAAAACTCCGTTTAGCCTTCAGGATTGATGTATTCGCCTTTTGCAAATGCACGCATAAAATCGAGCTTCATTAAAAGCTTCTTCATACCTTCAACATCCAATCGCTCGGTGTTATACGAGTTGTAGTCTTCAACATGGTCAATGCGCTTATCGCCTTGCTCAACGTATTTCGAGTAATTGAGGTCACGCAAGTCAGGTGGAACCCGATAATAGCCACCCATGTCTTCAGCACAGACCATTTCTTCTCGTGAAAGCAGCGCTTCAAACAATTTTTCACCATGCCGAGTCCCGAGAACTTCAATTGGGTGCTCTTCTTTGCCGGCTACCGATAGAACAGCCTTGGCGAGTGTCTCAATTGTCGCGGCAGGCGCTTTCTGCACGAAAATATCACCATTAGTACCATGCTCAAATGCGTAGAGAACCAGATCAACTGCGTCATCAAGTGTCATCATAAAACGCGTCATGTTTGGGTCGGTAATCGTAAGCGGTTTTCCGGCACGAAGCTGATCAACAAATAATGGGATCACAGAACCACGAGAGGCCATGACGTTGCCATAACGCGTGCCACAAATAACCGTCTTCGTATCATCAACATTACGCGATTTGGCAACCATGACCTTTTCCATCATGGCTTTTGAGATCCCCATCGCATTGATAGGGTACACAGCTTTATCGGTGCTCAAACAAACTACCCGCTTGACTCCATTTTGAATAGCAGCTTCGAGAACATTCTCAGTACCAGTCACATTGGTTTTGACTGCTTCCATTGGATGGAACTCACACGATGGCACTTGCTTCAGCGCAGCCGCGTGATAGATAAAATCAACCCCACGAGTTGCATTCAAAACACTTTGGTAATCGCGAACATCGCCAATATAAAACTTTAGCTTCGGATGATTGTACGCTTTGCGCATGTCATCTTGTTTTTTTTCGTCACGGCTGAAAATACGGATTTCAGAGATGTCGGTATCTAGAAATCGACGGAGTACTGCGTTTCCAAATGAGCCCGTACCGCCCGTAATGAGAAGTGTTTTTCTTTTGAACATTAAGACAAAACCTTATTAATAATTTCAATGTACTTTAATGCGCGATCTCGCGGATTAGAAAAGCCAATCGCATGTTCTCTCGCTGCCAGTCTATCTTCGAGATCCCTACCCCATTTATGTTCAATGTAACTATTGATGACACGAGCAGCATCTTCAGGGCTAAGAGGATCGAAATAATATGCATGCTCACCACAAACATCACGATTGAATGGCCTGTCCGATGCAAAAAGAACTCGACCTGTTGCCATTGCCTCGAGCGGTGTTGCGGAAAAACATTCCAACAACGAAGGGAAGAAAACAGCATCAAAACTCAAATAAGTATCAATACACTCATCAACTTTTTTAGGGCCTAGGTTGATTACATCATTTTGAAAAAAAAACGACTCTCTCCGAAACTCGGCCTCATTGAAAGTGACATAAAACGCTACTTTTCTGTGATAGCGTTCTCCAAGAATACGTTTAATTTCAGGAAGCACCGACAAGTTTTTGTGAGAGTAATTTCTTGAAATAATTCCTAGCTTGAACAGATCATCAGGTTTTTTATCAAGAAGCAGTTTCCGGTTATTTATTTCACTATAATTACGAGATATAGTGTTATAAGCAATATAAATATTATCTTCACGACCTATTTGTTTTGCTAGCATCCTTTCTTTCACATGTTCAAGTTCTACAAGGTACGCATCCGCCCCTTTAAATAGTTGTTTTTTTATCCAAAAATTCATTCTTGACTTAAGTGCAGATAGAAAACCAAGCCTTTGATATGCATCGCTTTTATTGTATAAGATCCAAGGCTGAGCAAATCCGACAACACGTTTGGCTCCGATCATCGGTAAATAATCTGGACCAAAAACGCTGAATATCAAATCGAATTCAAGGTACTTTTTTCTAACTTTTCGAAAGAGTGCCTTCAAACCAAAAACATCAAACACCTGCACGTCAAATTTTCGCTTCAACTGATTTACGGTATCACCTAAATTTGCTTTAACCTCGGACGATAGGTAAACAGAAACCTCTACATCCAGTAACGCTTTCTCTAATTTACAAAGTTCTCTTAAAAACGAAGTGGCGACTTGAACTCCTCCACCATAGTGCAGGTTCGAGGTGTTTATACATATTCGACGAGTCATTTAATTTATGAAACCCTATTACATTTAAAGTTATCTTGATTTTCTAAGAAATGGCATCTATGAAATTACGAATTTTAGTATCTAAATTAGCATTATATTTAATTGTGTTTAAAGCCCCTTGAGCTAGACTCTCTTGCATTTCCTTATTATTCAGAAAGTTCTCAAGCTTCAGGATGAAATCATCTACCAAGCCTTCTTTATAGACTATTGCATTCAAGCCATGTTGAAGAATATCAAATTCCGATGCTTGGTTTGCGATACTGTCATCCGTCATCACTGGAACTCCGAAACCTAAAGAATGATGTGCACTGAGCCCAATACATGTGGGCACAACTGAAATCTTTGCTACGGAAAACCATAAAGATAGTTGCTTTTTATCATAGCATGGGCCAAGCATTCTAATTGACTGCTCTAACCCAAGACTCACAACTCGAGCTTTAAGTTCTTCAAATAATTCCCCCCCCCCAATGAGTACAAATAGGAGCTCTTTATTTGATGAATACATTTTCCGAGCAGCTTCGACAATCAGTCCAGGTTTTTTATATGATGACAGCCTTACAACTTGAAGAACAACAACCCTTCCCTCTAATTGATGTTCTTTTACAAAGTTAGCTTGCGCACGTTCATCAAGTTTTTGAATTTCTTCATCGTTATTGATTGCGGTACCAATCACTCTAATTTTTCTTGTATCTACGCCTAACGCATCCAAAGTAATGGCACCTCTGCGCGAGTAGGTAAATAGCTTGCAAGAAAGAATATCAAAAATTTTATATGCCGCTCTTGAGAGCCTGTTCCCCCCGCCTACTCGGTGAAACATCCCATAGACAGCAACCCATTTACTAGTTAAGTTCAAATAGATCAACGCAAGCCACACAGACATGTCTCTGGGGTTCCCGTAGACAACAACTTTATCCGGACTTAACTGTCGAAGAGCACTTATCAAACCTTTACGATAGATGAATCTATGTCCTTTTAAAAAAGGAAGGTTAACCACGTTAATCTTTCCTTCTCCTTCATTCTTTACAAAGATTTCGCTTTCTGATACTTGATCTGCAATTATTGTGACATTGTATTCATTTTTTACTTCCGATGTTAAACGAGAGTAAAAACTCAAGTTATAGTGAGGAATTATATTTGTAATGATGATTAAATTTTGCTTCACTATGCAACCCATTTATATTTCCCTGCGAAAGTTCACTAACGCATTCATACAAGACCTTGCACTCTCAAAAGCCTTGCGCGTCCGTAAAATCGCTAAATACGCTTGCTTATAAGATATCTGTGCCGACACTTCTTTAACCGCAGCATTGCAATGACCAAACAAACCGTACATCTCTTTTTCTAATTAATTTCTCAAAACTTATCGGTAACAGTTCATCGCTGAATCGATGCGGCCGCTCTCAGTTGTTACAGTTAATCTGGAAGTAATTGAAATCGCGCTTTGCTTATATTGCTGAATGGCAACCAGTCGCTGACATCAATTCAGATTTTTATGTCTACTACCTGAAGTTGGTTGAAATTCTATTCCGTGTATTTTTCAACGAACTTTGGATACTAATTTGTTATCCTTACGGTTCACCATCAAACCTAAGACTAACCCCATAAATATCCAGTAGTATTTTCGATTCAACCAGTCAATCGACATCGAAGTTAACAAAACAAGGGCTAATAATGCCATCAAAACATGAATCGTCATGACCTGCACTCGATAACTTCGTGCATATTTTAACCATAACGGAATATTTAAATAGGCAAACGTTACTAGGCTACCAAGGAATATTCCGGCGGACAGCATGATCGTTAAAACAGTATTATGAGTTCCTTTTACGCCGCCATAATTACCCATACTTTCAGCTATAGCCAGTGTTCCTCCACCAAAGCCAAAGCCATATAGATATTTTTCAAATATCAACTCAATGGTGTGTGCCCAAATAATCTCTCGAGCAGATAAATTTCCAGTCTCAATTGTTTGAGTAAATCGCTCGACAATGAGCTCGTTAGATAAAAAAAGAAATGAAGTCAAGAAAAGTGCACCGATGAACACAATGAAGATAAAAAATTTCTTTTTGCCTGATACATTACGACTTTTGAACAGAACGAACGTTAACAAAATTGAACTTGCCACAAGGGCAATAATCGCTCCACGAGAACCTGTCAACATCATTACGAAAAAGAGGAACCCAAAACAAATACTGTAGAGAAATGTAAGTATTCCACTTGCTAGGTAGGTTCTCGTGAGGAAAACTAGACCTCCCATTGCAAGGATGCTAGCAAAATTGTTCTCATCAAAGTCTCCGGCAGACAATCTGACGTTCGGCAAGTTGGTTGATATAGTTGCTAACATGATATGTCTTTCAATGAAGTAGAAGTACAAGGCGTAAGCTAGGGTCGAGATCGCGAACATCGTCAACCCCAAAAAAACTTCTGAATCATAGATATACTTGCGCCGAGTTAATAGGTATGCCCCCATTAACAAGTATATTGATGTCGCTATTCCGACAAGTCCACCAAACCCTGAAACCGAATGAGAACCGGGGTGAACAACAAGAAACGCAAGATACATGAGAAAAACTAGAAATTCCCATCTAATCGGAATTTTCAATTCTTTCAAAAATAGTACAGTAACACCAAGTAGCCCTATCAATACACTTGGAGACATCGGCATGTTAAGCTTTATAGTGAAAACAAAATCAAGCGGCAGAAGACACAAATACGAATAGAAAAAAAGTAATGCTATCGTTTTGCTATGAACCTTGAGCTGCACCATCAGATGAAGTATTCCTTTTTCGGCAAAATCCCTAGCCGTTGTTTTATCCCAACAAGTTTAGAATATTTTATATGACCCTTTGGTACTCGGTGCCAATGTAGAAGTCTCAAGTTTAATTTTTCAGTAGCCTTTTGTTTAAAAATATCGATTACCATATCCTTATCTGTAGAGTACAAATCAGTAATTTCTTTAACCTGACTAATAAACTGATGCTGGCTAAACCCTACATTAAAGACCGCATAACCATTCACTTTTAGCTGCTCTAATTTTTGAGGCCTAGTCAATGCTTGCGCTAGGTAGGCTACTGATAAATCGACCCAATCTTTACTGTCAACACAAATACCGTTATAGCCATTAAGAACTAGATCACACACGCCACCCACTCCATCGATGCTTAATATGGCAGTTCTAGCAGATAAAGCCTCTATGATAGTCATGGGCAGCCCTTCGTTTAATGAAGGGAATAAGAGAAAGTCTGCTTTTTTTAAATAATTATATAAGATATTGCTTGGCGTAAAGCCGTGCTTATATATCTCTAAATTCTTAAGACCTTCAAAAAAAATAACATCGTTTTTATTGTATTGACCGAATAAATCAACTTGAATAGATTTCGAAAGTTGAGAATTATTAATTTTAGCAAGCAAATCGCGTATGTAGCGTATACCTTTATTGCTATTACTCCCCCCTGAGTAGAGAAGTTTAATTTTATTCTTAGCCGTTTCAGATAGTGCGATATCAGAGGGAGATGGTAACTCATTCAAGGGTGGAATAAATATATTCGGTACAAATATCACTTTATGTTTGTCGCTTAATTTACTGCGTAAGTATGACAGCATGTAGTGACTAATTGCGCCAATTCGGTGAGCAAAAGCCCCGTCATATACTGTTAGGCTGTTTATGGTTGTCTTGTTCATGTGGCATATGCTTAACTTTGCACATCGTGCAAACTGCATGAGATTGCTTAAATATGGATTATCATTATTTATAATCATCTCAGGTTGATACTTGTTATAAAGCTCAACCATGCATCTTAGCTCTTCTAGTGATTCAGAATCAACGCCGTGATAATGAAATTCTGAGAACGACTCGAGCGTTTCCTTTATACCAAATTTTTTGGTTGTTGGTGTAAAACACAGAACGGAATAGCCTGCATTGTGTAACGCCTGGATTTGAGCATACACCGATTGTGAGATACCAGAAGCGGCACCAGGGAAACTAGAGCTTCCAATAAAAATATATTTTTTCATATGTTTTCAAAGATACATTTCATATTGAGGTTCAATATATCGAACCATAATTTTTCTCAAGATCCACCAAATGCTTATTGAAAGACATGCTGTAACTGGTTTCGAACATAACTTCGATAAGATTCAGCATCGGTGTGACTGTTAGGAAGCTTCTCGAGTTCAACATTGCTATCTTCATTCAGATACACTAAAAAGCCAGCAGCGAATTTTCGAAGTAACTCTGCGGTTGGACTATCACTTTTTGTCAGAGCAATGATTTCTTTGCCTGAACATATGCAATCCGCAACTTTAGAAGGAATAAAAACTGAATCCATATTGGCTTCGATAATCACCACATAGCGACTCGAAGCAATTAGCGGTGCTACGTCTTCAGTATATGACTTGAAAACGACGTTTTGATTTAATGACTGACTGAGTTGTTCTTTTACGCTGTAATCTGTGCTGCCTACTTGCATTAACGTTAAATTCAAATTGTTAACTAAATAATTCAATAGGTTGACGTTATGTTCACAGGCTCTATAACAATCCAATGACCCCAAGTGCAGTAAAAAACCAGAGTCTGACTTTTTTGACCCATTTTTTAATTCACTAAAGTGATTGAGAACAGAAAAGTCATCGCAAACGTTTTGGCCATTGATTGCCTCAAAAGCCAACCTCGCCTTATTGTTTGTAACTATCACTTTATCTGATTGCTCCAGAATTTGAGATAGTAACTTTAGCCGCCAACGTCTTAGTATATTTCTTTGGTAATAGGGTATAGGGAGAATATCTGCAGGCCAAACATCGCTGAACAACGCATACCAAGATACTTTTGAAACTCGCGCGGTGATGGAGAGACCTGTAAAATGTGCTTCAATTGGAGTTGATACCGTTAATAAAATAGTTTCATCACAATTCAAGTTACCGTTGTTTAAGCGCTGGATAATATCCTTTGAAACTCGGCGAGACCACAGAGATTTAAAGTTGTCTTTTACAAAACGATTGATTCGCCACAAGTATCTTGTCTGTTCAAAAAGTCTCAAACCATCTAACGATTTCAACCGCACTGCTTTGCCAAGAGCATTTGCCCAAAGCTCAAGGTCTTGGGTGTGACTGGTTTCATAGTGGTAAATTTCAATTCTTATGTTGTCATCAAATAATTCTACCAAGCCCTCTATTAATAATTTTGTTTGTTTCGTTCTGGTTTCGTTCGATCGTGCTAAGTGAGGCGAAATGACCAAAAGATTTTTTAATGACAAAATTAAATGACCTTATTTTCGTAACATGCAGAGAATAGAACCAAACCAGAATGGCTGTAGCCGGGGAACCCTAACCAGCATTAATTTGCTGCTTACTGGCCTGTTCAATGCGCCTTCGGGAGATTCTGAACAGACATAGGTTCTGAGTCTTGCTTGTTCATGTTTATGTACTCAAGCTAACTTGGCTAGCTCATTGATTGCGAAGTTCCAAGTGTATATTTAATAACCTGATTGATTATAATCCAAGATGATTAAGCCACATACTCGACACCGTCGGACGAGAGAATCCATTACTTAGTTTTAAGACTTCCTTCTTAATGTGTGAAGGAAGCTACGTTCAGTTAGAAGTAAATAACAGAGATACATAATGCCACAGATAGTTGCGCCCGCAATGACTCGTAAAAATGCAGTTTCAAGCCCGAGAAAGTTGAGAATACTATGACCTACATAACCAATGCCAAGTGCTACACTCAGGAGCTTCAAGAAGTGCGTAGCAATCGGTAAGTAGTTAACTTTGGATACTTTGGCTATAATAATGTGCCAGAGCATCCCGACAGTTAGATAAAGACCCAGTAGTACGTAGACAGCCGTCTTCGCTGACGGAGATATGCTCAAACCTATAACCAAACTAATAATGATTACAGAAGTCCAAAAAAGGTTCCACCAGAAGCCAATATCAGCTCGACCGAGCGCAAGAAGTATTGCTCCGCCTGGGTTACCTAAAGCCCTCATAATTCCGATAAGTGCTAATGCAGGCACTAAATTAGCTGTTTTTTCCCAGCCAGACCCAAATACGATAACTACAACTTCGCTAGAAAAAAATATCAGAAACGCAAGCAGTGGTATGGTGACTAACGAAAGTGCTTTAACATTAAAACTGTAGTAACGGTTCAATACGTTAGGATCATTTTGCACCTTGGAATAAACTGGGAAAGCCACTTTATTTACTATAGGGTTAATTTTGCTTACTGGGAATATAATTAGTTGCCAAGCTAAGTTATAAAAACCTGCAGCACTAATACCTACAATCTTACCGATCAATAATTTGTCAGCGTTAGCGCCAATATAATTTATCGAGCGCTCTCCCATCTGGTAAAGCCCAAAGCCATAAAACCCTTTCAACTCTTTATGATTATATGTAAGTGTTGGTTTGTGAAATCGTTTCATGCCAATAAGTAAAAACAACCCACTTGCTAAACCCGCTTGAGTTAGCATTGTGAATACAAGCGTCAAGACTCCAAAACCTTGGCTCGCCAAAACGACTGCAACTACCAGTGACACAGCAGAAGTTGTAATATTAATCAGTTCCATGGTACGAAATTCGAGACTTTTCTGAAAAAGTACGCGATATTGATTCCCTACGGAAACTAATACGAATACAACAGATAAAATCGCCATTAAACCAGTAATTCTTGGCTCGTCATAAAATGCAGCTACCAATGGCGAGAGCGCCAGCACAATTAGGCAAAGCAGTACACCAGAGGCAATGTTCAGCCAGTACAAGCTGGAAAGCTGTGTATGGGTAATGTCCGGACGCTGTATGATGGCGTTGCTAATCCCCATATCTTGGAATGCTTGAGAAAATCCGATGATAACCATCATTACGGCCATAAGACCAAAGTCAGAGGGCTCTAAATATCGGGCTAATACTGAAAGTTGTGCGAACTGAAGCAGCGTAACGATAATCATGGACATAGATGTCCACTTAACACCACCAACCGCTTGTTTTTTAAGAGTCACAGATAAAACTCATTAACCGCGTCTATGACAGTATTAACCTCAATTTCCGACATGCCATACCAAAGAGGCAATCGAACTAATCGCTCACTTTCCCTAGTGGTCTGCTCATCATTACCATGAAAAAAACCAAACTCCTTTCCGGCTTTTGCGGAGTGAAGTGGCACATAATGGAACACAGCCATGATATCTTTAGCTTTGAGGAACTCGATTAACGCCGTTCGTTCATCCAAGTTAGCCACCTTCAGATAGAACATGTGCGCATTATGTATGCAAATATCAGGAATAAAGGCTAATTCAACTTTTCCCGCTGTTGCCAACGCCATCAAGCCGTCGTAGTAACGATTCCATGTCGACAAACGATTCGAATTGATTAATTCAGCAGACTCAAGCTGTCCCCACAAATAAGCAGCCTGCAGTTCACTTGGTAAATAACTACTGCCTATATCCACCCACTGGTATTTGTCTACCATACCTCTGAAAAACTGGCTACGATTCGTACCCTTTTCTCTTATAACCTCGGCACGGTGTGTGAATTGCTCATCATTAATTAGTAATAAGCCACCTTCACCACCGCTAGTATAGTTTTTCGTTTCGTGAAAACTAAATGCTCCAATATGACCAATTGTGCCTAACGCATTTCCTTTATAAGAGCTCATCATTCCTTGCGCTGCGTCCTCTACCACAAAGAGGTTATATTTAGCTGCCAACTGCATAATTACATCCATATCACAGCCCACGCCAGCATAGTGGACAGGAACGATCGCTTTTGTTCGCTCTGTAATAGCTGCTTCAATAAGCTTTTCGTCGATATTCATTGTATCCGGCCGAACATCAACAAAGACAATCTTGGCCCCTCTCAAAACAAACGCGTTAGCCGTGCTTACGAAGGTATAGCTCGGCATAATTACTTCATCACCGGGCTTGATATCAGCTAAGATGGCGGCAAGCTCTAATGCAGCAGTACAAGAGGGAGTCAATAAGGCTTTCTTTGTCGGCAAGTTTTTCTCAAACCATTCCTGACAAAGTTTTCCAAAAGGTCCGTCACCTGACATCTTGTCACTAGTTAAAACTTGCTGAATAAACTGGCTTTCGTTCCCTGTTACAGGAGGTTTGTTAAATGGGATCATTATCTACATCCGAAAGGAAACGTTTTTCGAGCTTCAATATCTTCTTAGATCGGGATTTTACCCTTCTAGCTGGTGTGCCAATATATACTCCCCATGGCTCAGTTGTTTTGTTGACCAAAGACATCGCGCCGATTGCGCAACCTTCAGATACAACTACTCCTGGGAAAATTGTTGTCCCTGCACCAACTACGACCTGTCGTTCAATTACAACCTTTGAAAATTCTTCATTTTTATACTTTTTAGGGATTAACGAATTAACCATTGAATTTCCGGAATAATCATCTGATTGTGAGAAAATTCTAACTCCATAAGCAAAGGTACAAAAATCCGAAATTTCTATTCCAGGTTCTCCTCCAGCAATCAAACACATAGGCGTCACATGGCAATAATTACCGAACTTAACTTTCCCAGAAATAACACAGAAGTCATCAATACGGCAAAAATCTCCAAGTTCGATTCTTCCAGCATCGTAAATACTTGCCCTATCACTGACCTTTACACCTTTACCAAGACTTTTAAAATTTAGTTTTTCTAACTGCTCAACTGTTAAATATGCCATTTCACCCTTCAAATATTCTGGACCATTGATCTTTAAGATTTCCAAAAGAAAAGGTATCCGCTACTGCAGCCATATTCTGGGATGCTTTCTCTGGAAGCAATCTATTCAACTCTAGCTGTTCTACCGAAAACACCTTTATACCTAGACTTTTAAAAAATTGGGTTTGAGAAACTTCTGGTTGCAGAAAAACTGTTTTACCTAAACTCAGCAACGTAATTGTGTTACCCATAGCCTGCTGTCGCTTATGGTTAAAAATAGCAATATCGATTGAGCTAAGAAACTGCTTATACTCATCAATTTTCATGAACTTTGTAATTGGTATGAACTTATCACCAAACAGGTTTGAACCATATTCAATAACGGCTTTTGCGTGGGCTTGATATCTACCATATGAAAGTGGAACAAAAATTTGGATATCTTCATCTTTAAACTTTGCTAACTTATCCAAAGCTTCAAAATGATTATTACTCGGATCCGTAGAGTTGCCCACCAGGATCTTGATTGGTGTGGTAACGTTATCATCAACCTCAATATTTTCAAATATTTTAGAGTCAACCACATTACTCAAATACATTAAACATTCTCGGTATTCACCCCTGGCACCATACCATTGTCTAGCTAGCTCTGCATCTCCTGGAATGTACGTAACTAAATAGCCAAACCTCTTAATAACAAAAGCCTTAACCATTTCTTGAATTCTATTTCTCATACCAAGTTTTGGTTCTCGAAAGGAATATAAATCCCCGCCCCAAATTAACCAATAGCATTTGTTTAAAACCCAGGGTAATATTGCCAATAGTCTAATCGTATATTCATTGAATAGGCCATGAATAATGACCTTCTCAGCACGTAGTAGAAGCGGAATCAAGCGTACATGAAACAATATACTTGTATAACGACCAGTTCCTGATTCTATTACGACGTTTTTTTGTTTTTTTTGCATTGGATATTTACGATTATCTCCATAGAAATAGAAGAAATGTTCACCAGATTCAAATTCGTCATTTATGTATTCCACAAAAGGTGGGATAAACTTCTCTAAATTACCGATGTGCAAAATCAACGTAACGCCTACTTCATGTCTGCAATAGTTAAAAGATACTGTCCATAATTATTCTTACTCATCGCCTTAGCATTATGAATTAACTGCTCTCGCGTTAACCAGTTTTTATAAAAAGCTATTTCTTCTAGACAAGCCACTTTGTAGCCTTGTCTTTTTTCTATAGTTTCAACAAACTGTGCGGCTTCCAATAAACTTTCATGAGTTCCGGTATCGAGCCATGCAAATCCTCGCCGAAGAAGCTCTACATTTAGTTTCCCAGTTTCTAAATAAGCTCTATTCACATCTGTGATCTCTAATTCGCCTCTATGCGACGGCGTTACACCCTTAGCGACTTGAACAACATCGTTGTCGTAAAAATACAATCCTGTTACCGCAAAATGTGATTTCGGATGAGTGGGCTTTTCTTCTATTGAAATCGCTTTACTCGCTTCATCAAATTCCACAACTCCAAAACGCTCAGGGTCTTTGACTTGATAACCGAAAACAATTGCGCCGCCGTTAGATTCTATAGTTGCCCGAGCTTGTTCTAGCTTTGGCCTAAATCCTTGGCCATAGAAAATATTGTCACCCAAAACCAAGCAAACGCTATCATCTCCAATGAACTCCTCACCAATAATAAACGCTTGCGCCAAACCATCAGGGCTTGGTTGTTCTGCATAAGAAAGCTGAATACCAAATTGCGAACCATCCCCAAGAAGCTTCTTGAAATTAGGTAAATCTTCAGGTGTCGAAATAATCAATATTTCGTGAATGCCCGCAAGCATAAGCACCGATAACGGGTAATAGATCATCGGTTTGTCGTAGATCGGGAGTAGCTGCTTCGACACGCCCATGGTAATAGGGTAAAGGCGTGTACCTGAGCCACCCGCTAAGACGATTCCTTTCATACGCTTTCTCCAGATAAGGCACCTAAGCGTTCGCGTTGATAACTGCCGTCTTGTACATGCTGACACCATTCTTGATTGGCAAGATACCATTCAACGGTTTTTCGAATGCCGGATTCAAACGTTTCTTCTGGCGTCCAATTCAATTCGTTCTGGATCTTCATCGCATCAATGGCATAACGCAGATCATGTCCTGGGCGGTCTGTTACGTAGGTAATTAGGTCTTCATAGGCATTGACGCCACTTGGTTTATTGGGCACCAATTCTTCAAGTAAGCCACAGATGGTCCGCACGACTTCGATATTTTGCTTCTCGTTATGACCGCCAATATTGTAGGTCTCGCCAACTTTACCCTCGGTGATCACCTTGTAAAGTGCTCGCGCATGGTCTTCGACAAATAGCCAATCGCGTACTTGATTGCCCTTGCCATAAACCGGCAACGGTTTGCCGTCAAGCGCGTTGAGTATCATTAGTGGGATCAATTTCTCTGGGAAGTGATACGGCCCATAGTTGTTTGAGCAGTTCGTCACAAGCGTGGGCAAGCCATAGGTACGGTGCCAAGCTCTTACCAAGTGATCGGAGCTCGCTTTGCTTGCTGAGTAAGGAGAACTGGGTGCGTATGCTGTAGTTTCGGTAAACAGGGCATCGCTATCATCGAGATCACCGTAGACTTCATCGGTCGAAATATGGTGAAAACGGAACTTAGCTTTACGTTGCTCGTCGAGCTGTGCCCAATATTTGCGGGCTACTTCTAGCAATGTGTAGGTGCCGATGATATTCGTTTCGATAAACGCAGCAGGTCCGTCAATTGAGCGATCGACGTGGCTTTCGGCCGCCAAATGCATCACTGCGTCGGGTTGATGCCCATTGAAAACGCGTTCTAGAGCAGCACTATCGCAAATATCGACTTGTTTGAATGCGTAACGTTCAGAATTCTCAACCGTCTTCAGGCTTTCAAGATTGCCTGCGTAAGTTAGCTTGTCGACGTTGACGACGCTGTCGTTTGTGTTTTGGATAATATGCCGAATGACGGCGGAGCCGATAAAGCCGGCACCGCCAGTTACTAATATTTTCATGGTTGGAGTTCTACTGCCTTGTTAAAACTTAAATGAATTGTGTTTTGCCCAGCGCGATTGTAGGAGTTTTTATGAGCGCTGGGGTTGGTGTTTTTAGTGTTGAACGGCCACCGAGGTGAATTCGCAGTGGACCC
The DNA here is from genome assembly GCA_048267225.1 of Pseudidiomarina sp. Taxonomy (GTDB): domain Bacteria; phylum Pseudomonadota; class Gammaproteobacteria; order Enterobacterales; family Alteromonadaceae; genus Pseudidiomarina. Next base: position 86,158 of record JBLWXY010000003.1, read on the forward strand.
GTGGTAGAACCACGGGCTACCCAATGTGTTACCCTTCGGTCGACTTATAGCTGTAGCCGTACGAATACCCGTAGCCATATCCGTAATACCCACCAGCACGGCGCTGTACGCCATTCAAAATAACCCCACGAATATCAACACCATTCTGCGCGAAGCGCTTCACGGTGGCTTCGACTTCTTTCGCTGGGGTTTCGCCGAAGCGTGCGACAAGCAGCGAGGTACCGGCGTAGCGGCCGACAATAGCGGCGTCGGTTACGGCCAGTACAGGCGGTGTATCAATCAGCACGTAGTCGTAGTATTCGTTGACTTTGCGGAGCAGTTTTTCCATGCGCGGGTGCATGAGCAATTCCGATGGGTTTGGGGCTGCGGTGCCGCGCGCAATAAAGTGCATGTTCGGCACTTTGGTTTTGTGAATAATGGTCGACAGGTTGTTTTTGTCAATCGGGCCGCCATCAGGTGACTTATCGACGCTGGCCAAGAAGTCTGACAGACCGTAATTGTTCGACACGCTCACTGCCGAGTGCAGGTAGCCCCGACGAATATCACCGTCAATCACCAGCACTCGCTGCCCTGCTTGCGCCAATACGGCGGCTAGGTTAAGGGTTACGAAGCTTTTACCAACGCCAGGCGCGGGGCCCGAAATCATAATGGTCTTGTTCTTGGCTTCGAGCATGGCGAAGTGCAAACTGGTACGCAGACCGCGCATGGCTTCAATGGCCAAGTCGGCAGGGTCTTCTAGCGCCAAAACCGGCAAGTCGTGCACTTCTTTGGTTTTGCCAACCAGCTTCGCCAGCTTGTCGTTCATTTCGTTTTGCGTGGGGCTCTCTGGCACCGAAGCGTACACGTTAATGCCCAACTCTTCGAGCTGTTCAGGTGCTTCCACGCCGCGATTCAGCGCAGCCATTAGGAACACGTAACCCACGCTCACCATACCGCCGAGCATGGTCGCCAGCACTACAATCAGGCTCTTTTTCGGCGCTACAGGCTGCGGGTTGGTCACGGCTTCGTCGAGAATGCGCACGTTGCCCACGGTACCGGCTTTCAACACGTTCAGCTCTTGCATGCGGTTCAGTAGCTGCACGTAAATCTCTTGCGACACTTCCACGTCACGCGCCAAGCGCAAGACTTCTTGTTGGGTCTCAGGCAAATCACCGACTTGGTTGTTGATTTGCTCTTGCTCACGAATCAACTGCGCTTTTTGCTCGAGCAATGACTGATAGGTCGGGTGCTCTTTGGTGTACAAGCGCGACAGTTCTTTTTCTTTCAACTCAAGTTCGTTCAAGCGCTTTTCAATTTCGACCACGCGCTCAAGCAAGCTTTGCGTCTCAATCGAAAGGTCGACGGACTGGCTTAAGTTGCGGTATTGATTCAATTTATCTTCAGCCGCGGTTAAATTACCTTTAACTTCTGGCAGTTGGCGTTCAATAAACTGCAGGCTGTTTTCGGCTTCGGCGGCGTTGCGGCGAATATTCTGCAGCATGTACTCTTGCGCAATGGCGTTCAGCACTTGTTGCGCGTATTCGCGGTCGGGGTGCTGGAAGCTGGCGGTCAGAATGCCGGTTTGTTTGCCGCGTTCACTGACGCTTAGGCCACCTTGAACGCTGCGAATTGTACTTAAACGGTTGCCTTTGCTAATCACAAATTCATGAGTGTCGGTCAGTACAGCGTCATTGATGTTTAGCTCAAAGCCGCCCATAACGGCGAACTGCCCGACAGTGCCCGCTAGAACCAACTCGCCTTCTTCGTCATGGATCTCGTATTGGGTGCCATTGTCGGCGAATTCGAGCTGCAACGGTTTGCCTCCGTAGCCTTGCGGTACGTTGAAGGTGGTAATGCTGAGTTCATCTTGGCCCGGCGTGCGACGCGCCAACCAGCTACCAATAAATGGCATGTATTGCGGCGTGACTTTATGGGTGAGCTGTAGCTGGTCGACCACGGCGCCAATGACCATACGCGATTTCATGATCTCGATTTCGGTGGCGGCTTCGCTGTCGCTGGTAAACATTTCACCGAATTCGTCGCCAAGGGCTGGCAGGCCGCTGGATTTCTTCTCGACTTGCAGCATGGCGTCGGCTTGGTAAATGGGCGTGGAGAGCACGGCGTAGATAACGCCGCACACCATGAACACAAAGGTTACGCCGATAATGAGCCAGCGGCGGTCGAGCAGCATGCCGAACAAGCGGCCGAGGTCGATCTCGTCGTCGTTGCGGTCGCTAGATTGTTGCACAGGGGTGTTCACAGTCTTGTTTTCCATTCGTTACAGCTCTTTTCGATAAGATCAAATACGTGTTGGTAGACTTCGTCGCTACGTTTGTACGGGTCGGGTATATCTTTACCTTTGCCGTCGGACGTCAGCCACTGGCCGAGTAGCATGGTTTTGGCCATGGCTTCGGGGTAGCGCTTGCCGATGTACTGGCGGTGTTCGTTTTCCATAACCAAGATGAGGTCGTGGGTGTTAATAAGCTCGCGCGTGAGTTGTTGCGCGGCGTGGGTGCCGAATTCGTGGCCTTTGGCTTGGGCTGTTTCGCGTGCTTTGGCGTCCATGTCCCAGGCCCTCTTAGTTCCGCTGACGGCGTCGTCGCGCACCATTGCCGTGATTCCGGCGCTGTCGATGTGTTTGTGCGGCAGCGCGTTTTGCAGGAGGAATTTGGCGGTTGGTGATCTGCAGATGTTTCCCAAGCAGACGACGAGTATTTTATTGAACATGGTTTCCCGTAGCGTAGCCCGCAGTTCTACTGCGGGTCAGATTATAACGTTTCGCGATGGTTGTTGTTTTAACATGCACCGAGGTTGCGGGTGGTTGGACCCGTAGTAGAACTACGGGCTACCACTAGTTCGAAATATCGTCTGAGAAACGGCCGATGCTGTACAGGCCGGTGATCGACGGCAGCAACTGATTGATCACGCGGTTCCAGCGGCTGACTGGCGCGGCGGTTACGTAAATAATGTCGCGTTGCTCGAGCTTGAACTGTTCGGCCATGACTAAAGCGATGGCATTTTCGGCGTTCAACTGGTACACCTTGGCGATTTTGCCGGTGTCTTCTTCGGCTTGGCGAATAACGAAAATGCCCGAGGCGTTAGCGGTGGTTTCAAATAGGCCACCGGCGTCAGCTAAGGCTTCGGCCAAGGTCATACCCGCCTGCCCCATCATATACGACTTCGGTTGACGCACTTCACCCAACACAAAGACTTTGTTGTCGTCGTTGCGCGCAACATGCACCACGTCGTTCGGTTGCAGCAAGATGTTCTGGTCGGTGTTGCCGGCTTGGTAGAGCTCGCGCAAGTTAAAGCTTTGCGCGCTATTACCACGGGTCAGCGTGACTTGGTTCCAGTTGGCGGCTTCGTTCATGCCACCGGCGGCGTTCACGGCTTCAATCAGCGTCATTGGTACGTTGGTCACGGGTACGGTGCCCGGCTGCTGTACGGCGCCTGTGACGAACACGCGCTGGCTACGGAAGGCCGCTACGGTCACGTCCACTTGCGGGCTTTCAATGTACTTGGCCAAGCGCTTGGTGATTTCTTCGCGGATCTGGGTCACGCGCTTGCCTGCCACTTCGACTTTGCCGATGTACGGATAGAAAATGGTGCCGTCGCTGTGCACCCAGTTACCGGCTTCTTCGGCGCTCCGCATGGAGCCTGCCGGAATCGTTAGTTCTGGGTGGTTCCAAACGGTAATGTTCAAGATGTCGCCACGGCCCACGGTGTAATCGTAGTTAGCGCGCGCTTCTTCGAGGGCGCTGTTGAACTCAGGCTGCGCTTGCGGGGTTTGCATTTCGCGCAGCAGCATCGGCGAGATCTGGTACACGTCAACCAGCTTCATCAGCTCGGCTTCACTGAACTCTTGTTCGTAGGCGCTACGGCTGTCGTCACTGAACAGACCGCCGCTGCTGTCGTCGGGAATGTGTCCGCCCGGAGCTAGTGCACAGCCGCCGAGCCATAAGGCGAGGGTTGATACTGCTGTCAGTTTCATGTTCATGATCGTTGTTCCTGGTTAGTTCTGCCCAGCTTTATAGCCACGCGCTTCCGTAGTTTGGTACAAGTTAATACTGCGATTGAGCATCTGTCCACCGTCGCGGGTGATTGGCTGCCAGCCAACGGTGCCGCGCGAAATGGTGTTGCGCACGAAGAATAAGTCAAACGGGATGCTCAAATAGAAACCCTTGGTGAAGCCGCCTTCGCCGTAGTCTTCGCGCGAGACGTTGGTGAATGCGGCGTAGGCTCCGGCGCGTACGCCAGAGTCAAATTGGTGACTGAAGTCGAACTGCACGCCTTCATCGCCGGCCAAGAAGCGGCCCGCTTGGATTTTGATCAGGCTCTGCGGCAAGAACTCGGGTTGCCAGTACAGGCTCGCGTGGCCGGTGAGCACGTCGTAGTCTTCGAAGGCGAAGCTGTTGTCGGGTTCGCGTTGTTTGACCCAATTTAGGTCAACGCCAAAGGCGAAGCGACTGTTCAGTGGGCGGTAGAGGATTTCGCCGCCGACACCGCCGAAGATGCGTTCAAGGTAGCCGCCGTACAGGGCGTAGTAGACGTTGTTGTTCAGTTGGTCGGTGTGCACGAGTTGCAGGTTCTGCAGCCACAGGTCTTGATTGTCGACGTATTCACGCATGCGGGTGCGCACGCGCGGTAGCGGGTTCTCGAGGTCGTCGACCAAGAAGTTGAATTCGTCGTAGTTGTTGATCACGTTCACGCCAACGGTGCCGCTGAGTTGCAGATTCGGCGTGAAGTGGTAGTAGCCTTCGCCCATTACCGCCAGTTGGTAAATGTAGAAGTCTTCGGCGCCACCGAAGGATTGGCTTAGGTGTGGGGAGATGTTGTACCCCGCACTCGCTGCGCTCGTGCGGGTGGCACTGTCGTAGCCCGTAGTTCTACTACGGGTCACGCCTGACGTTTTGGCGATGTTTGTATTTGAACCGGCATCACCCGTGGGGGTGGTTTGCCCCGTAGTAGAACTACGGGCTACCGGTTTGCCGTTCGGTCGGACATTACTGATGGTGATGGCGTCGTCTTCGTCGCGGAAGAAGCGCTGGCCGCGGGCGGCGGATTTGTAATACGGGGCGTTGACGTTGTACTGCACTATGCCGAGGCCGTCTTTAATTTCGGCGATTTCGTAGCGGGTGACGTCTTCGGGCAATTCGTTGCTCAAGATCCGTGCGGCTTTTTGCACGGCTTCTTCGCGGTCACGATAACGCGTCTGCTCGGCATACAAGGTGACGCGTTTTTGTGCATTCGCCGTTTCGGCCGCCTGCACTTCTTTCACCGCAAAGCCTGTCTCGTTCAACAAATCTTGGCTCAAACGATTCAAATCCACATCATTAAAGTTGCGCGCGCTGCTGACTTTGGCGTCGCGCAGTGGCGCTTCGGTTTTCACCTGATACGCCGTTGCTAGGTTATACCGCAAGCTAAACCCAAAGGTCATGGTGTTGCCGCGCTGATAACCCAGCTTAAAATTCAGTAAGTTGTTGTAGGCATACTCGGCGCCGATGTTCCACGCGCTGTCCGGGTCCACGGTGCGCGGGTTTTCCGGGTCAATCGGGTTCGGCAAGTACTCGTTCTGGTAATCGTTCGGATCGTACTCAGCCTTCAAGCGCAGGCCTTCTAACGGCGTTTGCCACTCGACGCCACCAAACAGTGCCGCATCGCCTTTGAACATTTTATCCCATTCAATATCACCGCCGCCCGGCGTGCCACGTAATGGCCGCTCACAGAAACGGTCGCTGATCTCGCAAAACGGGTTGCTAATGCTGTCGCGACGGCCCAAATAACCAAAACCTAAGCCTAAATGAAAATCAAAGCTACCTAAATTGTCGGTGTGCAGAGCTTTGCTGGCCACAAAGTATTCCGAGGCGAACAACCCGGTACCGCCTAGGTCGCGCAAGCCCAATGCCACTTCCGGCAGCCACTGCGATTCCTCGTAAAGGCGGAATTTAACGTCGAGGCCCTTGTCTTTCAGGGTTTGATCGCCGCTGAATTCAGGGTCGTCGCTATAAAATGAATAACGGAAGTCGGTGTAACGCGCGGTAGCTTCCATCCAGTCGAACAACTGCAACGTGATGCTGGTACGGCGGTAGTCGTCGGTGTCGCTGTAACCTATGGTCACATGACCTTCGCTGTTCATGCGTGCGGTCGGCGTTTGCAATAGGCCGACACCGCCGTAGTCGCCGGTGGTGTACGGGTCGCGGACGAAGCTTTGGCCTTCTGGCGGCTCAGCGCGCTCGGTGGTTTTTTGCGCCGACGCGAGCTCTTGCGCTGACGCGGGCTGCAGAGGCCCTGCGACACCATATGTCGCAGCTATTAACAAGGCGAGTGCACAACGCTTCATTGCCACGCCTCCGCTGCTTTGGCGAAATCCCAATGCTGTATAAACATGGCTAATTGCGCATTCACATCACGGAAGCCTTGCGGCAGGAGTTCTTCTTTAATCGTCACCAGTTCAATGCCCGGCTGCTGCGCATTGCGCTTTATTGCTTTACCAGCGGTAGTAGGCACTAACTTACGGATATTGCCATCGGGTTGAACCAGCCAATGTTCGAGTTGCTGCGCGCTTAAATTATGGCCTTGCGGCATGTCGGGTGTCACCAGTCCTGCCTGCCCTGCCCGCGCCTCGGCGAGCACAATTTCGTAGCTGTCGTCGGCGTCATAAGCATTGAGCACGGGATTCTGCTTCAGGGTCACGCGCATCTGTGCTGGGTCAATGCCATGCACATAGCTTGCCCGCAGCGGCCATTGCTGAAACTGTTCGGTGAGTTGATCGGCGGCTTGCGCCAGTTCCGTTTCACCGTCGTGGCGATAGGTCTCGGCCAGCATGCGTAAGCGTTTCACCATACCGGCTTTGCGCGCACTGAAGCGTTGGTCGAGCTCGTCGCTGTGAATACGTAGTCCCGGCCAATAACTGTCGGGGTAGAGCTGACGCTGCATGGCGTCAATAAAGTCGCGCAAGCGCGGCGCTTCGCCATCGGCTTTGCCGGAGAGCTGTTGCACGGGCACTTGGAATTGGGTGGTTTGTGGCGCTGGTCGTGGCGCGTTGGGCTGCGCTAGGTTCACCATTTCGAGCTCAACGTAGCCATGCACCGGGCTCAGCCATTGCTTACTGGCGATCACGTAGTTGCCGTCGGTACTGAGTCGGTAGGTGTTGGTGAATTGGTAGCTGGCGGTCGCTTCTGGCGCTTTTTGTGTCGCATCGCTCGCGGGAACTGCGACATATTCTGTCGCACGACCGGTTTCGGTGATGTCGCGACCGCTGCGGCTGAACTGCGAGTCCACCTGCAAGGTCACGATTTCATATTCGGGGTTGTGCGGATTAAACGGCGTGACCGCGCGCTCAATTTGCACGCTGCGGCTGAATTGACTGCCGCAGCTTTGCTCGGCGCTGCCATGTAAGTAGCAGGCGAGCGGGTCAAAGCTCAGGTTGTCGGTATGCACGCGGTTTTCGTAATCCAGCTTGCTACTGCGGATCACGCGGCCTTGCCACAGTGTTAGTGCTTCGTTGCCGGCCGAGAACCAGTATTGGCCGTGGGTGCCGGTCTGCGCTAACACCAAGATGGTGCGCGGCGCATCCTCAAATTGCACATAAGTGACGGGGTACGGGAATTGCTGCAGCGTTGCGTAATCGGGCGCTGCCGGGGTATCACCAAACAAAAACTGCAGCGATTGGGTCGCTGCAGTTGTTTGGGTATTTTCGCCGGAACTAAAAACAGAACATCCTGCCAACGCGCTCGCAAGCAACGTCAGGCAGGCCGTTCGAGTTAAGCGATTTACGACACCACGCATCCGTGTGACGTCCAACTGAGCCGAAACTTAGTTGCTTATGCTTAGTTTGAGAAAGTTACGTTGGTCGCAGAACCGTCGTCGTCGCTAGAGACAACTACGATAACCATGCCAACTGCCGCTGCTGCTGCAACTGCTGCTGCCATTGTCATTTCAACGCCGCCTAAGGTGACCATTTCAGCGCCAGCGTTTTCAGCTTGTAGCACTGGGTTTGGCGCAGGCTTAGGTTCTGGCTTCGGTGCCGGCTCTGGGTTCGCCACTGCTGAGGTGCTGAACGCCAATGCAGCCGCTGCTGCTAATACATTTAATGTTTTCATGTCGTACTCCTTGCTTGCGCTTTGCTGGACCGCAATGTTCTGCTTCTCAACTTCTCTACCTCGCTACACGGTTCCGGGCAACGGGTAGCCCGTAGTTCTACTACGGGTCAAACCTGAACATTACGGTAATTTTTAAACAATTAGGTAAGTTATAGCATTTGCTGGTGTTTTGAACAACCGATTATCAATTCGGACTTCCCCCGTGGTAGAACCACGGGCTACCACGGACGCACAACCGACGTGGTGTCAATAATGCCGCAGGCACGCTACCGCCCGGAGGGTTGCCGCTCCTCATCGCGCCCGCACTATGCGGATGTTCATGTTTTTTCGACGAAAATGGGAATTTCATCGTGAATTATGGGCCAATTATCCCATGCCTGCCGCGGATTTACTACGTTTGCTTAACGTTTTACGTTTGATAGCTCAAATTCTGCACGAACTTGTTTATGCAGAAAATCCAGCAGTACGACACAGCGTGACGGCCCGTCTAATTTCACGATCTCAGCAAACAGCCCTTTAAACGGGCCTTCGAGGATCTCCACCTTGTCACCAAGCTGCGGCGCAACGCGGCGCTGCAACTCGCGAACCTCTGGCGAATCGCCATCAAGACTCAACATTTGCGTCACAAGTTCATCTGACAAGCGGGCGGGCGAATCACCGAACATCACCAATTTCGTCACCCCAAAGGTACTACGAATTTTATGAAAGTTCTGTGAATAATCGCTGATCTTTACAAAAATATAACCCGGGAAGAGAGGTTCGGTGCTCGGTGTGCGTTTGCCGCGTTTAATGCGCTCAAGAGTGAGCATAGGGAGGGCCACGTCAAACGACTGATTTTCGAGGTTCGCACGCGCGCGCAGCTCCTGCCGCGGCTTCGTCTGCACCACATACCAACAATGACGACTTACTTCAGACATTCTCGCTTCCCAACTCCATGGCAACGCTCATGCCCGCATTGTACCTACATGTAGCCCGTAGTTCTACTACGGGGCTAATTCGAACCTACCTCGGTGTCTTGAACAACCACCCGAGTGTGCCCGTGGCTTCCCCCGCAGTAGAACTGCGGGCTACGGCTACTACACCAAAACCGGCGCATCGAGCGCAAGCAGATGAATGTGTTGCTGGGTTACTAACGATGAAAGAAGAGATTGAATAGAGCTCGCCGCTCCTTGCTGCTGATGCCAATGCATAGGATAACGACAAAAGTGCCGACCATTAGCAGCAGTGATGAAGCAAGGAGCGTGATGGTGGAATCAGCGACACCATAGTCCGCTACAGCCCAAGCGAAGCTTACCAATACAACGGAGGAACGCAGCACTGGCCACAGTACTTTTGCCGCAAAGCGCCGCGCAGAAAACTGATAAATGCGTTTCAACATAACCACACGCGCAAAACTAGCGATGACTGCGACACCAAGAGCGACATAAAAAACAACTTCAGGGCCAAGCTCGCGATCCAAGGTCAATAATAACCAAGCTAAAGGAACATTTAGGAGCAATATGCCACCCACTACCGCTTGATACATCTTGATATGTCCCGTTGCCTGTGAGGCAGCCATCAATGGCTTAGATAAACTATCTACAACCACTGTTACCAACATAATACGTAAAAACAAAGGGGCATATTCAGGTACTTGAATTAACCATAATCGCAAAATTTCGTCGGTGAAAACCAAGACCGGTAGAGCTAGAATCGCAATAAGAAAGAAATTATATTTGGCCCCGAAGTAAATCAACTTGTCGGTGTAGGTTAAATCATTGGCGGAATAAGATTTCATCAGTTGTGGATTAATCGCAGCCTGTAAATTGATAACAAACTGATTCAGTGCGCCAGAAGCTTGTGTTCCAATAGACTTTGCAGCGTTGATTACGGGCCCAAAGAATACATTTAATAGCACGTTCGCGCCTTGGTTAGCTAAAACCGAGGCCGCATTACCCCACATCGACCAACCGGAAAACGAGGCTAGAGTTCCTAACAGCTTGGGTTCCCATACCCACCGTAGTCGAATGGCCTTAAAATTACCGAACACGTAGGCGTAGTAGAATGTCGCCATTGTAAGTGCGACAGCGAGAAGTAAAGCGGCATAAGCAACGAGAGGCTCCATTCCCATCATAGGTAACATAAGAACGATGACTAGCTTAAGTAACGCTTCGATAATGCCAAACCATGCAAAGGCTTTCATGTGCTCATGGGCAACCACTACAGCATGGCAAGGAAGAACCATAAGGTTAATCACAAACGACGCTATCGCGAACGCAAAGACCCACATCACTGTAGCTGCGTTGTTATCACCGTAATCTAAAATATCCAATAGCCCCGAGTAAGCCAACAACAGAGCGACAACGGCTAACACCACACCAAAACACAGGTGCAAAATGACGCTCGCTGAGAAGATTCGCGTCAGTTGCGACCTGTCATTCCGACCCAACTCAATCGCGATGAAGCGCTGCGTCATGTTTGACAACGCCCCTTGCAGAAAGCCGAGCAGCACAACCACCCCAGCCAAAACATGATAGAGCCCGTAATCTTCGACTCCCAAAACATCCAATAGCACTCGCGCGGTATAGAGCATGATCGCCATGGTCAGCAACATGCGAAGGTAGAGAAAGCCTGTGTTATGGATGATTTTTTTGGGTTGCATCGTCAGTCGCTGTAGTGGGTAAAGTCTTCAACCATTAATTTTGCTACGGTTTACAATCCACAATATAGATTCACTGCAGTATTGAAAGACCTTATCATTTAGCTTCTTAAACCTAAAAGCACTTCATCTTGATGCATCACAGTTTCGATGACGTGTCCAAGTACGACAAGAAATATAAGAATAAACTTAGCGTTATCCACGCCTGGGTATCGTACATTATTTCTCACGTGCCACCCGCTCCACTAGCTCACAGACTCTGCGCGAAGCACCATCATCCTGGTACTGATGAAACAGACGTGTTACACGTTCTCGCTCGTTCTTATAATAACTAGCGTCTGATAAGCAAGATTGGATGCCAGACAGAAATTCCTCAAGCGAATCTACTTTTGGCCCAGGGGTAACGCTATCGTAGTCATAGAGAAAGCCCCTTTCCCTCTCATATTGTTCGAGATCATAAGGTATGAATACGCAAGGGCAATTAAGCAGAAGCAAATCAAGATAGATGGATGAGTAGTCGGTGATGACGGTATCGATATAGGGCAAAATTTCCGCTACATCCGACACGAGTCTATTGTCTGCTAAAACGAAACGTTCTCCAAACTCTTGGCTAATAGCCTCTAAGCGTTGTCGATTCTTGGTATCGTTGGGGTGCGGCCTAAATAGCAGATAGGCATCCTTGCTCTCCAATAATTCTCTAATCTTCCCGAAATCAACGTTAGCAAAGGGGAAGAATCGGGTTTCCCTGTTGTCCCTAAACGTTGGCGCATAAAGAATAACCTTCTTTTTCAATTTATCCAGCAACTCAGGAGCCACATTTAACTTTTCAATCTCCGGCGCATTGAATAACCTATCGTTTCGGGGTAAACCAGTCACGACCATCTTGCTAGTATCAGGCAACTTTCGGCAACGTCTTAAAGTTTCAGCTTCAGCCTCTGATGCGGCAATATAACGATCATATTTAGCAATTTCTTTCTCTACCCACTTCGCTCGTTTACTCCCCTCCAAATTCGCGTCAAGCAGTGCTATGCGTTTTAGAGGTATGCCATGCCAAACCACCACATGCACTTTCTGACTTGAGAATGACGCACTGTATGAAATGTCGCCGACTCCATGTGAAACAATGAACGTTTTCGCTCGCATCGCGAGCACGAAGCCTTTCCAAGATGCTGCATCAAAGAAGTGTATATTGTCTACAAGCTCGAGGTTGTCGGTGAGCCAGAGCGCTCTCATTGGACTATGCTGTCGCATGTACTCAAATAGCGCTCTGCTATTATCCGAATAGCCACCCCTTTTTTGACCAAACAAGACAAGCGAACTATTTTTCGGCCAAAAAAAATCGATAAATTTTATTAGGTAGTGAATTGCTTTATTCCTAAGCCTAATTAGCACGGATAACCTCCTTGTCACTTCGGTTACAGCAAATCCGTTTTCAAAAGCTCAAGCAACTCAAACATCTTCTCAATGTCGTGCTTTGAAACCGACGATATCGTATTTAAAGACTTCCGTAACTCTGTAGATGATACATCGGGCGTTCGTGGCATGTAATAGACTTCACATAAGTCCTTTAAATCATCAAACTTACCCTTCCAATCATCACCGATTGCAAATATATCAACATTCAGACGAATGATATCTTCCCGCTTTTGTCCCCATGTCTTTTCTGGAATGACTTCATCAACATATTGTATTGCTTCAACAATTTTTGCTCTATGCTCGAATGAGTAAAGGGAGCGCTTGCCTTTCTGACGATTAAATTCATCTGTAGAGACACCAACGATAAGTCTATCACCCAGTTCTTTGAGACGGCGGAGCAGCTCGACATGCCCAAAGTGGAACATGTCAAAAGTACCGTATGTTAATATTGTTTTCATCCTGCTTGCTCTTATTTGATCCTATATAGCAAGCAGGCATTGTAACGCTTATGACATCAAACCGTAATATAAATCAATTAAGGACGTCTTTTTTTGAGTGAAAATAATCACCAACATTGCGGTAACACCTGTCGTTTACACTACTTGCGATGCCCAGCTCTCGCTTGCTCCAATTGATAGTGCGAGCAAGAAAACCAATACCTAAGGCTGAAAACGACTTCGAATGATTATATTCTTCGAGAAGTCCCAACGGATGTCGTATAAAGTAAAGCTCTTGTGAAATGCGAGGTTCTACGAATACTTTCTGGTTGTGATAAAACAAAGCATGTGTATACCAAATATCGTCGGCTGTTGGTGCTAGGTTTTTGTACTCCTCATTGCGAACAAAATTTGGGGGGAAAAAGGCCTTCTTCAGAACAGCTCCCCCCCCAAAGGTCAGAAGTGAATCTTCGGTTTCACTTCCAAAAGTAGTCACTAACGGCCACGTCATATATCCCTTAATCGCTCCCCATGGGGTGCGCATTACTTTTCTTGCTCGACCAGCAAGAGGAAACCCTTGGTTCTTATGATAGCTATTCAATAACAAAGTTAACCACTGCTTGCCATAAAAAATATCGTCGTCTGCGGTTACAATAAGATCGTCTGTCTCACATAATTCAAGCGTTGGGAGCAACTTCCTATACGGTCCAGTATTTTCGGTCATTTTGAAGTCTATCGGCACTTCCGAGGAGGATAATACATCGCTGAACTTGTCCTCGAGCCATTCAACGCTCTCGATTCCGGCATCGGAAAGATAGGCTTCTTTAGATACCCATACCCAGATTCGGTCGGGCTTGCTGTTTTGATGAAGAAGGGATAATAAACTTATCCGCAATAGCTCAAGTCGCTTTGATGTTGTTGTTAAACTAACAATAACCATTTCTCTTCCTGTATCCGACGTTAACGTTTACTGCGCCGACTAATGAAGCCTTGTAGGAGTATGAGATCTGAGCGCGTTGGTAAGATGCTCAAATACATCGGTATTCCTGTGAATCTACGATGTACTATTAATCGTAACGCAAAACTTAATACGTAAGTTATCGATGTTGCAATTGCGGCACCCGCTAACCCTAGGACTGGAATAAGAGAGAAGTTAAGCACTACGTTAAGGAGTAATGCTATTACCGCTAAATAGAAGTTTATTTCCGGATGCCCTCGCGATGAAATGTCGTTCCCAAGTACCCTAGCGGCAGCTCCAAAAATGATTCCTGGCAGCAAGTAAGCTAACGGGACAAACGATTCCGAATAAGCCTTCCCAAATACCCAAACAATCAAAAAGTGCCCGCAAACTAGCAATATTAAACATAGCGCCAGACTGACAAGTAGGACCCAACGTGAGACCAGCGGTGTCAACTCCTTACGCTTTGATTCATCTTTCGAGAGTTCAGATAAGCGAGGTAACAATACAGTACTTACAGATTTCGAAACTAACCATACTTTTTCAACAATCTGCACAGCGACTACGTATAAACCTGCTGCGGCAGGTCCGATGAGAGCGTTGACGATCAACAAATCCAATCGGTTATTCAAAAATGACATTACGGTGCCGAGATGTGTTTTATAACCAAAGTTCAATAACTTTCGGACCATGGGCGTGCCATTCGTTATAGACTTGTGGCTACTTAAAACCTGTCTCAACTTCCAGTATCCCCATGTAATAGAGGCGATTAGAGAGACTAAGTAGCCTATCAAGAAACTTTGAATACTTTGAGACTCGGCAACAATAAGACCTAACGCAATCAAAAAGGCAACAATAGGTTGAATTAGAAGCACTCCGTTAAGTGCTCTAAAGTTCTGAGCTGCTTGAAAAATGCCACTAATAACAAGCTGGAATAGACTAAATGGGAAGATAATCAAGCCAACAATAAGTATGCGAAGTGGTACATCGCCAAACAATTGCTCGCTAACCGTGTAGATGATAAGTAAGCCACCGAGTGTTCCAAGCACCGCAAGAGCCACAAAAATCTTTAGATTATCTCGCCATGCCTCTTGTAAGCTCATTTGTCCAGAATTGACATAGTAGACCGATGAAGAGCTCAAACCAAGATTAAGAAAAGCCGAGAGGATTAGTGGAAACAAAAGCCCAATACTATAAACACCGTTACCCTCAGGCCCGAAAAAACGCGCGATAATGATGACGGTGAGCAGGTTAAATACGCTGCCTCCAAATTGTCTCAAAAACGTCCCAGCTATATTTTTGGCAAGCTTGCCAAGCTCTAGAGACATACTCACCACCGCACTTCAAACGACGCTACAACATTACCAAAGGAGTCGTCGCGCCCAGAAACATAGGTGTCTTTCCACGCCTGCAGGCCTAACTCGACGATACTATTGTACCCGAGCGGATAAAACATGACGGCTTCGAACTGTTGAATACGTTCAATGCCCGGCCGATATTCGGGCACCAGTTGCCAGCGCGGGGCCATGCCATAGGCATTATGATGGCGGCGCACGCGGGTGTCTTGAATCCGGAAGTCGTAACCAAAACCGCTGTTGGCGAACGTCGCGTAGCCAACTGTAAAGAGGCTACGCAGGTCGCTGCGATCGTATTCGGCGTACACGCGCGACAGCTTCATCGGCTCGGCAAAGCTCCAATCGATGCCAATCATGTGGCCGTTACCGCGTAGGCCATCCACGTCATGTTCACTGACACTGCCGTAAAGATTAACCTGCCACGGCAATGACAAACGCGCGTCAAACACCCAATTGTCTGAGGTGTCCGCGAGATCCGAGCCGACATAATGCAAGCCAAGCTCGAGACGATCGTGCGCGCGCCAGCCCAAACGGGCACCATAAGCTTCTTCGCGCTCCCAGCGGTGCAAAGCTGGGTCAAGTAAGAACTTTTCTTCACTTTCACCGTAAAAAGCGGCAAAAGAAAACTCTGAATTGGCCGGTGCATAAACCGTGCGTACGCCTCGCAGTGGCAACACACTGACCGTATGCAGGCCATCTTGCGCCGAACCTGGTGACCACCAGGTTTGCAATTGATCAGCGCTGACCATCCAATCGCCAGCCATGCCCGCTAGATACGAGCCCTGCCAAGAAATATTCGGCACGTCGACCCGCGGATTCAAACTCAGCGAGCTATCGCGAAAAGTAGTGCGCACGCGGGCGGCGACGTTACGGCCGATACGCTCATGGGTTAGCGAAGCTGCGGCCTTGCCTTCCATGGGCCGCTGAAAACTCGGCTGCGCGCCGGTATCGGTCACGCCAGCAACGCGCACACCCGTATAGGAACCGCCCTTGTGGTAGGCAAGCAAGGCCATAAGCTTGTCGTAGGCCACGCGCTGCAGTTCACTTAAGCTGCTCGGCTCAATGGCTTCAAGATCGGCGAGCAAGGGTCGCCACATCACCGGAAAAGTGGTGACTGGCGCGCTCAGAAGGCCAGCATCGGCCAGCACTTGCAGTGAATGGCGTACGTGCAGCTCTTCGGCGTCCAGCCAAGGCGTGGCACTAGCGCGGTTTGGCACCAGCACTAAAAATAAGGTTACGACAAAAGCAGCGAGCAAACGCACTTACTTGAACTCCCGCTCGTGGAACCACAAGTTAAAAGCCCACTTCTCGCCTGCGGTAACCGGCATTCCGGCGTGCAGACTCTTCGGGTGCACTGTGGTGGTGCCCGGAACAACATTCGAGAAAATCAACAAACGTCCCGGTTTGGCCGCAACGTTAATATCCAGTTTGGGAAAGTAGGTAGAGCCACCACCCTCAGGCGCATTAATGTAGCCCAACACGGTCGTCAAACGCTGACCACCACGTGCGGTACAACGCTTGCCTCGCTCAGTATTCATGTCATAGGCGTCGAAATGCGCGCGGTACTCTTGTTTTTCGCCGTAGTGGATCACCTGATAACTTTCGGCGTTGGCTAACGGCAAATTGACTTCGCGCGCGATACGCTGGCCCAACTCAGTGGTGATCAGATTCGTGGCATGCCGCACCCAGGCTAAACTATTGGTGCGCGCATTGCTCAGCACACCCTCTTTATCAGAGCTGACTTTAGCGCGATCCATTTGCGCCGCGGCCACTTTCATTAACTGCTCACCTTCCGACGCAGAAAAGAAATCATCAATGATGTAAACCTTGGGATCGGTACACAGAATATAGGATTTTGGTGTGTTAGATATCATCTCAGCTCACCACGTCAGTTACATGCGTTCGATAATGCTATCGGTGCTTTCATCAAAGCTTTCGTCGCTGTCGCCTTTGAGCACAGCGAGAACCGTTTTGGCGATTTGCTTACCGCGTTCAACGCCCGGCTGATCGAACGAATTAATGTTCCAAATGACGCCTTGGGTGAAGACTTTGTGTTCGTAAGCGGCAATGAGTGCGCCAAAGCTTTGCGGTGTCAGCTCGTCAGTGAACAGCAAATTTGACGGGTGCTGGCCGGGGTAATCTGGACCGTCGCCCAACCACATCAAGCGACGGTGCGCTAAGCAGTTAGCAACCGACAACACTTGCTGTTGGCGTAGGCCTTCCTGAACATCGGTATTAAAGCCTGGCGCTTGGCGGTGTAAAACAGCCACAAAATCAGCGGCAAAGTCGTCATAACCTTGATGCAAATGCTGGAAGAACGCGTGCTGGCCATTCGGGCCAAAACCGCCCCAAATGATCGGGCCGGTTGGATAGTCGATGGGCTTGCCATCGCGATCGTGTTGCTTGCCGTTACTCTCCATGTCGAGCTGTTGTAAATAGCTTGGCAGGTAGCGCAAACGACCATCGTAGGGCAATACCGCAAGGTTATTGAGGCCGCGCTCTTCGCGGTTGTACACGCCAAGGACGGCCATTAATACTGGAATATTTTCGAGCAATGGTGCGCTGCCGAAGTGTTCGTCCATGGCGCGGGCGCCGTCGAGCATTTTGGCGAATTGGTTGGCGCCAATGCTTAAGGCAATCGGCAAGCCAATGGCAGACCACAGGGAGTAACGTCCACCCACCGAATCGGCAAAGCTAAGTTGCTGCGCGGCGGGAATGCCAAAATCGGTCATGGCTTTGTTGTTCGATGACACGCCAATCACGTGTTGCGCTAGCCATTGTTCTTCGTTGAGCGCTGGTTTGATCCAGCGTTTGACGGTATCTACATTGGCAAGTGTGTCAATGGTGCCGAAGCTCTTCGAGGCGATAATAAAGAGCGTGGTTTCTGGGTCAACAATGGGCAATACGGCGTAGAGTTGGCCGCCATCCATAGAGCTGACGAAATGCACGTTGAGTTTGTGCTCAACGTTGTCGTCGGCGAATTCTTTGAGCGCGAAACTGCCCATCATGGGGCCCAAGTCGGAGCCACCAACGCCAATGTTCACTACGTCTTTAATGGGTTTACCGGTGGCGCCTAGCCATTTGCCAGCGCGCAGCAAGCGCACGATTTCGCTAAAGCGATTGCGCCCACCACCGGCGGCCACCACGGAATGGCGGCTACGATTCAATACGTGGGTGACGGTGCGGTTTTCGCTTGGATTCTGGTACTCGCCCTTCAGTAGCAACGTGCGCGCTTGGTCAAACCCAGCGGGCAGACGCTTCGCGGCGTAGGCTTCGACTTCCTTGGCGCTCAGGCCTTGGAAGGTGAAATCTAGATTTAAGTGTTCCGTTGTTACTTGCATTGGTCATCCATTAGTAGCCCGTAGTTCTACTACGGGGCAGATTATCCAGTTTCCGTGATATACGTTACATTTCCCGTGTGGCGGGTTTGACCCGTAGTAGAACTACGGGCTACCCACCATCCAGTTTGCCCGTGATGTAGCGCACGCACGAGCGTTACAGCCCACTCAACGCCGCCAAGGCAACGCCGACTTGGTACATGATTTGGGTTGCAGTTGTCCACAACTCGATGTTGTTCATGTATTGCGTGTCCATGGGTACGACAATGGTGTCGCCCGGCTCGATTTGATTGGTGGTGCCCGAGGTGAACCACGAACGACGCTCAGGTACCACGACGCTACCGTTAGCTTTGACGATGTAAATGCGCTCGTCATCGGCTTTCTGACGTAGGCCACCGGCGCGCTGAATATACTCTTCTAGCGAGATGCCGCTCTGGTACTGATACGAGCTCGCAAGCTGCACTTCGCCAATAATCGACACCGTATTCTGCACCGTTGGCACATAAAGCCGGTCGCCATTCTTCAATTGAATATCGGCAGTTTTCGGCCCTTCGCCAATCACGTCTTCAAGATCAATAATCAAACGCCCAACCGCATCAATGTCGGTCAGGTCATCGAGCAACTGATTCATTTCACCATAAGCAACTTGTGCACCGCTGTCGGTGATCACATTCGACGCGATTTCACGACGCAGTTGCTGCGCCAGTTCATTCAAACGTTTGCGCTCAGCATCACGTAAATCCATACGTGTGAAGATGGCACCATTCACAAAGGCATAATCCGTCAATCCACCCGCACGCTCCAACAAGCGGTCTAAGGTTTCACCGCGGCGAATGGTATAGGTGCCAGGAAAACGAACCTCGCCCTCCAAGCGCACTTGCAGGGTATTCTGCCACTGCGGGATTGATAAAACTTGAATACGATCACGGCCTTGCAAGGCAAGGTCGTGCGTCTCTTGGAGCACATCGGCAAGGTTAAACTGCAAATAGACCGCTTCGGCTTCGCCCTCTACCAACTTGGTTCGGGTGACCTCGGCGCGCGCCAAGTAGGCCGACTCTTTTAAGCCACCAGCGGCAGCAATGGCTCGCTTGGCATCAGCATTTTCCACCAACGGATAAATGCCCGGATAGCGCACTTCGCCATCCACGTAGATCAGTGGCAATGAGCCTGTTGAACTGTACTGATTGCGCAGTTGATACAAGATCGGCTGCAACAAGTTATGCCGCGAGAATTTCGCGTAGTAATCAGCATCACGTTCAGTTTCATTATTGTCGATCGCAAAAAGCGAATTTAGCTGACTATCAAGTTCTTCAGAGCGCTCCGGCGTCGCTTGCTCTAACAGCTGATTGAAGTCTGAGTCATCGGTGATAAGTTTTTGCAGATACTGCTTACGATAAATTTCGAGTACCCGCTCGCGCTCTTCACGTTGGCGGTCGCTTTCAGATTTAAGCCAAGCACTGAGCTGATTGTCTTCGGCTTTAGCTGATTCGTAACGGCTAAAGAGCACCACCTGGTCACGCGGCTCAAGGCCTAAGTTGTTGCTGGCATCACCTTGAATAGCGCGTGCGACATCAAACTGCAGAACTCGAATCGTGCGCCGATCCTTACTGGTGCGCACGACAATACCGTAGGTCAAATCCGTAATCGGCAACAACGAACCTTCAACGGTGGGAAGTAAGTCGTTAATGCGAATGTCATCGCGCCATTCATATACCCCCGGACGTACAGCGGCACCGACCACCATCACGCTATCGATGGTGTCTTGCGCCACTGGGAAAACGGTGATGTCGTCACCACCTTGCAAGGTGGTTTTCACATCGCTTGCGGTTAAATCAATGGTATGTACGCGACGTGAACCGTCACTAATACGTTGCAATTGCACCGACTTGCGGTAGGCCGTCGGCAATAATCCGCCGGCATAACTCAAGGCGTCGGCTAACGTTTCTTCCGGGCGTAACTCGTAGATCGCCGGGCGTAAGACTTCGCCGCTAATACTTACCATGTCGCCGCGGGTCGGAATAAACACCACGTCGCCCGCTTGCAAACGGTAGTCGTTGGAGGCATCGCCTTCAGTAAGAAGCTTATACAAATCGAAGTTAACGACAGTTTCGCCCGCACGTTTGAGTTGCACATTACGCAATGACGCAATGTCACTCACGCCACCGGAAACAAACAACGCTTGGCTGATGGTGGTGAGTGAGCTCACGGTGTAAGCGCCCGGCTTATAGGCTTCACCTACGACAAAAATCTGCATGCTGCGCAGTTCACCCATGCTGACGGCTGCTTCCATGCCAATCATGCGATCCCGCACGGTTCCGCGGATCAGTTCCTTGGCTTCGTTGTAGCGTAACCCGGCAACACTCAAAGGCCCCAGGTTTTCGATAACGATCTTCCCTTCGTTGTCGATAGCGGCGTCAATACTGCGGGTTTCTTTACCGTAGAGCTGGATGCGTAGCGTGTCGCCTACGCCAAGTACGTAGTTGGACGGCACCGGCGCATTGGCCATAGGAGCAAAAGTACTGGGTTCGCCTTGGAAAAGATTGTAGCCGAACGGCTCGAGTTCATTGTCATTTTCAGCCAAACGTTCGGCCAATTCACCGGGGCTGAGTTCATTCAAGGGGCGGTTGTCAGAAGCTGTTCTGTCGCCATTTTCGTTGCTGCGTTCGTTCGGCTTAGCATCGGTTGGCGTCGCTGCCTGATTCCCCTTCATGGCATTCTCAAGTGCGCTCAATTCCACCCCAAACTGGCGTGCAATGGCTTCTTGCTGGGCTCGCGGTAACTTTTTAATTTGTTGAATTTGCTGCGGCGTAAGACTCGAAAGGTCTTGTGCACTGGCAGAGTGCGCCGGAGTCAGAAGGACGAACGCCAGCGCGGCTGCCGTTAGCGTTTGGTGCAACCATGCTTTCACGCTAATTTCCCCTATTTATAATTTTAGTTAGATGGCTCGATGTCGCGTTGTTGGCGTACCCAAGAAACAATTTTCCAAATGTTCTTAAGCAGGACGAGGTACAGAGCAAAGATGGCCATAAAACTACTCAAAACCATCCATTCAGGGACTTGCATCCATTCCAGCGTTAAGCCAATTGCCAACTGCGCCACCGCAATAGCACTGATAATAGCAAGAGCTTGGCGAGCAGAGAAGCCCGCGCGCATAAAGATGTGATGTAAATGTTCACGATCAGGCTTGAACGGCGATTGGCCTTTCATCACGCGGCGCGAAAGAATAGCGAACATGTCCATGAGCGGCACCGCAATCAACCATAGCACGGCAACTGGACGTACGGCGTCAACGTCGGGATTGTTGGCAAACCAAGTTTCTAGAATGCGTTCTGGGTGAGTGAGCATGACTAACATCCACACCACTACAAAGCCCACCAACATTGAGCCAGAGTCACCCATAAATATCTTGCGTACAGGACGGAATTTGAAGCCGATATTGCGGACTAAATAGGGAATCATCGCACCAAACAAAATTGCCGCCACCAGCAGCGGTAATTGCTGTCCGTTCAGATAAGCCAGCAGCCCCACGCCAGCAAAGGCCACCATCGCCATGGCGCCAAGCAAGCCGTCAATACCGTCGATCATGTTGTAAGCGTTCATTGCGGCGACAATACAGAGCAAGGTGAACGGCATTGAAAAGGCGCCAAGCTCAATCACACCGCTACCAAACAAGTTCCCGAGCTGAGTGATTTGCACATCGGCACCGAACACCACCACAGCGGCGGCGAGCATTTGGGCGATAAAACGCACACCGGCGTCAATGTCGTAGCGGTCATCAAGAGCGCCAATCAGCACCATGAAGCTAGCGGAAACAAGGAATAAACGAATATCGACTTCTAACGGCAACAGCGCCACCATCATGATCAGCATGGTGCCGTAAACGGCTAAACCGCCGACCAGTGGTACTGGGCTGCCGTGTTGCTTGCGCTCACATGGCATATCGACAAGCGCGGTGCGCCAAGCCATGGGGATAAGGACGTTACATAACACGCTCGAGAGTGCCACGGCGGTTATTAACACCATCCAAATATTCATCTATTCGTTTGTCCCTAATCGCTGTTATAAATGTCGCGCGTATACACCTTGTCGGCGACATCACTTAATTCTTCGGCCATACGGTTACTGATAATTATATCTGATTTCGCTTTAAATTCTTGTAATTTTTTTTCAACACGACAATTGAAGAAGCTTTCTTCGCTCAATGTCGGTTCATAAACCACGATTTCGATCCCCTTGGCCTGCAGGCGTTTCATAATGCCTTGAATCGCACTGGAGCGGAAATTATCCGAGCCCGCTTTCATCACCAAACGATACACACCGACAATTTTAGGCTGCCTCGCAACTATTGCATCTGCGATAAAATCCTTGCGCGTTCGGTTGGCATCCACAATGGCGCCGATAATCACCTGCGGCACATTGTCATAATTCGCCAACAGTTGCCGCGTATCTTTCGGTAAGCAGTAGCCACCATAGCCAAAGCTTGGATTGTTGTAATGCCCACCAATACGGGGGTCAAGGCACACGCCGTCAATAATCTGTCGCGTGTCGAGTTCATGATGCGCAGCATAAGTATCAAGCTCGTTAAAGAATGCTACGCGCATGGCCAAATAAGTATTGGCAAACAATTTGATGGCCTCTGCTTCAGTCGGTTCAGTGTACTGCACCGGTACGTCTTGCTTCAGTGCACCTTGTTGTAAAAGTTGTGCAAAGACTTGCGCCCGTGCAGATTGCTCACCAACAATGATGCGCGACGGATGCAAATTATCGTGCAGCGCTTTGCCTTCGCGCAAAAACTCAGGCGCAAACAGCACTTGTTCAGTCCCAAGCTCCAGCCGTTTTTTCGCGACATACCCTACAGGGATGGTGGAGCGAATAACAATGTGACATTTGTTATTGCTGCTCACCACTTGCTCAATCACTTGATCGACCGAGCTGGTATTAAAATAATTGGTTTCCGGGTCATAGTCGGTTGGCGTTGCCACCAGCACCCAGTCGGCGCTTGCGAAAGCCGCGTTGGCGTCTGTGGTTGCGTTAAGCTGTAGTGAACGATTTTGCAGGAAATCTTGAATGTCGGCGTCTTGAATGGGGCTCTGCCCTTGCTCGATTAACGCAACTTTCTCGGCATCGATATCTACCGCGGTAACCTGGTGGTGCTGCGCAAGCAGTACTGCATTCGACAGACCGACGTAGCCGGTGCCAACAACGACGATGTTCATGGAAATCCTTTTGTTCGTGATTCGTTCTTCGTTAATCGTTATTCGAGCTAGCGCGTTAGTTTAACGAGTCAGCCTACCATTGTCATTAATGGCACTGTAAAAACCAATGCAAGATAGCCGAGCTGCATTGCAGTTTTATGTAAGCCTCGCTAGAATGCCTGCACTTTATTTAGAGAACCTATTTCACATGCGCGTAACATCTGTTGAACAGGTTACCGTGGGCGGTCTGCAAGTGACACCCTTCGCTTCAATGGATGAAGCGGTTCGCCACATCATTAAGCCCGACGGTAACGTAGTACCTGGCTTCGGTATTGCCATTAATCCCGAAAAAGTCATGTTGGCTCGCGCCGACCGCGAGCTACGTGATCTAATCAATAACGCGACCTTGCGCTTTGCCGATGGCACGGGTGTGGTCCGCACCATGCGCAAAAAAGGCCTAGAAAACACTCGCATTCCAGGATGCGAACTTTGGGAAGCGCTGATGCGCCAAGCTAGCGCCCAAGAACTTCCGGTGGTGATCATCGGTGCCAAGCCTGACGTCAACCAAGCCTGCGCGGCCAAGCTGCGCGCTATGGGCGTCAATGTTGCTGCGGCTATTGATGGCTATTTCGACAACGAAAGTGAATTACACGACGCTCTGACCAAGCATCAGCCCAAAATCGTCAGCGTGGCTATGGGCTCACCGAAACAAGAGCGGCTGATCCAGCGTCTGCGGCAGATCTATCCTGACGCCTTTTATCTGGGCGTGGGGGGCACTTACGATGTGTTCACTGGCTTTGGTAAACGCGCGCCAAAGCTGTTTTGCGATTTGCACTTGGAATGGTTCTACCGCCTCTGCTCACAGCCGAGTCGTATCGGTCGTCAGTTGGCACTGTTAAGCTATTTGCGCTTACACTTAACGCACAAACTCTAAGAATAAAGACAATCCCACTATGAGCAAAAAAGTTCTGTTCGTGTTCGGCACACGCCCCGAAGCGATAAAAATGGCACCGTTAGTGCAACGCATGAAGCTTCTCAGCGCCGAAGGTTGGGACGTGCGTTTGTGCGTGACTGCGCAGCACCGCGAAATGCTCGACCAAGTGCTTGAACTCTTTGCCTTAGAACCTGACTACGACCTGAACTTGATGCGCCCCAACCAAACGCTTCACGAACTGGCGGCGCGCGTGTTGACCGGGCTAGAACCGGTATTAAGCGAGTTTCAACCCGACGTTATCTGCGTGCATGGCGACACCTTAACGACCCTCGCAGCTGGCCTTGCCGCTTACTTTAAGCAAATTCCAGTCGCTCACATTGAGGCGGGATTGCGCACCGGCAATATTTATTCGCCGTGGCCAGAAGAAGGCAATCGCCGCTTAGTCGCAGGTATTACACGCTGGCATTTTGCGCCAACGTCGCAAGCCAAAGCCAACTTATTAAGTGAGAATGTACCGAGCTCGCAGATCACCGTGACTGGCAACACCGTCATTGACGCCTTGCTCCACGTCAGCGAACAACTGCAAAACGACGCCAATAAACAAGCGCAATACACCGAGCAGTTCAAAACCATTGCCCTTGATAATCCATTGCTATTGGTGACCGGTCATCGCCGTGAGAGTTTTGGCCAAGGCTTTGAACGCATCTGCCAAGCACTGGCACAGTTGGCTAAGCAACGCCCTGACTTGCAGATTGTTTATCCCGTGCACTTGAATCCAAACGTGCAAGAGCCGGTCAAACGCTTATTGAGCAATTTTGCCAACGTGCATTTGATTGCGCCGCAAGACTATGAACCCTTTGTTTACTTAATGAATCGCGCCACCGTGATCCTCACCGACAGCGGCGGTATTCAAGAAGAAGCACCGTCGCTCGGCAAGCCTGTACTGGTGATGCGCGATACCACCGAGCGCCCCGAAGCGGTCGAGGCCGGCACGGTGCGTTTGGTGGGCACCGACACCACGAAAATCGTGAACACGGTCAATGCGCTGCTCGATGATGCTGAGCTTTATCAGCGCATGAGTCGGGCGCATAATCCTTATGGTGATGGCCAAGCCTGCCAACGTATTATCGATGTATTAAAGAAGGAACTGTAAGTCATGACGCAAGCCCAAACTGTTTCTGTTATTGGCCTTGGCTACATTGGCCTGCCAACCTCGGCGATTTTTGCCAAACAGGGTATGCACGTGATTGGTGTCGATGTAAATCAGCAGGCGGTCGATACCATTAACCAAGGTGACATACATATTGTTGAGCCTGGCCTACGGGATGTCGTCGCCAGTGCGGTGAAAAGTGGCTTACTTCGTGCAACAACTACGCCTGAGCCTGCCGATGCCTTTGTGATGGCGGTACCGACACCGTTTAAAGCCGATAAAACCGGTGATTTGTCGTATATCGAAGCGGCCGCACGCAACTTAGCACCGGTATTACGCAAGGGTAACTTAATTATTTTAGAGTCCACCTCACCGGTTGGCACTACCGAGCAACTCGAGGCTTGGCTGCAAGACGCTCGCCCTGACCTGACCTTCCCCGCCACCCACGGCAACGACGCCGATGTGCAGTTAGCTTACTGCCCTGAACGCGTACTGCCGGGAAAAGTTATGGAAGAGTTGGTGCAAAACGACCGTGTGATTGGCGGCTTATCTGAGCGCGCGAGCGAGATGGCCGCTGACCTGTACCGCGTATTTTTAAAGGGCGACTGCCTACTGACCAACGCCCGCACGGCCGAAATGGCGAAGCTGACCGAAAACAGCTTCCGCGACGTCAACATTGCCTTTGCTAATGAGCTCTCGCTGATTTGTGACAAGCTCGACATTAATGTGTGGGAACTGATCCGCTTAGCCAATCATCATCCGCGGGTGGAAATTCTGCAGCCTGGTCCCGGTGTTGGTGGCCATTGCATCGCTGTTGATCCCTGGTTTATCGTTAGTTCAGCGCCTGAGCAAGCACGATTGATTCGTACCGCACGCGAAGTCAACGATTACAAACCACAATGGGTGCTTGAAAAAGTACAGCAGCAAGTCGCATGCCTCGCCAAACCAGCTCAGCAACAGGTGATAGCCTGCTTGGGCTTGGCGTTTAAAGCCAACATTGACGATCTGCGCGAGAGCCCTGCCTTAACTATTGCACAGAAGATCGCGGCTGAGCACAGCGGGCAAACGCTGGTGGTCGAACCGAATATTTCAGAATTACCAACACAATTCAGTCACGCCGAGTTGGTCGGCCTAAATGATGCACTGGAACAAGCTGACATTATTGTGTTGCTGGTCGATCATGAACCTTTCAAAGCTATCACCCGCGCCCAACTTGACGGCAAAATCTGGGTCGACACTAAAGGCTTAATTGACGGATGATCCACATCATTGCCACTGCAGTGAAATCTGGTAAGGGCGGCATCAGTACCGCTCTCATCGGCTTCTGTGAGTCCGATACCCTGCGTGACGCCGGCGTAAACATCATTGAATCTCACAACGAAAACAAACCTAAGCTCGCCAGTTTTCGCACTGCTGCGCAACGCATTCGAAATGATGTTAAACCCGGTGACGTGGTCTGGATTCATTGCGCACGTTGGGTATCTATGGTGCGCAAATATTTACTGGCCTACTTGGCAAAACGCCAAGGCGCCAAGGTTTTTATTCAGTTTCATTCAACGGTCACTTCGAACTATACCGAGACTGTCTCGGGACGTTTGTTATTACGTCGGCTTTATGCGATCGCTGATGGTATTTGCGTTTTGTCTGAATGGTGGCGGCGTTTGCTGGTCGAGCGCTTACAGTTTGCCCCTGAGCGTATTCATATTGTGCCAAACCCGTTAGACAAGAGCTTTGAACGTCTTGCGCTGAACGAAAGCTATCAAGCACCGCAAGCCGAAGAGATTAAGCTTTTAGCGATGACTCGCTTGGTCGAGGGCAAGAATGTCGGAACGGTCATAGAAGCTCTCGCGCACTTACCTGCACACCACAAATTGACCGTTGCCGGTGATGGCCCGTTACTCAAACACCTTAAAAAACGTACGGCTGAACTCGACCTGACAGATCGCGTCGTCTTTACTGGATGGGTGAACTACGATCAAAAAATAGAGCTTTTGAAACAGCAAAATCTATTCGTACTCCCGTCGCAGTTTGATGCTTTTGGTATGGGCTTTCTAGAGGCCATGTCTGCTGGTTTGCCCGTGGTCGCATTACGTACGGGTCCTACCTCCGATGTCGTCCCTCACGGACGCGCTGGTCTACTGGTAGATGACTGTGACCCTAAGGGCTTGGCTCATGCTGTGACTGCAGCGCTTAGCGAACATAAACGCTTTTCTCTTGAAGCTCGTAAATATGTCGCCACAAATTACCCCGCAGATACGATACTTCCCGAGCTTTTGCGCTTTTTCCGTCGTGATTTCGGCCGCAAACCACGTTTTTTGGGAAGATTAAAGCAGCGTTTGGTCGAGCACGGCGAGCCCATACAAAGTCTATTGGCAAAAAATAAAGTTCCGCTGCTTTACTACAACCGCATTCAAAATGTCGGGGATGCCCTCAACCCCTACCTCATTGAGCACTTAACGCAGCGTAAAACCTATCGCGTGCTACGTGGTGCACAGCCGCATATATTAGGTATTGGTAGTATTTTGCACATGAGTACTCCGCAAAGTCAGGTATGGGGAAGCGGCTTACTTGATACTGTACGCGTTCCGTCACGGACTCAACTTGAAAAAATGAGCTTCTTCGCAGTGCGAGGCAAACTTACCCGTGACCTTTTAGCCAAGAATGGCGCGAATGTTGACACTATCGCCCTCGGCGATCCCGCAGTTTTGATGAATGAAGTTTATACGCCACGCCCGGCGACAAAGCGTTATCGGGTTGGCATAGTTCCACACTATGCCGATAAGGGAGCAGATATCATCAGTAAGATGGCTAATCACGACGATGTTAATGTCATTGATGTACAACAGGCGCCGGAAGTTTTTATTGATGCCCTAGCTGCTTGCGACTTTATCTTGTCGAGTTCACTGCATGGCGTGATATTGGCAGATACTTACGCTACTCCTAACGCATGGGTGCAGTTTAGCGACTATCCGGGGATCGGTGAATTTAAGTTTAATGACTACTTCAGCACAACCCACCTAGCCTCTGCACCATTAAAGATTAGCACGTCAGAAGACTTGTCTCAGCTTATTCAAGCACCTGAAAAGGTTTGCTGTGTGCGCCAATTTACTGCTGACAAAAAGCGCCTAAGAGCTTCGCTTCCTAAGCTTTAAAACGCAGTTTACGAACGCCTAGTAATACGCCGCGCTTGCATAACTTAAACGCCAATCGCACCCGCGATGTAAAGTAACTCATCAAGCTTAAATAGCCTTGTCGATACAAGCGTGTGAAATTATCACGCTCACCGCGGTGCATATTGAGAACATTCCCCGTTAGGCCGCCAGCACCAAACGCCAACTTATACTGATAGGTGAGTTGCGCATTACTCGTGCCTAAGTTAACCCCTTGCGCAACTAGCGTGAGCCACAGCAAATAGTCTTCCGAATAATATTTATCTTCGGCAAAACGCTCCGTAATCTCACGACGCAACATCATGCTTGAGGTTACAAAAACATTTGAGCGCAGCAATTGTGCGAAGCTAACCTGACTGACTTTGAGCTGTTCACTCGTTGTCTTGTCGTGCTTAGCTTGTTGCCCGGTGTCCACGACCGAAACCCGATGCCCCAGCCCGGCGAAATGCGGATAATGCTCAAACTGCGCACGTTGCAGCGCCAGTTTCTCTGGGTGCCAACTATCATCGGCGTCCAAGAATGCAATAAACTCGGATGTCGCTGCATTCCAGCCCTTGTTACGCGCTACTCCCGGGCCTTGGTTCTCGGTCTGCGCGAGAACCGTGATCCAATCCGTGCCATAGTGTTGCTGCAATCGATGAAGCTCCGCAAGCGTTCCATCATGGCTTGCATCGTCAACCAGAATGACCTCTTGTGGTCGCAGTGTTTGCGCCGCCACCGAAGCAATTGCGCGCGAAATCGTCGCCGTGCAACGATAACAGGGAATGACAACCGAAATACTCATGGCCTTATGCTCTTTTGTGATGCAAGGTATTTGCTAAGTTGCTGCTCTAGAAACGCTGAAGCTTTTTGTGTGTAATGCATATGATCGGCAAAATACGACCATTTCTGATTATGTAACACACATTCCGTCGCACAAAAGATACTTATAGGGTTGATCACGAGCACTTGTCCATCATTGGCAAACCAGCTCGTGAAGACATCCGCGCCTTGTTGAGCGGCAGCCAAGTTTTCGATCTGCAACCGCTGCAAGCGTTCTTGATAGCGCTCAGGCGTCATAAATATTGACGCCTGAATCGCGCCGGTTCCAACGACCATGGGATGAGCGCCCACCACAATAACGACTTTCGCTCGTTGCTTAAAATGCTCGACCGTCGCTTTAACCATGTCCTGCCACTGACCATACTCGGTAGTATCGGGAACAAAATTGTTCACACTGGCTTTATAAAAATGCCAAGCTTGACTGATCACTACGACATCGTAGCGCTTCTCGGAACGATAAAGCTTTTCACGTAAAGCATCACAGGATTCGTCGGCGGCCATTTGTTCGCGAAAATCGACGCCTTTAAGGAAAACGCACGCGCCCCGCGTAACTGTATCGACATCGTTGGGGCTGAGCCCAAGCACCTTTTGCATCGGCTTTGCATATTGTTGCGCGAGCGAATCACCGACCACAAGTAAACCGGAGTGAGCGCCCTCACCGATTTGAAAGCCCGGCGTATAAACACTTTCAAAGGTCGGCTCATGCGCTTCCACAATCACATTGGCATAGGGGTTCAGGTAGCTAAAACGCTGCGGAAGACCATCCGTGCGCCCTAAGATTAGCCCAACAACCGCAAAAAGAGGAAGGGAAGCCACTAACAATCCTAGCGTTACTCGCTGTTGTGTCGAGCTACTTTTATGCGCGAGTCTCCGCACTGGCTTTTCGACATAGGTGTAAGTTAACCACGACGCGGAGCCAGCTATACATACTAAAACAACAAACAACAGGCTACCGGTGAGCGGCAGCGCTAGAATTTCGATGAAGGTAATAAGCGGTTGGTGATACAAATAAAGCGGGTATGAAATCAAGCCGATAAGCACCAGCGGCTGTATTGAAAGCGCCTTAGCGATAAAATTCTTACCTGGGCACAAAATCAACAGCGCGGTGCCGAGACAAGGCCATAGGGCATTTAAACCAGGAAAACTCGAAGCGCCGTCGAGCAACATCATCGGCGCCACAATCAGAACCACACCCATAACGCCAAGACAGTTTTCGAGTACTCCAGAGGTTGTCTCTTGACCCTTACGCTGCATAAGGAAGGCACAGACAGCTCCAAGTAATAATTCGAAGGCGCGGTATTGCGGTAAAAAGTAAGCGCCTTTGGTGCGCTCCTGCGCCGCCCATTCGGACCATCCCAGCGACACCGCAAATAGTAGCAGTGTGGCCGGGAATAACAGTCTTTTCGGTCCTTTAGCGAGGGCTAGTAGGAGTAGCGGCCAAAGAAGATAGAACTGCTCTTCAACACCTAGTGACCAAAGATGGATCAGCGGCTGTTGAAACTCAGCCGAGACAAAATAGTCAGTGCCTTGCGCAAAATAGATGTTTACCACGCCAAGCGCTGAGAAAAAGATATCCTTACCCACTTTATCGTAGGACTGCGCATCGTAAAGAAAGAAACCAACAACCGCGACGAGCGCGAGCGTTATCGCTAATGCAGGAAGTAAGCGCGCTGCGCGCCGTTTGTAAAACGACAGGAATGAAAAGTCGCCATTTTGTGCTTCTTGATAAATCAGAGTCGTAATCAAGTAACCGCTAATCACAAAAAACACATCAACACCGACAAAACCACCCGAGAACAAGGTTATTCCCGAGTGATAGGCCATCACTGATAAAACAGCAATGGCTCTCAGTCCATCTATGTCGCGGCGGTATTGCACTTACTTACCATTAAAGGTTAAAAATGTGTTCATCGCTGCACTAACTTACCTTGTGAAATATCTAAAAGATCCTGCGCTAGCTTGTTCCAGGTAAAACTTTCTTCAGCATATTTTCGATTCCGCATGGCTGCCTCTGAGTATTCTGATGAGGTAGGACTCGGAAGGTTTCTTAATGTCTCTGACAAGCATTCTGCTGAGGGTTCTGGTACAAAATGGCAATGCTCATCGCTCATAAGATCTCGTGTTGCAGTATTTACATTATACTTCAAGGAGGGTTCGAATGAGACTATCGGAAGACCGCTTGCCAGAGCTTCCAATAACGTCTGCCCTAGTGGTTCATAAAGTGAAGGCAAGATGAAGTAGTCTGCGCAACGATAGAAAACTTCAGTTTCTTTTGATGCTCCCCAGAATTTTACTCTATTTGCCACGTTTAAAGTCTGTGCCATCTGTTCTAATTTTGCTTTGTCTTCACCGTCTCCAACAATCCAGAGCTCAAATTTTTCAGGTGTTTGCGCAAATGTTCGTACAGCAATCTCAAACCCTTTGACGCCCACACACCGCCCTACACATAAAAACACAGTGCGATTCTTTTCGGAGGTAAGTCCTAGTTTTTTGCGCTCATCAAGTTTTTGACTTAACGACACCTGAGTAAAACGATCAACATCCACTCCCGGCTTACTAATAGAGATCTTCTTTTTTACACCCAGCTTTTCAATTTGTTCCTTCATATTGTTACTGAAGACCACGATATTTCCCGCACAACGCAATGCTATTTTTTGAATGACTCGATGGTAATACCATTTGAGCCTATCTTTGAAAGAAGATTCAGGATTATATTTAGGATCATTTTGATATTTGATGACCCCTGGCACTAGGTATATCGTTTGTTTTGCTCCCGCAAGCCTTAACATCATTTGATTAAAATGATATCTACAAACGTACAGGGTATTTCCATAAGCTTGAACCTGATTGCGATAAAACAACAAACACCGCCAAATATTGAGCAGAGGCCCAACCAATACCTTTTTGTTGCTAAACGAATAACGCTGGATGTCTATACCTTGTATCTTTTGTTCGGCTTCAAGAACGTCGTCTTTAAACTTCGATATATCCGAGGTCAATATAACCGTTCGGTACCCCTCCTTGGAAAATGCTTTTGAAAGATAAAACAGAGAGTTCTCTACCCCTCCAATAAATGGAAAAAATAAATTACTGGTAAGAGCAACACGAGTTGCTAATTTACTCGATTTATTCTCTTGCATTACCTAAAACGCCTTCTAACTATTGACTGGTTTAACTCGACCCACAGACGCTTTCTTGGAGGAATAATAGGCCGCGACACCAATTAACCCCATAATTGCGGCGGGATAACTGTTCATGAACAAAGGAACAGGAATACAATATGCAAATACAATACAGAAAAAGCCAAATTTAAAGCTCGGTGACCACCTGTAATCGCCTTGCGACAATCTAAACGGAGCCGTAAAAGTAAGATA
Organism: Pseudidiomarina sp.; assembly: GCA_048267225.1. Lineage (GTDB taxonomy): Bacteria > Pseudomonadota > Gammaproteobacteria > Enterobacterales > Alteromonadaceae > Pseudidiomarina. The sequence continues at coordinate 119,026 of JBLWXY010000003.1, forward strand.
AACAACAAGTGCATACACTAGTAGGCCAATCACTCCAAACTCACCCAGCAAGCTCGCTAGATTACTATCATAAATACCCTCTTTATTGATAAAGAAGAGACTATTCTGAAGGCCAAGCTCAGTATAAACAGGACTATTATCAGACATTACTGTTCCGTAAGAGCCAGCCCCAACTCCGAATGGAAATCTATCAATAGCTAAAATCACCGAAAAATATATCATGATCCCCCTTATGTAACCGCTCTCTTTGGGAGACTCGACTGTATACTCTATATTTAGGAGCGTTGCCTCGACCATCTCTTGAAAAATGGGACTTCCACTGCTGAAAAATACAGCGACCGACAAAACAAACATCAGTGCTAGCGCCAATCCCATAGAAGATCTCATCCACCACGCCGCAATAATCGGCAAAACGATAAGTCCACTACGAACACTTGATAAAAGAATTAGTATAACGAACCCAAGAAGGACCATAAGCTTAGCGCTTTCAGGTCGATTATCATCCTTTAGCAAAAAGTAAACACAAGTGAACGCGAAGGTTAAACCTAACCCTGCAGTGTCTCCTTGTATACCAATTGGTCGTAAATAACCGCCTCTTATATTGGGAACAACATTCAATAGGTGATTAAACACATCTCCGACGATGAAATTTAGAAATAGGAAAGCAATCGTAGACAGCAAAACAAATTTAGTAAGACGAACCGAACTTGGTCCTACTGCACACCACAAAAAGCCGAAAATCACGATAAATTTTAGGTGAATAACATTCTGAATAACAACACCTAAAAGTCCGATGCGCGGCATCGACTCTACGCTAATAGCTGTAAAAAAAAACAAACTCGCAAAAAATAGCAATAACAGGTGACGAGCTACATCATTGGATATCGCCTTAAAACTTAGGAAGATGAGTGCCAAACCTATAGCAGCCTCATCTAACAGGTTAGGCAAGCCTAAGACATTTGCAATCGCGGTATGAAAGAATAAAGTCACTATAATCAATAGCCCAGTGGTTAAACCATAGAGCTCGATTAATAGATTACTTTTACGTTCAGGTAAAACAATCATCAGTCATCGCTTTTTATAATGCGAACTGTCCACATCAACAAAGTCGAGGCAGCTACTCCTATGAAAACGATCAGAAGACATAATACAGCCCTATTTGGACCACTTTTCATAAACGGTACAAAAGCTGGCTCTACGGTCATTAAGGCATATTCTGGCCGCGTTCTCGCAAGGGTAAGCTTCTTGTATTGCTCTTCAAGAATTGACTGTAATGCTACCTTCACCTCAATACTATTTGCTTCTTCTAGTATTTTTTCGATGTCCTGAATGGTCCTTTCCGTGCTCAGCCGCTCTTTGACTCGAACTTGTTGATTCAAATGTTCGATCAAGCTCGTAACTAAGCGAGGTGCAAATTCAGGACTATATGATCTGTAACTTACCGAAATCAATTTTGTCGCACGGTCGTAAGTTACGTTCAACTTTTGCCGTAACTCATGAGCGATTTCACTGTCGGAAGGTTCTTGAGTCGCAGGGTACATTACTTTTCTTGTCCATTCCCCGGTTCTAGGGTCATAAATACTCTCTTTATAACTAAAGGAATTGCTCTTCAACGAATAACTCTCGACAGCCATAATCTCAGGAACTAACTCATAAGTTCGGGCAAAGCTCGCAAGAATAGAGGTAGACAAGAGCATTTTTTGCAGAACCTCAGGGCTATAAGTGTCTCCTCCGCCGAGATTTACTCCAGCCAAGGATGCTAGTCCACCAAGTCCACTAAGCCCTGCTGACTTATTGCCCTTATCCATATTTGAAGCGGTGACCACTGACGCTGAATACTCGTTTGGTAAGGAGAGTGCATAGACTATCGCAATAACTGAAAAAGTAACGCCTAGTCCAATGATTTTGAAAATGTCTTTTACAATCCATCGCAAAATTAGCGAGGCATCTATGCTTTTTAGTTTCATCATTTATTTACAAATTCCTAGTCATCGCTTTATGTTGGTTTAACTTGAACTGAGGTGACGCGCTCACTTTAACTCTTCATCAAGCCAAATTTTGATTATTCCATATACGCTTAGGCATTGCGCGCAGGTGCTTGGCTAAAGTTGCCATAGTTTAACGTCTTGGCTATAGATTCTACCAGCATAGCCAACAAACAAAGTACTTGAAATAGCAAGACGCTGTGAATGCGAGATTCATTCAGTACCATTACGGCTATTCTCATCGCCTAATTAACCACAACAGAACCGGCTAAGAGTTAACTTTTATGATTTTCTATAACTTTGTTTCAAGGAAACTCAGCGCACGTACTTAACTTAGTGCAAAACTGTTATACCACGTCGATGAAGATGAACCTTCAATGAAAATTCCCTAACAATTCACGCAATAAAAAACGCTCCCGAAGGAGCGTTTTATCATAACGTTTTTTCAAGCTATTACTAGTTTTGCAAGTCGATCCTTAGTCAAGGATTTCGTTACCTTGGTAAACGTCGATATCAGTACGGACTGAATCGTTCTGTACCCAACCACGGTCTGAACCGTTTACATTGTATGCAGAATATACCTGAATGTTAGTTGGGTAGTCAGCAACAGTTACCGTTAGTGATACACGGTTACCGTTAGTTAACAAACCTTGACCCAACAGCACGTTGCGGATGTGACCAGCGATACCAGTTACACCTGGATCAGCTGTTACAGGCAACTCGACAGGACCAAAGGTGTTACCATCTTCGTCGATACCTTCAACCCAGATCAAACGGTTTACGTCATTGTTTTCTGGAGCTGGGCCTTCGCCGTTACAATCATCGTTACCGTTAGGATCATTACAGATGATTGGATCGTCTGTACCTGGGTCACGCGTTGTGTTGGTAACGTAGATGATCTGAGCAATTGACGTTGCTTCGCCTGCTGAAGATTGCGGAGCATAAGGCATATAAGGGATAGTGGTCATAGAACCATTAACGCCCCACATACCGATCTCTTCAGAGTCTACATCAGATGAACCTGGGTACGGGCTTGACAACAATACACCGTCTTCAGGAGAGCGAACGCCACCCATGTCTGCGTATAGGTTATCGTAGTTTTCCCAGAACACTGTACCGGTGATAGTGAAACCACCCGCTTGCTTAGGATTCTGTGCTGAGTCAGCATTACCCATTGCACTGAGGTCCATATCAAAGTCAAGCGTAGTGAACAGGTTTGGACAGTTGAACCATAGCTCATCTGCTGTGTGTGTTACGTAATCACAGTTAGAATTGATGGATACTTCACCACCTACTGTTGGGTCTGCACTTTCAATCCAACCAAACATGTTGGTGCTTTGTACTTTGTAGAGTACTTGATTGGCAGTTGACTGATCGACGTTAACACGGAAATCCCATGTACCACCTAGAGGAGACTGGGTGTTTTGAATGCGTGCTTGAACGTTATCAACCCAAGCAGCACAGCTCAACACTTCACCGCTAGGACAAGGAGCCAAAGAAGTTGACAAGAATGAACGACGGAAATCCCAAACGTTCAGCGTACCGTCGAATTCTTCAAGAACGTTGATTTGGAACTGGTCACCCATTACGAACAACTGCGTTTCGTCGATCATTGGTGCAGTGACAGTGTCGTGATTGAACATTTCGTCGCCTTCTGCAACTGTAGGCCACAGTTCAGAGTTCAAGCGAGAGAATGTATCAAACATTACGCCGTCTTGTGCGATTACGGTAGGCGCATCAAAGCTCAAGCGACCGAAGTCAACTTCAACACCGTAAGTAGTGTCGTTCGTCGCAGAAGAGTTGTCGCCTACGATGTCAGAGATACGATAGATTAGAACAGTGTTGCCGTCTGGATCAGTCATCTGACCTTTAAAATCGAGGCTGATACCTTTGTTGACATCATCGAGAGCGGTTGAAGCGCTAGCTGGAACGCCACCAACAGAGTTGTTATATGCCGGTGTAACTTCGTCAAACTGCTCTGCAAACGCGATGTCAACAGAGTTTGGCGCTCCAGATACGTAGGCTGCGCCTTCAAAACGCAGGTAGACTTCATCATTTACGCTGAATTCATCGTTCAGAGTAATAGTGACGCTTTTCGACAAGATCTGATCCATGGTAACCATGAACTGATCAGTCGCACTTGTAGTTTCTGTGAGAGTGACGTCTGCAGCCATCGCTCCCGTGCTAGCGCCGGCGATTGCCAAAGCTACTAGCGAACGTTTAAACATGTTTGTCATGATGTTCTCCAATTTCATGAAATAAGAGAGTCCGGCATTATCCCGCCGTTGTCTCTGTAGTTATCAAAATGACGTTGTTGTGATGAGCAACGCAGTCGCTTCGATTTTTGTTGAACCTTCACGCTTATCCAAGTTGCAGGTCACGGGTCTTGGTTGATTAGGCCGCCCATGAACACCCTTCAAAGAGTTACAGCTCAAAGTTTTAAAAACTCCTAACGCGGAGTCCCCATAAAAGCTCTGCTGTTGAGATTGTTAATTATGGTTATTAGCATTCCATAGCCTCAACATTTTTGCAAAGTTGACTGCAAGATTAGTCGTTAACCGAGATAGTTGTCAAGCCATCTGCGATAGTTTTTCTTATTTCTTCCCACTGCTCAGTACGTTCGATGATCCGTGGTGTTATAAAAATAACCAACTCGGTTTTTTCACTCGATTCGCTTTCTGACTTGAACAGGTTTCCTAAAATCGGCACATCGCCCAAAAGTGGGACTTTACTGTCTCCGCTCGACTTATTCTCCGAAATCAAGCCACCGAGCAAGACTGTCTGGCCGCTTTGCGCGATCACTTCGGTTTTGATCGAACGCTCAAAGATACTCGGGTTGCCTGCAACCGATGGTCCCGTAGGTGAGGTATTTGAAATCGTTTGATCGATTTGCAGCACCACCAGACCTTGCGCATTAATGGTTGGCGTCACGTTAAGCTGCACACCGGTCTTGCGGTATTCCACCGACTGGGTCTGGCTTTGCAGGTCATCGGTGAAGGTGGTTGCGCCAACAGTAGGAATGTCATTACCTACCTGAATCGATGCAGCAATACCGTCACGCACCACTAGGGTTGGATTCGAGATCACGTTCACCAGGTTCGAGCTTTGCTGCAGGTTGGCAATAAAGCGGTCGAAGCCGTCGACCCAGTTCAAGCGGAAGCCGCCAATGTCTTGCGCACCGAGCGCGCCAAACGTACCGCCACTGAGCTTGCCGCTACGGAAGGCAAACTCGAAGCCTTGCGCGAACTCATCGGTCAAGGTGACTTCGGCAATGGTGGCATCGAGTACGATTTGCTTCGGCATCACATCCAAGCGACGAATGACGGGCAACAATGCTTTGTAGTCACCACCGGTGGCGTAAAAAATCAACGAGTTCGAGCGCTCATCGACGGTCATGTTCATGTCGCCGTTACTCACTGTGCCAGAGCTGCCAGCCTGTCCGGTTTGGCCACCACTGGCGCGACGCGGATCAGCAGTCCCCTGCGCCGACTGGGTGTCACGCGAGGTATTGCCGCCCAAGCCACGGCCACCAATCAAGTTGCCAATCGACTCACCTAAGTCTGAGGCGCGTGAATAGCGTGGGTGATAAATGTAATAGCCTTTCTCTGGGCCTTTGCTGGGTTGGTCAATTTGCTCTGTCCAGAAGCGCGCTCGCTCGAGCACCTCTTCGTTGGAGGCAAACATAGCGACTGCGCCAAGTTGGGTCACTGGCACGGTCAAAATGGCCACACCGAGTCCAGCTTGTTTACCGACGCTAATGCCCTCGCCGTCCATCAGCTCTTTCAACTGGGTGATGTACTGCTCCGGCGCAAGGTAGGTCAACTCCACCATGGCAATGTGGCGACCACGGTTGGCAGGCACATCGAGTAAGTGCACTAAATCGAGAAAACGTACAATTTCGGCCCGCGAACCTTCCACCAAAAACGCGTTCTGCGCCATTTCGGTCGAGACGCGCGCACTGCTGAGGTCACGTAAGGTACGCTCCAGTGAGGTGCGCATGCCATATTTCATAGGCACCACTTGCAAGATGGTCTGGGCCGTGTCCGGCACGTCTTGGTAGCGTCGGCCAAAGCCAATCACCACGTCGGTGCGCTCTTGCGAACGTGGGTAAATATAAAAAGTATCGTCGCGAAGGGTGACGTCGAGTTGATTTTCAATAAGTAACTGGCGTGACACTTCAAACAATTCGCGTGAACTGACTTCTTTTGACAGGTTCAAGGTTACGTTGCTTTGTAACTGACGTTCCTCGGTCACCGCGATCACATAGTTGGTATTCAGCGCCTTCCCAAACACGGTCTCAATAAAGTTGCGCATGGGAAGTTCGTTGGCGCTTAACGAATGACTGTCATTGGTACTAAACTGTTGCGCCGGGTCACGGTCATTGCGCTGCAAGTAGCTTTCGTAGTTCAGCGTATCAATGCGTTGAAAACCGTCACTTTCAAGACGCGCGCTATCATCGTCTACGGCTTCTTCGGCAATCTCGCTGCCATTGGTTTTCATCCGATCAGGGTTAACCTGCATCGGATCAGGGTTTTGTGCGCAGCCAAGCAAGGTCAACACTGCGACCATTGCGATACCGGATTGAATGTAATGTCGACTCATAATCTTCTGTTCCTGCTGCTGAGCTAATAGTCAAACACTGGAATCACAATACTTTCGCTGGTGCCCTGCTCGCTAGCACTTTGTTCGGTGAATTCCACACTATTGGCCGTAATTTTGCTTACTTTATAGTTATTCAGTGCGTATCCGACATTCACTTCGGTGAGTTCCAGATTACGCTCGGTTAAATGTTGCGCTTCAATTAAAGCCACTTGTTGTTTGGTCACTTGTGACCTGTAGATGGCCCTTACCCGCACGCGCATTTCGCCTAAATTGACGCCGCCTTCAATCAAGGGGGCTTGGTTGGCGTTGCCCTGCGAGCTTTCGTCCTCGCCTTGCGATGCGGTATTTTGTTCAAGTTCCGTCAGATAGTTCTGGACCGCTTCCGACATTTGCGGCGTTGGCACGCTGTAGGCACTGGCATCGAAACCTGCAACATCACGCTCGTTAGCATCGGCGCTTAACCAAATACGCTGACTAAAATCAGCGGCACAAAAGATCACGGCGAGGCCAGCAGCCAATTTCACGACCATCGGTTGTTGTTGCCAGAGTTTCATGATTGCCCTCCAGCTTGCGCACTGCGTTGCACCGGAATAAACACCGTCAGACTCAAACGGTAGCCGCTGCGCCGCGTGTTGGCTTGGCGGATCTCGATGCTTTCATGTTGTGCCGTCGGCATCTCTTGCATCAGTGCATAATGCGCTTGTATAAGCTGTTGCAGACCTCCTGACACCATGATTTTGGCGCGGATCCCTTGCAGGCTATTGTTAATCGGTTCCAGCCCGGTCACCCAGTTGAATTGCTCGACGCGCACCTGCTTGCTGCGCAACAAGGTCTCTAATTCACCTTGCAGTTGAATTTGTAGCATCGAACTTTCAATCGCCACCGGGAATTGTTCCCGTAGCTGTATGCGTGCGGTTTCGGCGGCTGCTGCAGACGCCGCGAGTTCATCGGCATGGTCCAGCAGTTGTTCACTGCGCGCCAAACGATCAAGATTAAGCTGTGTCTCAGTGATCAGCTCGGCTTGCCAGCTTAGTACCGGTTTCACTACAAATTGCAACGCGGCAAGTATAGCGGCAATCCATAGCAATTGTTTTTGGCTCTTAGTCATGCTGCCCACCCTCTTCGAGTACCAAGTTAATGCGGTACTGCTGACCTAAGCGGGTGTTACGCAGTGCTGAGGCAAATTCAGCGCTTTTGACTTCGGGCAGATCATGAAGCTGCCGTAACAACGGTAACGCTTCGTCGATTTGTCCGCCCATCGCCAGCGTGTCATCGTTACTTTGCAGGTAGGTAATGCTATTGGTTTCGGTTTGCTGGGCAATCCGGAACACTTGCCAAAAGGCATTAATGCGTTGGTCGTTTACAAAACGACCACTCATTTCTTGCAGGCTTTGTTGAGACTGCTGTAACTGCTGTTGCTGATCCAACAAAGCGCCCACTTTCGGCGTGATCTCTTCAAGCTGGCTTGCCACACTATTACTTTGTACCACCAAGTAAAGGCTACTCAAGACCAAGTACAGCGCCCCAATACTGCCCAGCGTTATTGCTAACTTCTGCCATGGCAGACTGGTACCAGCGCGATTCTGTTGCTGCAAGCCTTGCTGCCAGTAATTCAAGCCTAGCTTGTTAACGCCACGAGGCAATAAGGCATTAATTTGTGCGGTGGTCAGTGTAGTCGCTGGCTGGTCGGCACTACAGCCCAACGCCAAGCGCGCCTTTTCAATGGAGTTCACTAATGGCGAGCGCAACAATGTCTGCCACTGCTGTGCTTGCTTAAACAAGAAATACTGGTGCTGGCCGTCGTTAATCTCGTATAAGCCGTCCGCGAGAGCGGCACTTAAGACCAAAGATTCCGGGAGTAAGGTGTAGGCTTTTTCTTTCAGCGCCAACGCGGTGTTGTTGAGCTCAGCAATGAGTACTTTGCGTTGATTATTCTGCCAAGGTCCCAGATAGAACTGTACGTTGGGTGAGTTTGCGTATTTTTGCTTGAGTATTTTTTGCAGCGCCCGGGCCGATCGGATGTTGTAGCTTTGCCAACTTTCATTGTACAAACCGCGCGCAATAACCAAGCAAGCGACGCGCCGTTTAGGGGCTGCTTTCGCTTCAGCTTGTGCGCCTTGGAACCATTGCAGATCACGGTTCACGCGCCACACCAAAGCCGCTAAGCCCTGTTTTAGCTTATTCTGTGGACTTGATGCTTTACCTGCGGTTGTTTCTGCCATTTATCGTTGTTCTTATTGACTTAGTCTTGCTCAAAGTAGCGAGCGTGAAAGCGCAGCGGGCTTGGGTGCCGCGGCCGGTAATCAAGCTCCCGATACAAACGCAACCCTTCCGGTTCTGCGGTTAGCCACATGCGCTGTGCTTCACCCGGGAAAATGCCGCTATCAAGAGGGTCACGGTCGGGGTAAAACTCTTGTAATAAACCCGCTGAAACTTCGTTATTATCTCGTAATGCTCGGATAGTATCAGCTTGCCATGGGCTAAGCAATACGGGCAGCAGCGCGTTCGGCATCCACACAGGATTAAAGACTGGCGCTCTGACAGACACATAAGGGCGTATGCGTTCAACATCGCTGGGGCTCCAACTGGGGAGCTGCGTCAATTCTGAAACGGCCTGCAGCGTTCGCCCATCGCCATTACTCACCCACTCGGCAAGCTCCTCGGCTAGCTGTCGGGCTTCGGCCTCGCTCTTTCCCAGTCCAACCAAAAGTTGTCGTAACTGACGGGGGTTGAAATTCACATCAAATAAGCTGGCTTCGTTTTGTAATCTCAGGCTAACGCTATAATTAAGAGGCGCAAACGCTGCGCGCTCCGGCAGTGGCATTTGCGTTGGGTAGCCATAGAAGTTAATGCCATACAGAGGGTGTTGTTCATCTTGCCGCGCGCCAAGCCATTCATTGCTGATCAATAAGCTATCCACATAGGCGGCACTGGAATCCAAAGCGAGCTGCAATTCCACTTGATCTTGCATTTGCTGGGCCCGCGTAACAGCACTTTGCGTTTGCTGGCTCATGATGATCAGCAATACCGAAATAATGGCGACCATCAGTAGCACTTGGAACAGCGCCATGCCTTGCTGTTTATGCACGTGTTTAGACATCACTGGTAAACCTCGACATAGCTTGCTCAACGGTATCGGGAACCTCAATCAACCAGCGAAAACCGCTCATGTTGATTTCTATCGCTTGCGGATGCAGCACCCGCGTTAAGCCGTCGTATTCGGCAAACCATTCCAACGCGTAAGTTCGCCCCATGTCCGCGGCTAAAGTCGCGTTGCGCTCGTCGAGCGACTTATAGCCGTAGTAATTAAATTCAAGCGCGGCCAGATTGTCGTACAACACCCGGCGGAAATTAAAGGGTAATTCTTGCTCGGCACTGGCTAAATAAGTGTCGCCCAATACCGCTTCTTCATAGACTAAGCGAAAGCTACCCTTACCGTTGGGTTCGCGAAAAATACGATAGACCGCCGGCAAGTCAGGGTTTTGCACGCTGATTTGCGAGACTGCGGTAAAGCCATTCTCGCGGCCTAAAAAATAAAAGCCATAACGTTGGTTGCCCGTGGGTACGGTCTTAGCGAAAGTGTTCCAGGTCACCTTCTGGACCAGCGATAAGAGGTGATGGCGATCAAGCGTCTTGTCCGCCAGGCCTTTATTGCGCTGCCAGTTTTGGCTGAAATAATCATACGCCATGGCGCCGCTGATCATCAGTAGACTCAGCAGCACCATCGCAATTAAGGTTTCGACTAAGGTGAAGCCGCTTGACGCATGTTTTCGTCCCATACCAGCTCCTCATAGTTGAACACCCTTGTGGTGGTGCCGTAGTTCATGGTCAGAGTGATGGCGTACAAGTGAAAACGCGGCGCGTACTGGGTAAAACCACCACTGTCTTCACTGAAAAAGGGCGCCGGTGGTAGGTACGCCACCTCTTGCGCTTGCCAATCGATTTCAACGTCTTGGGTATACAGATCTTGGCCACTGGTTTGCTGCTCATGCTGCAAGGCAAAACGAATAGAGCTGCGCGCGGCGTCGACTTGGCTGAGCACATGCATGACTTCGGCGGCCTTCACCGAGTTTTGCATATTGTTTTGAAAGGCGATGACACCGGTGACAATAGTCGCAAACAAGATGGTCATGGCCACCAAAATTTCGATGAGCGTGAAGCCTTTAGTCGCGCGACGCATCAGCGCCTCCGTTTTCCATAACGGGCATATTTAATTCGTTACTTTGCTCGCGTTCACCTTCGCGCCAAGCGATAAGGTTCGGTTGCCAAAAGCCATGGCTGTTGAGGTAAATCTGCTGCTGTGGAAAGCTCAGAAACTCGAATTCCCACTCGCCTTCGGCAACGCCTTCCCGCAGCGTCGCGTCACCTTCGACCAGTGTCACCGTCTGGCCATCGCTAATTAGAGTGAAGTCTTGGTTATGGCTATACGCGGTAAAGGTGTAATGATCGAGCAGGCGCAGCAGCGCTTCACGCTCGGCGGTTTGTTGGCTGCGTTCGTATTGGTTTAGGGCAAGTGGACCAATCAAGGTGGCGGCGATGGAGATGATGGCCATCACCACCAGAAGTTCAATAAGCGTAAAAGCGTGCTGACGACTGAACGTCATAGTGGCATGTCTGTGACGGCCGAAATACTGAGCATCATGATGACGACAATCGAGCCGACCACAGCCCCCATAAAGAGAATCAGGGCGGGTTCTAACAAGCTAGTAAAACGTGTGACCCAGCTATAAAAGGTGCGACGCGAGCGGTCCGCAATTTCGCCAAAGACTCGCGCCAATTCACCGCTTTCTTCGCCAATCGACAGCAATGCGGCAAAGTACGGAGGATAAAGACGTGATTCGCTTAAACATTCCGCCAAGCTTTCACCGCGGTTGACGCGTTCAGCAGCGCGCGCGACCTCAGCTTGCAGCGATTCGGTGCGCAAGGTTTTCGCCGCCAGTTTCATGCTGCGATCAATGGCAACACCCGAATTCAGCATCACGTTGAGCGCGGCATTAAAACGAATGCGTTCAACCAAGATATTGGCCCCTTTGACCACCGGTAGGCGTTCACGACACCAACTCCCGAGCCTTTTTACCGTCTCATGTTCGCGGTAATACCAGAGTGCAAAACCGCCGCCAATGACGCCGATCAACAGCCACCATTGGTAGGCAAGAAAGAATTCGCTGACATTGAGCAGCGCAACCGTGTAGCCGGGCAGGTTCTCGGCATCGCGAAACAAGGTGGTCAGGTTGGGCACCACGAAATTGAAAATAAACACGATTGCAGCAATACAGACGGTTAAAATCACGCCCGGATACACCAACGCCTGTTTAATTTTTTCGCGTAGCTCCATTTGATAATGCAGCTCGTCAGCCAAGCGCTGAAAGGTCGCCGCCAGCTCACCGGTTTCTTCGGCGATTTGTACCAAGCCAATGTACAGCGAACTAAAGACGGAGAATTTGGCCAGACTGTCGGAGAGCTTGTGGCCCTGCTTAAGTTCCTGCAAGACGTCTTGCAACAGGTCACGCAAAGCAGGTTTTTCGACGTTGTGGAGCAGAATCTCAAGGCCTTTGTCGACACGTAGTCCCGAAGTTAACAGCAAGCTCAGCTCAGCGGTAAAAAACTCCACATCGGCAACGTTTAACCCGGCTTCGCCAAATACGTTAGCGTTTAAGCCGCCTGAGGCTTCTTTAAGATCGGCGACTAAGAGCTGTTGTTTTTCTAAGCGGGCGCGAGCTGTGTCCATATCGACCGCATCGATGCGGCCTTTTTGTTCTACGCCGCTGGTGTTGTAGGCCACGTAGGTAAAGAGCGCCATTAGCCTGCCACCCGCACAACTTCGGCGATGGTGGTTTCGCCGCGCAAGGCTTTTAACACGCCATCTTCAAGCAAATTACGATAGCCGCGTTCACGGTTCAGGCGCCGTGCTTTGGTTAAGAACTCGGGGTCACCAAGCAAGGCGGTCAGTTGTTCATCGCAGCGCATGTATTCGATGAGTGCCACCCGTCCGCTGTAGCCGGTATGTGCACATTTGTCGCAGCCCACGGCTTTGTGCAGCGCCGGTTGTACGTCGAAACGTTCTACCAACCAATCCATTTTCATGCGGCGAAACGCTTGTTCGGCCTCGGGATCGGGTGCGCGACAATGACGACAGAGCTTACGCGCCAAGCGTTGGCCGATAATGACTTTAATCGCGGCAGACAACAAGAACTCTTCCACACCCAAATCCAGCAAACGCGTATAGGCACTTGCGGCGTCGTTGGTGTGCAAGGTGCTGAAAACCAAATGTCCGGTCAGCGCCGACTGCAAGGCAATACCAGCGGTTTCAGCGTCACGGATCTCACCGACCATGATAATGTCGGGATCTTGCCGCACCACCGAGCGCAGTGCATGGGCAAAGGTGAAACCGATGTCACTTTGCACTTGCACCTGATTGATACCGTCGAGCTGATATTCGACCGGGTCTTCAATGGTAATGATCTTCACATCGGGTTCGTTACGACGCGACAAAAATGAGTACAAGCTGGTGGTTTTACCCGAGCCCGTTGGGCCAGTCAGCAATATCACCCCAGACGTCGCTTGAATGTCTTCAAGCAGCAACGCTTCAACATCGGGTTCAATGCCCAAGGTGCCAACGTCGTATGCCAAGTTATCTTGCAGCAAGAAGCGCATGACCACGCTTTCGCCCTCGCCCACCGGCAAGGCTGAGACCCGCACGTCAACATTAAGGCCATCAATGCGTAATTCGATTTTGCCATCTTGCGGGCGGCGCTTCTCGGCAATGTCCATGCTCGACAAGAGTTTTAAGCGCGTGACAACTGGCAGGACCATGTGAATGGGGATGAAATCCGCTTCATGCAGCACGCCGTCAATACGATAACGGACGCGGCCTTTGCCCTTCCAAGGCTCTATGTGCATGTCTGATGCACGGCGGCGCAGCGCCTTCGCCATTAAATTGTTCAGCAAATTTACCGTTGGTGCTTCCGAGGCCATTTCACGCAAGCGGTCTTCTTCGAGCATGGTTAAGCCCGCATTGTCGCTCGCGCCTTCGGTTTCTTGCTGTAGACGGTTTTTAAGCTGATTGAAGTTATCTTCGCTAACCAGTAACAGTTCCAGCGGCTGTTGCGCCACAAACTCCATTAGCGCGGGTTGGCTGGGGTTGGTACAGACCACTTGCAACTCTTGTCCAGCATAACCAATGGGTACGCAGTGATGCGCCAAGCAGCGGGTTTCGAGGCCTTCAGGTAGGTTTTCGTGGAGCTGCTGCCAGTGGTCATTGTCATCCATGAGCGCTTGTAAGGCTTGGTCGTCGAGCTGTTGCAATTCATAAACGTGCGCATAATAGGCAGGCAAAAACTCGGAGCTTAGCGCGCCCATGCGCACTAAAATTTGTTCGAGTTGTCCGCCATTACGGCTTTGAAATTGCAACGCTTTGTTCAGATCATCGTGACTGACCCGAAAGCGTTCGGTAAAAAGCTGCTCAACAGTGCTCATGATGTCCGTAATTTAGTTGTCGTTCTTAGTTTATAGTTCTTACTTATGAATGATATCGGCGTCGTTCTCTTCGCCGCCTTCGCTGCCATCAGCACCATACGACATTAAAGTAAAAGGTGCGCCGTCATCACCTGGCATGCGATACACATAGTCGTTACCCCAAGGATCTGGCGGGACTTCTTTCGGGAAGTATGGACCGGCCCAGTTCGGCTTATCGCTGGCGAGCAATTCATCCAAGCTCTCTGGATAATTGCCCATATCCAATCGATAGGTGTTCAGCGAGGTCTCAAGCATGCTCATTTGGGTTTGCGCGGTTTTGATTCTTGAATCATCCACTTTACCGAGCATTTCTGGCGCCACAAGACTCGCCAGCAGGCCTAAAATCACAATGACAATCAACAGCTCAATGAGCGTAAAACCCTGACGTATCTGTGTACGTTTCATACCATACTCCATTAGTTTTCTTTATAAAACGGTGCACGCTCGTCCGTAGCGTAGAACAGTTGTATGTTACGGTTCAGCATTTGTCCGCCATCACGCGTTAACGGCGCCCAGTTAATATAGCCACGATTCGGACTATGCTCGGCCTGCAACAAATCAATTGGGAAGCTGATGTAAAAACCTTTGGTAAAGCTTCCTTCGCCATACTCCCGCGATGAAACGTTAGTTTTTGCGGCATAAGCACCGACAATCACGCCACTACGGAACTTATGTTCTACATTTAACTGCAAGCCGTTGTCTTGCGCAAGGAACTTACCATAGGCGGCTTTAATTAAAGTGTTCGGCAAAAATGACGGTTCATAATAGCCAGTAATGTGACCGGTAAAGGTGTCGTAGTCTAAGAAGCCGGTATGGCTTTCATAGTCACGTTGTTTGACCCAGTTTAAATCAACACCTACGGCCCAGTTGCTGTCGAGCTCGCGGTACAAGAGTTCTGTGCCCACACCACCAAACATGCGCTCTAAATAACCGGCATAAACGCTGGTATAGACGTTAGGCGCGAGCTGATTGACATGGCTAAGTTGCAGGTTATCCAACCAAATATCGCTGAAGGTCACATATTCACGCACGTAGGTACGAACGCGTGGCAACGGCGAACTGTATTGATCAACCAAGAAGTTAAAATCGTCAAAGTTGGTCATCAAATTGCCGCTAATAGTACCGTGGGCAAAAGTGCCCGGCGCCAGCCACATCGAGGCATTTACATCGAGACCAAACTGGTACATGTAAAAGTTTTCTGGGTTACCAAAACTCTGATCCAGGAAGGGGCGCACACTCAAACGTGGCCAGGTCACTTCGTTAATCGCCTGATAGAAGTCTTGGTCATTCACGGCGTTCAAGTCGGTATTTTTACGGCTGAACGCGTCATCTAGCTCGGTCGTTAAATCACGACGCTGGATGGCGGTGCGCGCGGTGTCCCGATCAATCACCGTGGTTCCGAGCTGAATTTGGTCGTGCTTATCAATCACTTCAATTTTTTCGTATTTCTCAGGTAAGCGTTGATCCACCACGCGCGCAAGCTGACGCATACCTTGGGTCTGGTCACGGTAATACATCTGGCGACCATAGATGCGTAGGGTATCGGCCTGCTCAGTCGCTTCGGCGGATCTGACGCGCTGCATATCGGTCACAAAAAAGCCCGAATAGCCGTAGATGTCACTGGCTAAGGTTTTGGTTTCTTCCGGTGTGTAAGGCTCTTTGTAACGACGTAGCCGTGAGCTGGTGTTTGGCTCCGGTACACGGCGACTGGTGGACTTCACCTGCCCCAAGGTATTCAAATCTATTTGTCCGGAAAAACCAAACATCATGGTATTGCCACGTTCGTAGCTGATTTTTAACGTCCAGTTATCGGTCACTTGATAGTCAGCGCCAAAGTTCCAAGACGAATCCACTTCAAGCTGCCCAAGATAGCGTTCACGACTGTAATCGTTGCCGTCGTATTCGGCTTTTAACACCAGTGGATCAAAAGGTGTTTGATACTGTAGGCCGCCAAAAAACGAGGTTTCACCGCGGAACCATTTGTCGGTTTCGAAGCGTCCGCCGCGACCGCTATAGCCCGTAGGCCGTTCGCAGAATCGATCAGAGACTTCGCAAAACGG
Organism: Pseudidiomarina sp.; assembly: GCA_048267225.1. Lineage (GTDB taxonomy): Bacteria > Pseudomonadota > Gammaproteobacteria > Enterobacterales > Alteromonadaceae > Pseudidiomarina. The sequence goes on from JBLWXY010000003.1 coordinate 135,188, forward strand.
GTTACTGATGTTGTCTTGGCGGCCCATATAGCCCCAGCCAAGGCCCATGGTGACATCGACTGGCCCGAACTGTTTACTCGCGACGAGGTATTCACTCGCAAAAATACCGGTTCCGGCAAGGTCGCGCCAACCCACCGCAACTTGCGGTAGCCAATAGCTCTCTTCCCACAGGCGCAGCTTTACGTCAAAACCTTTATCTTTACCGGTTTGGTCATTACTAAAATTCGGATCGCCGCTATAGGTAATCGGGCGAATATCGTTATAACGAATGGTGGTCTCTAACCATGGAAAAAGCTGCAAGCTGACGGCAAGTCGACGGTATTCTTCATTGTCGTAGTAAAGCCCCGACAGCGTGCCGTAATCGGCAAACCGTGCCGTCGGCATTTGCATGAGGCCAACACCGCCAAAGTCAGATTGGCTCGCGTACTGATCTGCGTGTGCCGTTGGGGTTGCGGCTAGCGCACACAAGCCCAGGCTCACTGCGGCCGCGACGAGGTTTTTTGCGGGTTTCGGCGTTGTGAGTCGGTTCATGATTGCGGGTTCCAATAACTTAATAGAGCTGCAAGCTGGGCGTTCATGCGCTGCCAACTGTCGTCCATAGCGCTTAAATCGAGGCCAACAAAAATAATACCATGCACCGGCGGCAGATCTTCAGCATCGTTGTAGTAAGCAACCTTGCTATTGCGGCTCAAGCCAGTGAGCGATATCAGTGTCACGTCGGCGAGGTCATAGTACTGTTCGAAAGTACCGGCTTTTTTCAGCACTTCACGCACTGTGTCGTGCTGTTCGAAGGCGACTTTTTGAATGCCTTCCGGGGCAACAATGGTCACTTGCCACTCACCTAGATCCTTTGGCGGTAACAACTGTAAGGTATCTGCTGGTAGTTGCGGGTTTGCCTGCAAATTTGACGCCGCGTCATTGAAGCTGCTGTACAGACTCGGGCGGACAAAGCTCACGCCACTTTGTTGGTCGAGGCGGTCATCAATCTTGGTGCGCCCAATCCATTCAGCGCCAACCAGTGGCCACTTAGGTAATTGTTCAGCATAGGCTCTTGCGGCTTGCTCAAGGGCTTCATCGCCTTCAATGAACGCCGACTGCGCCAGGTCTGTCAGTTGGCCAAGCACATAATCACGGCGCTGTTGTAATTTTTCAGTTTGCGCGGCGCTTAGCAAACGACTGCTCGGCCAATAGGCACTTGGCGGGAGTTCTGCCGCTTGATAGAGGTTCAGTAGGCGCGGCGGTTTTTCAAAGCCTATCACTGCATCGCCAATAACCACCTGCGTGGTCGGCGTGTTCGATTCTTCGGCCTGGATTGTGGCCGCCATTAGCATGCTCGCAGCGGCAAGTAGTTGGATAAACGTCTTCATTCTTCGGTCTCCACTACGGGCGGGAGGTCACCACTGTACGGCTTCATTTCGCGCCATGTCGCATAGCCGATCTCGGGCGACAGCCATTGATGGGCATACACCACACGTCCGTTGGCAGCATAGAAGGTATTTTTAAAGTCAGTACCGTTGGCGGCGCCCTGCTCTGTGATCACCGTCACCTCAAGCTGCGTTCCGTCCGGGTGCAGATAAGACTGTGTTCCAGCAATGCTGAATGTAGAATCGAGCTCAAGTTGCTGGATGTCGTTGGCGCCGTAATTACCAACTTCAACCGTGTGTTGCCATTGCCTTGGGCAAAGCTGTTTAGTACCACGGTGTTGCTGTTGCACATGACAAGGCAGTGGATCGGCTTGCCAATTCAGGGTGTAGAGCGGCATGCCAGGAATACCTGCGCTGCTGAGGACACGCCCGAAGCGCGTTGTCACGGCTTCGTCGCCGCCCGTGCGATACAAACGTTGCTCGCCGCTCACGCGGTCTAGCACGGCAATGGCTTGTGGAAAATTGTCGGTCTTAAGGTAGGCGGCCGCGTACGGATATTCGATAACTTCTGCGGTCGTCAGTTCGACATCAGGGTAGCCCATGACAGCTAACTTAGCCGTGTCGACCATATTCTGAACGCGAGCGCTACAGCCGCTTAATATAACAGTTACAGCTAGAAGGCTAACGAGGCGAAGCATAGAGGCCATAGTTGTTCACTTTTTATACTTATCGTTCTGGCAGTAGCTAAAAAAATACCGCAGTGCGCACCTGCGGTATTTTTAGCAATTCACTTCAAGCCACAATTAGTTTGTCGTTGTGGTTGTCGTGGTAGTTGTTACCGGTGCCGTCGTCGTTGTCGAAGGAGCCGTTGTCGTGGTCGTCACTGGCGGCTCTGGTTCCGGCTCTGGTTCCGGCTCAGGCTCTGGCTCTGGCTCTGGCTCTGGCTCAGGTTCTGGTTCCGGCTCTGGTTCAGGTTCTGGCGGCGGAGTTGCGTCAGAATCACTTGAGTCAAGTGTCGCAGCAAGCGTAAGCGCAACTACAGCGGCAGCACCAACGGTGCCTTTAGTGATGTAACCACCACCGTCGCTATTGCCCTCAGCAGGAGCTCCACCTGACTGCGCAGCCATTGCGATTGGGCTTAAGATTAAGCTCACCGCTGCTGCTATTGCAGTTTTCTTTAACATTTCAATACACCTCTATGTGCTTATTGATTGGCCAATCAAGGAAATTTCTTCCCTAGACATCAGTCAGATTAGCACTTTGTTCTAATCTTGTGAAGCCTGTTTAAACAAATGTACGTCCATTTGCGGGTACGGAATTCCGATGTCATTTTTATCAAGCGCAATCTTGATTTCACGCATCAAATCCCAGTACACCGGCCAATAATCCGTGCTATTGACCCAAGGACGTACGATAAAGTCGACTGAAGAATTGTTCAAGGCGTTAACTTGAATATTCCACGCTGGCTCTTTCAGCAAGCGATCGTCGGCTTTTAATACGCTTTCCAACACTTCTTTGGTTTTATGCAAATCGGCGTCGTAAGACACACCAATCAACAAATCCACACGACGCGTATCTTCGCGGCTGTAGTTGGTGATCGGTTGCCCAGTAATCTGCGCATTAGGTACATATACAACCTTATTGTCGGGAGTTTTCAAGACCGTTTGGAAAATATTTACTTCGTTAACGGTGCCCGACACGCCACCCGCTTCGACATATTCACCAGCGCGGAACGGACGGAACATGATAATAAGCACGCCTGAAGCCATGTTTGCCAGCGAGCCTTGTAACGACAAACCAATCGCTAAACCGGCGGCACCTAAGATGGCGATAAACGACGTGGTCTGCACGCCGACTTGTGACAACGCCATCAAAATCGCGGCAATGAAAATGACGCTTTTAATAATTGCGCTTAAGAAGCTAATCACTGCGCCATCAACGCCCTTGCGGGTCATGCCGCGACCCATCACTTTAGCGACGCTATTGGCAATCATCTTACCGATGATCAAGATTAAAATGGCGACGACAAATTTGATCACATAGCTGACAATCAGTTCCTGATTCTCAGTGACCCAGCCCATAAATTGATCCATGCTACGACTCCTTAAATGTGTTCCGCTTGCTTAAAGCGTAAAGTTAAATCGGTAAGCCCCACTATTGTCTGGCCGACCTAAAAAGACCAACATCTCTGAGACTTCCCGCGGTGTTTGCAACGTCGGTTGCAGCGCACCTTGAATACGTACCTGCGGTGCCTGTTGGTTGCCGCCAACCGTGGTGGTAAAACTTAGCCCTAAGCGGTTGTCGTTATTCATTTTAGCAATAATTTCGTTGTTTGCAGAGCAATTTAGCGCAGTTTCAAACTCACCAAGATCACTCCAACGGTTGTTAAAGCGTACCGCTGTCCCTCGACTGCGGGCGTTAGCTAGCAGTTGATCACACCAGTTGCTGCTGGCGAGATCCTTGAGTTGATAATCCTGCACGTTAAGCGTCCAGCGGCCGTCAACGGTGACTGGCACCGGCAAACGATAGGCTTGGATGGCTTCTTGCAAGTTGCCACCGAACTCACCCTGCAGGGCCACACTGCCACCAAAGCCTAATTTGGCGGTACCGCTACCAACCACGGTATTGGGTTCTGGCAGCGTGAAATCGAGTTGCGCTTGACCGCTGAACAACGCCCACGGCTGTAATTGCCACTGCACATTTTGAAAGTGCACGCTTTGCTGTGGGCTTACGGCGGCATTTACTGTCGCCTGACCCTGCCACAAGGTACCGGAGACGGCGCTCAGCTCAATGCCACTCTGCGCTGGAATAAACCATATAAGTGCACGCGCAGGCGCAAACACGACTAAGCCCGCAAGGTAGATCGGAATAAGCCAGAATAACCAGCGCCAACTCATGCCAGACCCACTTTTAAGCGACGTACGTGCACATGGCCGGGCTTATTACCACGGGTGATATCGAGCTGCTGAATGGCAAGGCCGCTCTCCAATTGCAAGGCATCAAGCAGCGCCAGCACTTGGGTAAAAGGTACGTCGTTCATCGACACCACGAGCGCTTCGCCCTCTGGGCTCATGCGTCCCAGTTCTAGGCTTTGGGCGCGCGCTTGTTCGGTAACTATTCGCGGAATATCGCCGAGTTCGAGCGCTGCACCTGTTGTTGGTTTGTTGCTATTCGGCCGCTGACCTTGTTGGCTCAACGCCAAATAACGCCCGGTATTCTCACGCACCCAGCTCAAGGTGTCTTGTTGTGCGCTGCGTTGCAGCTCACGTTGCTCGATACCATTTTGTAGCGGCTGCCACAGGGCAAAATAAATCACGCATATCAGCAGCACCACGCCGGCAATGCTCACCAGCGAGCGTTCCCGGCTATTCAGTTGCTGCCAACGTTGTTGAAGCTGTTCTTGCAACATAGTCTTAGACCCCCTCGCCTGCGGTGACTTCAATGGCACCACTGACCACGCCATTTTGATTGGTGACCTGCCCCTGCGATACGCTCAGGCCGGTGTTGTTGGCGGCCTCTTGGAAACTTTGCAGTTCCTCGAAATCGGCGGCATTGACTTGCAATTGTAACGTACCTTGGTTGTAACGTACCCGGTCCAGCTCGACACTTGGTGTCGCACGAAACGCAGTTTCTAACTGCGCTAACATGGCCAACCCACCTGGCTGGCCTTCAGTGCCGTCAGTCGTCGCGCTGGCATTACCGCCAATACTCGCCAGTTGCTGGCGTAACTGGCTCCGCACATTAACAATGCGCGTAGTGTTTGGAAAGGCTTCACGGTAGGTTGACTCAATGGCTGCCTGCAGTTGCTGATTCTCTTGCCCGAGTTGCACATAGGTCACAAACTGTTGCGCGAACACCGCCACCAGCGCTACGCCAGCCGCAATCGCTGCTGGCTTCCACGGCACACTCAGACTTTGCTTGCGACGCTTGCGCGCCACGCGGTACTCGCCTTGACGCAAATTAATGGTTGCTGGCAAGGCCCCTGCCGCGGCTACCTGCAACGGCAATTCATAATTGTCGGTCAAGTCAGTTGCGGCTATGTCAAACAGTGGCGGTACGTCCGTGGTGTAGGCCTGCCACAGCCCTTCGCGCACCAGTAAGCTTGCCCCAAGACGCAATTGCACGGCCTGCTCCGCCGCTGGTAAGGCAAAATAATCAGGGTAGATAGCATCGGCTTCAATGTCGGCTTGTTGCAGCGCGCTCAGCCACTCTTGCATGTGTGCCTTGCTAACCACGGTCACCGGAATAGGCTGTTCAACGCCACTGGGTTTGGCGCTCGCCGGCCAGGCAAAATGTAAGCCATCAATGTCACTTGCCAACTCGTCTTCCAAACTATTGGGAATAAGTTGCGGCAGCAAACGCTGTGAGCCCGCTGGTAGGCGTACCTCGGTCAGCAGGACGTCTTGCCCGGGTACCAGCACGGTAACGCTACTTCGTTGCGCTTTGTCATGCAATTGCGCAAGCTCACTGGCGTCGTTGAGCTCGCCGCTGGCAATGACTTCTTGCTGGCTGGGGTGCCAGAGTAGCCAACGCACTGGCGTTGCTAGGTGAATATAGAGCTGTTCCATTAAGGTTCTCCTAGACCACGCAGCAAAACAACGCTGTCGTTTTCTGCTACGTAGAGTTTACTTTGCCCACGTAATTCCATGTCGCCGAAGCTTACTTGGGTATCTAACTCGAAATAATTACTTTTTACCACGAAGTCGTCAAACATGCCGCCTAAGGATTCTGCAGTAATACCACTCGGGCGCGGCACGCCACCGAAGTTGGGGTTGATTTTTTGCTGACTTGCTTGCGCCAAAATACTGTTGTTACGGGCGTCTTCCATCTTGTCGTAGCCCTCATCTGGGCGATTCTCAAGGGCGGCGTTGCCAGCGTCAACGGTCAATGCGCCAAGGGTCAAAGCGTGCAGAAGTTCGCCGTGCTCGACGGTATTCAGATTCACTTCGTTTTTGTCGCTGTTAGGGATCACGCACACGTAAGGCTTCAGCGCTTGATAAACCGGTTGCGTGATACCGCGCACCAAACGTAACTCACTTTCGTGCACAAAAAAGTCGTTGGCCGCCTGATACGGCATGTCTAAGCTTTCATAATCAGAGCGCTCGGCGCCATAACTGCTGCTCATACGCTCGTCGTTGTCGAGCCAATCGGCGATGCTTTCTACGATCACGTCGGCTTTGTAGTCATCGAAGTCAGGCATGGCGGCCTGCAGAAGCATGCGCATTTGCACTTTGCGGCGCACCAGTTGCTCAGTGCTTAAGTTCTCACCTTTGAGTGCGTTGACGTTGAAGCAGCTTTGCAGATCTGTAATGGCGACATTAGCTAAGCCGCCGCCTTCCAGCGGGTATACCCGCTCTTCTTCGGTTTGTAGGTACCACACTTGGCCTTGATGGATAACGCCGTCGCTGTCGCCCACTTGCAGTTGCAGGAGTTGGCGCGCTATTTCTTCGGCGCTTAACCAATACCAATAGGCTTGCTCGCTTTCTTGGTAGTTCATGGTGCGTACGACGTTCATTTGCAGTCGCTTACTGAGTTGCACGGCCAAGACGGTGACCAGTGCTACCACCAGTAGCACCATGATGAGGGCAACACCACGTTGTTGGTGCGGAAGGCGCGTTGGAACTTTAGGGTTCACTGAAGTCGCCTCCGTTTAAAATGAATACGCGGACGATAGTGCCCCACTGTTCCGTTTCAAGGCGGACTTCGACTCCGTCGGGAATATCCATGGGGCCACGGGGTTCACCTTGCGCTTGCGGCTGGATTTGCGCACTGCTGAAACTGTTGCGTTCTGCGCCTTTGATGAGCGGCACTACTGTGAATTTGGTCACACCTTCGAGCAGCACGCGCTCGGTGGGCTCGCTAGTGGGGCTCATATCGACATAGGTGTAGTGTTGGCGTATGAGTTGTTGGTCGTCGTTGACGATGTAGCGAACTGGTTGCAGTTCGCTGCGGGCCAGCAGGTTCCCTGGATTAAACCAGCCTGCGCGCACGTAATAATCACCTTCGGGGGTGCGGCGCGACACTGCTTGGCGTAGGTCGCCTTCAATAAGCAGCATGGCTTGTTGCAGCTGTTGTAGTTTCTCGCGCACTTCGGCGCTTTGTTCGTTGGTGCGCATCATGCTATTGACCACCGCCGCACTGGCAAGACCAATGATAGCGAACACCACGATCGCCACCAGCACTTCAACTAAAGTGAAACCGGTAGCCCGTGGTTCTACCACGGGGGCCATTCGAATTGAACGGCCATTGTTGAAGCGTCGGGGTTGTCCCGTGGTAGAACCACGGGCTACATATCTACTACTCATTTCGGGGCCCTCAGGTAGCGGCCAAGGACGTAGCTTTTTTCGGTGCTGTCGGCGTTGGGGCGGACGATAACTTCAACGTAGCTGACGTCGGCAGTAACGGTTTCGGTAAAGGTGGCGCGCCAGTGCCATTCTTTCGCAGCGACGGTTTCGACGCCCTCTTTCATTTCCCGCGGTTCGTTGCTGAGGGTGATGCGCGCTAGGGCATTGGCCGCCGCGTAGCGGGCCATGGTGCGCTCTTCCATGTAGGCGAGATCATTGAGGTGGTTGGTCGCGGCCGCTACACCCGCCAATGCCGCCATAGCGAAAATCGCCAAGGCCGCCATCACCTCAACCAAAGTGAAGCCGGCATGTTTGGTAGCCCGCAGTTCTACTGCGGGGTATGCCTGACGCTGCGGCAATGGCTTGGGCTCTTGGGTAGCCCGCAGTTCTACTGCGGGGTATGCCTGACGCTGCGGCAATGTTTGTTGAATTCGAGCTTGCCCCGCAGTAGAACTGCGGGCTACGAATGGCGTCATTCCACGTCCTCCGCGCGTTGCAGGGTGATGGTGTAGCCATCTTCGCTGCGTAGCAGCCAGCCGGCTCCATCGAGGGAATTCACCGGTAAAAGGCGCAGGGTAAATACGGAAATATCGCCGCTACCAAGGATCCACAATTGTGGCTGCTGAGCTTCGCGCTCTTCCGCCGTCACCGTTGTATCTTCAGGTGGCGCGAAAAATGCTTCCACTGCGTCTTCGTCTTGGCCCAAGAGGCTTTCAGTTTCGCTCTCAAGCTCGTAAATCACGTTGCTCGGCCACTCTTGCGAGCGCAAGCCGCGAAAGTCCAAGGGTTGCCACTCTTGTTCTCGCCACTGCACGAAGGTGTAACCCTGTTCATCAATGCGCACGCCAAGAATGGCATGGCGCAACAGTGCATATTCCTGTGCATAGCGCAGGCGTTGATAAAGGTCCTCAGCAGCGTCATCCAGTTGGTCATCTTGCTGATCCGGCACCACAAAGGTGACCGCCACCGCCATCAACGCAATGATGGCAATGGTGACCATAACTTCAACGAGGGTAAACCCCTTAGTTTTGCTCAAGGTTCCAGTTACCGATGTCATCTTCGGTGCCTGGTTGGCGGTCTTCGCCTGCCGAGAAAATATCAATATCGCGGTATTCGCCTGGGCTCAAGAGCATGTACTCAGAGCCATAAGGGTCAAGTGGTAGACGCTGAATATAGCCACCACGACGATAGTTACGTGGCATAGGGTCTACTGTAGGCTCATTGATCAACGCTTCAAGGCCTTGCTCGGTGGTTGGAAACACACCATTATCAAGCTTGTACTGCGACAAAGCATTTTCTAGCGCAATGATATCTGATTTCACTTTCTGACGGTTCGCTTGGTCTGCCGAGCCAAGTACGTTCGGCAAAATCAATGTGGCTAACAGGCCTAGGATCACGATCACTACCATCACTTCGATCAGTGAGAAACCTTTGTTCTTTGTCATACTTCCTCCGTTTTATAAGCCGACGGCTTGATTAAGCTGCAAGATCGGCTGAATAATTGCCATCACAATGACTAAGACCACGGCGGCCATAACAATGATCAACGCCGGTTCAAATATTTTTAACGCAACATTCATGGTGTTCGCAAAGTCGCGGTCTTGGTTGTCCGCAGCGCGGCCGAGCATTTGCTCGAGCTCGCCTGACTTTTCCCCCGCCGCAATCATATGCAGCATCATCGGTGGAAAGAGTTTAGTTTGCGCCAATGCCGCTCGCAGTGACGAACCTTCACGCACTCGGTCAGCGGCCTCAGTGACTGCATGTTGCATGGCACGGTTACCCAGCACTCGCGCAGTAATTTGAAGCCCTTCCAGCAAGGGCACTGCCGAGGCTGTCAAGATGCTCAACGTACGTGAAAAACGCGCGGTGTTGACGCCTTTAATCACGCGCCCTACTAGCGGCACTCGCAGTTGCCAAGCATGAAACTTGTCGCGCCGGTTGTCGTCACGAAGCATCTGCCCGAAGACCACCAAAGCCACCAATAGACCCACTAATATAAAAGGCCCAAAGGTTTGTAAGAACTCACTTACTGCAAGCAGTGCACGAGTTATAAATGGCAGTTCTTGCCCTAAGTCGCCAAACTGTTCAACAATTTGCGGCACCACTGAAACCAACAAGAAAATAATCACACTGATAGCCACGAAGGTGAGCACCGCAGGATAGACCAACGCCTGCACCAATTGCCCTTTCAGTTGATTACGCTGCTCAGTGTAATCGGCCAGTCGATTCAAGACTTCATCAAGGTGCCCAGAGCGTTCACCTGCGGCGACCATTGCGGTAAATAGCTTATCGAAAATATGCGGATAGTCGCTCATAGCGACCGCCAAAGAATAGCCTTCAACGACGCGCGAGCGCACCGCCATTACCAATTTCTGTAGGCGTGGCTTATCAGTTTGTTCGGCAACGGCTAACAACGCTTGTTCAATCGGCATCGCTGCCGCTACTAAGGTGGCGAGTTGCCGCGTGATTAAGGCCAAATCGGAGGAGCTGATTTTGCGCACTTTGCGGCGCGCCCACCAACCAGCGAGGCCCTGCTGTTGCGTTGCAGCATCGCTGCCGGATTGCTCGGCTTCGCCCACGTTAACAGGGATTAACCCTTGATCCCGCAGGAGCTGACGGACTTGGCGCTCGGTGTCGGCTTCGAGTACGCCAGTTTTTTTACGACCTTTGGCATCCAGCGCGTGGTAGGAAAACGCTCCCATAACTACTCCTCGCGCGTTACACGCAACACTTCTTCGCGTGTGGTGATACCCTGCGCCACTTTATCAAGGCCGTCCTGACGAATACTCGGGGTGTTCGTGCGCACATATTTCTCGATGGCTTGCTCGCCATGACCGTTGTGGACGATGTCGCGAATGGTTTCGTCAACCACCAAGAGTTCATGGATACCGGTACGGCCACGGTAGCCCGTGAAATTACACTTGTCGCAGCCAACTGCACGACACTCTTGGCTATCCTCGCTCAGCGGCGTTTTGCAATCATCGCACAAGGTACGGACCAAGCGCTGTGATAGCACCGCCAATAGTGATGAGCTCAGCAAGAAAGGTTCAACGCCCATATCTTCCAGTCGCGTGATAGCGCCAGCAGCGGTATTGGTGTGCAAGGTGGAAAGCACCAAGTGACCGGTTAACGACGCTTGCACCGCAATTTGCGCCGTTTCAACGTCACGGATCTCGCCGACCATAACCACGTCGGGGTCTTGCCGCAAAATCGCCCGCAAACCGCGCGCGAAGGTCATGTCGACGCGTGGATTGACCTGCATCTGGCCAATACCTTCAATGGCGTATTCAATTGGATCTTCGACGGTCAAAATGTTGCGGTCTTTGGAGTTAATATCCATCAAACCGGCATACAAGGTGGTGGATTTACCCGAACCCGTTGGGCCGGTAACCAAAATAATACCGTGAGGCTTTTTAATCAGCTCAGCGAAAATTTTGCGATTGCCGTCGGTCATACCAAGCTGCTGCAAATTTAAGCGAGCATTGTTTTTATCCAGCAAACGCAGTACCACGCGTTCACCGTGATTCGACGGCATGGTGGAAACCCGCACATCAACTGCGCGGCCAGCAATGAGCAGACTAATTCGGCCATCTTGCGGTACGCGTTTCTCGGCAATATCGAGCTGCGCCATGACTTTGATACGACTCACCAGCAGCGAACTTAGCTTACGGTTCGGACGAATCACCTCGCGCAGCACGCCGTCAATACGGAAGCGCACCAGCAAATCTTTTTCGAAGGTTTCGATGTGAATATCTGAGGCGCCTTCTTTAATCGCTTCAGAAAGCATGGCGTTAATAAGCTTAATGATGGGCGCGTCGTCTTCGCTTTCGAGCAAGTCTTCGGTTTGCGGCAGTTCATCAGCCAACGAGAATAAATTGCTCTCGTTGCCAATGTCTTCCATCAGCTGCTTGGCCTCGGAAGAGTCGCGTTGATAGGCCTGTGTCAAAATCGCGTCGAACTCCTCCGCACTGTGCTTGCTCAGCGTAAAGGGTTTGCCTACCGCACGCCGCACTTCTAACAGCACCTGCTGATCAATGTCTTCTCTGCAATGCACCGTCAATAAAGCACCTTGGTCGTTTGCCTCGGCGTGATCGGCAACCACTACCCCGTAGCGCTTCGCAAAGCCAAAAGGCAGTCGACGCGGGGTAACACGTGCCGCGAGTTCGGCAACATCAGTCATTGCCGTTGCCTCCCTCCCGCTCGTCGAGATACTTCTGTAACTCTGGCGGAATGGCGAGTTCGCTATCTTTAAATTCAGGCAAAATTGGCGTGTCGGTGTTTGGCATTAACGTAATGCCCTCGTCGTTACGCTGCAATTGCTGCGCACGCATGTAGTTGTATTTACGACTACTGATCCCCGTTGCCGTGCTCGAGTCACGCACGATGGTCGGGCGCAAGAACACCATTAGGTTACGCTTTTGCTTGCTGGTAGAGGTGCTGCGGAACAGCGCGCCAAGAAACGGAATGTCGCCTAGAATTGGGATCTTAGATTCACTTTCTTGCACGTCTTCGTCAATCAAGCCGCCCAGCACAATGGTGTCACCATCGTCCGCCATGACGGTTGTTTTTAAGGTGCGCTTATTAATAGTGATATCAACCGCGGTAGCGCCACTTAAGCTCGACACTTCTTGCTCAATGACAAGCTGAACAGCGTTACCTTCGTTAATTTGTGGGGTAACGTTCAACTTGATACCAATATCTTCACGTTCGACGGTTTGGAACGGGTTTTGGTTGTTGTCACCCGCAGTTGAGCCGGTAATCGTCGGTACTGACTGGCCCACCAAGAAGGAAGCCTCTTCGTTATCGACCGTCATAATGCTTGGTGTAGCGAGAATGTTCGATTTGGTATTGGTGGCAACGGCTTGCAAAATTGCGCCCCAGTCGTTCTTCACGACGCCAACCATCATGCCATTCACGTTACCCAGCAACTGTGCCAACAAACTCACATCACCTGGCTCATCTGGCTCGGTGGTGGTGACGATGTTGCCGTCGACCACGGTTTGCGTGGTACGCCCTTCGCGCTCGCGGGCCTGATAGGCGGCTGCAGCGAGTGGTCCAATCGGCACTTGGCGGCCGTTGTTGTACTGCACCATGCCACCGTCTTCTGAAATCCATTGCAGGCCGAAGTCGACACCGTCGCCTTCGAACACTTCGACAATGATCGCTTCAACGTGCACTTGTGCGCGACGAATATCAAGCTGGCGGATGACGTTTTCTAGATTTGCGAGCAAGTCCGGCTCGGCAGTAATCACCAAGGAATTACTGTCTTCGTGGGCCGAGATGCTAATGTCATTACCACTATTATTATTATTGCGGAAATTTCTTGCCATACGTGCTTGCTGCGGGTTGCCGCCTGCAGCGCCTTGCATTTCAGCTTGAATACTTTCACTAACGCCCTTCAGCACGTCAACCAACTCTTTGGCCTTGGCATACTTCAAGTAGTAAACACGAGTATTGCCTTCGGTTTTCAAGTCTTGGTCAAGTTGGTTAATAAGGGTAATCACTCGCTGGCGTGCCCGCGGCTCACCGCTGACTACAACCGAGTTAGTCCGCTCATCGGCAACAATTTTAGGAATTAACAGCGGCGGTGTGCCCTCATTGTTTTTCTCATACAATGACGAAGCAATGCGTACCACTTCTGACGCTGACGCATATTCTAGCTTCACCACGTCGACATCTTGGTTACCTGCACGGTCAACGCGCTCAATGATTTCCGTTAGGCGTTGCACGGTTTCACTGCGGCCGGTGATCATGATCACATTTGAGGGGTCATAGCTGACCACGTTGCCACCACCGCTGCTGTCCGCCAGCAAGCGTAATAATGGCGCAAGTTCGCGCACGCTAACGTTATTTACAGGGACCACACGGGTGACCAGGGTATCGCCGCCAAGTGAGTTGTCGTCGACCACGGGAATCGCACCGTTACGCGCATCTTTGTCACGCATCACTTTAATGACGCCAGACTCCATCGCCACGGTGGCAAAACCATAGACTTCGAGCACATTTAGGAAGAATTGCCAGTATTGCTCTTCACTCATCACGTCATAGCTGCGCACATTGATGGTGCCACGCACATCAGGGTCGATAATCATGGTTTTACCCAGATTCCGACCGACGACTTGAATGAACTCTGTGATATCTGTGTTTTTGAAGCTCGCCGCATATTCAGCAGCTTCTTGATTAGCTTGCTGACCTTGTTGCTGGGCAAAAGCATTTGCGCTCGCACCCATAGCGCAGGCAAGACTGATACTGGTGAGCAAAATCGATGCGGTGGTTAAAATACGCATAGTTGCGTCCTATTATTCTCGTTGTTCTGGTTACTCGCTTGGAACCGCTAGTTCTAAGTCGAGATATTCTTCGTCACGCAGCACCGTTACAATAATTTGGCGTGCGTTGCGGAGTTCTCCAATGGCAACTTGTGCGCTGGAGACGTCGGTTAAATCTTGGCCATTGATGGCCACGGCGATGTCGCCTGTTTTGAACCCGGCATTGGTGAAGAGTTCCGGATATTTGCCCGGGCTCAGTCGGTAGCCTTGCAAGCCGTCGCCAGACATTGCCGGGCTAATACGAATGTAGTCTAACAGCGCTGCACTTTCGCCATCACGACGCAGCTCGCGATAAGCTTGTTGTGCATCTGACACGCGCCGTAATTCTTCGTCGCTCATCAGAGGTTCTTCATCTGGCGGTGTATCGTTCGCTTGTGCGCGCTGGTTCTCTAAGGTCAGGCTCAAGCCTTCGCTGAGCTCGCCAATACCTTCAAGCTCTAGGGTCTCAAGCGCACCGTTGTTATTCAGAATCACGCGGTCGGCATAAATCTCTTCAATGCTTACTTGCGTGCCGCTGATTTTATCGCCAATCACGTACACTTCTTGGCGGCGATCTTTCTCAATTATTGCCGCTGAGCGCTCAGGTACGTTGCTTGCGGTCACTCCTAACAGGCGAACATTAAGTTGGGTTTTCGGTGCATTACGCGTATCGGTTGGCGCAACAACACTAGTGCCGAACAGATTAAGATTGGCTAGGGCGCTCACTGACCGGCTACCGCTATTGGTCTGCTGCTGAACTTGCACTTGCAGTGGACCACTCGCTGGTGGACTGGCCGGCGCGAACATTTGCCACGTCATTTTCGCTAGGATCCACACGGCAAGTATGGCGAACAGCGCGGTCAACAGCCACAGCACTGCGCGCACAAAGCGAGGTGCAAAAATGAAGGTGGTTAAGCGCTGAATTTGTGGGTTCTCAATCTGCATTTTCGATTTCGTTATAATTTTGTGACAGCAAAGAGTTGCAAGCCATTCTAACCCCTTAGCTGCAATGTGAACAGATCAAAATGAGGGTTTATGATATTATGCTACAAAATATTACACTGTGATGACGACCTATGAATTATCCAACCGATTTACTCTATCGCTATACGTTTTCAGCACAAGATGTGCGTGGTGAACTTGTGCAATTAAGTAGCAGTTATCAGCGCATGATACAAGGGCATAACTACCCGGCGCCGGTGCAAAGATTGCTCGGCGAACTCATGTCGGCAACAGCATTACTTAGTGCAACATTGAAGTTTGAGGGGCAAATTAGCCTACAAGTTCAAGGTGATGGCCCAATTAATTTTATTGCGGTTAATGGCAGCCACCAACAAGATCTGCGCGGTCTAGCCCGGGTGCGCGATACTATTGCCGATGATAACAATGATTTTCGTGCGCTATTTGGCAAAGCGGTGATGATTATTACCATTACGCCTGATGATGGTGAACGTTATCAGGGCGTGGTCGACGCTGATGCTGATAGCTTGGCATTGGTGATTGAGCGTTATTTTGCGCAATCTGAGCAACTACACACGCGTGTGTGGCTACATGCCGATGGTGAACACGCTGCCGGTATGTTCTTGCAAGTGTTACCTGCTGCTGGCCACGACCTGCAGGCCTTTGAACACTTAGAAACCTTGACGGGATCTATGACTGCCCACGAGCTTTACACCTTAGGTGGCGAAGAGGTTTTGCATCGGCTGTATCATCAAGAAGAGCTTGAATTGTACGCGCCGCAGCAAGTGTCGTTTCACTGTGGCTGCTCGCGCGAACGTACCCTTGAGTCGTTGGCTGCGGTACACCCTGACGAGTTGCGCGCAATCCTCGCCGAAGATGGCGAAGTCGTCATGACCTGCGACTACTGCCTTGCCGAATACCGCTTCAGCGAGAACGATTTGTAGCCCGTGGTTCTACCACGGGGCACACCTGACGTTTCAACCATGCCGACACCTCGTAGCCCGTAGTTCTACTACGGGTCAAGCCTGAAATTTCGACCATGCCCGTTCAATTCAACACCCCCCGCAGTAAAACTGCGGCTACCGTTTCATTTTCAGCAATTCACGGCGTTCTTTTTTATCGGGTTTATGGTCGGGGTGGGGATTATAAAGGGCGTTCGCCTTGCGTAATTCCGCCTCGTGCGCGCGGCGTTCCTTCGACGCTTCAGTCTCCTGATAAAGTTTCTGTGCCTCAGGCGCACCGCGACGCTGATCACTCAACTCGAGTACCTCGACTTCGACAACATCGTAGCCTTTTTTAAGCTTTATCAATTGTCCTACGCAAATGGTTTTGGCCGGCTTTGGCCGCTGACCATCAACCTGCACTTTGCCAGATTGCACCATTTGTCGCGCCAACGACCGTGTTTTATAGAAACGTGCCGCCCACAACCATTTATCGAGCCGTACATTTTCCATAATTCACTCCTTCAACATTGCGGTTCAAGACAACCGTAGCCCGTAGTTCTACTACGGGTCAAATCTGACGTTTCGACCATACCTGTTCAATTCGACCTTCCCCGCAGTAGAACTGCGGGCTACCTACGTTATTGCCTACACTTTTTTAAGGGTGCAATTAGGTCGTGTGGCGTGCAAGCTATATCGATGAGAAACGTTCGCCGCTACTACGAAGGAGGGTACTACTTCTTCACTGTCACTTCCTATCGCCGCCGCCCATTTTTTAAGGGCGATGCATTTATGCAGGCGTTGCGGCATGGGATCCGCGAGACCATGAAAACGCATCCGTTTGAAATTGAAGCTTGGGTAGTCCTACCCGATCACATGCACTGCGTTTGGATCGTGCATGATGACAAAATCCCAATTCGTTGGCGAAAAATTAAGGCTTTGACGACCAAAGCATTGGCTGATTTTAACAATCGCAGCAACGCCCATAAAAATTCAAGTGCACGTCGACGCCGAGGAAATGGTTTATTATGGCATCACAGTTATTACGAGCACACCATTCGTAACGACACTGAGTATGAACTTTATGTGCTCTATTGTTGCTATAATCCGGTCAAGCACGGCTATGTTGGAAATGCCCTCGACTGGCCGTATTCAACATTGAAGCGCTATTTATCCAGCGACAAATATCCGCCCGAATGGGCGCATATCAACCCAACATGGCTCAACGACGTATTCGGCAGCCACGAAAGGTAGCCCGCAGTTCTACTGCGGGGGGAGTTCTAACGTATCTCAGGTGGTTAATTGATTAAATCCATGCGGCAATGTGAGTCATCTATGAACCTAAAATGAGTTTCGATTGATTCTACGTGTGTTTTATTTGAATTAAAATTGATTCGCTCTTCGAGTGTACCCAGCTTCGCTGTAGTAGAACTTGGTGTGTCGATGTGAGTTGTTTGTGATTTTGATGTGAGTTATAGCTTTACCCGTAGTAGAACTACGGGCTACGTGTGAGTAGCACCTGAATGAAAATTGAATTACGTGTGAGCCGTATGTGCATCGTAATTGAATTCGGGCGTGACCCGTAGTAGAACTACGGGCTACTTTTTCTTTTTAATGTGCTTCATCAGGCGTTTACGTTTGCGCTGCTGCGATAACGTGAGCTTGTTTTTGCGTCCGGCGAAGGGGTTTTCCGATTCGCGGAATTCGATTTTGATCGGCGTACCCATGACGCCCAACGACTTGCGGAAGTAGTTGGTCAGATAACGCTGATAGGCACCCGGCAGATCATTGACTTGGTTGCCGTGAATGATGACGCGCGGGGGGTTATAACCACCGGCATGCGCATATTTGAGTTTGACGCGGCGTCCACGTACGAGCGGCGGTTGATGTTCTTCCGCTGCCATTTCCATAATACGCGTCAGCTTAGATGTACCAACACGCTGTGTGGCGCTGGCGTAGGCTTCGAGCACTGACTCAAACAGGTTACCGACGCCACTGCCATGCAACGCAGAGATAAAATGCACGCGGGCAAAATCAACAAAGCCAAGTCGGCGATCGAGTTCGCGTTTGATTTCTTCTTTGTGGTCGCTGTCGAGGCCATCCCATTTGTTAACGGCAATGACAATGGAGCGACCGGCATTCAAAGCGAAGCCAATAAGATTAAGGTCTTGATCGGACACTGTTTCGCGGGCGTCGAGCACACAAATCACTACGTTGGCGTCTTCAATGGCCTGTAGCGTTTTAATCACCGAGAACTTTTCGACGGTTTCGTCAATTCGGCCTCGACGACGGACACCTGCGGTATCGATAAGTACGTATTCACGGCCGTCGCGTTCCATTGGAATATAAATGGAATCGCGGGTGGTGCCTGGCATGTCGAAGACGACCACGCGTTCTTCGCCGAGAATGCGGTTAGTGAGTGTTGACTTACCTACGTTTGGACGACCGACGATGGCGAGTTTAAGCGGCAGTGCGTCGTAGTCGATTTCGTCGTGGGCGAGATCTTCGGGGGCTTCTTCAGATTCTTCGCCGTCGTCAAGATCCCCCGCAGTAGAACTGCGGGCTACGGACATGTCGGGATAGTCGTCGAGCAGTGGGGTGAAGCATTTGTGCAAGAGGCTTTCTACGCCGCGACCATGCGCTGCCGCAATACCATAGACGTTACCCAAGCCGAGCTCATAAAAGTCAGCTTGCGCGGCATCGGCGTCGATCCCGTCAATTTTATTCGCTACCACATAGGCTTTCTTACCAATCGAGCGTAAATGCTTGGCGATACCTAAATCAGCGCTGGTGATGCCATCACGGGCATCGACCATAAACAGCACGACATCGGCTTCATCAATGGCGCGCAGCGACTGCGACGCCATTTCTTTATCGATGCCCTCTTCATCGCCATGCACACCGGCGGTGTCAATAACGATAAATTGGTAGCCATCGTAGTCGGCTTGGCCGTACTTACGATCGCGTGTTAGACCAGGAAAGTCCGCTACCAGTGCGTCCCGAGTACGGGTCAGCCGGTTAAACAGGGTAGATTTGCCCACATTTGGACGCCCAACCAGGGCCACAACAGGTAACATTCTTAGTTAGTCCTTACCGCGAGTAACGTGCCGTCGCGTGTTTGTACATAAAGTTCATTATCGACCACTACTGGCGCTACATAAATGTCGCTGCCAACTTCCAGACGGCCTTCGGTCTCGCCGCTGGTAGCATCAATAAAGTGCAAATAGCCGAACGCATCGCCGACTACAATCGATCCATTAAAGTAAACTGGGGCTGTGAGTTCACGGCCTTCAAAGTCGGCGTTGACCCAACGCTCAATCCCGCCTTCAATATTGATGGCATAGACGCGGTCATCAGCATCGGTGGCGTAAATCGTTTGGCCATAGATGTCGAGGTTTTGGAACGATGAGTACTCACGTTGCCAGACCACACGCCCAGTACGCATTTCAACGGCAGCAAGCTGACCATTGTAGGCGATGTTATAAATCAATTCGCCACGCATGATCGGCGCTGCATCAACATCAACCAAACGTTGTAACTCGGTTGCACCTTTTGGTATGGCTAAGCGGGCTTCCCATACCTGCTGGCCGTTTTCCAACACCGCCACCGTAAGTTTGCCGTTCGCGGTGCCAAAGATGGCGCCGCCAGAAGCTAATGTTGGTGAACCGGTGCCACGCAAGCTTAGCGCAGGAACGTCGGTGACCATGCTCCACAGCTCTTCGCCTGAATCAGCATTAAGACCATAGACTTTACCGTTACTGGCTGTTACCACCACAAACGACGAGTCGATCGCCGGATCTGATAAGATTTCAGCATTGATGTTGGTGTGCCAAACGACGCTGCCGTCAGTGCCATTAACCATGATGACATCGCCGTTCTCGGTGCCCAGTACAACGTCGTCGCCGTAACTTACCAGGCCGCCGCTAATACGCAATGACTCAGCACCACTTAGCCAGCCTTCACCTTGCGCAGCAAATTGTGCCTGCAAGTCGCGTTCCCAAACCTTGCGGCCATCGGCGCGGTTAAAGCCCATGATCAGCCCTTGTCGATCAGCAACCACTATTGTGTCGCCGACCACAGTCGGGTTAAGGCGCGAGAAGAACTCACCAATACCGTCGCCGGCACCTACGTCCCATTTCACGCTAGGTTG
Organism: Pseudidiomarina sp.; assembly: GCA_048267225.1. Lineage (GTDB taxonomy): Bacteria > Pseudomonadota > Gammaproteobacteria > Enterobacterales > Alteromonadaceae > Pseudidiomarina. The sequence goes on from JBLWXY010000003.1 coordinate 155,252, forward strand.
CACGCTGGCATTGAAGGGTTGTAATTCTTTGTAGGTCAGCTCGTCGTCACCGAATAGCGAGCAGCCACTCAAACCTAAGGCTGCTGCGACGACAAGGCCGTGCTTCAAATACTTAAACTGTTTCATGATGCCGCCGGAATGCTGTTGAGTTTGGTCTCAACCAATACGGTTGGAACACCTGCTTCAGCCGCCGCTGCAATGGCACTTTCGTAAGCATCGCGGGCGCCTTCTGCGTCACCTTGCGCCATTAGCACGTCACCGCGCAACTCCGCTGCTTTAGCTTTAAAGCCTTCAACTTGCGCAATGCTATCGAGCGCTGTTAAGGCCGCTTGATAGTTCTCTTGCGCCATTTGCAAGCGCGCTAAACGCAAGCTCGCAACATGCTTCAGTGCGCCTTCAGCATTGGCTTGCGCATTTTCCAATGCGCCAATCGCCGCAGCAAGGTCACCAGCGGTTGCCGCTTTGCGGGCAACTTCGAAGGCCGCCAGCGTGCCGTAGGTGCTACCCGAAGCTTCTTGCATAAAATTCTGCGCAGTACTCAAGGCTTCAGCGCCATCCGCTTCAAGTTGGGCGACAACTTGCTCATAATTTTCTGACTGCGCTTCTTGCTTGGCTAACGTTTGCGCGTCGTAATAGCGCCAGCCGTAGAACAAGGCAAAACCGATGACGAGACCGGCGACAATGCCTTTGCCGTGTTCTTTCCAGAACGCTTTGATTTGTTCGACTTGTTGATCTTCTGTTTCCATGGGAAATCCTTCTGCAAGCGTTGTTTGCTATTTGCTGTTTGTTGTTTGAAAAACACTGCTTATTTCGGCGATGGTGTCGAGCGTTAAGTCGTCTTTATCGCGGTTGCGTAAGTGTTTTACTTCAAAGTCGTTGTCACGGATGATGATGGCATATTCAGCGCCTGATTTGTCCGCTTTTGCGAGTTTCTTTTTCATATTTTGGCTACCGCTGTGGAGCTGCACCTTCACGCCCGCAACTTGGTCACGAAGCTTTTCGGCAACAGCCGGCGCCTTTAGTTCCGCGCTTTCGTTCAGAGCGATGACGTAGACGTCGACCACTTGCTGCGGCGGGATCTTATTTTGCGCTTCGAGCAAGAGCACCAAGCGCTCAATACCCATCGCGAAACCTACTGCGGGGGTCGCTTTGCCGCCCAACTGCTCAACTAGTCCGTCGTAACGGCCACCCGCACAAACTGTGCCTTGGGCACCCAGTTCAGTAGTAACCCATTCAAATACGGTGCGGTTATAGTAATCAAGGCCGCGCACCAAACGTTCGTTCAAGACATACTTAACGCCCGCTGCATCAAGGCGCTGCGTTAAGCCCTCGAAATGCGCACGTGATTCATCGTCCCAGTAATCGGAAAGCTTAGGAGCATGCTCCAGCACCTGCTGGGTTTCCGGTGACTTACTGTCGAGCACGCGCAACACGTTAGTGTCGAGGCGGCGCTTGGAGTCTTCGTCGAGCTGGTCTTCGTGAGCGCGCAAGAACTCTCGCAACGCATCACGATACTTGGCGCGTGCTTCGTTCGACGCCAATGAATTAAGTTGCAACTCAACATTGTCAGCAATGCCGAACTTCTGCCACAACCGCGCCGAGAGCAAAATCACTTCAGCATCGATATCTGGGCCAGCCATACCAAAGGCTTCAATACCGAACTGATGAAACTGACGATAACGGCCTTTTTGTGGACGCTCATGACGGAACATCGGCCCCATGTACCACAGTCGTTGCGTTTGGTTATACAACAAACCATGCTCATTGCCCGCGCGCACACAGCTCGCGGTGCCTTCAGGGCGCAAGGTCAGGCTGTCGCCATTGCGATCGTCGAAGGTGTACATTTCTTTTTCGACAATATCTGTGACTTCACCGATGGAGCGCTTAAACAGGTCGGTGCTTTCCAGCACCGGCATGCGGATCTCTTGGTAGGTGTAGGCTGCTGCTACATCACGTAGCACGCCCTCAACGTACTGCCAAGCCGGACTTTGCTCCGGCAGCAGGTCGTTCATTCCACGAATTGCTTGGATTGTTTTTGCCACGAGTTCACTTACCGTTTCGTTAAATTGAATTCAATTTGAAAAAATGACGGGTAGTATACCGCAGCTTTACGCTTGCTTCACAGGAATCTGTTCAGCTTCGAAGCGTTTTACCTGAGCACGAATATGCCGTTCGAGTTGATCGACCAAATCTTTGTTGTCGAGGCGCTCTTTTTGGCGTTCGCCATTGAGGTAAAATCCGCTCTTATTTTTCGCGCCGGCCAAGCCGATATGCGAGATAAGCGCTTCGCCAGGACCATTGACCACGCACCCAATAATAGAGACATCCATTGGCGTGGTGACGTCTTCGAGGCGTTGCTCAAGTGCATTCACGGTGCCGATCACGTCGAACTCTTGGCGCGAACAACTTGGGCACGCAATAAAGTTGATACCACGGCTGCGAATTCTGAGTGATTTCAGAATATCAAAACCGACTTTGACTTCTTCAACTGGATCCGCCGCAAGGGAAATTCTGAGCGTGTCGCCAATGCCCTCAGCCAGCAGCATACCTAGGCCAATGGAGGATTTAACTGAGCCACTACGCAGGCCACCCGCTTCGGTAATACCTAAGTGCAACGGTTGTTCAATTTGCTTGGCCAGCAGGCGATAGGAGTCTACAGCTAAAAAGACGTCCGAGGCTTTAACGCTGACTTTGAAGTCTTGGAAATTGAGACGGTCGAGAATATCGACGTGGCGCATGGCAGATTCGACCAAGGCTTCTGGTGTTGGTTCGCCGTATTTTTCTTGCAGGTCTTTTTCTAGTGAACCGCCGTTGACGCCAATGCGAATCGGAATATTGCGGTCCCTTGCTGCATCAACTACGGCGCGTATACGCTGTTCATTACCAATATTGCCTGGGTTGATGCGCAGGCAATCAACGCCGTATTCAGCCACTTTCAATGCGATACGATAATCAAAGTGGATGTCTGCCACTAAAGGCACCGGGCTTTGTTGCTTGATGAACTTGAACGCTTCAGCAGCATCCATGGTGGGTACTGAAACACGTACGATGTCAGCGCCGGCGTTGGCAATCGCTTGGATTTGCTTCACCGTTGCTGCAACGTCAGTGGTTTCGGTATTAGTCATCGATTGTACGGCAATCGGTGCGCCGTCGCCGATGGGCACATTGCCAACGTAGATACGGCGTGATGGACGGCGTTTTATTGGGTTCTCATGCATCATGATGTTACTTCGCGTGCCTTAAATTTGCTTTGCTTTCACGCTTTTAGTTCAGCGTGAGTGTCACGCTGCGGTTACGTACGTAATCGTCTAGATTTACGTTCTCACCATTATACGTCAACGTGACGGCTTCGGGTTTGCATAAGATGATATCAAAAGGTGGCTCGCCCGTCAGCGGCATGCGATAACCTGCGGCTTTTACGCCGATGGCGATATCTTCGCCAGTGGCATCGGTGACTTTAATCCAGCAAGCTTCGTTGAACGCGAAAACCAGCTGTTCGGCTGGTTCGGGTGTTGGTTCGGGTTCCGCTGCGATGGTTTCGGGTTCCGTTGTCGCGATGTCGAGTTCCGTTGTCGCGATGTCGGGTTCCGTTGTCGCGATGTCGGGTTCCGTTGTCGCGGTGTCCGGTTCCGTTGTCGCGGGTTCGGGTTCCGCATCCACATCGTCGGTGCTGGAAGGTTCCCCCGCAGTAGAACTGCGGGCTACTTCGGCGGGGCGGACGACTTGTGGAATGCTTTGTATGGTCGTGCGCTCTTGTCTTGCTTCTTGTTCGGTTGGCGCATCTTCGCTGCCGGTAATGGTATTCAGGCTAAAGTTACTTTCTTGCCACCACCAGACAAGCACCAAAGCCAATACAATCAGGATGACAACGTAGCTTACCCATTTTAAGCGGCTATCGTTGCGCTCACGAACTTTGCGGCGCGAGAAGCTTTGCATTTTGACGTTGCTGGTTTGACTGGTGTCATAACCATGCTCATTAAAGGCTGTGAAAACTTTCTCTTCGCTCACTTCAAGGGCTTTTGCCATCGAGCGTAAGTAGCCACGCACAAAGGTGTTCGACGCCAGCTTGTCGTAGTCGTCCGCCTCGATCAATTGCACGACTGTTAAGCGCAAGCGTAAGCTGTCGGCGACTTGCTGTTGAGAAAGGCCTTTCGCTTCACGCGCTTGCGCAAGAATTTGACCAGGGGTTTGGCTCGCCTGCTTTGTTGTTTGAGCGCCTTCTTCTGGCAGCTCGTCATTTAATAAATCTTTATTCGAGGTCATGGGTTACTTCATTAAGAGTTAGTTGCGGCCGCGCGAGCGCGATAGGCGTCTGCTTGACGCGAATCAGGAAAGCGCGACAAAAGTAAATCACCGAAGCTACGCTGGCGTGCACGATCGCCTTGTTGACGTGCAAGCTCGGTTTCTAACCATAAGTATTCCGCAGAAAGTTGCGGTAACTGAGCGCGGCGTTTTAAGACGTCGGCGGCTTCTTGGTAACGATCTTGTTCTAACAATACCGCAGCGTAGGTTTCAAGAATAGTGCTATTACGTGAGCTGTGGTTGATTGCCCGTTTAAAATACTGATCCGATTTTTCGGCGTTGCCTGCGCGCGCTGCACAACGCGCGGCATTTTCATAGGTTGCAGCAACCTTAACATAGTCGGAAATGTTTAAGGCGCGATTAAAGCTTTGTTCCGCCTCTTGATAGCGCCCCATGTTACATAGCAACGCGCCAAGATTATTGTGGGTGTCACCGTTATCCGGCTGCAGTTGAATCGCTTTGCGGTAATACTGCTCAGCCATTTCGAGGTCTTGTACTTGCTGGTAGTAAAAAGCTAAGCCGGTTTGCACCGAAGGATTATCAGGCGTGTAATCGCGTGCACGCTCAAGATTCACGCGCGCTTGTTCGTAATTGCCGGACTGGAGGTATTGCAGACCCAAAGCTAAGCGCGTTGCCGCTGCTTCTTTCGCATTGAACTCCTGCGCTGGCTTTTGTTTACCATCAACGGTACGTTGACTGACGCAGCCAGTGCAAAGTGTCGCGAGAAGAAGAATATAGAGCCAATTGCGCATACTGGGTCCTCGTTGCTGAATGTCCTATGCTACCCTGAATGCGCTTCGCCTGCCTATGTTTTTTGCGGCTATTTACGAAATCTTGACGTCGATTCCGCTACCACCACGCTGGGCTTGCTGCTTTTTCAGGATGCGCTTGGTACGGTCGACGACATCACCAACCAATTGTCCGCAAGCGGCATCGATATCATCGCCGCGCGTTTTCCGTACCGTCACAATATAACCCTTTTCTATCAGAACTTTAGCAAAACGGTCAATGCGCGAGTTACTCGAGCGACCGTGGTCATTACCAGGGAATGGGTTAAATGGGATGAGATTGATCTTACACAAAGTGCCTTTCAATGTTTCGGCAAGCTCGTGCGCCTGATCCATGCTGTCGTTCACATGGTCGAGCATCACGTATTCGATAGTGATATTTTTATTGGCTTTAGAGCCATCGATGTAGTGGCGGCTGGCCTCAAGGAACTGTTCAATATTGTACTTCTTGTTAATAGGTACAATCTGGTTTCTGAGTTCGTCGTTCGGCGCGTGCAAGCTTATGGCTAACGCCACATCGATTTGCTCTTTGAGCTTATACAGCGCAGGCACCACACCCGAGGTGCTAAGGGTTACGCGGCGCTTACTTAAACCAAAGGCATTGTCGTCCAGCATAAGCTCCATGGCTGGCACCACGTTGTTTAGGTTGAGCAGTGGCTCGCCCATACCCATCATGACAACATTGGTGACGGCCTTAATGCCGGTTTCGCCATAAGGCCCAAGCAATTTGTTCACACGCCAGACTTGGCCGATGATCTCAGCAACCCGCAAGTTGCGGTTGAAGCCCTGTTGCGCAGTCGAACAGAAGGTACACTCTAACGCACAACCGACCTGCGAACTGACGCACAAGGTGGCGCGGTCGCCATCTGGGATCCATACCGTTTCAACGTCTTGGCCGTCAAACAAGGTCATGGCAAATTTGATGGTACCGTCAGATGATTGCTGTTGCATACGTACTTCAGGTGCGCGAATTTCGGCGATTGCTTTGAGTTTTTCACGCAGAACTTTGTTGAGATTAGTCATCTCGTCAAAGTTATCGACGCAGTAGTGATACAGCCATTTCATGACCTGATCGGCACGGAAAGGCTTTTCGCCAAGTTCTTTGAAGAACTCGCGCATGCCTTGGCGATTGAGGTCGAGAAGGTTAACTTTTTTGTCTACTGCGTTCATAAAAACCTAAAAGCGTTGTTTGCTATTTGCTGTTCGCTGTTCGAGTAGCCCGCAGTTCTACTGCGGGGTATTTCGAATTCACCGAACATAGTAGAAACGTCGGCCCCGTAGCCCGCAGTTCTACTGCGGGGAGGGCTTCAAGTTTCCCCCGTAGTAAAACTACGGGCTACCCAGAATAACTTAGCGGGTGCGGGCGCAGATTTCTTCGTCAGCGAAGAAGTATGCGATTTCACGCGCTGCTGATTCTACTGCGTCAGAACCGTGTACTGCGTTCTCGTCGATAGATACAGCATAGTCAGCGCGAAGCGTTCCTGCCAATGCTTCTGCTGGGTTGGTTGCACCCATGATTTCGCGATGACGCAATACGGCGTTTTCGCCTTCAAGTACGCTAACTACGATTGGGCCAGAAGTCATGAACTCAACCAAAGCGCCGAAGAAAGGACGTTCGCTGTGCTCAGCGTAGAAACCTTCTGCTTGCTCTTTGCTCAAGTGCATCATTTTTGCAGCAACGATACGCAGACCTGCAGTTTCAAAACGGTTGTAGATACCGCCGATCACGTTCTTAGCAACAGCGTCAGGTTTGATAATTGATAAAGTACGTTCTAAAGCCATGGTTTGTCTCCAATCATAAAAGGCTAGCTAATTTAAAGTCGCGCGGATTATACACGTTTCAAGAATTCACTGCTACCACAGCAACGTGACCCGCAAGTTTTGGCTTTTTTCCAAACCTATTTCATGTTATAGATGTCTAAACGTCTATTAGGATCTGTATATGACACAACAAATTACTTTAGGTGGTGGCTGTTTTTGGTGCATCGAAGGCGCTTTCAAACAAGTTCGTGGCGTCTTAAAGGCCGAGTCTGGCTACGCTGGCGGCGATAAGAGCGATCCTACCTACGAGGAAGTCTGCACTGGACAGACGGGCCACGCCGAAGTCGTGCAAATTACGTTTGAACCCATGGCTTTGTCGGTGCGTGAAATATTAGAAATCTTCTTTGCCTTACATGATCCGACGCAATTGAATCGGCAAGGTAACGATGTGGGTACGCAGTATCGCTCAGCGATTTTCTATCAAACCGAGGAACAGCGCGCGGAAGCCGAGAAAATCATTGAAGAAATGCGTAAAGATGGCACGTGGCAAGATGACATTGTCACTGAAATTGTAGCACTCGAAAAGTTTTGGCCGGCTGAGGACTACCACGACAACTATGTTGAACGAAATCCACAAAACGCCTATTGCCAAGCGGTCGTAAGCCCCAAATTGGCGAAGTTTAAACGCACTTTCGCCGAAAAACTGGAATAAAAAAGGGAGGCTGAGCCTCCCTCTTCTCTAGCTATTTCTACTAGTGGTTTTCTTTCACCATGTTGATGGTGTATTTGGGGATCTCAACAACCAGATCTTCGCCATTCAAACGCGCCTGGCAACTTAAGCGCGAATCGGGGTCGAGGCCCCAGGCTTTGTCGAGCATGTCGTCTTCGTTGTCGTTGATTTCGGCGAGTGAATCGTAGCCTTCACGCACGTACACGTGGCAGGTGGTGCAGGCGCAAACTTTTTCGCAGGCGTGTTCGATGCCAATGCCGTTGCGCAGGGCGACATCTAATACGCTTTCGCCGTCCGCTGCTTCGACGGCAGTGCCTTCTGGGCACAGTTCTTCATGCGGTAAAAAAACGATTTTTGGCATGGCTTATCCTCACTAAAACTGGTTGCTCGCGAAGCGCCGATGATTCGAGTCGGCTGCGAGTTGGACCCGTAGTAGAACTACGGGCTACTATAGTTCGTTGACGTTGCTGCCTGACAGCGCTTTGCGAATGCCGGCATCCATGCGACGCGCCGCGAAATCTTCGCTGGCTTGGTCGACTTTTTCAATGGCTTTTTCAATAGCTTCGGTCGATGTTCCGCCGCGCGCTACGCGTAACGCTTCCATGGCGTCATCAAGGCGCTGGCGTTCGGTATCTTCTAATAATGCACCGTCGGCAGCTAAAGCGCTACTCAGAGCTTCTAACACGCGATCAGCTTCAACTTGCTGTTCGCGCAGCATACGCGCGGCCATGTCTTCTTTGGCGTTGCTCATCGATGACGTGATCATTTGGGTGATGTCTTCATCGTTCAAGCCGTACGATGGCTTCACCTGAATTGACGCGCTGACACCACTGGATTTTTCCATTGCGGTGACGCTCAGCAAGCCATCGGCATCGACTTGGAAAGTCACGCGAATATGAGCTGCGCCGGCGGCCATCGGTGGAATATCGGTTAAAACAAAACGCGCCAATGAACGGCAGTCATCTACCAGTTCGCGTTCACCCTGTACCACATGAATCATCATGGCGGTTTGGCCATCTTTGAAGGTGGTGAATTCTTGGGCTTTAGCCACTGGGATGGTGGTGTTGCGCGCCACGACTTTTTCGACCAGACCGCCCATGGTTTCTAAGCCCAACGACAATGGAATGACGTCGAGTAGGAGCATATCTGAGTCGGGTTTGTTACCGGCAAGAATGTCCGCTTGAATGGCAGCGCCGATGGCGACCACTTGGTCTGGGTCGATTGAAGTTAAGGGTTCGCGGCCGAAAAACTCGCCAACGGCTTCGCGTACACGGGGGACGCGTGTAGAACCACCGACCATGACAACGTCGAGCACTTCGCCAGCGTCAACTTCGGCGTCTTTTAAGGCGCGGCGGCAGTTGACTAGGGTTTTGCGTACCAAGGGCTCGATAAGTTCGTTGAGTTGGGTGCGGGTCAGTTTTGTCCGGAGATCTGCGGTGTTTGATGATTCCCCCGCTACCTCGACTTCAACTTCGTCCTTGTCGGTTAAGGCTTCTTTGGCCTGCTTGGCTGCGTTGATTAACGAGCGTTCAAGACGCGCGGGTACGGCGTCGTCTAGGCCCCATACTTGCTTTAGATGGGCCACGATAAGTTGGTCGAAATCGTCACCGCCGAGGGCGCTGTCCCCACCGGTTGCTAAGACTTCAAATACCCCGCCCTGCAAGCGCAGAATCGATATATCAAAGGTGCCGCCACCGAGATCGTAAACGGCGATTAAGCCTTCGCGACCGGTATCTAGGCCATAAGCCACTGCGGCAGCAGTAGGCTCGTTCAATAAACGTAAGACGTTTAAGCCCGCCAATTGTGCGGCGTCTTTGGTGCTTTGTCGTTGGGCGTCGTCAAAGTACGCGGGTACGGTGATGACAACGCCGGTAAGTTCACCACCTAACGCGGCTTGGGCGCGGGCTGACAATGAACGAAGGATATCTGCTGACACTTCCACCGCATTGCGTTCACCAGCGGCGGTATGAAACACCGGTACGCCGTTGTCGGTTTCACTCATGCGATAGGGTAAATTTGAGAAGTTGCGCTTTACATCAGCAACGGTGCGGCCGATGAAGCGCTTTACTGACACTATGGTGTCTTCGGTTGCGAGCGATGCATCGCTATGTTTCGCGGTCGCTTCGTGTCCGACGCAGACTTCATCTGCACCGTAATAAACCACTGAAGGTAAAATTGCGCGATCTTGCTCGTCCCGCAGAACTTGGGCTTCGCCGCTACGCACGGTGGCAACTAACGAATTGGTGGTGCCTAAGTCAATGCCTGCAGCCAAGCGATGTTGGTGTGGCGCGGTACTTTGTCCGGGTTCTGCAATTTGCAAAAGGGCCATTGAGAAAACCTCGTTATTCGTGGTTCGTGCGTTGCGCTGTTCGTCCGCTACGCTGTTCGTAATTCGTGTAGCCCGTAGTTCTACTACGGGTTTAACCTGACGTTTCGGCGATGTCGTTAAATTCGTACACCCGAAGTTTCTGACGTAGTCGTTGAATTCGACATTCCCCGCAGTAGAACTGCGGGCTACCCATTGCCGCAAGCCGCGGGTTAGGCGTCGTCTTCTAGGGCTTCGAGTTCGCGGCGGAGTTTGTGCATGAACTTGAGTTTACGAATGGTATCTGCCGCAGCTTCGTTATCATTGGCAAGCAACAAACGCTCTAACTCTTCCTGTAACTCAGAGGTTTGCACAGCTAGGTCTTTATAAGCCGCATCAATGCCCGCAAAGTCACCGGCATCAAGCTCTTCAACGCGCTCACGCCACTCCATCTGTGCCATCAAAAACTCAGGATCTTGCAGCGTCTTTTGCTCGTGCTGCATGTCGACGCCGCGTAGCGCGAGCAAATGCTCTGCTCGCAATAATGGCGACTTCAGTGTCTGATACGCGTCATTGAGCTGCGCGGTGCGTTGCACCGCCATGAGTTTATCGCGCTCGCCCCCCGCAGCATGGCGGTCAGGGTGCAAAGCCTGTTGCAGCTTGCGGTAACGCTGCTGCAACTCGGCTAAGTCGAGCTCGTAAGCGACAGGAAAGTTAAAAAACTCGAAGTGATTCATTTAAACGTTAAAGCTCTCACCGCAACCACACTCGCCTTTGGCGTTCGGGTTGTTAAATTCGAAGCCTTCGTTTAGGCCTTCTTTCACGAAGTCGAGCTCGGTGCCATCAAGGTAAACCAAGCTCTTGCCGTCGATGATGATTTTCACGCCTTTTTCTTCAAAGACAGTGTCGGTCTCTTCAACCGCATCAACGAACTCCATCACGTACGCAAGACCTGAGCAACCAGTGGTCTTCACACCTAACCGGATGCCTTCGCCTTTGCCGCGTTGTTCCAAAAACGACCGCGCACGTTGTGCGGCCGCTTCGGTCATGGTAATCGCCATTAGTGCCTCATTCTTAATGCTTAAGGACTGCAACTCTACGCAAGTAAATTAGCCTGCGTGCTTCTTCTTGTAGTCTTCCAACGCGGCTTTAATCGCGTCTTCGGCCAAGATTGAGCAGTGAATTTTCACTGGTGGCAACGCCAACTCTTCCGCAATCTGCGTGTTCTTCAACTGCGATGCTTCTTCAATTGACTTACCTTTGACCCATTCGGTTACCAGTGAGCTTGAAGCAATTGCTGAACCACAGCCGTAAGTCTTGAACTTCGCATCTTCAATGATGCCGGCATCGTTGATTTTCAATTGTAACTTCATCACGTCACCACAAGCTGGTGCGCCGACCATACCGGTCACTACCGAAGGATCGTTCTTGTCGAAACCGCCTACGTTACGCGGATTTTCATAATGGTCGATTACTTTTTCACTGTATGCCATAACACTTCACCTCTCTTAGTGTGCCGCCCACTCAACGGTGTCTAAATCGACGCCATCTTTGTACATTTCCCATAGGGGCGACATGTCGCGCAAGCGACCAATTGATTTCTGGATTTGTTCAACTGCGTGGTCCACTTCTTCCTCGGTGGTGAAGCGACCAAAGCTGAAACGAATTGAGCTGTGTGCTAATTCGTCATTGCGGCCAAGGGCACGCAATACGTACGAAGGCTCCAGACTTGCTGATGTACAGGCTGAACCTGAAGAGACCGCGAGGTCTTTCAGCGCCATGATCAGGCTTTCACCTTCGACGAAATTAAAACTGATATTGAAGATGTGCGGTACGCCATGTTCTTGCGAACCATTCACATAGACTTCTTCAATGTCTTTTACGCCATTCCAAAGACGGTCACGCAAGGCGCGAAAACGCTCACGCTCAGCCGCCATTTCTTCTTTAGCGATGCGCGCGGCTTCACCCATGCCGACGATTTGGTGGGTCGGCAAAGTACCTGAGCGCATACCACGCTCATGACCACCACCATGCGTTTGCGCATTCAAGCGAATCCGCGGACGACGGCGAACGTACAAAGCCCCGATGCCTTTAGGGCCGTACATTTTGTGGCCTGAAAAGCTCATCAAGTCGACTGGCAAAGACTGTAAATCGATGTCAATTTTACCGGCACTTTGCGCGGCGTCGACATGGAAAATAGTCTTATTCTCGCGACACAAGTTACCGATGGTTTCGATATCTTGAATCACGCCGATTTCGTTGTTGACGTGCATAACGCTTACCAACACGGTGTCTTCACGCAATGCCGCCTTAAAAACGTCAAGGTCGAGCAAGCCATCTTCTTTCACGTCTAGATAGGTAACTTCAAAACCTTCGCGCTCAAGCTGACGACAGGTATCAAGTACCGCTTTGTGTTCGGTTTTCACCGTAATGATGTGCTTACCTTTCTTCTGGTAAAACTCCGCAGCACCTTTAATCGCAAGGTTGTCAGATTCCGTTGCACCTGAGGTGAAGACAATTTCGCGCGGGTCAGCGTTCACCAAATCAGCAATCTGGTTACGGGCGATATCAACCGCCTCTTCTGCCTGCCAACCAAAACGGTGCGAGCGTGACGCAGGGTTACCAAACTGACCGTCTGGCGTTAAGAACTGCATCATCTTTTCTGCGACACGAGGGTCAACTGGTGTCGTGGCTGCGTAATCAAAATAAATAGGTAATTTCATTCAGTGCTACTCCTCACGTTGTCAGACAGCTTATAACTGACAATTCAGTGCAATTTGTTGCTCGCGTTTCTTTTGCTCCGCGATCTGCGCATTCTGGCGTTCAGCGACTTCATTGATATCGCGTTGTTTGACCAGCTCGGCCAAGCTAATGTTTGCGAGAAAATCTTCAATCCGGTCGCTTAAATTCGACCACAGCGAGTGGGTTAAACAACGGCTGCCACCTTGGCAGCTAGCTTTGCCACCACATCGTGTGGCATCAATGCTTTCGTCCACCGCTTGAATCACTGCGCTAATCGAGATCTGGTGCGGCGCATAACCTAAGCGGTAACCACCGCCAGGCCCACGCACACTGCTCACGAGCCCTTGCTTACGTAAGCGCGCGAACAATTGTTCAAGATAGCTAAGTGAAATTCCCTGCCGCTCAGAAATATCTGCCAGCGGCACGGGTCCTTGTTCTGTATGTAACGCAACATCGAGCATTGCGGTTACGGCATATCGCCCTTTCGAGGTTAAGCGCATAGCTTTTTTTCCTCCATCGTTATGCCGTAATTTTCGCATTCCCGAGTATTTTAGTCAAGTATTACGAAAGAGCGAAAAGCGTTGTTCGTTAGTCGTTATTCGTGCGTTCGGCGGGTAGCCCGTGGTTCTACCACGGGTCCAACCTGACGTTTTGACCATGTCCGTTCAATTCGGCATCCCCCCGTGGTGAAACCACGGGCTACGAATAACGATTAACGAATAACGATTAACGGTTTTTCTTGTCGATGGAGGCGAGGATGCCGCGTAGGATGTTAAGCTCATTCGACTCCGGCCGTGCCCGTGTGAATAAGCGTCGGAGCTTCGCCATAACCTGACCTGGGTGCTGCTTAATAATAAAGCCGGTGTCGGTTAACGTCCGTTCCAGATGCACGTAAAAGCGCTCAAGATCTTCGGTGAGTGGATACTCACTTTCGGCGGCGCTAGGCTGTTGGTCAGATTCAAGCCACTGCATGCGGATCTCGTAGCCCATGGTTTGCACGGCCATCGCGAGGTTCAGCGAGCTGTAGTCAGGATTGGTAGGAATGTGCACGTGATGGGTGCACTGCTGCAGCTCTTCGTTGGTGAGTCCACTGCTTTCACGACCAAACACCAAGGCCACTTTGTAGTTGCCGCTTTCGGCAAGCGCCTGCCCTGCCGCTTCGCGTGGGCCAAGTAACGGCCAATCGAGGGTACGGTTGCGAGCACTGGTGCCAATGACCATACCGCAGTCAGCAATAGCTTCGCTCAGGGTGTCCACGATGGTCGCGCCATGCAATACGTCGGTTGCCCCGGCAGCCAACGCCGAAGCGTGGCTGTCGGGTGCTTGCACAGGGTCAACCAAGGTCAGTTCCGACAAGCCCATGGTTTTCATCGCTCGCGCCACCGAACCAATATTGCCGGTGTGCGAGGTGTTTACGAGAACAATGCGGATATTGTCGAGCATAGCGTTTACTTCATACTGCTCGGCAAATGTGGGCGCGCTTTGCTTAAGATGCCCTGCACAACCTTCGGGTTACCGGCAACTACATGCCCGCTTTGCATAAAGCCGTGGCCACCAGCAAAGTCCGTCACCAAGCCACCGGCTTCGCGCACGATCAAACCGCCAGCGGCGATATCCCACGGCTGCAAGCTGAATTCCCAGAAACCATCCATGCGACCGGCAGCAACATAGGCGAGGTCCAGCGCGGCAGCGCCAGCGCGACGCATGTCTGCGGTTTGTGCAAACAGATCTGAAAATACCTTCTGATAAGTCTCGGATAGGTCTTTGCGCTTAAACGGGAAGCCAGTTGCGAGCAACGCTCCATTAAGATCACGTTGTTTGGTCACACGAACACGCTTGCCATTCAATTGCGCACCAGCGCCACGGCTGGCAGAGAACAACTCTTCGCGCAACGGATCGTAAACGACCGCAGCCTGAACTGTGCCTTTGTGAAGATAAGCAATTGAGATAGCGAAGTGAGGAATACCGCGCAGGTAATTGGTAGTGCCGTCAAGCGGATCAATAATCCACTGATGCTCTGGGGTTGCACCTTCGTGCGCACCGCTTTCCTCAGCCAAGAAGCTGTGGTCTGGGTACGTTTTTTGAATTGTGCGAATAATCGCTTGCTCGGCTGCTTTGTCGATTTCAGTAACGAAATCATGCTGGCTTTTGGCTTGAATATTCAGGTCAGCTTCAACGCCGAAGTTCTTGCTCAAAATTTTGCCGGCTGCACGCGCAGCGCGCACCGCGATGTTTAACATGGGATGCATACCAATATACCTGTGCTGTGAAAGAACGATTTTGTGGCGGCGGATTATACGCCTTTCTTGCGCTAGGCGCAAGAAAGGCCGTTGTTTGCTATTCGCTGTTTGCTGTTCGAGGTGCTAGCCCGTGGTTCTACCACGGGTTTAACTCGACGTTTTGACCATGTTTGTTGAACTCGAATCCCCCCGTGGTAGAACCACGAATATCGAACATCGAAGAACGAACAGCAAACATCGCACTTGTATTTTTTATCGGCAGGTGTTATTAAAGTGTTGCGCTATGCCTAAAATAACTACTATAAAGCTAGGAGGATCCCATGGATCATTCAGAAGAGCTAAACGGTGTTGAAGCAAAACAGAACAAGTCACGTCGTGTGAAACGCAAGTGGCGGGAAATTGAAGCGCTAAAAGAAAAATATCGCTTACGCGATGAGCTCAAGGATATGGACTACGGTCTAGATCTCGAGCTCGACGAACTCGAATTCTAAAAAACCGATGTTTGCTATTTGCTGTTCGCTGTTCGAACCGTAGCCCGTGGTTCTACCACGGGTCTAACCCGACGTTTTGACCATGTTCGTTGAATTCAAGTCCCCCCGTGGTAGAACCACGGGCTACGAACAGTGCGGAGCACGGAGGAACAGCGCAGCGTACGAACCACGAACAACGTGTTTACCATTTGATTGGGCATGTAAGCAGTTCGTTGGTGCGGCGGAAATGACCGCAGGTTAGAAATCCCCGGTGCGCCGATAACGGCGACGGATGCACTGCGGTTAACACATGATGGCGTTGAGGGTCGATCAGCGCTCCCTTCTTCTGCGCGTGCGCACCCCACAGTAAAAACACTACACCTTCGCAGTGCTCATTGATTTGGGCGATAACGGTATCGGTGAAGGTTTCCCAGCCCCAGCTTGCATGCGAATGCGCTTTCCCTTCCTCGACCGTAAGCACGGTATTCAGCAATAACACACCTTGCTCGGCCCAATGCGTGAGATCACCGTGTTCCGGCGGTGTGGAGTCAGGGTAGTCATGCTGGATGGCCTTGTAGATATTGCGCAGTGACGGTGGCAACTTGATGCCTTCCGGCACTGAAAAACATAGGCCATGGGCCTGGCCAGGGCCGTGATACGGGTCCTGACCAAGGATCACGACTTTCAAATCAGCCAACGGGGTTAACCGAAATGCATGAAAGACGTCTGCAGCGGGCGGATAAATCCGTTTGCCGCTGTCGCGTTCCGCCTGCACACGCTGCAATAATTTTTGAAAATAAGGCTGCTGCTTTTCTTCAGCTAACAGATCGCTCCAGCTTTTTGTGGTCGCCACTAGGTTCTCCTTCGCCCCTTTTTAAAGTTTTGCGGTATCATGGGGCCATTCATATTAGCAATCTGGGGCTCTCGATGTCAGCAACAACATCAGCAACAAACGACTACCCACCCATGAGTGTGTTTGTCATCACCTTAAATGAAGAAGCGCATTTAGATGAAGTCCTAGCCAGCGTTCGTGGCGTTGAAGAAATTGTCATTATCGATTCAGGTTCGACCGACCGCACCTTGGAGATTGCGGCCCAACATGGTGCACGCGTGGTCCATAACGACTGGCCCGGATATGCCAAACAAAAAGAGTTTGGCATTCAACAATGCTCGCACAACTGGATCCTAAATCTCGATGGCGACGAGGTGCTGCCTGAAGGTGGTCTGCAAATGATTCGCGAGCGTATTGCGCAAGGCGACATTAACGGCATCTGGATCCATCATGACGATATTTTTATGGGCCATAGTTTGCGCAAGGCGCGCCACCATAAATATCGCCGCGTTTACCGCAAAGACAAGTGCCACATGAACACCGATGTATTGGTTCACGAGCACATCGAAGTCGAACCGCCGCTGGCTTATTTGCCTATCTACTTAAAACACTACGGCTATGACACCGCACATGGCTACATGGATAAGCTCAATACCTATTCGCAGCTAAAAGCCAAGCAGCGCGAAGAGCAAGGGCGTCCTTGCAGTTTGCCGCGCTTGCTGCTGATATTCCCGCTCATGTTTCTTAAGTTCTACTTGGGGCGACAAATGATTTGGTCGGGCTGGCGTGGATTCATCAAAGCCAATATTGATGCGTTTCATTTCTTTTTAACCGAAGCCAAACTCTACGAAATGGCGTATCGGCGCAAACGCGAGAACAACAAATAAGACGGTGATGATGCAAGCCTACCACTACAGGTAGGCTCGCCTAAGACTTTACTCTTGTTCTTCGTCACCGTATTTCTCGAACCAATGCAAGATATAAGCAACCTTGCCGATGAGGTTCGACGGACGGCTGTAAATACCATGAGGTGCATCAGGTACACGCACCATCGCGGTATCAACGCCTTCGAGTTTCAACGCTTGGTAATACTGCTCCGACTCCGAAATCGGCGTGCGATAGTCAGCTTCACCAGTTAATAACATGGTTGGCGTGGTGACATTGCCAACATAGCTAATAGGTGAGTACTTCAGATAGTGCTCTGGGTTCTCCCACGGTAAAGCTGGGAACCAGTATTTGGTGAAGTAACTGTAGGCGTCGGCAGTCAACACGAAGCTGTACCAGTTAATAACAGGCTTGGCGACGACTGCGGCACGGAAGCGATCGGTGTGGCCGACAATCCACGCGGTGAGCACGCCACCACCACTACCACCAGTGACATACAAACGCTCTTCGTCGATAAAGCCTTTATCGATAACCGCATCAACGCCGTCCATCAGGTCATCGTAGTCTTGGCTCGGGTAGTTGTGATGAATTTCCTGCGCGAATTCTTCGCCGTAACTGGTGCTGCCACGCGGGTTGGTGTAAAGCACAACATTGCCTGCCGCAGCCATGAGCTGAACTTCTGCCGAGAACGTCTCGGCGTAAGCAGTATGCGGGCCGCCGTGGATTTCGAGAATCAACGGATACTTTTTGGTTGCATCGAAGTTTGGCGGGTAAACAATCCAGCCTTGGATTTTATAATCACCGTGCTTGGAGTCGTACCAAATTTCTTCGACGTTACCGAGCTCTTTGTGCGCGAACAGGTCTTCATTCAGTTGCGTTAGCCGCTGTGTGTCGCCGCCCATTTGTTGCACGAGATCTGCTGGACGTTGTGCATTGGCTTCGGTGAAGACCAAGGTTCCATCGGTTGCCACATCAAAATCACCGCCGCTGTATGGCCGACCATAGCTTAAACCGCCCATACGATCGGTAAGCTGTTGGCGTTCACCGTTAAGGCTTTGCTTCACGATATGTCCTTTGCCGTGACGATCGTAGCTAAAATACAAAGCGCTGCTGTCGGCTGACCATTGCACGTCGCTGACGCTGTAGTCTAGGTCGCTAGTGAGTAACTTGGGCTTTTCCGCATTAAGGTCCATCACATACAGTTGTGTGAGCTGATAGCTCATTTTCTCATCGTCATTGCCAAGCCAGGCGAGCTTGGTGCCATCGGGGCTGATAGCTGGTGAGCGATCTGGGCCATTACGGTCGGTCAATTGGGCAATTTCTTGAGTGCTCAAGTCGACACTGTAAAGCTCTGAATTTTGCGGTTGATCGAAAGCATCTTCGCGTAAATTTGCCGAGAAAATGATGCTGTCGTTGCCGTTCCAGGCTAAGTTGCTACCATGATGATAGTCACCATGCGTCACTTGGCGTGGGGTACCGCCATCGGCTGGCATGACGTAGATTTGGGTGTACCCGTCTTTGGCGTAGCCAGCACCGTCAAAACGATACTGTTCCTTGTCAATGTACTTCGGTGGCTCTGCCCATTTAGCACCTTCTGGCGCCTTAGGTAGGCTCACTGGCGCCGCTGATGGCTCAGGCGTGAACATGGTAAAGGCCAGCCATTCGCCATTAGGTGACCAGCTTAAGTTACTTGGTGAGCCGGTCAAGCGTGTTACGGGCGCGTGCTTTTGACTATCGGTCCAGTATAAGTGGATTTGATTGCTGCCGCTTCGGTTTGAAACAAACGCTAAGGTTTTACCATCAGGTGACCAGGTTTGTGAGTGGTCGTTGGCATCGCCACCAAGTAGCGGACGTAATTCGCCGTTGTTGTCGACGCGCCACAGTGCGCCATAACGACGGTCGGTCATGATGTCCATATAGTTGCGGACGAATACAGTGTAGTCACCACTTGGATGCACAGTTGGAGAGCTGGCATATTCAAGTTGGAAGACGTCTTCAGGTTGGAAGATGTCTTGCTTATTTTCGTTGGCTAGGGCTGCGGTAGTCGTCAGCGCCAGCATAATACCAATAGTCGTTTTCATTTGGGACTCCGATGTAGCCGTAGCCCGTAGTTCTACTACGGGGGAACTCGAACTTTATAACCATGGCCGAAACGTCAGACCTTCTAGGTAGCCCGTAGTTCTACTACGGGGAAACTCGAACTTTATAACCATGGCCGAAACGTCAGACCTTACCCGTAGTAGAACTACGGGCTACGAGTTTCTTTAGCAAGTGATGTTCGATGAATAGCATAAAAAAACCCGCCGAAGCGGGTTTTTGGTATGAACTGAGCAGTTCAGCTTAGAAACTATAGCTAAAGCTCACCGATGCAAAGTCACGGTCACTTGCTGGCTCATAGTCACCACCGGTGTTGATATTGTAACCAACGCCGATTTTGTATTGTGCCAAGTAATCGAAATCAACACTCAAGCCAATTGTCTTACGACCTTCGATAAAGTTACTATTTGGCGAGTAACCTTTCACGTCGTGACCGAATGCAAGCGTTGGCGTCATATTCCAGCCAGAGAATACGTTGTTATATTGCGCAACAAAGCGTGTGCGATAACCCCAAGAGGAAGCTGTGACGAAACCTTCACAGTTGATGTCGCCAGCAGGGCTCGGGTTGCCCAACATTTGTTGATCGGCAACAGTTAGGCACTTACCGTAGACTGGGTTACGGCCAAAGCGTTGCTCGTCAAGGCTCGGCAATGAGTGGACTTTATTCATGGCAATCTCACCGATGAATGTAACACGACTCGCGCCAAGAACGTTATCCAAGAATCGAATACCAGTAATTTGATACTGGCTCACATCAAGACGTTCAAAGCCTTCCTGCAGTTCACCTAGATTGGTGAAGTTACCGAATTCATCTGTGCGAATGCGATCATAGAACGTGCTAGGTACGCCCGCGCGCAAGCCTGCTGTCAAAATTTCGGTGGTATTGATCTGAACCGGCATTTCTTTACGGAAACTGTATTCACCGCCCACTGACCACAGGCCTAAGTTGGTGCTGAAACTCGCACCAAAGATTTCTTGGTCTTCAGGATACTGCAATACATAGTTTGGACCAGCAATCGGATAGCCATCAGGGTGCGCTAAGCCTGGTGTAGGCTGCTGTTCCCAGTTATAGGCAGAGATAATTGGCGTTTGGTTATGAATGTTCATGTAATACAAACCAAACTCAACGTCTAAGTCCATATTGTAATGACGAAGTGCGAAACCATACTGGCCATCATCATCTGGCTCAATGTTAGGTGCACGATCTAAATAAGCGCCAAATTGCACCGACTCGCGGTCACTTAAACTTGTTGAAGGGTCCGTTGCCACCAACGCAGGGTTCAACGTAACTTTGTTACAGCCAGGACCACCCAGAATATCTACCGTCGAGAAGAACGTGCCGCAGCCATCTAGCTTAGTATTGTCCCACTCGTATTGGTAGAACATATCAAGACTGGTTTCATCGGTAAGACCAAGATTTAAGTTGACCATTCCTACCGGTAGTAAAGCTTCTTTGATCTCTACGCCTGGTCGACGCACAGCGTTAACATCAATCGGATTGATTGCATTCACGCCGTTAAAAATAAAGGTACTTTCACCCCAGCTCAGCACTTGACGACCTACACGCAAGTTAACCGGCATGTCGCCTAGGTCAAAATAAGCATAAGCAAAAGCATCGAGAAGCTCGAAACCTGAGCCCGTAGACCAGTCGTCTAAACCGTCATTGTTTAAGGTTACGTCTGGGTAGAAATTGGTTGCAGCATGACCGTGCGGCACTTCCTGGTTCTTAATGACATCGTCATACCAATACTTAAAGCGCACGAAGGCGCCGTAGTCGCCGCCGTCGATACTTAAATCGTGGACGCCTTTGACAACTGACGACACCATGTCGCCCTTGTCATAGTTCAGGTTACCGTCGTCGGCTACACCTGACTGTCCTTGACCACCGGCCATGTTACCAGGGTGGATGACGCGAAGATCTTGGTCTTCCATCCGCCATGCGGCACCGTATGAAATAATGGAGTCAAACTTAACGCGGAAATCACCCACTTCAAATTCTGCGGCGTGAGCCCCGGCACTTCCTGCGAATGCTAGCGCTACCGCAGTAGCGAGAGGTAATTTTTTAAGCATAGTTGTTCTTCTTTTCATGTTAGCCACCTAATCCTATTAGGATGTTATAGGGTCAATCATGTCCGATGAGTTACAAATATGCAAGTGCTCTCTAACGAAAAATCCACCCTTTATTCACGGTCGCTTATTAGCTTGAAAAGCTTTGCGTAAGCTATTCGCCTCGTGCACGCTAATTTCGCCCTGTTTGCGCCAGCTTTGTATCAGCTTCATTGCGCAACTGCTGGAATCGCCACAAGCAGATACGACACTGTCCAGTGAAAAGTCATCGCCACCGTAGCTCACGCTGGTCGTCACACCTTGCGCGATGCCTTGGTAACCTTCGCCGGTTAAATTATTGATAGTTTGGTCGTAGTAGAGGAAGGCATAGGTAAAATCACCGGTGGCGAGGACTGGATAAGCGGCTGTTTCGGCGAACAAACTGCTGATTGAAGCTTCGCTGGCCATGCCTACACCGCGCGACAGAAGGTCAGCGCCGAGACTGATCTCGCGATCAACGAAACGCTCTTCGCCGCCGGAAATGAGCGCCCAAAATGCGCTGCCGCTTGGATAGCCAAAGCTCGTAGCGGCAGTGTCATAAGCAAATAAAGAGTACAACTCAAGGTAAGCGGCAAAAGCAAAATCTTGCGCATTAACGCTCTCATCATAGAGCACTTCGCCGGCGATCGTTGCAATTTGCATCTGTAATGATCGGGTCGCCCCTAGGTACTCTTGTGACAAGCCGAAAAACACTGCGGGCTCGGCAAGTTCAGCATCTTCCGTAATGGTCGCCGTGAATAGCAACGGCTCCGCCAACGGGCCTTGATAGTCACCTAACTGCGGTAAGCTGGCGAACAACAACTCGCCTTGGATGGTTATCGTTTGTTCTGCCGCATGTGTAGCCGAAAGAGAAAGAGTTGCGCTTAACAGAAGCGTTTGCAGTGCTCGCTTTATGATTGTTGTTTTCACGTTTTGTATCCCTTGTTGTTCCCCAAACACCTAAGGTGCACTATCAACATAGGCGAAAAGTTTCAGCGAGACAATAAAAAACGGGGCCGAAGCCCCGTTTGTTTAACTATCAGCAGCTTAATCGATGCGTAGACTTCCGCCACTACGATAGTATTGATAAAGCGCATCGCGTAAAGTGCGCGCCTCGCTGTAATCGATCATGCCATCGCTTACTAGGTCATACGCAACCTGTTTCTCGCAGTAGGATGGACCGCTGTATATTGAACGAAAACGACGGCTGGTAATCCTTACTTGTTCTTGCTCTTGTTCGGCACGACACGCAGCGTAACGATCCATGATGGAACAGCCGCTTTCATCAAGACGATTCGGCACGTCGGTCATGAGCCAGTCAAAACTAACGTTCTCCGCGGTATTTGAGTTAAAGCACGCATCAAGGCGATTAAGCACTTCGTCGTCGTCGATATCACCTGGCATGCTCGATACCGAATAGACCTCACCCTCGCCTTCATAGTAGCTTAGCAATGCTTCACTCTCAGCACTCCTAACCTCTACGCGGTAGCGCGCATCAGCACTATAGGAGCCTGTCGCCAATTGCGGAAAACTGTTGAAGCTCATCGGCGGGTCAAAAGTGATGAAGGCCTGATTGCGTTGACGCATTTCAAAGGAGAACGTCGTCTCTTGGGAGCCTTCAGTAAAAATCCAGGTTAAGTTAACGATATCAATGCCATCAGCACGCTGAAACTCCGTTAAGTTTAGCGAAGCTGAATCTGGGTTAGCCGGCGCT
Source organism: Pseudidiomarina sp. (assembly GCA_048267225.1). Classification (GTDB taxonomy): domain Bacteria; phylum Pseudomonadota; class Gammaproteobacteria; order Enterobacterales; family Alteromonadaceae; genus Pseudidiomarina. Next base: position 178,203 of record JBLWXY010000003.1, read on the forward strand.
TTCGACAAGATATCTAAATTCAACCCCGAACTGAGCACTTCGAAATATCGTATTGCCGATTCTGACCGTTCATATTCCGGCGCAACAACTTGAACGGGGGCGCCTTCATTCAAAGTGAAATATATGGTGAAGTTCTGAATTGCTTGTTCTTGAGCAGGCGTGTAGTCGCTCGCATCAAAGTCATCGACGTAGCCCTGCACGGCATACTCAGTTAGCTCGCTACACCCTGTTGCGCCGAGCAGAATTGCTGCGGCGCCAAATGTTTTTAGTAATCTTTTCATCATCATTGCTCCAGCTTAATTTTCATCTTCGTACAGCGGGTTATTAGCCACCGAAGTACCTTGACGATAGAGTGCATCACGCAGCGTACGTGCTTCGCTGTAGTCAATCAGGCCGTCAGAAACGAGACCGTAGGCAACCTGTTTCTCACAATATGACGGACCGCTGTAGAACGAACGAAAACGACGGGTGAAGCTTTGTTCCTCTTCTGGCTCGGCATGACATTTGGCGTAACGATCCATAATGGAACAGCCAAACTCATCAATGACATTGTTAACACCAGTATTAAAGGATGCGAACTCTACGGTTTCGTTGACGATAGTTACTGGGCATTGATCAATAGAATCAGGTACACCATCACCGTCAGCGTCGAGCGAAATATATTGGATAAAGTCAGCAATGGCGAAAAAGCCCGCAAGCTCTGGCTCGTTTAGTTCTTGCTCTTGTTGCGACTCACCTTCAAATGCAAAAAGGTATTGAAACGGATAGGAAGTTTCCCCCTCAATAAACAATGGGTAACCGCTCAGATCGGCAAATAAATCAGCAGGCTCCTCACTTGGCATCTCTTCCGGCTCAGGAAATTCAATACTGCCACCGGTGAAAAGGTACGGCAAAATACCAAGGCTGGTGATGCGGCCAATTTCCGGAAATTCATTCCCAACGGACATTGGGGCTACGCCTACCCACATAGCATTATCAAAACTGAAAAACGGATCGATTTCTTGGGGCTCTTCTGCCTGCTTTGGAATTAAGTAAGCTATCGAACTAAAATCTTCCGGCAACTCGCCAGACTGCGTTGGCTCAAACGTATCGCTGAACAGCAGGTTTTGATTTTGATCGTAGACTTCAAAGGTCATCGAAATCACAGCATTCTCGTAGAGACCGCCCATGCTAGGTCCGCTCTCATCAGCCGAGCTGGTACGATCTTCGACAACCACGGCGCGAAAATCAAGCGGAAACGATGGCTCACCTTCAAGTGAATCCCAAAAAGGCTGGTAATTTATGGAATAGATTTCGCCGGTAATTTCAAGAGCGCTTTCCTCGGCTTCTTGCGCAAGAGCTGCCGCAGGTGCCGCAAGAAGCGGCACGGCAAAAGCTAAACTGCAACTGAATTTAGTAAAGTTCATGGGTCAATTCCTTCTGGTTATTAACGATCGCGACGGCGATAGGAGCTATACAAATTATCACGTAACATACGCGCTTCTGCGTAACTAATGATGCCATCGGCCACGAGACCGTAGGCCACTTGTTTTTCACAGTACGAAGGGCCGCTGTAGAAAGAGAAGCCTCGACGCGTGAAAGTCGATTCTTCTTCTTGTTCAGCATTACAGGCTGCATAGCGATCCATAATGGTGCAGCCGCTATCGTCTACATAGTTGGTAACGGTCGAGTCGAGCCAGTTAAACCAAACTGTTCCACTTTCAGGCTGCAACGATGCTGAGCAAGCATCAGAAACATCAGGCACGCCATCACCGTCGCTGTCTGGGTCGCCGTAGTACACATTGGTCGAATAACCGCTCGCATAAAATTCTTGGTAGCCTTCCGGCGCTACATCTTGCGTAGTGAAATCGCTATTCACTTCACGTAGCCGAGATTCAGCTCTGAGTTCCACTGGGAAACTCACCTCGCCGGTATTCAGCAGCGGATAACCTTCGAGCGATGCAAAGAGCGAAGTGGCAATAGCTGGGGAAATCTCGGTCATGCTGTTATCCCCTAATATAACGAGACCGCCATAGCCACCAAGGCGAAAACTATGGGTGAAGCTATCGGTTGTGCAATCGCTAGCTTGCCACTCTGCGCTATCTTCAATTTCAAACTCTCCGCCATCTAATACAAAGGAAAAAAACACGTTAGCAGCTTCTGGGCCACAACTGTCTGGTGTGGCCGCTAACGATTGCTCAAAAATGATCGCGTCTTGCGAATCCATAACCCTAAATGAAACTTGCGTTAGGGCATCACTGTAAACTCGCCCAAATGGAAAAGGGAACGGTGGTTGCATTGCAGTTGCTGGAGTCTCGGTAATTGTTGCGACAAACCGCAAGGTTTCATGCAGCATCGGCGAGAGGCCCTCGCTTTGCGGCATGATTTCGGGCATCAATTCACCCTCAACGACCAAGGTACGATTTTCTTCGGGCGCAGGTGCAGCGTTCACTGCAGCAGGTAACGCAAGCGACGCTGCACCGGTTAAGGCCAGCGCCATAAGTGGAAGTGCTTTCATAAGTTTGCCTATCTCTGTTTTCGATGAATAAAAGTGATTTCTGTTATCGATTTGTGATTAATTTTTAAACTAAAACAAAAATAGACGATCTTCAGAAGAAAGCTATTTAACAATAAGCATATTTTTTTGTTGTAATGTCCCTAAATGAAACTGCGCATTAAAAAAGCCTGCAATAAAGTGCAGGCTTTCAAACAACGCATCACAAGTTTAGGTTTCTGGCTGATTACGATGCGCGAAGTACAATGCATCGCGCAACGCACGAGCTTCGCCAAAGTCGATCATGCCATCGCTGACTAGGCCATAAGCCACTTGCTTCTCACAGTACGAAGGACCGCTGTAGAAAGAAAAGCTTCGACGGGTAAAGCGCGGGGCTTCCTCTTCTTCCATAGTACATGCGGCGTAAGCGTCCATAATGGTGCAGCCTTGCGCATCTGTATGGTTGGTTACACCTGAGTCGTGCCAGCCTTCGAAAACAACGGTTTCCGAATTGACGGAAACGCAAGCGTCACTGAAGTCACCAACGCCATCACCGTCAGAATCAATGGTTTCCACAGTTATGGATTCTGCAACACCGCTGATATCCATCATGATGCCCCGTCCCGGTTCACCGTTCATAACCGTCATTGCAAATGACGACTCATAATCTCCGGCGTTTGGAATCGGAAAATAAACATTTTCCGGAAATAAATCAGCTACAAGTTCAGCTAATCGCGGGCTGCATCCAAGATAGCGACCATTCATGTCTCCCCCTTCGATGCCGTAAGTGCCGCTTGTTGCTGCACCGTCGGTGAAATAGAGATAGGCGTTACTATTGGTGTCAGTGACAAAGGTCGTCTCGTCACAATTCGTAGGGACAGGTGTTTCGATAAGCATGCCTTGGGCGTCGCGTAACTCTACCGAAACACTTATGACCGCGTCGTCAAATTGACGAACTGTCGAGTTTTCAAAATAGAAGCTACCATTTCTGTCCAATTCGATAATCGCTTTGAACGTTGCTTCTGAATCGAGCGTTTGTTCACCCTGAAAGCTATTACTTAGACCCGTCAGACGCCCGTCAATGGTGACGGTATCCGTCCACGATTGCGCATGGCTAGTTGCCGTCGCTAACCCCGCCAGCGCAGTAAAAATGAAAAGTGATTTTGCAATGTTCATGTTGTTCTCCAATTTGATTGCCCCTCAAAAGTAGTTCACGCTTGGGATATTTACAATTCATGGAAAACGCATTTTTTCGTCGGCTTTTGACCCAAAAAAGCCCGCAACAAGGTGCGGGCTTCGAAATTTATTTAATCCACTCTAGCTTGGGCCATTGCTCCGCGATGCATAATACAACGCATCACGCAACGCGCGTGCTTCGCTGTAATCAATCACTCCATCGCGGACAAGATCGTAAGCCACTTGCTTCTCGCAATACGACGGACCACTGTAGAAGAAGCTTGAACGGCGGCTGAAGCGGTTCACTTCTTGCTCTTCTTGATCTTCTTCACACGCAGCGTAATGATCCATGACGGTACAACCGTTGGCGTCGACGTAATTGGTGACACCTGAGTCGTGCCAACCATCGAATAGCACAGTTTCATCTAAAAGAGACATTTCGCAGCTATCAACATCGTCTTCTACACCATCATTGTCGTCATCAACGACTAAACCTTGATATAAAATAGTGTCGAACTGTACATTGAACTCAACCTGTTCTGGTGATTGCACCAAATTAATGCGACCCAAAACGGAAACCTGCGCCTCATCCGAAGTCACGTAAATCGGGAAGTTACTAATATCACTGTAGGGTGTGAGCTCATCGAAGACGTACCACGTCGTTTTCGATGTGTTACCTCCTGTAAACCACGAGTAGCTAAAAGGGCAGCCTGTGCCGTCCTCAGGCACACAAAATACAGTTTCATTAGTCGAATACCCTTCCTCAACTGTGTACACGCTCGGAACGTTTAGCGTAACGGGCTGTCCTTGAGAATCCAAAAACCTATATTCAGCCGAGACAAGGACATCGCCAAAGTCCCGCCATCCCTCATAATTAATTACATAGGATGGCGATGATAGATCATAGGTAAAGGCAGCTTGAATCCGAGCAACTGAGTCAATCGGTCCCGGGGCGCTATAGCCCCCATAATAACCAAGAACATCACCTTCTAAATAAAGGGTGATTTGCTGTGCGATGGCGCTATGGCTCGCAAGCGCAAGTAGGCTGGTGAGGAGCAAAGAGATAAATTTCATTGACATTCCCTTTCAAAAATTAGGTATCGAGTAGATGGTTGGAAGTAGATATGTTTCGATTAAACTTTGAAAGTAAAGTAGAAACAGGAATAAAGTGCAATGAGAGAAATACGATACAGATATGTTAACAAATTGATAATTTACTGATGCCGACTGCGATATACAGCTCAGGCGCCACGATTTTACCGGTTTGCCAACTTGCATGTCGTTCGGTACGAAGCCTGCGTTAACTACGGCGCGTGAAGCACGTACAACAGCGCATTAAGCTCAAACTAAAAGGCCTGAGTCCGATTGATTATCGAAATCAGGCCTTGGTAGCCGCTTAGAAATGAGTCCAACTTTATGGGGTCACTTCACATTGTGCGGGCTTTGAATTTTATCTACGCAATGCTTCGACTAGCTTGGACCATTACTTCGCGACGCATAATACAACGCATCACGCAACGCGCGTGCTTCGCTGTAGTCAATCAAACCGTCGCTAACCAAATCGTAAGCGACTTGCTTCTCGCAATACGACGGGCCACTGTAGAAGAAGCTTGAACGACGGCTAAACCGACCCACTTCTTGCTCTTCTTGATCTGCTTCACACGCAGCGTAATGATCCATGACGGTACAACCGTTGGCGTCGACGTAGTTCGTTACACCAGAATCGTGCCAGCCGTCGAAAAAGACGGTTGCATCGGTGAGAGATGCTGCGCAAAGATCGAGCTCATCAGGGACTCCATCGCTGTCAGCATCGGCAATTATGCGAGAAATCGAGGTGATGTAGCCAGTCAAATCGCTGTAGAAATCATCTTGTTCTGCCGCCGCTGGGTTTTCGGTAAAAGGGTCAATACTACGGTCAATATAGAAAGAAATGACCTGAGACTGTTCGCCAAGTTTGAATGTAGGAAATCCAACAAGCGAGGCAAAAAGTGGCTGCGGAGGATTTTGCGCAAGAATCGCATCTATTGCAGGTGGAAACGGTCCGCCTCCTATTAGATAGAAAAAGCTTGGTACACCTAGGTCGATTTCAATACGCCGAATTCCAAGGTCATCCTGCACTTCTATAAAGCTATAAAAGTACTCTCTAGGTGAATAGTCAAAATTAAAGGTCTGAGAGAAGTCAAACTCGGCGGATGTTCCGACAATATACTGGCTTGTTTGCTCTGCTGATGTGCGTGTTTCCGAAAACAACAACTCATTGCTCGACGAAAATACTTCGATGGTAAACTCCTGACTCACCCCGGACCAGTAGGTACGCTCGCCCAACTGTTCTGAGCTCGCATTGGTAACATCTTGCTGAATCGTTAAGGTGAAACTAAGAGGAAATTCGACTGATGGCATTCCTGGAAAAATTGACGGCTGTTCAGTTTTATTGTCATAGCCTTCGCCTGAGATAAAGACCCCTTCAATAATGACGCTGGAGTCGCCTTCAACGACTTGTGCGTGTGCCGTCGTAGTAGCTAAAGCTAGCCCTACGACAAGATACTTTCGTATCAACTTGATCAACATTTTTCTTTCCTTTTTCTTAACCGGTGGAGCTTTGATTATAGAAAAGGATACTTTTTAAACAATATAACGACAGTTATAACGTTTTATTCGTTTTTCATTTTCCGCAAACGAAAAAGCCCGCAACAAGGTGCGGGCTTTGGATCCTATTGACGTAATGCTTCGACTAGCTTGGGCCATTGCTTCGCGACGCATGGTACAACGCATCACGCAATGCGCGTGCTTCGCTGTAGTCAATCAAACCGTCGCTAACCAAGCCATAAGCGACTTGCTTCTCGCAATAGCTTGGACCGCTGTAGAATGAACTTATACGACGGCTGAACCGACTAAACTCTTGCTCTTCTTGTTCAGCTTCACAAGCGGCATAACGATCCATTATGGTACAACCAGACTCATCGACATAGTTTGTTACGCCTGAATTATACCAACCGTCAAAAATTACCGTTTCATCTGTCAATGAATTAGGACAGGTATCTAAACGATCGAAAACCCCATCTCCATCGGCATCAGGTTCGAACAAAACTTGCGAAATAAATGTAGCTGTTCCTTCAAAGCGAAAATTCGGGCTTGTCGTGCGTTCTTGGGCTGTCGCTTGAAATGGAAATGTAATCGACCCCGTTGTTAATTGAGGATACGGTGGAGCCAAGTCCACTATTGGCGATATTGCAGGCCCCATAGGACTCGCTCTGGTTCCGAAATAGTTGGGACCAAGTGCGTATTCAGTACGACCCGTCTTGCTTGCAATGATTCCCCACATTGCAGCCTCAGGAAAACTCGCTTCACTATCGTGATAAATTGCTACACGATCAGTAAGGGTTGTATCTTCGTCTCGTAGGTCAACACGATCATACAATATATTCATTCCCTGTGAGTCATATACCCAAAACTCAAAAGCAGTAGTTGTATCGTAGGTCACGAGGCCACCGCTTACTCCCGACAAGGTGTAGTTATCCAGATTTTCTGTAATCACGACGGTAAACGTAAGAGTGGTTTCCAAGGTACCGGTAAACTCTTGAAAGTCAGGGTGCAATGCATAATAGATCTCACCCTCGATAGTCGTTTCTTGATACATTTCTTGCGCTTCGGTGGAGTGGCTGAAGGCCATTAGTCCAGCAAACAAAAACGCGCTCAAAAGGAGTTTATATTTATAGTTCATGGCTTGTTCTCTGTTAATTAAGTGCACTAAGAATAGAACCTATTAACAACATTGCAAACAATCAAAAGAAATAGATAAAAGTAGATAGGTTGTAAACAAAAAGGGCCGAGTCGATCATCTCAACTCGGCCCTTTTCAAGGTTTCTTTGAAACTAGAGCTGCTGCTCTAACTCCGGCAACACATCAAACAAATCAGCCACTAAGCCGTAATCAGCTACCTGGAAGATAGGCGCTTCTTCGTCTTTGTTGATGGCAACAATGACTTTCGAGTCTTTCATGCCGGCCAAGTGCTGAATGGCACCGCTGATACCGACTGCGATATACAGCTCAGGCGCCACGATTTTACCGGTTTGGCCAACTTGCATGTCGTTCGGTACGAAGCCTGCATCAACTGCAGCGCGTGAAGCACCTACAGCGGCGCCAAGTTTGTCGGCGACTTTCTCGAGCAAGTGGAAGTTCTCGCCGTTTTGCATGCCACGACCGCCTGAAATAACGACGCGCGCAGCAGTCAAATCAGGGCGTTCTGATTCTGCTAGCTCTTCGCCAACGAATTCAGACTTGTCGTTATCAATCACGGTATCGACAGCTTCAATTGACGCATTTCCACCTTCGGCAGCAACTGCATCAAACGCCGTTGCACGCACGGTAATAACTTTTATCGCGTCTTCAGATTGCACGGTGGCAATGGCGTTACCAGCATAGATTGGGCGCTTAAAGGTATCCGCGCTTTCCACGGCAATGATATCGGACACTTGCGCAACGTCTAACAACGCAGCCACACGCGGCATGAAGTTCTTACCGGTAGTGGTTGCGGGTGCCAAGATGTGGCCGTAATCTTTACCCAGTTCAGCCACCAAAGTACCCAGATTCTCGGCCAAGAAGTGACCGTATACAGCGTTGTCCGCAACACGTACTTTGCTCACGCTGTCAGCTTTAGCCACTTCTTCAGCCACGCTCTGACAGCCTTCGCCAGCGACCAAAACGTCAATGTCGCCACCAATGGCTTTTGCTGCCGCAAGTGTTTTCAGCGTTGCTGGGCTTAATTCTTTATTGTCGTGTTCGGCAATGACTAAAATACTCATAGGACTTTTGCCTCGTTCTTCAATTTGTCGACCAATTCCGCAACATCTGCAACTTTTACGCCAGCGCTGCGCTCGGCAGGCGGCTCAACTTTCAGCAGCTTAACGGTACGGTTCACGCTCACACCCAGTTCGTCTGCGGTGGTGACGTCGAGCGGCTTACGCTTAGCTTTCATGATGTTCGGTAACGATGCATAGCGCGGTTCGTTCAAGCGCAAGTCAGTAGTGACAATCGCCGGCAAGCTCAGCTTCACCGTTTGCAGACCACCATCGACTTCACGCGTTACACTGACGCTGCCGTCAGCCATGTCGACTTTAGAAGCAAAGGTACCTTGCGGCATACCCGTTAACGCACCCAACATTTGTCCGGTTTGGTTATTATCCGAGTCGATCGCCTGCTTACCAAGAATCACCAGTTGCGGCTCCTCTTTCTCGACCACACCCTTCAGGATCTTGGCAACAGCGAGTGAATCCGGCATATCTTCGGTTTCAACTTGGATTGCGCGATCGGCGCCCAAGGCTAACGCCGTGCGTAGTTGCTCTTGGACCGCTTTCGGGCCAATGGAAACCACCACTACTTCGTCAGCAATGCCTTTTTCTTTCAGTCGTACTGCTTCCTCAACTGCGATTTCACAGAACGGGTTCAGGGCCATTTTCACGTTGGCCAGATCAACGTCAGATTGGTCAGCTTTCACGCGTACCTTTACGTTGTAATCAATGACGCGTTTGACCGCCACTAATATCTTCATGTTGTCGTTCCTGTTACGTTATTTGAATTCAGGTTTAAGCTTAGACAGCCCAAGATTAACATTTTTCGGTGCAGAAATGGTACTATTGCCCGCGACTTTCCGCTGATCTCAAGCATTTTCATTGGAGTTTTTTGTGTACGGCAAACTTAGCGAAAGCGATCTCGCCCAGTTACAAACGCAAGCAAAACAGCACCCGCAACGGCTGAAATTCTTGATTCATCAAGCTGCTACTTTGCCGGCCATGCCTGCAGAATTCCAAACGCCTGACTATGAAGTGCACGGCTGTGAAGCGCAGGTGTGGTTGGTGGCGGAATGGCGCGATGATGTGCTTAAATTACAACTTGATTCCGCGTCACGTGTCGTAAAGGGACTGCTCGCACTTGTTTATCAAGCGCTCAATGGCGCGACACCTGCACAAGTAGAAACCTTCAAGCTCGATGCCCTACTCGCAGCGCTCGGTTTAGATGATATGGTCAGCACTTCGCGTCGCAATGGCTTGCGTGCGGTCGTTGCGGCAATTCAGAACTAGGCGATGACTTCGTAACCCGACCAGTCAGGAACCAGAGCTTGCTCACCGCCATCTTTTACCAAGTGTACGTACCAGCCCTCTAGTAAATCAACGTTCAAGCAATTATCGACGTCATACAGGTCATCTTTGTGTTGCTCAACACTGTCGGTTAGTAAGCGTTGATAACCGACGCGTTTGGCTTCGTCGGCCGACTTTGCGACCACGAGGGTAAAGTCATGAAATTCGGCCAGGCGGCCTGGGTAATAGCCACCGAAATTCACGAACCAGAGTTTTTCGGCTTGGGTGCTGGGTTCTTGTTTGAGTTCGATGCGGTAGCCGTCGACGTGGTGGAGTTGTACGTAGCTGTCAAGGTGCAGGCCTTTGAGGGTGCCGTACCAGTATTTGCGTAGGGCTGGGTAGCAGTCTTCAACATTTCCTCCGGCCACGAAACGTACGTCGTGCACTTCAATATTGGCGTTCGGCGCAGAGCCACCGATGTAAAACATAAAAAGTTTCATTTCAGCTCCCAGTAGCCCGTAGTTCTACTACGAGGCATTCTAGACGTTTCCACCATGGTCATAAGCTTCGAGCTCATCCCGCAGTAGAACTGCGGGCTACTTTTTCGAGCAGCAGAGCGACAGCGTGCATGGCAAAGGTGCAGGTCACTGGCATAGCTGCGCCAAAGCCAGTGGCACAATCCATACGCATACTCCCGGCTCCGGGTTTGGCGTGCGACCACTCACCGTCATTTTGCGGGTAACGTAATTGTTCCGTCGAATACACAGCTTTTATGCCAAAACTACGCGCAGGATTGCGCGAAAAGTTGTAGTCGCGGCGCAGCATGGAACGTACCTTAGCAAGCAAGGGATCCTGCGTAGCTTTGGCTAAGTCGGTCGAGGTCACCTTACCTGGATCTACCTGCCCTCCGGCACCACCGCAGGTGACCAACGGCACCTTTCGTCGTTTACACCAAGCAATCAACGCAGCTTTCACTTGCACGCTATCAATCGCATCCAGTACTGCAGTGACGGGCGAACCTAAGTACTCGTCCAAATTCTCACTCGCCAAAAAATCATCAATAACACGTACTTCACAGTCGGGATTTATATCGCGCACACGTTGCGCCAGCACCTCAGTCTTCAACTGCCCTACGGTACTGGTCATGGCCGGTAATTGACGGTTGATGTTGGTCACACAAACATCATCCAAATCAATTAAAGTCAGTCCACCAACACCCGAGCGCGCCAGCGCCTCAACCGCCCACGAACCAACGCCACCAAGGCCAACCACGGCAACATGATGATTGTTGAACTGCGTCGCGGCCTGCTGACCGTACACCCGCTCAATACCGGAAAATCGTTCTTTTGAAGTTGTCATGCCGCGAATTTTACCACGCTCTAGCAGCCAGTAATAAGAAAATCGAGCGCATTCAGCAACTCATAACGCTGCTCACGTAACGACGCCACGGGACTAAGGTTCGAGGGTATAGGAATACTCGCCAGCTGGTGGGTCATCAACACATAACGTGCACCTTTGACGTCGACTTCCGGGCAAAGTACTTGCAACGGTGCATGGCGCAAATCATCTCGCGCGACTAGCGGTGCTACGACTCGCGTCGATAAATCACTGATGATTTCGGCTTGTAGATCGACAAAATAAGGATAGCCTTTGTTCGTATCGGGATCAGGGTTCGAGTAGACATCAAACTGTGCCATCAAAATACTCGATACTTAGCCGCGAACAAACCGTTACGCTCAGCAAATTCATTTACTTCTTGCACTGCTTCTTGGTTTTCTCGCTGCCAACGTAACTGCTTCTGCTTGCGAACTTCTTCTTCCAACGCTGCTTCAAATGTCGCTGACAGATTGATTTTCAGAGCCTTTGCCTCACGCAATAAAGGCTCCCTAACACTCAAATTCGTTGGCTTTTTTGGGGCAGAATAATTCATAACAGCACCTCATAAATCATGCGCATTAACTATGCGCATGATTTATCTTTATGTCAAACAGCGAACAGCAAATAGCAAACAGCGCTCTTCGCTCTTAAACACTAAATGGGTACTGAATAGACGGGTGGTGCTGATACCCATGAACCTTAAAATCATCCAGCGTCACCCAAGTTTCTAAGTCTTTAAGCGACTTGATATCCGGGTTAATTTCAAGCTGAGGCGCTGGGAAGGGTTCGCGCTGAAGCTGAACATCGCGCATAAGCTCAAGCTGATCTTCGTAGATGTGAGCGTTTACTATCTTGTGGTAGGCCTTACCCGGCTTATGCCCCGTTATTTGTGCCATAAGGGCCAAAAACGTAAACACCTGCACTTGATTAAAATTCAAGCCCAGCGGCACATCGCAGGAACGCTGATAGCTCGTCAAATAAAGCGTATCACCAAGCAACGAGAAATTGTGGGTGTGCATGCAAGGGCGCAGGCAGCCCATGTGGAATTCACCAGGATTATAGAAACTCATGATTTCGCCACGGTCATCGATACCGCGACTTAAGTTATCGACAATTTTCCGCAATTGATCGACAGAACCACCATCGGGTTTGGACCAGCGTCGCCCTTGTACGCCGTAAACACGACCCATATCGTCTTCGCCCTTGCGGTGGGGGTTAGCCAACCAAGCTTCGTTCAAGTTGGCATTAGCATCCCAAGTTTTGGCGCCCAACTTACGAAAGTCAGCTGCATTATCGTAGCCACGAATGTAACCTAGAAACTCTGCTATGGCGGCTTTCCAGAAGCTTTTGCGGGTCGTAATCAACGGAAACTGGTTGCCCGCGACATCATATTCTAGGTCCGCATTGATCACGGTCAGGCAACGTTTGCCAGTGCGCTCGTTTGCAATCCAAACGCCCTCGTCGACAATACGCTGGCACAAGTCTAAATACTGTTTCATGCCTTACCCTTTTGCGCTGCTTTGTTAGAATTGTAGGCCCACACCATCATAACCACGCCTAGCACAATCATCGGGGCCGATAACCATTGCCCCATGGACCAACCAAAGTACAGCAAGCCCAGGTGCGCATCAGGCTCGCGGAAATATTCAATAAAGAATCGTGCCGCGCCATAACCAATTAAAAATAAACCACTAATAGCGCCCATCGGCCGCGGTTTGCGACTAAACAACGCCAGAATAACAAACAATAAAAGCCCTTCTAAAGCAGCTTGATAAAGCTGTGAAGGGTGGCGTGGATCAGGGCCAGCAACAGGAAAAATCATGGCCCATGGCACATCAGTGGTGCGCCCCCACAGCTCGCCGTTAATGAAGTTCCCAATACGCCCAAAACCTAACCCCATTGGCACGAGCGGCGCAACAAAATCACCGATCTGCAGAAAACGGAGCTGGGTACGCCAAGCAAAAATAGCGAGCACCGTGATCACACCCAGCAAGCCGCCATGGAAGGACATGCCTCCGCTGCCCATATCAAACAGATAAAGCGGGTTCGCGACAAAATATTCAAACTGATAAAACAGCACGTAGCCAATGCGGCCACCTAAAATCACCCCCATAAACGACCAAAACAGCAGATCACTAAAGCGCTTTTCGGTCCAGCCCAGCTCGGCATAATGTGGCATCTGCGTTTGCTTCTTGCCCCAGTAGTAGGCAAAGGCCAAGCCAAGCAGATACATCAAGCCATACCAACGCAGCGCCAATGGCCCAATACTGAAAATAACCGGGTCGATGCTCGGGTGCATCATAAACTCAGTTTGCATGTTTTATCCTATAAATAATTCGAGAGAGACCAGCACCAAAAACGCTGCAAAGCCTTGTTGTAAGCGTTTGACCGGAATGCGCTGGGTCAAAGCTGCCCCCAACGGGGCGCAGAGCATCGAGGCAATCGAGATCCCCAACCATGCAGGTCCGTGCACATAGCCCAATAGCCCTTCGTTCGATTCCATTTGTTGGCCCAACACAATAAAGGCCAACACCGCACTGATACCAATACTTAAGCTACCCACCGAGGAGACCGCAATGGCCTGCCGAATCGGCACGCGTAACCGTTGTAACAAAGGAACCGTTAAGGATCCACCACCAATACCAACTAGCGCAGATAAACTGCCGACCATGGCGCTAATGAACGCCATTAAGCGTTTCGATACACCGGTGATGGGTTCGCCCGTACGCTGCGGGATCAACATCCGAATCGACAACACCAGCAACACCACAGAAAAAATGCGTTGCAGCCACTCAGGTTTGAGTTGTGTTGCTAACCATGCCCCGAAGATCGCGCCCGCCATTAGGCCGGGGATCAAACGGCGCACCCAGAACCAACTGATTTGCCCATGTCGATAATGTGAGCGGGCAGCACTCAAGGTCGTCATAACTATGGTCGCGAGGCTGGTCGCTACCGCCATTTGCACCACCAATTCGGGCGGCACACCCAAGACAGGTAGAAGGTAAATTAACAAAGGAACAATGACGAGACCGCCACCAATGCCCAGCATGCCGGCCAATAGACCCGCAATCACGCCTCCGGCTAAACACCATAACCAGCCTGTGATGAGCACTGTTACTCCTTAGTGATGATAAAGGTTTATCGCCCTTAGCCGCCGGCGCGGACAAAGCCGCCTAGACCGGCTTCTTCAAGGGTCATTGTTACGATCTGTCGTACTTCTTGAGCCGAACGCGCTTGCAAGGCTCGTGTCAACATCGGTGCTAAATCCGCGGCCTTCACATGGCGAATGATCCAGCGAATCCTGTCAATATTGTAGCTGTTCATACTCAAGGTGCGGTAGCCCATGGCGATTAAAAGCAAGGCTCCGCCCGGTTCACCGGCTAACTCACCACAAACCGACACCGGCTTTTCTAGCTCATTGGCGCGTTCGATAATTTGCTTCAAGGCATGTAATACCGCAGGGTGAAACGCATCGTACAAACTTGCCACCCGTTGATTATTACGATCCACCGCCAACAAATACTGGGTTAAGTCATTGGTGCCCACCGAGAAGAAATCGACTTTATCGACAATGGTATGCATGTGATACACCATTGCAGGCACCTCAATCATGACACCGAGTTTCGGCGCCAGCAACTGTTCGCGATCATGACCATTGGATTCTTCACTGACCTCATGATAAGCCTGTTTGACCATTCGTGCGGCGTCATCGACTTCTTCAGCACTGGTGATCATGGGCAGCAAAATATGCAGATTATTGCGTCCAACAGCAGCGCGCATCATCGCTCGGATTTGCACAAGAAAAATTTCAGGATGATCCAGGGTCATGCGGATCCCGCGCCACCCCAAAAACGGGTTCTCCTCATCCATCGGTAAATACGGCAAAGGTTTATCGCCACCAACATCGAGGGTGCGCATCACTACGGTGCCAGCCTTAAACTGCTCCAACACCTGGGTGTACAACTCAACTTGTTCATCTTCGGTCGGCAAGCGCTCATGCATCATGAAAGGAATTTCGCTGCGATACAGACCCACACTGGCAATATCCAATTCTTGCAGCCAATCGCGCTCGGTGTTTAAACCTACGTTGAGCTGCAAAGTCACCCGCTCACCATCTTCGGTTTCTACCGGTTTACCGCGCGCTTGCTCGACTTTTTGCCGCAGCTCGAGCTCTTCTTCCGCCAATTGCCGATATTCATTTTCCACCTGCAGCGGCGGATTAATGAACAGATCGCCATTATAACCATCGACAATCAGCGTTTCGCCATCGAGTTCGTTTAACTCTATGTCGTCGGCGCCAAGGACCGCAGGAATCCCCATACTTCGAGCCATAATCGCGGCATGCGAGTTCCCTGAACCGCGCACCGAGACCATCCCCAAAATTTCCGTGTGCGGTAACTCAGCTAACATGGTCGCGGTGACTTCGTGGGCCACCAACACG
Organism: Pseudidiomarina sp.; assembly: GCA_048267225.1. Taxonomy (GTDB): domain Bacteria; phylum Pseudomonadota; class Gammaproteobacteria; order Enterobacterales; family Alteromonadaceae; genus Pseudidiomarina. The sequence continues at coordinate 193,744 of JBLWXY010000003.1, forward strand.
CACGCTTCGGGGGGCTCATGCTGCTGCCGCGCCCGATCTTTTAGATGCGATAAAATGCGTTGCCCAAGGTCGCGCACGTCGCTCGCCCGCTCTCGAATGTATTCGTCATCAAGGTTTTCAAACTGATTAACGAGATCTTCAACCACCAACTTCAATGCAGTCTGTGCGCGCCAGCCGTCATTGATGGTTTGTTCGACTTGCTGACCCAGACTGGTCGAGTCCAACATAGCGTGATAGACCTCAAAGATCGCCAAGGTCTCATCTGCTACCTGCCCTTTCATGCTGTCGCTCAGCTCGTGCAGTTCCTGACGGGTGCGCGCGACGGCAGAGCGAAAACGTCGGATCTCATGCTCGGGCATGTCAGTTTTCTTCGGCGTTACCTCACTCAGTCGCGCCCGGGGCTTCACCACATAAGCGGGGCCAATGGCCACGCCAGGCGCAGCGGCGAGTCCTCTAATGGTTTGCAGCCAAGGCGATTGCTTGACCGTTCGCAAAAAGCCCTTGGCTTCTGCGTGCGCAATGACAATCGCAAGTTGCGCGGCGAGTGTGACCACAAAGGCTTCTTCGTCACGTGTGAAAGCGCGTTCATTTTCTTGTTGCACGGCCAGCACACCAAGCACCCGCCGACGATGAATCACCGGCGCCGCTAACATGGCGTTGTAACGTTCTTCGTCGACTTCAGCGAGGCGCAAAAACTTAGGATGTTCGCCAGCATTGGCAATATTCAGCGGTTCTTCGCGTTGCGCCGCAAGTGAAATCACGCCCTCACCAAAAGGCACATGGATAGGTTGGTCAGAGTTGACCTGCAGGCCGTCAGTGGCCGCTAAGTGGAACTGTTGTTGTTCATGGTCGGCTAGGTAAACCGTGCACGAATCTGTTTGCAGCGCTTCTTTAACTTGTCGCACCATGGTCTGTAGCGCCAGCTCGAAATCTGGCGCCTGATTCACAGCTTCGACAATGCGTTGCAAGACTCGCAGCATATTAACGTTTCCGTCGTGGGCCGCGCTGTTTTCGTCCGCCTGGTTTACCTTGGGTTTGCGGTGTCGGCATGACGATGGGCGCGAACTCTTTCATCACGCGCCGATAGACATCCTTTTTAAACGACACGACTTGTCTAACCGGATACCAATAACTGACCCAACGCCAGCCATCAAACTCCGGATGCGAGGAGCAATGGACATCGACGTCCTGCTCTTGGCACGTTAAGCGCAACAAAAACCATTTCTGCTTCTGGCCGATGCAAGTGGGTCGCTGTTCGCGGCGAATGAGACGTTTCGGCAAGCGGTAGCGAAACCAGTTACGACTGGTGTACACAATTTCCACTTGTTCAGGTTTTAACCCTACCTCTTCGTACAGTTCCCGATACATGGCTTGTTCTGGCGTCTCGCCATCATCAATGCCTCCTTGTGGAAACTGCCAACTATGTTGCCCAAACCGACGCGCCCAAAACACTTGTCCCTGCTCGTTACAGATAATGATTCCAACGTTTGCGCGGAATCCTTCTGCGTCTATCACGCGGGCATCCTCTAAAATTCGACTTCTGTCACTGATTTTTCCATAATCGAGCCCTGAAAGAAAGTGCCTAACCACGAATAAGGAGCACGATGAGCGAACTGCGCACATTATTTAACGCCGCCAGCGACTTAGCAGGTCTGAGTTTTACCGAGCTCGCGGCCCGTCACAACATGTCGGTACCGGCTGACTTGCGCCGCCACAAAGGCTGGGTAGGTCAGCTCCTTGAGACTGCGTTGGGTGCCAGCGCCGGTTCACAAGCGCTACAAGACTTTCCGGAATTAGGCGTCGAGCTCAAAACCATTCCCCTGGACGCCAACGGCAAACCTTTGGAAACCACTTTTGTCTGCACCACGCCACTGCTCGATATCGCCGGAATGAACTGGGAAGACAGTAACGTACGTAACAAACTTCAATGTGTACTCTGGATCCCCATCGATGGCCGCCGCGAAATCCCACTCGCCGAGCGCTCCGTTGGCACTGCTTTTTTATGGCAACCGAATGCTGAAGAGGACGCGCAGTTGCGTCACGACTGGCAAGAGCACATGGATAAAATCGCCATGGGTGAGGTCGAAAGTATCACAGCACATCAAGGCGAGGTATTGCAGCTCCGCCCGAAGGCGGCGAACAGTCGAGTGCTTACGGACGCTATCGGCCCAAATGGGCAAATGATCCAAACGCTACCACGGGGCTTTTATTTAAAGACGGCGTTCACAGGTGCTATCATCCGCAGAACGTTCAACCTCTAAAAAGCCGTTACTCGTTATTCGTTATTCGTTACTCGTGAAGACCCAAAAGCGTTACTACGAATAACGAATAACGATTAACGATTAACGAATAACGAAGTTATGACTGAACTCAAGGTACAACCGGCGGCACGTAGAGACGCACTGAGCTTTTGCATCGGTGGCGTTGCCCTATTTGCAGTGACGATGTTCCTTTATTTGGCCGGCTTTGATTTGCCGAAGGCAGCGTGGGCGCTGCTGTATATTGCTAGCGCAGCGGTTTTCTTGCTGGGCGTGGCCAAAATTGTCGAGCCGCCAATCAGCCTGATCATTACCCCCCAAGCCATTCGCTACGAGCATCGGCGCGGAAGTTGGCACCTGACCTGGGAAAACTTGCTACGCTTCGATATTCCGCGCACGCACCGCGGTATGGAACTCGAAGAATTACCCTACATTGGTTTTCGCGTGCACGATATGGAGCCTGTTCTCGATAGCATTTCACCGCGTTTGGCCGTGTATCTTGTCAGTGAGCAACGCCATTTGTTAGCGGCGGCACTGCGTCGTGAGCGACCCGACTTAAACGACTATACCCCTTACTACGACATTCCAAATACTTACAAAGCGCCCAGCGGGAAGGTTTACCGCGGTGTGCAAGCGTTATTTGCCGTGCGCTGTGAGCAACTTCGCGAGCTGCTTGGCTATGACCTTTATGTTCCTGCGAGTGCGCTTGACCGCCCTCTAGATGATTTTTGCCAATGGATGCAGCAGGTTAAGCAGCAGCGTCCACAGTCGGAAAGTGACGACCTAAAGCGCTGATCCTTGCTGTTTCGGTGCTGCGCCTATATTCTTTGCATCTACCTACTTTCTTTTCGCTTGGAGTGAAATAACGCATGCAAACGTTGGGTTGGCGTGAATGGGGAGCTCTCCCCGAACTAGGCATTGATGCTTTAAAAATGAAGGTCGACACTGGCGCGCGAACGTCGTGCCTGCATGCCTTTAAATTAGAGCCCTTCACCAAAAATGGTGAAGATTGGCTACGTATTTGGATGCACCCTTCGCAAACCTCGACGGAAGAACTCGTATGCGAAGCCAAAATTCATGACCAGCGCGAAGTGACAGATTCCGGTGGCCATAAAGAATTAAGGTACGTGATCAAAAGCAAACTAAAGCTTGGTGACTTCTATGATGATATAGAGCTCACCCTTACCAATCGTGATAGCATGAAGTTTCGCATGCTGCTCGGCCGCCAAGCAATGCGAGGTGTGTTCTTGGTCGATCCAAACGCATCCTACCTACAAGGAGCTCTCTAATGCGGATTGCTATTCTATCGCGCAATGCAAGACTTTACTCAACTCGTCGCCTAATCGAGGCTGCCCAAGAGCGTGGGCATGAGATTGATGTTCTCGACCCATTACGCTTGTATATGGATATTAACGCCCGTGAACCCTCGATTCATATGAAAGGTCGTGTTTTGCAGCCTTACGATGCTGTAATTCCGCGTATTGGCGCATCGATTACTTTCTTCGGCACGGCGGTCTTGCGACAGTTTGAAATGATTGGTACCTACCCGCTGAATGAGTCGGTGGCCATCTCGCGTAGTCGCGATAAACTCCGTTCCTTGCAGCTGCTGAGTCGCAAGGGCATAGGGTTACCGATAACTGGCTTTGCCAGTAAACCGCAAGATGTACCCGATTTAATTGAAATGGTGGGTGGCGCGCCACTCGTTATCAAGTTACTGGAAGGCACTCAGGGTATCGGCGTGGTGCTTGCTGAGACGCGTCAGGCTGCCGAAAGTGTTATCGAGGCGTTCATGGGGCTTGAGTCGCCCATCATGGTACAGGAATACATTAAAGAAGCCGGTGGCGCAGACATTCGCTGTTTTGTCATTGGCGATAAAGTGATTGCCGCTATGAAGCGTCAAGCCAAACAAGGTGAATTTCGTTCCAACTTGCACCGCGGCGGCTCTGCGAGTCTGGTTAAGCTCACTCCTGCCGAGCGCGCAACTGCAGTGAAAGCTGCAAAAACCATGGGCTTAAATGTCGCCGGTGTAGATATCCTCCGCTCTAATCATGGTCCACTGATTATGGAGGTGAATTCATCACCTGGGCTAGAGGGCATCGAAACTGCCACCGAGAAAGACGTTGCGAGTCAGATCATCAGTTTTATCGAAAAAAACGCTAAAGCGCACCGCACGCGTACTAAAGGGAAAGGTTAATTCGTGAAGAAGCAGGTTGCATTTAAGCTAGCTGGGCAAAAAATCGCGCCTGGCTCGCGCCACACAATCAAAATCCCTGCGGCGCGCTTATACAACGATACCCCCATGGATCTACACGCCGAAGTTTTTCACGGTGTCAAAGAAGGCCCGGTATTATTAGTTTGTGCTGCGATTCATGGCGATGAACTCAACGGCGTCGAGATCTGCCGCCGTATGATCAGTCAGACCGACCCCAAACAACTCTCCGGTACACTGATTATTGTACCGGTCGTCAATGTTTTTGGTTTTATCCAACAGTCGCGTTACCTTCCTGATCGCCGTGATTTGAACCGTTGCTTTCCCGGCTCTGAACGCGGCGCCTTGGGAAGTCGCTTAGCCTTTTTGTTCACCGAAATGCTGGTGCAAAGTGCGACCCACATTATTGATTTGCACACGGGCGCAATTCACCGCAGCAACCTACCGCAAATTCGTGTGGATACGGATAACGATGCAGCTTTAGCGATGGGGCTGGCGTTTAACTCGCCCGTCATCTTGCACTCCAAGGAGCGCGACGGCTCATTACGCGCGGTCGCAACTGATCTTGGCATCCCATTGATCTTGTACGAAGCGGGCGAAGCTTTACGCTTTGATTATGCGGCCATAAAAGCTGGTGTTATTGGTGTCCAGAACGTCATGAAAAGCTTAAAAATGCTCAAAGGTCGGCGCACGCGTAAGAAGTACCGCCCGGTTGTCGCCCACCGCAGTGCCTGGATACGCAATGACCATGACGGGCTGGTCATTCCCCAAGTCGAGCTGGGCAACACCATTCAAAAAGACCAAGTCATTGCCCAAATTGTTAACCCTCACGGTGACGAGATGCACCCTCTGCACAGCCCTTATAATGGCATTGTGATTGGCATCAGCAATATCCCGGTGGCCAATGAGGGCGAAGCCTTGTTCAACGTCGCGCAGTTTGACGAAGAAGTGTTTGAAGAGGCCTCGTCGAGTGTTGATGTTTTTAGTGAAGCCTATGATGGTAAGCCGATTTAAATGACTGCTATGCAACCTCTAAGTCCACCGTCACAATTACTTGTGCGCCAAGCTGCGCAGGTGCGCGGCCAGGCGCTGCTCGCGATTAACCCACCCGATGCCGGCAGCAGCGCGGCACTACCCTTTACCATGAGCTGGCACTTCCATGCCGGTTGGGCCAAACAGTGGCCACATGCGCACCACTTTGGTGCGACCCCACCAGCAGGCGAATTTGATGGTGCAGTGTTGTGGCTACCGAAGGAAAAAAAGCTCACTGACTATATTTTAAACGCACTGGCGGCGCTGCTCGAAACCGATACGCCGGTCTGGCTAGTGGGCGAGAAGCGTAGTGGCATCAAAAGCATCCATAAGGCGATTCACGCGCCCTGGGGGCCAGTGCAAAAGTTAGCTGATGGCAACCACTCGAGTCTGCTGGTAACGACGTTACAACAGCGCCAAACGGACTTTGCTCTAGCCAATTTTTTGGTTACTAAAACCCTTGCCCAACCGCCGCTGGAGCCGCTGCAACTGGCAAGCTACCCAGGCGTGTTTGCCTACCCAGGCATTGATGCTGGTAGTGCCATGTTGCTCGAGCACCTACCGGCTTTCACTAGCGGCACCCTACTCGACTTTGCTTGTGGTCACGGCGTGCTCGGGGCTTGGTTACAACGCTTGGCACCGCAGTTACAGGTCACTTATCTTGATGTCAGCGCCATGGCACTGGCTGCCTGTGCGAAAACCCTAGAACTCAATGGTCTAAGCGGTGAACTTATTGCCGCCGATCAACTTGAAAGCCGCTTGCCACGCTACGATGTGATTGTGAGCCACCCGCCGTTTCATACGGGCCAAGCAACGGATTACAGTATTGGCAAGCAATTCCTGCAGCACGCGCGCCAGCACTTGAGCGCAACGGGCGAATTGTGGTTGGTGGCAAATCGTTTCTTGCCTTGGCCGGAGCTCATTGAAGGTAGCTTTGGGCACTGCGAACGCATTGCTCAAGACAATAAGTTTGCGGTCTACCGTGCGGTGAACCAGGTTCAGCGAGGTAAACGACGGTGATCACTTCGGGCTCGATTCGACAAAGTATCACTTGGTTGGTGGTGAGCATCAGCGTGTTGGTGAGCGCTTTTGCCCTGTTCACTTTAGGCATGATGCATATCAATGAAGTGAGCAAAGCAAGTGAACGCCGCGCGCAAGACATCACCAACGTGATTGCCGAAGTGAGTAGTCGCTACCTGCTGTTTGATGATGCCGAGGGACTCACCTCGTACTTAAGGTTTTTTAGCTCGAGTTCGGTGGTGCAGCACGTACACATCTATCAACGCCCGACCGTGCAAAACGGTGAGCAACTGCGTTATTTCACTAGTTACAACCGCGAAGGCTTAGCGCCTATTCCGGTGCGCAGCGCACAACGTATACAAGAGATTGGCGTTGCCACCAAAGAAAGCTATATCGAAGTTACCGCACCGATCACCATCGATACTGAGCGCTTAGGCACCGTTTATGTGCGGATTAATCGTGAGTTTGCCACGCAAACCGCGTGGCGGACGCTGGCCACGTCAAGCATTGTGCTCGTGGTTGTTGCACTGCTGGCATGGCTGCTGAGTTTGCGTGCCAGAACCCTGCTCCTACGCCCTATTGAGCACGCCATTGGCACCATTCAAAGTATTAGCCGCAATCGCGACTACTCCATTCGCTTGCCCGAGTCGAACTTGCTCGAACTGCAGCAACTGAGCCTCTCGTTTAATACTTTGCTGGCACGCGTTGAGCAACACCTTGAACGTCAGCAGCAAGCCGAACGCCAAGCCAATGACCTGAACGCCGAACTGGAACGCCAAGTGCAACAACGCACCAATGCCTTGCGCGACTCCAACCAAGAACTCATGGCAACACTCGAGAAGCTGCATCAGTTTCAAAAACAACTTATTGAAAACCAAAAAATGCAGTCGCTTGGTGACTTAATTGCTGGCGTCGCGCACGAAATCAATACGCCTGTGGGTCTGGTGATCACTTCCACATCAATACTGCAAGACAAGCTCGAGCTGATGCAGCATAAATTCGCTGAAAATACGATTACACGTAAAGACTTTGAACGCTTTATTGAGGCCAGTGACGAAAACTTGAGCCTTATTCGGCGCAATATCGAGCGTACCGCTGACTTGATTAACCAATTCCGTCAGCTCGCGATGGATCAGTTCGTCGAAGAAACCCAAACCACCTCAGCGCTAGAGTTGCTGCAAACCATCGTCCATGCGGCACGTCAACGCATCCCCAAGCTGGATGACCTTGATGTGAGCCTTAATTGTCCGGCAGAATTACAGATCACCACACGCATAGGCCCGCTGCAGCATGTGCTGCGTCAGTTGCTCGAGAATTCAGCGCTACACGGCTTTGCCGAACGTGAAAACGGTCGTATTGAAGTGCAGGTTGAACGCATTGACGGGAGTCATGTCCAAATTCGTTACCGCGATAACGGCAGCGGCATTCCCGACACTGTCGGTCGCCGCGCTTTTGACCCCTTTGTCACCAGCCGTCGCCGACAGGGCTCTACCGGACTTGGGTTGCACTTAGTCTATAATTTGGTGACCCGAGCTTTAGAGGGCTCTATTGATGTACAATCACAGGCTGGCGAGTTCACGGAATTTATGATGACCATTAAAGCTTAATGTAAAGATTTTAGCTTGAACTTGCAGGAATTTTACGCACTTATTAGAATCTCATGCTACACTTCAGGTGTACACCATATTTCAACATATGTTAATGACGAACGGACCAATCCATTATGAGCGCTAGATTATTAATCGTAGAAGATGAAGTCGTCACCCGAAACACCTTGACGCGCCTTTTCCAGCAAGAAGGCTATGACGTCTACGATGCTGCGGATGGCATGCAAATGCAACGTATCATGGCGCGTCAGCAAGTCGACTTGGTGATCATGGACGTCAACCTTCCAGGTAAAAGTGGTATTGAACTGGCGGAGAATTTTCGTGAAAGCGAAAACGTCGGTTTAATCTTCTTAACCGGAAGAGATGCAGAAGAGGACCGCCTGCTTGCCTTAGAGCTCGGCGCTGACGATTACATTATTAAGCCATATAACCCGAAAGAGCTCCTGATGCGGGTACGCAATTTGTACCGTCGTATCGAAGCACTGAAAAGCCAACAAAAAACCATTGGTCACGACAGTGTGGTTTATGAGTTCAATGGCTGGCGCTTAGAGAGCGATAGTCGCTGCATGTTTTCACCGGAAGGCAAAATGTTCCGCCTGCCGAAAAGTGAATATCGTGCCATGGAGTTATTCTTGAGTAACCCGGGTAAGATTTTAGACCGTGAAACGCTGGTTAAGAAAATGCTCGACCGCGAATTACGCCCGAACGACCGCACCGTAGATGTGGCCATTCGTCGTATTCGTCGTCATTTTGAAGCAGATCCCACCTCACCTAACTTGATCACTACGATTCATGGTGAAGGCTATCGCTTTGTTGGCGAAGTGACCATTCGTCACCTCGACCAACCGTCGTTAAACACGCCGAGCGCTTAACCACGCTTCGATTTGGTGCTGGTGCGCGGGCAAATCTTTTGCCCACTGCATCAGCGCCTCATCCACCTCAGTCCATTGCCAATCTTCGCGTTCCAGCCACTCCATAGTTTTTGCCAGTTCCATCAATCCCATTGAGCGACACGCACCTTTAACGCGATGCGCTTGACTGCGAACATCAGCTTCTTTGCGTTCTTTGACCAGCCATTGCAAATGATTCAGATAGCCACCAATGTTATCCGCAAAGGTTTCATACATTTCATACACGCCATCATCGCCCATGAGATCGGCGTACTGACCGAGAAGATCTTTATCTAACATCGCTTGCTTTCCTTGTGCTGAGCCGATAGGGCCTATCGAAAATCTTTTCCCTAAAAACTGAACCCGTTATGGCAAACTACCGTAATCAGGTTAAATCTTGTATACTATCGCCCCATTTTTGGGAACTCTTGTACTTTTAGTACTCAATGCAATGTTTGGAGCCGTAATCGCATGCCGACAGCTACACCGACAATGATGCCAGATATCGCCAATCAAACCAAAGCACAAACTGAAGGTGCACTTGATTGGGTTGGCATGAGTAACATCGAAATGCCCCTGGTCGTTGGTGCTGCCAACGAACCTGAGCGCCCGGTGAGCGCTCTCGTCGACGCTTTTGTGAATCTTAAAGATCCGAAAGCGAAAGGTATTCACATGTCGCGCCTGTACTTGTTGTTGGAAGACCTTTCTAACAATGATGTGCTCTCGCATCAGTCACTCAGTAAGCTACTTCACGACTTCATTGATAGTCATGAAGGCTTAGCTGATCAAGCTTATGTGAAATTTAGTTTTGATTACCACTTACGCCGTAAAGCGCTGATCAGTAAAAAACCAGGTTGGAAAGCCTACCCGGTGACTGTGATTGGTCGTTACGACCACGGCAAGCTCTATTTGCAACTGGGCGTTGAAGTGCCTTATTCATCCACTTGTCCATGTTCAGCAGCACTGGCTCGCCAGTTGATTCAAGACGCCTTTGCCGATCAATTCGGCACTGATGCCGACGTTGACGCCGAAATGGTGCACCGTTGGTTAGGCACCACCCAAGGTATTGTGGCCACACCACACAGCCAGCGTTCGATCGCTGAAGTTAAAGTGGTAATGGGTGAGCAAGTGTCTGAGTTACCTATCATCGCACTGGTTGATGGTATTGAAGAAGCGCTGCAAACGCCGGTCCAAGCGGCAGTAAAACGTGAAGACGAGCAAGAATTTGCGCGTTTGAACGGTCAGAATCTGATGTTCTGCGAAGATGCTGCACGTCGCCTGCAACATGCGTTGAACCAGCACCAAGAGTTCTCCGATTTTTGGGTTCGCGTGAATCACTACGAATCACTGCACGCACATGACGCGGTAAGTATCACCACCAAAGGTGTACCTGGCGGCTTCAAGTCCTAACTTATCGACCTTCAAATCCGGCTGCTGTATACTAAGCGGCCGGATTTTTTTGTTTAAGAACCAACCCGAGTATCGCATGGATTCAATTGATATCGTCGGCATCGGCAATGCGCTGGTCGACCAAGAGTTTGAAGTTACCGACCAGTTTCTAAGTCAGCATAATATCGAAAAAGGCATGATGACCTTGATCGAAGACGCCGAACAAGAAAAGCTCATTGCCGAACTCGCCAAGCGCGGCGAGCTTAAAAAGCAATCAGGTGGCGGCTCTGCTGCCAACTCCCTCGTTGGTTTTAGTCAGTTTGGCGGCAAAGCCTTTTATTGCTGTAAGGTTGCCGATGACCAAGCAGGTCAGTTCTACTGTGACGACCTTGAAGAAGTCGGCATTACCACCAACACGGGCAACCAAAAGCACGAGGGTAAAACCGGTCGCTGCTTAGTCATGGTCACCCCTGATGCCGAACGTACAATGCGCACTTACTTGGGTATTACCGCTGACTTAAGCACCGCGGAACTCGATGAAGACGCGATTGCGCGCGCTGAATACTTGTACATTGAAGGCTATCTTGTCACCTCGCCGATAGCGCGCGAGGCCATTGCTCGAGCGAAAGAAGTCGCCCGCGCCAATGGGACCAAAATTGCCATGACCTGCAGTGACCCTGCAATGGTCAAATATTTCCGCGACGGTATCGACGAAATTCTTGCCGGCGGTGTCGACGTGATGTTCTGTAACCAAGAAGAAGCACGGATCTTAACCGGCACCGACGACGTACAAGCAGCGTTGCAGCAATTACAACGTCACGCCAAGCTCGTTGCCATTACGCTTGGCAAAGACGGAGCACTGTTAGGCGACGGTACACGCCAAGTGGCGGTCCCGGGCATTCCGGTCAAGGCTGTCGACACCAATGGTGCAGGCGATATGTTCGCCGGTGCCATGATGTTTGGCTTAGTACGCGAGTATCCATTGTCAGCCTGCGGTTTGCTGGCAAGTCATGCGGCTGCGGCTGTGGTTTCGAATTTTGGGCCACGCTTGAGTTTAGATCAGCAGCAGCAGTTGCTCATTAAGCTCCAACACGAACCCGAATTCAGTTAAATGCCGTTACTCGTTATTCGTTAATCGTTAATCGAAAAAGCGGTCTCGAATAACCAATAACGAATAACGAATAACGTCTCTAGTAGTGAGGTTTTTATGTCAGATTACAAAGTTGCCGATATCAGTCTTGCCGACTGGGGTCGTAAAGAAATTTCCATCGCCGAATCTGAAATGCCGGCGTTGATGACCATTCGCCGTAAATATGCCGCACAGAAGCCACTGCAAGGCGCGCGCATCATTGGTTGTATTCACATGACCATTCAGACTGCAGTGCTCATCGAGACCCTGATCGAGCTTGGTGCCGAAGTACGTTGGTCATCGTGCAATATCTTCTCGACCCAAGACCATGCAGCAGCGGCTATGGCCGCGGCAGGTGTGCCAGTGTTCGCGTGGAAAGGTGAAACCGAAGAAGAATACGAATGGTGCTTAGAGCAAACCTGTCATAAAGACGGCGAGCTCTGGGACGCTAACATGATCTTGGATGACGGTGGCGACTTGACCCTGCTCATTCACGACAAGTATCCACAAATGCTCGACAAGGTGCACGGTATCACCGAAGAGACCACCACCGGCGTCCACCGCTTACTGGAAATGTTGAAGCACGGAACCTTGAAAGTTCCGGCAATTAACGTCAACGACTCGGTCACCAAGTCGAAAAACGACAACAAATATGGCTGCCGTCACTCACTCAACGACGCTATTAAACGCGCAACTGACCACTTGCTCTCAGGTAAGAAAGCCTTGGTCATCGGTTATGGTGACGTGGGTAAAGGTTCTGCGGCGAGCTTGCGCCAAGAAGGCATGATCGTACGGGTTGCTGAAATTGATCCTATTTGTGCTATGCAAGCCTGCATGGACGGCTATGAAGTCGTTTCGCCTTACCTCAACGGTGTCAACACCGGTGACGCGAGCGGCATCAATACTGAGCTGTTGCAAATGATTGACTTGATCGTCACCACGACCGGCAACGTTAATGTTTGCGACCGTCACATGTTGGCAGCACTGAAGTCGACCGCAGTGGTCTGTAACATCGGTCACTTCGACAATGAAATCGATACTGCTTTCATGCGTAAGAACTGGCGCTGGGATGAAGTGAAGCCACAGGTGCACAAAATTCACCGTAGCGAAGACGAGAACGACTACCTATTATTGTTGTCGGAAGGTCGCTTGGTGAACCTGGGTAACGCTACTGGACACCCTAGCCGCATCATGGATGGTTCGTTTGCTAACCAAGTTCTGGCGCAACTGCATTTATTTGAAGAAAAATTCGCCGACTTGCCAGCAGCGCAAAAAGCTGACAAGCTGCGCGTTGAAGTGTTACCTAAACAGCTTGACGAAGAAGTCGCGCGCTACATGGTGCAGGGCTTCGGCGGCGTTATGACCCAATTAACGCAAGAGCAAGCTGACTACATTCACGTTAATGTAGAAGGCCCGTTTAAGACGGACGAATACCGCTACTAAGACGAATGGTGTCAACGATGACGCAGAAACAACCGGTAGTCACCTACCGCGAACTAACGGCCGCTGACCATGCGGCCGTTATTGAATTAGGCAACCGTGTTCACGGTGATAATTATCTTACGGAAGACAACTTAGCCGACTATGTTGAGCGCGGCCAAAGCAACGGCGTCAACTTAAACTGGCTAGCTTTTGTTGACGGCGAGCTCGCCGGCATTCGCTTAACCTTTGCACCCGGCAAATGGGACATCGACGACTATTGCACGCCAGCGAAGTGGCCGATAGCGCCGGAGCACATGTGCTACTTTAAATGTGCGGCCGTGGCTGAAATCAGTCGTGGCTTAGGTGTTGGCCGTGGATTACTAGAACGCTCAACCGCCGCAGCGCAAAAGCTGGGCTGTAAAGCGGGACTTGCACATATTTGGATGCAAAGTCCAAATAATAGCGCATACTCTTACTTCACCCGCTGTGGTGGTGAAATGGTCAATGAACACCCTGACCGTTGGTATGAATTATCCGTCCATGGGGGGTACCACTGTCCTGTTTGTGATGGTATTTGTCATTGTACTGCTGGCGAAATGATATTGCGCTTCGACAGCTAACTAGACACCTAAAAGTGAGCGCCAATGTACGATCCGCTTGTTGATGATTTCCCTGGCCCCGGGCAGGAGCACGAGCGAAGTTATTGGCAGGCTCACTTAAGCCAGCAGCTCGCGCAACTTCCCACTCCCCAGGCCGCTTTACCAGAAAACGCTGATGTTGTGGTAATTGGCAGCGGCTATACGGGTCTAAATGCTGCATTGGAGCTTGCTGAGCGATTTCAGCAACGGGTCATCGTAGTCGAAGCCAACAAGCTGGGTTGGGGCTGTTCAACGCGCAATGCGGGCTTCGCTATGCCTGGCACTGGGCGTCTAGGCTATGGTGACTGGGAAAAGCGTATCGGCCGCGCCGGAACTGAAGCCATTCAAGCTGAGTACACAGCGGCATTTGCGCGACTTGAGCGGCATCTGCGCGCCTGCCCCGAGGGTTTACAGGCCCAACGTGGCGGTTATCTAAAAATCGCGCACACACCGCATGCGATTGAGGGGCTACGTACGAGCTACGAGACACTTAAGCGCTATGAACCCGCGACCAAATGGCTTGATGCACCAGCGATACAAGCCCGTATTCATAGCCCACAAGCTCACGCTGCCATTCATTATCCACAAAGCTTTGGCTTAAACCCGCGCTTGCTGCATGCCAGTATTGCTCGGCAAGCTGCGGCGGCGGGAGTGGTCATGGTCGAGGACGCGCCTGTGCAAAAATGGGAGCGCAGTGACGATAAGCATCGCTTACATACCGGCAAAGGCCGCATTTGTGCGCCAAAAGTCGTGATTGCCACCAATGGCTATACACCAAATCATCTCCACCCAAGTATTCATGGGCGTAGTTTGCCAGTGCTCTCAAGTGTGCTTGTTACTCGTCCTTTGAGCGCCGATGAGCGTATGGCCATTGGCTTACAAACGAGCGAGCTGGTGATGGATACACGGACCTTGAAGTATTATTACCGCTTATTACCCGATGGTCGCTTGTTGTTCGGCGGACGTGGTGCGATTCGCGGCAAAGATGCTCGCCATCCGCGTTATGCACAACATCTACTCACAGCTTTAAAAGGTACATTTCCGGCACTTAAACAACTCTGTACAGAGCCGCCTGAATACTATTGGAGCGGTTGGGTTAATGTCGCACTAGATAACTTTCCGCGCATCTATAGCCCTGATCAGGGCATTTTTACCAGTATGGGGTATTGCGGTGCTGGCGTTACCTTCAGCCAAATTGCCGGGCAACGTTTGGCAGAGCTAGCGATGGGAGAAGCGCTGCCAGCTCTACCGTTTTACCAATCGTCATTACCTAAATTCCCACTGCCACATCTACGTCGTTTAGGCCAATGGGGGTTCTATCAACTTGCACGTTGGCGCAGTCTTTAAGCTTGGTTATAAACCAAACACGACCTTTTCGCTGCTCAGCATGCGACTGATTAATTTCAGCAGCAACACCGACACCACAAAGGTCGCCAGCGCGCTGACACCTATAGCTACCCACTGCAAAGGTTCACCTTTAATAATATCCAGCAAGGCTTGATGTTGGCCAGTCAGCGGCAAATAATACAGCGCCTGATGCTTCACCTTGGCAAATTCAACGCCAAACACGACCAGCATAGGTGCCATCAACAACAGTGAAATATAAGTTTGTGCTTCTTTGAAGCTTTTTGCACGAAACGAAACAAACAACTGCAGTGCCGTAGCGAGTAGCGCGAGGGGTACCAGTAACAGGATAATCAACAAGATCATTGGCCATGCCAAAGACACGCTCATGCCAATTTCATGTAGCGGTAAAAAGGTAAAGATAAACGGAATAAGAATCGCGCTTAAAAGCCCGCCAAACATGGCAAACGCCGATGCCGCGAGCGCTTTACCCCAGACCAGTTGCTGGGTGGTTAGCGGTTGCGACAAGAGCAGCTCCAACGAATTACGCTCACGTTCACCGGCACTAATATCAATCGCCACATTCATGCCAGAAAAGAACACTGAAAGCAGAATAAAAATCAGCACACTACCCATTAATATCGCGGCTTTTGAACCTTTTGTGGCGGTATCATGCTTGATCAGATCAACGCCCTGCGTGATACGCGGGTCGATGCCACGCATTTGCAGCCGAATGTAGCTAAGCTGGGTACTGTAATTTTCAACGGCAGCTTCAACCTTACGAATATCCGTACGTTGCTTCTGTGCCGAAAAGTCTGCGGTCAGGGTGACAGGCGCAGGCTGTGCCGTGGCAATTTTTTCTTCCCAACCTTCAGCGATTGCCAAGGTTATAGGTTGTTGCCCTGCAGGCCATGCCTCATCGCGCTGTACTACGCCGTTACGCTCAAGATGCTCGACAAACGCAGGCGCATACTCGGCCCCTTCAATGTCGATTTTCACATCGCTGGTATCGGTCAACTGACTGATCAAAACGTAAAAAGCGACAGCCATCAACAGCGGCCCAAAAAAGGCGTAAGACATTGCAGCCATGACCGAGCGTTTGTCACGCAGCGCATCTTTGAGTTCTTTTCGTAAAACAATTTTTATCGGCGACATCATGCTGCAATGCCCTCGTCTGTACCAATAATCTTCACAAAGGCTTCCTCTAACGCGGTTTCGCCTGTTTGCTCGCACAATTGTGTTGGCGTACCTTGCGCGGCAACTTTACCCGCCGCGACCACCACCACCTGATCACAAAGCGCTGCGACTTCTTGCATCACATGACTCGAGAACAAAATACTGGTGCCTTGGTCGCGTAGCTCACGTAATAAGTCCCGTAAAATGCGTGTGCTCATGACATCAAGGCCACGGCTTGGCTCATCAAGAATAAGATGTTTAGGCCGGTGTACAATGGCTTGCGCGAGCGCCACTTTCATACGCTGGCCTTGCGAAAAGCCAGTTGCCCGACGGTCCGCGATGGCATTCATGTCTAGGCGCTGCAGGACCTCGGCCACTGCTTGCTCGCCGGCTTCACCGGTGAGTCCATGCAGCGTGGCAAAGTAGCTGATTTGCTCGCGCGCCGTCAGACGTTCGTACAAGCCAAACTTATCAGGGAAAATACCAATTTTCATGCGCACCGCGAGCGGGTCTTTATTGGCATCAATGCCGTCAATCAAGGCTTCGCCGCTATCGGCTTTAAGCAGTCCGTAAATGGTCCGCAAACAGGTGGTTTTACCGGCGCCATTAGGGCCAAGTAAACCGGTAATTTGTCCTTCAGGAGCACTAAATGTTAGACCATCTAGAGCAGTCACTTTACCGAAGGCTTTTTGTAATGATTTTACTTCGATCATGGTGGCTCTCTTATAATCCTTTACCGTTACTATTTAAGATGAAAGGCTTTGGTTGTTGCTGCATAAGGCAGCTGTCATCAAGCGCCGCTAAATCTAAATCTTTGATGAATTGCGCTGCCAGTTTGTTCGCGCAAGTATGACCAACAATAGTGTGCGCACCATGCGGAGCAACCAAATGGCGACTTTGGCTGAGGCCTTCAGCAGCGAGTTCGCCCCACGCCGGCGGCGTTACCGGATCTAATTCACCGGAAAGGAGTAGCGTAGGCACATCACTTTGCACCTGTTCAAACCAACTGCTTGGCCGTTCGGCTTGCGGCCACACCGAGCACATGTCCATAAAAGCGTCAGCGGTACGGCTGCCAATAAAGTTATTGTCGCCATCTGCGGCTAACAGCTCATCGCTTGCGCGCGGTAAGTCTTCGCTGCATAGCACGCTCAAGGTTAAGCCCATATAAAGCTCAGACTGCGCCATAGTACTCCCCAACAACCCTGTCAGGGGCGTATAGTCGCCCTGTGCCGTTTGTTGAATCACATATGGCAACATCTGGCGTGTCGTTGGGTGGTACAAACCGACCCGCATGACCGAGCTAAAGCGCCCTGCAGTGATGAGAATTTCCACCGGCTCATTGGTCAATGGATCGCGTACGGTTAACGGTACAGGTGCCGTCTCCAGCTTGGTCATCAGCTCAGTGTAAGTGTCGGCTAAGTTTGGAAAGGTCGTGTTGCAGGCCTCAGCCGCCGCACAATTACTGATGAGTTTGTCGAACGAAGCCGCACCATGGCGACCAAAGGGGCCTACCACGACTTGTACTGGAGCCAGCGCATCAAGTACTGCCGAGCGCACCGATTCAGGTGCCTCGCGCAAATAAACCAATCCGGCACGCGAACCATAAGAACCGCCATATAAGTTCACCTGTTCATAGCCCAAGGCTTCACGCACCGCTTCAAAGTCGCGAATGGCATTAACGGTGTGATACTGGGTTAAGTCGCGTTCTTCGTAGTTAGCTAGGCAATCACTCGCCACTTGTGCAAGGTCAATGTCATCATCGGCTTTTACGAGCTCTTCAACATGACTCATTTCACAGGCCAATGGCGCTGACTGCCCAGTACCACGCTGGTCAATCAAGACAATATCACGCTGTTGGCGAACACTTTGGAAGATGCGGTTGACCATCGCCGCAAGCTCAGTCGCCGCTTGCCCTGGCCCGCCCGCCAAAATCACTAATGGGTCCGGTTTCTTATTCTCACTCACTGCAGGGAGAACGGCGAAATGAATCGCCAGGCTGCGACCATCTGGTTGCGAGTAATTCTCGGGAACGTTCAGCGTCCCACATCGCACTTGTTCAGAAATGTTATTTAAGTAGCACT
Organism: Pseudidiomarina sp.; assembly: GCA_048267225.1. Taxonomy (GTDB): domain Bacteria; phylum Pseudomonadota; class Gammaproteobacteria; order Enterobacterales; family Alteromonadaceae; genus Pseudidiomarina. Next base: position 211,939 of record JBLWXY010000003.1, read on the forward strand.
GTTCCAGCTCAAGCTTTGTCGTTTCGGCAGACGCTGCTTGCGGTTCCTGTGCCATACCAGGTACTGAAATTAAGCCCGTGAGAAGAAGCCAGGGCGCCATGAAGGTTTTCATGCATTGTTATCCATTTGTAGCCAATGCATGCAGTCTAACCCTTTGTTGGGTTATAAAAAAGACTAGAAACTGTAAATAAGTGTGGCAGGTACGAGAGGTCTTACGGATTACTTTGACGTGCTAAACGTTCACGCAGGGTTTGTCCTATCTCCGTTTCAAGCAAACCACGTTCAGCCGCCCACTCATAGTCGCCGACCTCGCGCAAATCATCTAGGGTGACGCTGCGCGCAATAAAAGAACCAACATCGTGGGCGTTGCGTTGCAAAGCAAATTGAATCAAGGAAGCACCATTACAGCGAATACTGGTGTAGACATCACGCATGCGAATACGTAATTCGCGCATTTTATTTTGTAGGCGCACCGTATCGTTATCGCGCACATAGGCACAGAAAACCAGCGCGATCTCTTCCGACTCGAAGCGATACTGCGCCTGCGCAGGTTGCGTGAATGACGTTAACATCGTGACTGCTAGCGCGGTAGCCAGTCCGTATGAAACGAATTTAGACATTAGAACGACCTTCAATTCCCCTAAAACAAAATCATCCTACCCCGCTCTATGAGGGCTTACAACGGAATAAATTGTTAAACCAAGCGCTGTCGTTTACCATTTTTTTACATGGTTTAGCGCTAGAGTTGTTCAGAATTCGCTCGTTCGTAAACTAATGTGCTGAATGAATGCGGATTTTTTTCGTCTGGTAGATGTTCGACCTGCTCGCGTAACTGCCATTCAGCTAAGGCTTTAAAATCAGGAAACCAAGTATCGCCTTCCACACTCAAATCAATCTCGGTCAAGTACAGGCGCTGCGCATGTGGTAAAAATTCGTTATAAACATGACCGCCACCTATGATCATTAGCTCATCGGCTTCGCCTGCCGCTGCCACGGCTTGCTCAGGATCACTGACCCAAACCACACCCTGCTCATCAGTATATGGCTGTTGATAACGGCGGCTTAATACGATGTTCAGTCGTCCGGGCAGAGGTCGACCTATAGATTCATAGGTCGCACGCCCCATAACCACAGGTTTACCTAGGGTGATACGCTTAAAGTGTTGGAGTTCGGCAGGTAGATGCCACGGCATGGCGCCATCTTTGCCGATAACGCGGTCTTTCGCCATAGCTGCAATCAAAGCAATCCGCATAAAAACCTCGTTATTCGTTATTCGTTATTCGTTATTCGTTATTCGATGTTCGATGTTCGATGTTCGATGTTTGCAGTTTCGAATAACGACAAGCGCAGCGATCGAATAACGAATAACGGTTTTATTTTTGGTAGATCACTTCGACGTCGTAATCGTCGTCGTCAAAGTCATCATCATCGTCATCATCGTCGTACGCGTCAAGTTGCTCTTGATGATAAGTGTCCCATTTAAACTCAGTGGTTTGCTGCGCTTGCTCGGCTTCTTCTTCGGCACTTGGCTTCGGTAACTGCTCAAGATAGGTCATAATCTCTTTGCACAGCTGCTCAGTGCCTTTGTTGCTGAGCGCTGAGATTTTGTAGACCGGACCGTCCCAATCAAGGGCTTCTTTAAGCTCAGCAAGTCGCTCTTCCGCTTCTTCCTCGGTAAGTAGGTCAACCTTGTTGACCACCAACCAGCGCGGTTTCTCAGCTAGCTTCGGACTGTATTTCTCCAGCTCGTTGACGATAGTCACCGCTTGTGTGCTTGGATCTGTGCCATCGTACGGTGCTAAGTCGACAAGGTGTAGCAATAGGCCACAGCGCTCAAGGTGTTTGAGGAATTGAATACCTAAACCGGCACCTTCCGCGGCACCTTCAATCAAACCTGGTATATCGGCGATAACAAAGGTCGCGTGTGGCACTGGACGCACGACACCAAGGTTCGGCACGAGTGTGGTGAACGGGTAATCTGCTACTTTAGGTTTAGCCGCTGATACTGAACGAATGAAGGTCGATTTGCCAGCATTTGGCATGCCTAACAGGCCTACGTCTGCAAGTAGCATCAACTCAAGCTTGAGGGTGCGAATTTCGCCAGGGGTGCCCATGGTTTTCTGCCGTGGCGCACGGTTGGTACTGCTCTTAAAGCGCGCGTTGCCTAGGCCGTGAAAACCACCTTTTGCGACCATGCGACGCATACCATGCTTGGTTAAATCACCAAGGGTTTCGCCGGTTTCTTGATCAGTTGCACGGGTACCTACTGGCACCTTAAGAATAATGTCTTCACCGCGCTTGCCGGTACAGTTTTTACCCATACCGTTCTGACCACGCTGAGCCTTATGGATATGCTCAAATTGGTAATCAAGCAATGTATTTAGGTTTTCATCGGCTTCTAGATATACGTCACCGCCGTCGCCACCGTCACCGCCATCGGGGCCACCTTTTGGGATGTATTTTTCCCGTCGAAAACTGACTACGCCGTTACCGCCGTCGCCCGCTTCAACGCGAATTTCTGCTTCATCTACAAACTTCATCTTAAAACCTACCTACGAATATTAAAAAACCCCGCCACAAAGGACGGGGTTTCTTTGTCTTGCGTTAGCGCGACTGAAACTTATTCAGTAACGATGCTAACGTATTTGCGGTTCTTAGGACCTTTCTCCGCAAAAGAAACTTTGCCGTCCGCTTTAGCGAACAAAGTGTGGTCACGACCGATACCTACGTTGTCACCAGCGTGGAAACGTGTACCACGTTGACGAACGATGATGCTACCAGCCAATACTGATTCACCACCGAAGCGCTTTACACCCAGACGTTTACTTTCTGAGTCACGACCGTTTTTGGTTGAACCACCAGCTTTTTTGTGTGCCATGTGTCGTTACTCCTTAATTAACCGTTAAAACCAGTGATTTTCACTTCAGTGAACCACTGACGATGACCTTGATGTTTCATGTGGTGCTTACGACGACGGAACTTGATAATGTTCACTTTGTCGGCACGACCATGGTTGACCACTTCCGCTTTAACGGATCCACCAGAAACAAAAGGCGCGCCGATTTTCACGTCGTCACCGTTCGACAGCATTAATACTTGGTCGAACTCAACCACATCACCAGTGGCTGCTTCCAGCTTTTCCAGGCGGACGATTTGGCCTTCAGTAACACGGTGTTGCTTACCGCCACTTTGGAATACTGCGTACATAACTTTCTCCGATTTGCCCATGCGGGCGAGTTAGTTTTAAATCAGGGCGCGAATTATAAGCCCCTGTGGGGCTAAAAGCAAGAGCGTTATTCGTTGTTCGTTATTCGTTATTCGTGTTTTGATTTTCGAATAACGACAAGCGCAGCGATCGAATAACGATTAACGCTTTTACGCGACGCGGTCGGTGGCGATGTCAGCTAACGCATGTAATGCATCGCGGTACTCTGATGCTGGCAATGCCGCCAACTGCGCCTGCGCCAGCTGCGCTTCTTTCAATGCGCGGTCACGGGTGTAGTCGAGCGCACCAGTGCGTCGCATCGCAGTGAGAATCGCCTGCAAATGCTCACGGCCATCGCCTTGTTCAATGGCGTTACGAATCAGCGCCGCCTCTTCTTCGTTGCCGTGCCACATGGCGTACAGCAATGGCAGCGTCGGTTTACCTTCGGCGAGGTCATCACCTGCCTGCTTACCCATCACTTCGCTGTCGGCGGTGTAATCTAACAGATCATCGACCAGCTGGAACGCTGTACCTAAATGCCGTCCATAGGCTGCGAGGGCTTCTTCTACCTGTTCGGTTTCGTTAGCCAGCACGGCGCCTAATTGGGTCGCGGCTTCAAAAAGCTTACCGGTTTTGCCGTAAATCACATCAAAGTAGCTAGCTTCGGTGGTCTCTGGGTCGTTGCAGTTCATGAGCTGCAACACTTCGCCTTCGGAAATTACGTTAGTGGCATCCGCGAGAATTTTCATGACCTTCATAGAATCGAGGGTCACCATCAATTGGAAGGCCCGCGTGTAGAGAAAATCGCCCACTAAAACACTGGCTTCATTGCCAAATACTGCGTTCGCGGTTTCTTTGCCGCGCCGTAATTCAGAGGCGTCGACGACATCGTCGTGCAGCAAGGTTGCAGTATGAATGAACTCGATAATGGTCGCTAAGGTTAAGTGACCTTGCCCTGCATAGCCAACGGCGCGTGCTGCAGTTACCGCGAGCAGCGGGCGCAGACGTTTACCGCCACTATTGACGATATAAAGGCCAAGTTGATTGATAAGTGCGACGTCGGATTGCAGTTCCTGCCCGATAAGCTGGTTCACACCGCGCATATCGGCAGCCATAAGCGTATTTATTTCAGATAACTTCATTCTGCTTCGCTAGCTATGGTTTAAGGTTAAGATTTTACAAAGAAAGGCGAGTAAAAGTCCAGCAACAACGCCGCCTGCATGAGCTGCAAATGCCAACCCGCTAAGCTCAGGCAAGGTCACTATGTCGTACACAACTTTGCCGCAAACTCCGACTAATACAAGTGCACCAAGCCAGCGCTTATGAAGGGTGTCGCTGAGTGCGCAAAAGGCAAAAAGGCCGTACAGCGTACCCGAGAACCCGGCATAAAACCGTACCTGTGGATCAAAGTAAATTTGCGCCAGACTGCTGCTGAACATGATGAGTGGCATGCCTAACCAACGGCGCCAGCCCTGTTGGTGATCGATAAACAACGCCCAACACACTAAAAGGCCAAGCAAGTTCAGCAGGAGATGCCCCCAATCATGGTGTACGAGCTGCCCGCTGAACAGTTGCCATAGGCTTTGGCCCTCAATAACCGCGCTACGATCCAGTTTCAGCGCCTGCTGCCAGGCATCAGGAAACAGCATAACGACAACCAGCACCAGCATCAGGCTTAGGGTCGGTAACACCGCGCGCGGCTGAAGAGGTAGATGAAGACCAAGCAAAACCATGAAGCTACCTTTGAGTTACTAAAACGCCGGGCGCTGTTCGCAAACCCGGCGTTATAACATTCACTACTCGGTGGTCGACTTATTTAACGAAGTCTAAGCCCGTCTGAATGTCGCCTTTCAAACCGTCAAGCATAGCTGCTTTGGCTTTTTCTTCAAAAGCGCTCAACTCGCCATAAGGTAGAATTTCTTCAATACCGTTTTTGCCTAAGCGAACTGGGTGCGCGAAGAACAAAGCGTCGGCACCGTCAGTTTCAACGTAAGTGCACTCAACCACGCTGTTGTCGCCTTCCAACGCTTTCGCCAGTGACAAGCAGAAACGAGCTGCCGCTTGACCCATTGAAAGGGTTGCTGAACCGCCGCCAGCTTTAGCTTCAACAACTTCGGTACCGGCATTCTGGATGCGGTGCGTAAGCTGTTCGATTTGCTCATCAGTGAAGCTCAAGCCCGTTTGTGACAACAATGGCAGAATCGTCGTACCACTGTGGCCGCCAATCACTGGAACCTGAACTTCTGACGGGTTCTTACCGTGAATTTCAGCAACAAAGGTTTCTGCGCGGATCACGTCAAGCGTGGTCACACCGAACAATTTGTTTTTGTTGTAAACGCCTTTCTTTTCAAGCACACGCTTAGCGATCGCAACGGTGGTGTTCACTGGGTTAGTGATAATACCGATACAAGCGTCTGGGCAGTTGTCAGCAATAGCTTCAACCAAGTTAGCCACGATGCCCGCGTTAATGTTGAACAGGTCCGAACGGTCCATACCAGGCTTGCGCGGCACGCCCGCAGGGATCAGAACGATGTCTGCGCCAACCAATGCTGGAGCCAAATCGTCTTTACCGTAACCTTTTACGTTTACGGCAGTTGGGATGTGGCTGAGATCAACAGCAACACCTGGTACTACCGGCGCCACGTCATACAGCGCCAACTCAGATCCAGCAGGTAATTGGGTTTTTAAAAGTAATGATAGTGCTTGGCCGATTCCGCCAGCAGCACCTAAAACTGCAACTTTCATCTCAGACTCCATCCAGTTGTTGGGTTGGGGAAATTTTTGGTGCCGAAAGACTACTGCAAAAGCGCCGAAATTACAACCAAGAAGGCGCTGGCTAGGCGTTTTGGCGCAAGTGCGATAGACTGTCTTTTTGGCTGAGATAGAACAATAACAAGAGGCAACGTCGGACCATGGCTAGTGCGAAATCAGATGCAATGATCGAGACCTTCAAGGGCTTACTTAAAGAAGAGCGCTACGGCTCGCAAAGCGAGATCGTAGAAGCGATGAAGGCCCGTGGTCACGATAGTATTAGCCAGTCCAAAGTATCGCGTTTGCTCTCCAAATACGGTGCAGTACGTACCCGTAATGCGCGTCAAGAGATGGTTTATTGCTTGCCTGCTGAACTTGGTATCCCTTCAACTCGTGCACCATTATCGCAGCTTGTTTTAGATATTCAGCACAATGATGTGATGGTGATTATTCGTACTTCACCCGGTGCCGCGCAGTTGATCGCACGACTGCTAGATTCGGTCGGTAAAAAAGAAGGTGTGCTGGGCACTATTGCCGGTGACGATACGATTTTTATTGCGCCGGTGAAGGTATCGGATATTGATTTTACCTTGCAGAAAGTACGCGAATTGTTTGAAAGTGTTGGGTAGCCAGTGGTTTTACCACGGGTCAAACCTGACGTTTTGACCATGTTCGATGAATTCGGCATACCCCGCAGTAGAACTGCGGGCTACGACAACCGGTTCAAAAAGTCGATCGAAGGTACAAAGTAAGCGGCGTTGGTGACGGCTTCGGTGTAGTCGAGCAATGGGTCATAGTCGCCATTGTCATCTTCGTAGTAGCGCTGTTTCAGCCAACGCACCACATCTAAAGGTTTGGCGGTAAAGTACATCGCCAACAAGCCCTGTTCGCGCATATCGCCCCAGGGCATATTCTGCCGCAACATCTGCAACGGCTGCTCTTTGTCGTCTTGCATTTTGGCTTTTTGCGCGTGAGTTACCATATGTAAACCCGCTTCACTAATTTTCTCGCCAGTCAGCTTTTTGCGACCAACCACGAACTCTTGCATTTCTTGGGTAAGTTGCTCCCAACGTCTTAGATCATGACGGAATTTCTGCACAAACAAATAGCTGCCGTTGGCAAAGACCGTGTCGTCATCACCGTGAATGAGGGCGAGTTGGCGGCGCCGAATACCACGTGGGTTTTCTGGGGCATCAATAAAGCCTGTGAGATCACGGCCGTCCATAAAGCGAAACGTCGGGATCTGCTCCGTGAGCTCAACATCATGGCCGAGCCACTCCAAAATAGCGCGAGCGCTATGGTAATTCACATCAAAGCGGTCTGAACGCAAGGTCAGCAGCAAATCGACAGGCTCACGTGGCGCTTGTCGGTCGCCCTCGCGGAGATCGGGAAACTGGCCAAGCTGCGGTGGACGCGCAGCGGGGTATAAAATATCCCAGTAATCGCTACCGACAGCGATATAACCGCTGAGTAAAGCTTCTGAAAAACGTTCGTCGAGTTCATCAATAAGTGCTGGAATACGGGCAAGCTTACGGCGCATGTTTTCAACGTCTTCGGTCATCACGTTGAGTAACAAGGTTAGGCCATGCAAATTGGGCTCGGCGTAAATGCCTTTTTGCGCTTGTGCCATGTGTATTCCTTTTTTCGTTAATCGTTTTTCGTTAATCGTTGTTCGCGGAATGTCGTTGCTTGGTCGCAAGGTTCTTGCGCTTGCGACCCACTGGCATACAATGGCTTTCAGTTTAGCAAATATTTTACGAAAAAAATCATAAATTAAGCGGAGTTATTATGGGAGCTTCACAGCGTTTTACAACAACATTGGTCGCCGCCTCTTTGGCTATGGTTTTAGGCGGTTGCGCGGCAACGTCCAGCCCTGCGGCCGATACGCAAACTAAAGCAGCTCAAGCGGTAAGCGAAGACGCACGGTTCACAACGGTGGCCTCGCGCGTCTGGGAAGGCATGCAAAACCCGGTCGGCAGTGAAGACTCCGCGGCGAGCTTACCCTCGATGACACCAGAAGCCGTTGCCGCCCGCGCTGAACAACAACGCGACTGGCTAAATGAACTCCTTGCTATTAATACCGAAGCCTTATCACGACAGCAATACATCAACTGGCGCATGCTCACCTACCGGTTACAAAACGACGTCGACGCTTACGACTTTAACGAGCACTACATGCCGCTGAATGCTGAAGGTGGCTTCCATAGCTCACTATCGTTCATGGTTCGTAATACGGCGCTGCGAAGCTACGAAGACTATCAAAACTACGTTGCCAAGCTCGCAACGATTCCGCGCTACATGCAAGAACAAACCGCCTGGCTTGAGCGCGGCTTAGCTGAGGGTTATACCCAGCCGAAGGCATCCATGGTGGGTTTTGAAGACAGTGTCGCGGCTTTTATTGTGCAGTCCCCTGAAGACAGCGTTTTTTACCAGCCGTTAGAAACCCAGCCGAACTTTGTCACCGATGCACAATGGGCCGAGTTACAAGCAAACGCCGCGCAGGTGATCGACGAGCAAGTGATCCCAGCCTATCAAGCCTACTTTGATTTTATGGTGATGGACTACTTACCTAACTCACGCGAATCCGTCGGTGCCTCTGAACTGCCTAATGGCGATGCCTATTACCAAAATCGTATTGAGCATTTCACCACACTGGCCTTGACCCCAGAAGAAATTCACGAGCGCGGCTTAGCCGAAGTCGCTCGCATTCGTAATGAAATGGAACGCGTCATCGAATCAACGGGTTTCGAGGGCAGCTTTGACGAATTCGTAGAATTTTTGCGCACTGACCCGCAGTTCTACCCAGAAACCGCCGAGGAATTACTCAAAGAAGCGTCTTACATTGCCAAGCGCATGGACGGCGAGCTACCTAAATTCTTTAAATTGTTGCCGCGCCAGCCTTATGGAGTTGCGCCCGTGCCTGCCGAGATTGCACCGAAGTACACCACTGGCCGTTACGCAGGTACCGCACGCGATGATCGCGCGAGCTTCTATTGGGTGAATACCTACGCACTGGACCGTCGGCCTTTGTACCAGCTCGAAGCCCTGACCCTGCACGAAGCGGTGCCCGGCCATCACTTGCAAGGCGCACTGGCACGTGAGATGGAAGATGTGCCATCGTACCGTCAACGCACATACATCTCGGCGTTTGGTGAAGGTTGGGGCCTCTATTCAGAGTGGCTCGGTCTAGAAGCGGGCTTTTACCAAGACCCGTACAGCAACTTCGGGCGCTTGAGCTATGAAATGTGGCGCGCCGCACGCTTAGTGGTCGATACTGGCATGCACGCCATGGGTTGGAGTCGCGAGCGAGCAATGGACTTTATGGCCTCGAACACCGCATTGAGCCTACACAACGTGCGCACTGAAATTGACCGCTACATCACTTGGCCAGGTCAGGCATTGTCATACAAGCTCGGTGAAATGCTTATTCGCTCGTTGCGCCGCGAAGCCGAAGAAACTCTGGGTGGTAAGTTTGATCTTCGCGAGTTCCACTATCAAGTGCTGAAAAACGGTAGTATTCCGCTGGACGTGCTTGAAACCGAGATCCGTAACTGGATTGACTCGCAGTTATAAAAACGGCGCTGTTAACTAACACTAAAAAGCCCAGGCGAGCGAACACACTCGTCTGGGCTTTGCTTTAATCAATAGCGCAATTAAACGCGGAAGAATTTGATCGTCAGTGGATAATTCTGAATCACGCCATCGTTCGCGCGAATCGCGCCGATAATGGCAAACACAATGTGGCAAATACCCAGCGCGATCAGTAAGAAAATACCAATCACCACAAAGGTCAGAATAAACCCGATAATTCCCCAAATAAACGCTGAAATGATCCAGTTGAATACCACTTTACCATGCGCATCAATGTAGGCACTTTCATCTTTTTTAATGAGCCACATAACCAATGGCGCAATAAATCCTGCAAAGGGGATGATGTAACCTAAGAACTGCGACAGATGTAACAACATGGCAAAGGTGCGTTCATCTTTACTTGGACCGGTTATCACCGTGGTTTCTTCTACGTTTTCCATAGTTTATTTCCTTATGTTTATTGTAGTTATGTCAAGAATACAATGGGTTTTGATTGCTCGGCGCCAACACTTTGCATACCATGAGTTGCAACATTGTTAAGTAAGAACACCGACATGAATGCATTACCTAAACAAATTCTTAATCGCGCCAATAAAAATGTTGAAACTGCATTTAATAACATAGCAGGGAAACTTTTATTTTTCCCCTACTTACGGCCTTTTAGTTATTGGGATAATTATTACGGTTATAACCCAGACATCACCAGCGATTTTTTTCAACTACTTGATTACCCGACCATTCAGCGTTTTGACAATAAAGGCCGAATCGCTAAAAAAGCCGCTGAGTTGGGCTTTCACCAGCTCTTCCCGGCAAGCTATTTCAGCGTTGAAGAGGCCCTCCAAGCAAGTGAAAAGGACGCCGACTCGGCAACTAAGATCTGGTTCATTAAACCCAACTTCTCGACTGGCGGTAAAGGCATTGTTTGCCTCACCACCGAGCAACTCGCTGACTATGAACTGCCGCGCAACCATATTATTCAAGAACAAGTGACCGACATCGAATTGGTAAATGAACGTAAATACACGGCACGGGCGTATCTCTTTGTACACCAGCACAAGCTGTATTTATTTGATGATGGTTTCGTCATGATCCATGCCCTACCGTATCAAGAGCATTCGACCGATTTCGCCACCCAAGTTGAGCACCGCGGCTACACTAAAAAAGATGCGGCAGTAAAAATGCTGCGCATGAAAGAGCTGCCGGCCTACGAAAAGAAGCACGCAGCTTTGACCGCCGCCATGCAGCAATTAAAATACGTTCTCGAAGAATTTATTTTAGCCAGCTCCGACGTCGAGTACGGACTCATCGGTGTCGATCTGTTATTTCAAACCGATCACACGCCCAAACTTATTGAGCTGAATACCAAAGCCAACTTCGTCCATACCCAAGCTATCAACGACACCCTAAATATCCCGTTTTTTGAGGCAGTGCTCAGCACACTATATACCGGCTCGATCGACGCAAGACTGCGCCCAATTTAGTCATAGTTAGGCATAGTTAGGCATAAAAAAAGGAGCTCGATGAGCTCCTTTTTACGTCATTAGTAACGCTTACGCGACTTCAATGGTCGGAATGATGTTCTGCTTGGCAGCATCTTCCGCGGCACGGAAATCGGCCATTTGGTCGAAGTTCAAGTATTTATAAACTTCGCCCGCCATTGAATTGATGTCAGACGCATATTCCATGTACTCCGCCGGCGTTGGCAGCTTGCCTAATATCGCGCCGACTGCAGCAAGTTCTGCTGAGGTCAGGTAAACATTGGCGCCGTCACCCAAACGGTTCGGGAAGTTACGGGTCGAGGTCGACAACACGGTAGCACCAGCTTCAACGCGCGCCTGGTTACCCATGCACAATGAACAACCTGGCATTTCAGTGCGCACACCGTTGTTCGCGTAGATGTTGTAGTAACCTTCTTCACGAAGTTGCGCTTCGTCCATTTTGGTCGGTGGTGCAATCCACAAACGCGTGTTTAACTCGTCAGAGTTTTTCTCGAGTAGTTTACCCGCCGCGCGGAAGTGACCGATGTTGGTCATGCACGAACCGATGAACACTTCGTCAACTTTGTCGCCAGCCACTTCGCTCAAGAATTTAGCGTCGTCTGGGTCGTTCGGGCAGCACACGATCGGCTCTTTAATGTCAGCCAAATCGATTTCGATGACTTCAGCGTATTCTGCATCAGCATCGGCGCGCATCAACGACGGTTCAGCTAACCACTCTTCCATTTTTTGCGCGCGACGCTCAAGGGTACGCACATCGCCGTAGCCTTCGTTGATCATCCAACGCAGCATGGTGATGTTCGAACGCAAGTACTCAGCCACTGACTCTTCTGACAAGTTGATGGTACAACCCGCAGCAGAGCGCTCGGCTGAAGCGTCAGAAAGTTCGAACGCTTGCTCAACAGTCAAATGGTCTAGGCCTTCGATTTCCAGAATACGACCTGAGAACGCGTTTTTCTTGCCACGCTTCTCAACGGTCAACAGGCCTTCTTTGATAGCAAACGCAGGAATCGCGTGTACAAGGTCACGTAAAGTGATGCCCGGCTGCATTTCGCCTTTAAAGCGCACCAATACCGACTCAGGCATATCCAATGGCATAACACCTGTCGCAGCTGCGAACGCCACCAAACCTGAACCTGCTGGGAACGAAATACCTAATGGGAAGCGCGTGTGCGAGTCGCCGCCAGTACCTACGGTGTCTGGCAACAACATACGGTTCAACCAGCTATGGATGATACCGTCACCCGGACGCAATGAAACACCACCACGGTTCATGATGAAGTCTGGCAAGGTATGTTGAGTGTCGATATCTACTGGCTTCGGATACGCCGCCGTGTGACAGAACGACTGCATGGTCAAGTCGGCAGTGAAGCCCAAACAAGCCAAATCTTTCAGTTCGTCACGCGTCATCGGGCCGGTGGTGTCTTGTGAGCCAACAGTGGTCATTTTCGGCTCACAGTAAGTGCCTGGACGCACGCCTTCCATACCACAGGCTTTACCCACCATTTTCTGGGCTAAGGTATAACCCTTGCCTGAATCGGTAGGTTGCTCTGGCTTCAGGAACAAGTCAGACGGGCCCATACCCAAAGATTCACGGGCTTTTTCCGTCAAACCACGACCAATGATCAAGTTGATTCGACCACCGGCACGCACTTCGTCAAGAATCACACGTGAGGCATAGTCATACTCAGCAAGTACTTCGCCCGCTTCGTTCTCGATTTTACCCGCGTACGGATAAATGGTGATCACGTCACCCATGTTCATTTTTTCAACGTCGGCTTCAAATACTAAAGCGCCAGCGTCTTTCATGGTGTTGAAGAAGATTGGCGCCACTTTGCCGCCAATACAGATACCGCCAGCACGCTTGTTCGGCGTACCCGGCATGTCTTCACCGATGTACCACAACACTGAGTTGGTCGCTGACTTACGTGAAGAACCGGTACCCACAACGTCACCAACGAAGGCCACTGGATGACCTTTTTCTTTCAACTCTTCGATTTGCTTCGCGGCGTCGGTCACACCTTCACGCGGCATCTTGTACATGGCTTTGGCATGCAAAGGAATGTCAGGACGTGACCAAGCATCTGGTGCTGGCGATAAATCGTCGGTGTTGGTTTCACCCGTCACTTTAAAGACGGTAGCTTTGATTTGCTCTGGCATTTCGTTGCGGCCAGTGAACCACTCACCTGCAGCCCAAGATTCGACAACTTCTTTGGCCAGCGCGTTGCCAGCTTTCATTTTTTCTTCAACGTCGTGGAAGGCATCGAACATCAGCAAGGTGTGCTTGAGTTCATATGCAGCTAACTCGCCGAGTTCCGCGTCGTCAAGCAAGTCAACCAAAGTCACGATGTTGTAGCCGCCGTGCATATTGCCGAGCAACTTCACCGCATCTTGCTTGCTAATGACAGAACATTCGACTTCGCCCTTCACGATGGCCGATAAAAAGCCTGCTTTGACATAAGCGGCTTCATCAACGCCCGGCGGTACACGCTCAGACAACAACTCAACTAAGAATTGCTCTTCGCCAGCCGGTGGATTCTTCAATAATTCGACCAGATCGGCGACTTGCTCTGCTGTTAATGGCTTCGGTGGAATGCCTTCAGCAGCGCGCTCTTCAACATGCTTACGATAGTCTTGCAGCACAGATTACCTCTACTTTGCTATGCGGATGAATTGGGGGTAAAAATTTTGGGCGCATTATAGGGGTTTTGCGGGGCAATTAAAATTCATACAGCAACATAAAGCCTAATCTCTAGCATAAACACCATGAATGAAGAACCGTTATTCGTTATTCGATCGCTGCGCTCTTCGTTATTCGGAAAACACTAATAACGATTAACGAATAACGAATAACGGCTCTTTTTACATCTGGTTACAGTTGGTGACGAAAATAGATGCGGCTGACATAAACCTTTTACACTTCACAGCTATCTTAATAGATAGGTCGAAACGGGGGGACCTAACTATGAAAACACGCACCAACAAAGTAGTAAAAACCTTATGTACCGCTGTTGTTATGTTTGGCATGAGTGCCAATGTAATGGCCAATACCAATGAACAAGCAGATGACAGACAGCCTGTGATGCAAGCGCAGCAAGTCTACAAGTACACTTATTCTGTCGAGAATTATCAGGGTAGCATCGCGCATGACGTCGAACTTGCGCAAGCCGATATTATGGCGGATTTGCAAGTTAGCCGTGAAGCCGATGTTACGGCGGCGCTAGAGCGTTCTGCTGCTGAATTACAGGGTTATGCCCTTTTGGCAAGCGCACGCGCACCTTTGGTAAGCATGAGTGACTGGGCTATTGAAGCGGTCACCACGCTGCTGCCAAGCTTTAAGGCACGCGCGTACTTGTAACTGTGGTGGCGCTGCTAAAGTGGCGCCAAATAAGCTCTTCCGCTGGACCGGCAATACGTTCGGCGGACCGAACGAGGTGAACTTCTAAGTTCACATGGGTCATAAAGCCTGGAATATCGATGCGCTCCAACGCATGCCGTTGCAAGGCATCGCCGACCAAGTCGCCAGGAATAATGCCCCAGCCCATGCCTGCCAGTAGCAATTCGCGTTGAGTAATCGAGTCGTTTACGCGAATTCGTTGCTGACCTGGCATGCGCATGATTTTGTCGAGATCAATGCCAATGTCTTGGTCTTGCGGGATCAACATGGGCAGTTCCAGCAAGTCATGGCGCTGCAATTCGGCAAGGCTTAAGCCCTGCAGGAGCTGCGGTGCGCAAACCACCAGCAATTCAAATGGGCGTACACGCACCGTTTCAAAGTCGCCGTGTTGGCGAAAAATCGGCAGCCACGGACATAGCGCTAACTCGGCTTCGCCTTCGCGGATGCGCCGCAACGCGCGTAACTGCGAATCGCCGCTGAGCAAGAGCTCGGTGGCCGGAAACCTTTGCTGAACCTCCTTCATAGCTGCGAATAATACGGCCGGAGCACAGGTGTAGTCATAGGTAATGCGTAATTGCGGCTCTGCACCAGTTTGTAACTGCGCGGCAAGAGAATGTAAACGTTGCTGTTGTTTCACCACTTCGCGCGCTTGCCGCAGAAACTGTCGCCCGCGCGGCGCTAGGCTCAAGCGATAGCCACTGCGGTCAAACAATGGAAAGCCGACGTCGTCCTCTAAGTTTTTCAATGCCATGCTCACTGCCGCTTGCGTGCGATGCATGCGTTCGGCAACGCGTTGCACGGAACCGGTTTCGGCCAGCAGCACAAACATCTCCAACTGGTTTAATTTCATAAAACCTCCAACAGCGTTGTTAGATGTTCGATGTTCGATGTTCGTAGCCCGTGGTTCTACCACGGGTCACGCCTGACGTTTTGGCCATGCTCGTTCAATTCGACATTCCCCGTGGTAGAACCACGGGCTACTCGAAGAACAAACAGCGAACAGCAAACATCGCTTTTCAATATTTTCTTATGTTCTTTTTAATTTTTATTCAGTATTACTTTACATTTAGAGCAGCTAAACTGACAAGCATTGCATTCCCAAACCGAAAACGAAGGGGACAACCATGATTCGAAGCCTAGCTATTGTACTCAGTGTGGCGGTGCTTGCCGCTTGCAGTGAGGCACCCGCGCAACAAGAGGCGGCACCGGTCGTGCAGCCGGTTAAGCTATTCACCGTGGGCAGTAATGCAAGCGAGCGTTTTCGTGAGTTTCCGGCGGTGATCGAGGCAGCGCAGGTGGCCCAGGTGGCTTTTCGGGTTGCCGGTGAGATCACCCAGTTCCCCGGGCAACCGGGCGTGGAGGTCAAACAGGGAGATCTCATTGCGAAGCTCGATCCGACCGACTATCAGTTGGTGGTCGATCAGGCACAAGCGCGCTTTGAGCTCGCTAACGCACAGTATCAGCGCACCAAGAACCTTGTCGATGAAGGCGTCATTTCACCACAGCAGTTTGACGAGGTGAAGGCCAACCTGGAGGTGGCGCGGGCTAATCTTGAATCCGCCAAAGCAAACCTCAACTACACTGAACTGCGAGCACCCTTTGCTGGCACCATCGCCCATATATTTGTCGAAAACTTCGAAACCGTGCAGCCGCAGCGCCCTATCGCTACGTTACAGATGAACGATGCCATTGACGTGAGTATTAACGTGCCTGAACAACTGTTTGCGCGCGTACAACGGCGCACCGACTATCAGCCCGAAGTGCGCTTTACCGCGCAACCCGATAAAACCTACCGCGCCACACTCAAGGAGTGGGACTCCACTGCGGACCCCGCAACCAATACCTATAAAGTGGTCTTTACCATGCCTGCGCCAACCGACTTCAACGTCTTACCGGGCATGTCAGCGACGCTTCGGGTCGATTCTGCCGCGGTTTCGAACAAGCCCGCGCAAGGTGTTTTTGTGCCAACCAGTGCGGTCTTTTCGGCCACCACCGAAGCGCCGACTGCGCCGTCACGGGTGTGGGTCTACGACCCGGAAAGTGAGCGCGTGCAAGAGCGTAGGGTACGCACTGGCAGTGTGACGGGTGACGCCATCGAAGTCGTTGAAGGTCTGCATACAGGCGAGCAAATCGTCATGGCAGGGGTACATGCCTTGCGTGACGGCCAGCAAGTGCGACCTTGGGTGAAGGAGCGTGGCCTGTAATGGATATCGCACGTTTTAGTATTCGTCGCAGCACCACCAGTTGGATGCTATTGGTGCTATTGTTTGTCGGCGGTGTGTTAGCGCTTACCAACATTGGGCGGCTGGAAGACCCAGAGTTTACCCTAAAAAAAGCCATGGTGATCACCACCTACCCTGGCGCTACCGCCCAACAGGTTGAAGAAGAAGTTACCTATCGGCTGGAAAATGCCTTGCAAGAGCTCGGCAACATTGATCATGTGACCTCGATTTCGAAGCCCGGCTTAAGCCAGATCACTGTGGACATGAAAACCACATTGCGGGCTGACGACATGCCGCAGATCTGGGACGAGCTGCGACGGAAAGTCAATGACGTGACCCGGCGCTTGCCGCCCGGTGCCGGTCAACCCATGGTGCGCGACGATTTTGCCGATGTGTATGGCATCATGCTGGCGATTACCGGCGCTGGTTACAGCTACGAAGATATAAAAGACTACACCGACTTTTTGCACCGTGAATTGGTGCTGGTTGATGGCGTAGGAAAAGTCACCGTCGCCGGCGAGCAACAAGAACAGGTTATCGTCGAGATTTCACGCAGTAAACTTGCCAACTTTGGCATCGCCCCACAACAGGTGCTAAATCTACTGCAAACGCAAAACGCGGTCAGTGACGCTGGCCGGGTGCTGAGCGGAGGTGAACGCATTCGTCTGCACACTACTGGGGAATTCGCCAACGTGGCCGACTTGGCCAATCTGATGATCAGTAACCCAGGCGCCAATGAGCAAATTTTGCTTCGTGATGTCGCTAAGGTCGAGCGCGCCTACCAAGAAGTACCGACTCACTTGGTGCGTTTTAATGGGGCCCCATCGCTGTGGCTTGGCGTTTCTTTTACCTCAGACGTCAACGTTGTGGAAGTGGGCCAGCGGGTCGAACAACGCTTACACGAGCTCACTTATGCACAGCCGGTGGGCATGGAATGGCATTACATCTATAACCAACCCGCCGAAGTCGACGAATCGGTGCAAAATTTTCTACTGAACTTAGCCGAAGCTGTGGCGATTGTGGTTGTCGCGCTGTTGCTAACCATGGGGCTGCGCAGTGGCGTGCTGATCGGTGGCGTGTTACTGATCACCGTCCTAGGTAGTTTCATCTTTATGTACTTAATGGACATTCAGTTACAGCGCGTATCCCTTGGTGCTTTGATTATTGCCCTAGGCATGTTGGTTGATAATGCGATTGTTATCGCTGAGGGGATGCTGGTCGGTGTGCGACGTGGCTTGTCGCGCCTACAAGCCGCGAGCGTCATCGTGCAACAAAACATTTGGCCTCTGCTTGGCGCCACGGCAGTGGCTGTGATTGCATTTGCGCCGATTGGGCTCTCGAAAGACGCCAGTGGTGAGTATGCCAACTCACTGTTCTGGGTGCTGTTTATTTCGCTCTTCCTCAGTTGGTTTACTGCCATCACTCTCACGCCGTTTTTGGGCAATATTCTATATCGTCGGGATGCTCGAGCGCGCAGCGCCAAAGAGCAACCCGAAGACGATGACCACGTTTACCAGCACTGGGTGTTTCGCGGCTACCGACGTTTTCTGAGCCTGTTCTTGGCTTGGCGCAAAACCACGATGCTGACAATGCTGGCCTTGCTGGTTGCGGCGGGAGCTGGCTTCACCACCATTAAGCAGTCGTTTTTCCCGCCCTCGACCACGCCGATGCTGTTTGTCGATATTTGGTATCCACAAGGTACGGATATTCGTGCGACGGCCACACAAGTCACCGAGCTGGAACAGTATTTACAACAAGAGCATCCAGAACTGACTTATGTTGCTACCACCATCGGCCAAGGTGCACCGCGTTTTACCCTGACCTATATGGTGGAAAAAGCTTATGAAAGCTACGCGCAACTTATTTTGCGTGCCGAAAGCAATGAACAGCTCTATCAGGTGAACCAAGCGCTTACCGACTACCTTAAAAGCCACCAACCCGATGTCGAATTCAAAATGAAACCGGTGGAAATGGGGCCTTCACAGACCGCCAAAATCGAAGCGCGCTTTAGTGGTCCCGATCCTGAAGTTTTGCATCAGTTGGCCGCCGAAGCGGAAGCCATAATGGCGCAAGATAGTGGCGTTTATAACTTACGCAATGACTGGCGCCAGCGCACCAAAGTCTTGCGCCCTGAGTTTAATGAGGCCGCGGCACGACGCCTAGGGATCACCAAAGCTGACGTGAACGACGTACTCAAACGTAACTTTAGTGGACAAACAGTCGGTGTCTTTCGCGACGGCACCGAGTTACTCCCTATTGTGGTGCAAGCCCCGCTTGAGGAGCGTCGTGAAATTGCCGACTGGCATGAGTTACAGGTTTACTCGCAAGCCTTGCAGCGCACTATTCCGCTCGCGCAAGTGGTCGATGACATGCAACTTGCCGCCGAGGATCATTTAATCTTGCGGCGTGATCGCAAGCGTACGCTCACGGTGATGGCCGATCACAATATTTTCGGCGAGGAAACCGCAGCTATGGTCCTTGCGCGGATCCGTCCGGCGATTGAGGCCATACCCTTACCTACGGGCTATCAACTCGAATGGGGTGGTGAATTCGAAGCCTCGAAAAAAGCCACAGGAGCAATATTTCAGGCGCTCCCCTTTGCCTTTGTGGTGATGTTTATTATTACCGTACTGCTGTTCAGCTCAATTCGCCAAGCGGGTGTGCTCTGGACCACGGTGCCATTGAGCGTAATTGGGGTGACGCTGGGACTTGCCCTAACGGGTCAACCCTTTGGCTTTATGGCGTTGCTTGGCTTCTTGAGTTTAAGCGGCATGCTGATTAAGAACGGTGTGGTTCTGCTTGAGCAAATACGCGTTGAGTTAGCGGCAGGCAAGCCCGCCTTGCAAGCGTTGGAAGACGCAGCGGTGAGCCGCGTTAGACCGGTGCTCATGGCAGCGGTAACCACGATTGTGGGTATGGTCCCGCTGCTCTTTGATGACTTCTTCGTCAGTATGGCCGTGGTCATTATGTTCGGGCTTGGTTTTGCCACCTTGCTCACGCTGGTGGTGGTGCCGGTAATGTACGCGCTAGTCATGCGCGTACCCTACCGGAGTTCGAACACCTAATCGTTGACCTGTCGGCGGTGCCACAAGTAATACACCGCCGGCAACACCAATAATGACAACAGTGGCGCCAAAATCATGCCGCCAATCATTGGCGCGGCGATGCGTTGCATCACCTCACTGCCGGTACCTTGGGTGAGCATAATCGGCAACAAACCAGCGACAATAGTGATGACCGTCATCGCCTTTGGCCGCACCCGCAACACGGCGCCCTCTTCAATGGCGTCATACAAGGTCGCTTGGGTACGTTCCTTGCGCGCATGCCAGGCGTTGTTCAGGTACAACAGCATCACCACGCCAAACTCTGCCGCGACGCCCGCGAGAGCAATCATTCCCACGCCCACGGCGATGGACAGGTTATAGCCCAGCCACCAAATGAACCACAAGCTACCGGTAAGCGCCAGCGGCAGTGTTGCCATGATCAACAGCGCCTGTTTGAACGAGCGGAAGGTCAAATACAACAGCACTAAAATAACCGCCAAGGTGGCTGGCACCACTTGCTGCAACTTGCTTTTGACCCGCTGCATGGACTCGTATTGTCCCGACCATGACAGCGAATAGCGGGCGGGCAGGTTGTAGTCGGCAAGTGCCGGTTCTGCTGCAGCAATCACGTCGCCCACAGGCGTCCCAGCATCCACATCAATAAACACCCAACCCGTGGGTCGCGCATTTTCACTACGGATCATCGCTGGCCCGTCGGTCACTTGCACATCCGCCACTTGTTCCAAGGTTACCCAAGCACCGTTTGCGCTTAGCAGCGGTAACTGCTTGATGCGCTCCACATGGTCACGTAGCTTGCGTGGGTAACGCAGAGTAATCGGGTAACGTTCAGTACCCTCAACGGTTTCGGCAATCTGTGCACCGCCGATAGCAAACTGAATCAAACGCTGAATGCTTGCTTGATCGATGCCGTAGCGCGCCGCTTCAGCAAGACGCGGACGAATCTCTAGGTAGCGCCCAGCGGCAGGCCGCTCGGCAAAGACCGAAGCTACTCCCGGCAAGTTGGCCAAACGTTCTTCAAGATCACCGCCTATGCGCTGAATCTCACTGAGTTCTGGCCCCGCAACCTTCAGGCCTAGCGGCGTTTTAAGACCCGTCGAAAGCATATCAATACGGGTTTTAATCGGCTGTACCCAAGCGTTGGTAATGCCCGGTACATTCACCGTCGCATCAAGTTCCGCAATGATGTCGTCGAGCGTCACGCCGTCGCGCCATTCACTTTCCGGTTTGAGCTGAATCGTGGTTTCGAGCATGGTCAATGGTGCCGGATCCGTAGCGGTGTCGGCGCGCCCGGTTTTGCCAAACACCTGCTCCACTTCGGGCACTTGCTTGATCAAACGGTCGGTGCGTTGCAACAACTCAGCCGCAGCACCCGGACTAATGCCGGGCAAGGTTGTCGGCATATACAGAAGGTCGCCCTCTTGCATGGTAGGCATAAACTCACTACCCATTTTCGATAACGGATAGTAACCACTCACTGTCACCACTATGGCAAGCAAGACAACCAGTTTTGGCATCTTAAGTACGCCATGCAAGAGCGGCCGATAGAGCCAAATCAAGGCGCGCGTCAACGGATTGCGCTCTTCGCTGATGATCTTACCGCGCACGAAGTAACCCATCAGTACCGGTACGAGCGTTACCGCGAGTAAGGCCGCTGCGGCCATAGCAAAGGTCTTTGTGTACGCTAACGGCGAGAACAAGCGCCCTTCTTGGGCTTCGAGTGAAAACACCGGTACAAAGCTTAAGGTAATGATCAACAGCGATAAAAACAGCGCGGGACCCACTTCTACCGTGGCGTTACGGATCAAGCGCCAATGCTCAGCCCCCTTAGGTTCTACGCCATGTTCTTCGCGATAATGCTGCAAATGTTTATGCGCGTTTTCGACCATGACGATGGCAGCATCGACCAAAGCACCAATCGCAATTGCAATGCCCCCTAAGCTCATAATGTTGGCATTGATACCCAACCAACGCATGACGATAAAGCTCATCAGTACTGCCAGCGGCAGGGTAATGATCACCACCAAGGCAGAACGCACATGGAGCAGGAACAAGACGATCACCAGTCCCACAAACACCATTTCCTCAATCAGTTTGGTGGTCAGGTTGTCGACCGCGCGATGAATCAAATCCGAGCGATCGTAAGTCGGCACAATTTCGACGCCTGCAGGGAGACCTTGTTGCAAGGTTTTGAGTTTATCGCGCACGCGCTCGATGGTCGCTAAAGCATTTTCCCCATGGCGCATCACGACAATGCCACCGACCACTTCGCCTTCACCATTGAGTTCGGCAATACCGCGGCGACTTTCTGGGCCGCGTCGCACTGTGGCCACATCTGCTAAGGTAATGGCATTTCCCGCGGCACTGCGCACCGGCAACGGCAACTCACGTAGATCCTCTAACGACTGAATATAGCCGGTGCCGCGCACCATATACTCAGCTTCAGCCATTTCCACAATACCGCCACCCACTTCTTGGTTCGCCGCCGTAATCGTTGTACGCACCTGCTCTAGCGAAAGGCCGTAAGCTTGCAATCGATAAGGGTCAACCACCACTTGGTAAGCCTGCACCATACCGCCAACGGTGGCGACTTCAGCCACACCCGCGACGCTTTGTAGCTCTTGCTTTAAAAACCAATCTTGCAGGCTGGTTAATTCGCCCAAGTGACGTTCGCCCGAGCGATCGACCAGGGCATATTGAAACACCCAACCCACGCCACTGGCGTCAGGACCTAGTCGTGGCGTCACGCCGGTCGGCAAGCGTTCTGCGGCTTGGTTTAAGTATTCCAACACGCGGCTACGGGCCCAGTAGATATCGGTGCCCTCTTCGAACAGAATATAAAGGTAAGAGTCACCAAAAAATGAAAAGCCGCGGACCTCGGTCGACCCTGGTACCGCCAGCATCAAGTTCGCTAAGGGCCAGGTCACCTGCTCTTCAACCAGTTGCGGCGCTTGCCCCGGATAAGGTGTTTTAACGATAACTTGTACGTCGGACAAATCCGGAATGGCATCCAGCGGTGTGTTGCTCATCGCGCGCCAGCCGAACCAAGCGGCAAACAGCGCGGCAATCAGCACTAACATGCGATTGCCAAGACTCCAGTCAATGATTTTAGTGAGCATGAGCGCCTCCGCTAGCAGGCTGCTTGCCACCCATGCGACTGGCTTTCAGGCTCGCCTCGGAATCCAGCAAGAATTGACCTGAGGTGACGACTTTCTCGCCCGCTTCGAGGCCGTGCATGATTTCTGCCCGCTCACCAACAATCAGGCCAACATGGACGTCGCGCTGCTCAAAGGTATTGTCTGCGCTTTGCACCACGACACGGTTATTGGTCCCAGTGAGAATGAGCGCACTGACAGGTACGGCCACGACATCACGCTTGGGTCCGCCATAAAGCTCAACCTGCGCCTGCATGCCTACCTGAATTTGTGTGGCATCGATCCCCTGCGGCAACTTGATACGCACACGCTGGGTCTTCGATTGCCCATCGAGCTCAGGATAGATGTAGTCAATTTCTGTTTCGTAGGCGTTGAGGCCTGCTTGCGGCAGGGTCACATCTGCAGGCGCTTGTGGGCGCAACCAATCGCTGTAACGTTCAGGTACGTCGGCAATCAGCCATGCGCTGTCGTCACCGGTTATGGTCAACAATTCTGTACCCGGCTCAACGTACATGCCTTCGGCAACATTTAATGCGGTCACCACGCCAGCTTGTTTGGCGTAGACCGGTAAGCGATAAAAAATCTCTTGCGATGCTTCAAGCTGCTTCACTTGTTCAGCACTAAAGCCGAGTAACTCTAAGCGCAAGCGGCCGTCACGCAACAGCCTTTTCGCTTGTCCGGGCGCCAGCGTGTCAGCGGCATCAAGTGCTTGCAAGAAGTCCTGCTGGGCCACCACCAACTCTTTACTGTAGATACTGTAAAGGGCATCACCTTTGGCGACCTGTTGCCCTTCGCTACGTACAAACAACTCTTCGAGCCACCCTGATGCGCGCGGATGCACATGCCAACGGGCATTGTCATTCCATTGCACAGAGGCTAGGGTCGACAGGTAACGCCACAAGGTGGTGTGTTCGACAGTTGCTGTCGTAATGCCAAGGTTTTGCTGCATTTGCCCGCTAACTTGCACGTTAACTTCCATGGTCGGTTGTTGCGGCTCTAGATCCATGCCGCAAATTGGGCAGGTTCCCGGCTCATCGCGCACAATATGACTATGCATTGGGCAGACGTACTCAACATTTTCGTTGGCGTCACTGTCACCTTGTAGTTGGCGTTCCGCTGGGGTCATTTGCGCAGCATCGCTGCCATGTTGACTGTGATCTTGCGCATGCGCGCTTTGTGCTAGCACATTCGCCAGCAACAACAGGGCCAAAAGCCCAACCATCCATCGTGATAAAAACATACATTACTCCTGCAATAACAAACTGGGGAAAATCAGATCAGCTGTTTGCAGGCATCGGTGGACGCTCGAGACGGTCCTTACGGGTAATGAGGTTTGCTAAGGTAGGTAGCCAGTGACGTTGCTCAGGCAAAGCACGGGCGGAAGAAAAGTTGGGCAACAACGCCAATGCGCTCGCGCCACAATAGTGTTGGCAGTCACTACAACTGCCATCACAAGACATATGCTCAGTCATGGCGCTGGATTGCGCCATACTCTGCTCGTCGTCATCACAACAGGCATGATCTGCCGCCATGTCGGTATGCTGCATCGTCATTGCCGCTGCCCCATCAGGCACAGCCGCGTCCGCTGGAGCCACTAAGGGCACCAGCAGAAGCATCACAATGAGTAAGCGTGTCATAACGTTCATGGCGACAGTCTAACCCATTTCTTACCAGATAGTCACGCGTTCTTCTGGCGGCAAGTACAGGTCGTCTTCTGGCTTCACGTCAAAGGCTTCGTAGAACGCCGGAACGTTTACCACGGTACCATTTACGCGATAGTACGCAGGCGAATGCGGATCGCTGAGAACTTGGTTACGGGTGTATTCATCACGTTGCTTGGTTTGCCACACTTGTGCCCAGCCCAAGAATACGCGTTGTTCACCGGTATAACCGTCAAGCACTGGCGACGGCTCGCCGTTCAGCGAATCTGTATAGGCTTTGTAGGCAATCGTTAGGCCTGCCAAGTCACCAATGTTTTCGCCAAGGGTCAGTTTACCGTTCACGAAGACGCCTTCGATCGGCTCATAGGTGTCGTACTGCGCTGCCAACATTGCGCCGCGCTCGTCAAAGGCTTCACGGTCGCCGTCAGTCCACCAGCTTTGTAGGTTGCCGTCACCGTCATACTTGGAACCTTGGTCGTCAAAACCATGGCCAATTTCGTGACCGATCACCGCGCCAATGCCGCCGTAGTTGACCGCGTCTTCGGCTTCAAGGTTAAAGAATGGAGGCTGCAAGATCCCGGCTGGGAATACGATTTCGTTACGCACTGGGCTGTAATAAGCGTTTACCGTTTGCGGTGTCATGCCCCAGTCTTCTTCTTTGACGGGTTCGCCGATTTTGCTGATGTTTTCTTGATAATCGAATTCCGACGAACGCTTGTAGTTACCCACCAGATCATCTTCGGTCACGACCAACGCTGAGTAGTCACGCCACTCGCTTGGATAACCGATGTAAGGGGTGAACTTGCTCAGCTTTTCCAAGGCTTTTTGCTTGGTTTCTTCGCTCATCCAGTCAAGCTCTTTGATCGATTCGCCATAGGCTTTAATCAAATTGTCGACCAAGGTTTCCATACGCTGTTTGGCTTCCGGCGGGAAGTACTCGGCAACGTAAAGCTGACCTAGGACTTCGCCAAGTGCACCATCGGTGGCATCGACGCCGCGCTTCCAACGGGGTTGCTGCTCAGGCGTACCGTTAAGGACTTTGCCATAAAAAGCAAAACGGCGGTCGCTGATGTCTTCACTTAACGCGTTCCCGAAGCCGTTGACCAAGCGCAAGCTTAAGTAATGCTTCCAAGTTTCCAATGGCACGTCGGCGAACATGTCACCGAAGCTTTCAAAATACGAAGGCTGACGCACAACGGCATCTTGCACTGTCGAAATACCTGCGGCTTCGGTGTAAGCACCTAGGTTGAAGTCACCCAGCAATTCTTTCACTTCGTCCATGGTCTTTTTGTTGTAGGTCTTGTCCGCGTTGCGGCTTTCGACTCGGCTCCACTGCACTTCGGCAAGCTTGGTTTCGAGTTCGAGCACAGCTTCTGCGGCAGCTTCAGCTTGCGCATAGTCAACCAGACCTAACACGTCTTTAATGTACGACGTATAAGCTTCACGAATTTCGACGAATTTCTCTTCGTCTTTTAAGTAGTAGTCGCGATCTGGAAGGCCAAGACCTGACTGACTCATGTACATGGTGTTGACGTCAGGGTTTTTCGCGTCGGCGTAAACATAGAAACCGAACGGCGAGCTAATGCCAAAACGCGCCATTTGTGCAAAATGCGCAGCAACTTGGTCGTGGTTCTGCAAATTAGCAATGGCTTCCAAGTCTTCAGCGATAGGCTGATAACCTAACTCGTTCAAGCGCTCAACCGCCATGAAGCTATTGTAGAAATCACCGATTTTATCGGCATTTGAGCCTGGTTCTGGTGAAGCTTCTGCTGCTGTTTCAATGATTTTGCGCAGGCGTTCTTGGTTCTCTTCGCGTAGTTCGTTGAATGAACCAATGCGCGAGCGATCATCAGGAATTTCTGTTTTTTCAACCCAGCCGCCGTTCACGTAGGTGAACAAGTCGTCCGCTGGGTCAACGCTGGTGTTAAAGTCCTTCAGGTCGAGTCCCGAGGTCAATTGTTGTTGCTGCTCAGCTTCTGGCTGTTCGGTAGCGGCTGTTTCGGTAGATTGTTGTGGCGAACACGCCGCCACGCCAAGTGCCATTGCGACACTCAGCGCTAAAGTACTCACTTTACGCATAACTTCCTCTTATAAAACAAAAAGCGTTATTCGTTAGTCGTTATTCGTTGTTCGTTAATCTCTTTTACGACTAACGATTAACGAATAACGATTAACGGTTCTTTGCTAATGGCCTATCACGTCGTCGGTGAATAGGTACTCTTTCAATTCTTCGTCAAACTTTTTATCGCGTCGACGGATCCACTCCAACGTCATGGCCGCATGCTCTTTTTCTTCATCACGGTTGTGGATCAAGATTTTGCGCAGCTCGTCGTCTTTGCAGACATCAATCCGTTGGTTGTACCAATCGACGGCTTCCAATTCTTCCATGAGGGAAATGATGGCACGATGCATGTCGCGGGTTTCATCCGACAACAGTTCGTAGGGTTCATGATAACCTTCGTTCGCCATAACTCGCTCCTTTCTTTTGTTAAAAAGTCTTTCTGCGAAGTACCTCTTTACCTTACGGGATGCGGCGTAGTTGTACAACTAGAATGGTGGGCGTGACATCGCAAATAACCGGTATTTTGACGTGTCGCAATTCGTAGCCCGTGGTTCTACCACGGGGGAAGCCCGAATTGAACAACCATGGCGGAAACGTCAGGCTGGACCCGTAGTAGAACTACGGGCTACGGTCACTTTCGCGGTTTAATTGGAATGCTGCGAATGCAGCCTCGCGCAGGGAATCGTTCTTGCAAGCTGTGCCGATTCGCTCAAAGGCATCGATGATTCTTGCCAGCCGAAAGATTTGTGTGTTCCCGACGCTAGTCAACGCATGCACATCCAACGCTGCGGAGCTTAAAATCGTTTGAATGCGCTGCCGAGAAACATTATAGACTTTAGCTATATCGGTAGGCCCCACGTAATCTGGCTTAGCTTCTAATAGGCGGGCGTTTGGCATAACGCCAACCACTTGTTGCTTTGCTTGTAATAGCGCATTTATAGCACTATCACTGTCTCGACTGAATTCAATAAGAACCTCATTTTTGCGACCGTGGCGAACCAAGGTGTCATCGCATCCCGCTGAGTAGAGTCGGTCATCAATTTCATCACGTGTTAAATCGCATGCCGAAACGTCAAACCGCAAACTAAATTCATAACTCTTCATTGCTCGTTTCCTCGACTATGCACTTTTCGATCGCCTTACGTAATTGCTTGGCATGATTAACGGCGCTTCGCGGACTGCTCCAAATCGAGACACTGCAAAACTCTCCGCATCTACACTTCTCATTTTTATCGCCAAATGGGCAAAGCATGCGACCCCAGCAATGCGCACTGCTACCTGCTGCTACGATTCGCCAGCCCTTACTTTCGGCAAATTTTATGACGGCCTCGATATCTTTTGCGGGATGCCTTTTCCGATTAGCCACAAGATAGTTCCTTTATCTTCTATTGTCAATTGACAACCTGTTCGTGAATTTAAGTCTTAATAGAGTGATGATCTACTGAGAGGGAGCCAGCAATGGGAAGCAAACGCAAATAGTTGTACATACGAGCTCAACAGCCGTGGCGCAATTCGTCGCCCGTGGTTCTACCACGGGGGAAGCTCGAATTGAACAACCATAGCGGAAACGTCAGTTCGTAGCCCGTGGTTCTACCACGGGGGAAGCTCGAATTGAACAACCATGGCGGAAACGTCAGTTCGTAGCCCGTGGTTCTACCACGGGGGAAGCTCGAATTAAACAACGATGGCGGAAACGTCAGGCTGGACCCGTAGTAGAACTACGGGCTACAACAAAAAACACCGCGAGGCCGAGGCGTCGCGGTGTTCATTTAATCAACGTGAGGTTGATTATTTTTTCTTGGCTTTCTTGTTCGGCAGGTCGGTAATTGAGCCTTCGAACACTTCAGCGGCCAAGCCTACAGATTCGTGTAGGGTTGGGTGCGCGTGGATGGTGAGCGCGATGTCTTCGGCGTCACAACCCATTTCGATGGCCAAGCAGACTTCGCCGAGCAATTCGCCAGCGTTGGAGCCGACCATTGCACCACCGATGATGCGGTTGTTCTTGTCGAACAACAGCTTGGTCATGCCGTCGGTTGCGCCTTGGGCAATCGCACGGCCTGAAGCTGACCATGGGAACACGGCGGCTTCGTACTCGATGCCTTGTTCTTTGGCTTCTTTCTCGGTCAAACCTGCCCATGCAACTTCTGGGTCAGTGTAAGCGATTGAAGGAATCACTTTCGGATCGAAGTAGTGCTTCTTACCGGCAATCACTTCGGCAGCAACGTGGCCTTCGTGCACAGCTTTGTGCGCGAGCATTGGCTGGCCAACCAAGTCACCGATAGCGAAGATGTTCTTCACGTTGGTGCGCATCTGCTTATCAACTTCAATGAAGCCTCGGTCAGAAACGTTTACGCCTGCATTGTCAGCGCCAACTTTGCCACCGTTTGGCGCACGACCAACGGCAACTAACACTGCGTCATATTTGACTGGCTTATCAGGCGCGTTGTCACCTTCGAAGGTCACATAAATACCGTCTTTCTTAGCTTCAACTTTCGCGGCTTTGGTGTTCAACATGATGTTGTCGAACTTGCCTTTGATACTCTTCATGAACGGCTTGATGATGTCTTTGTCGGCCGGTGGAATCAACTGGTCGGTCATTTCCACAACGTCGATTTTCGAGCCTAATGCGCTGTACACACAGCCCATTTCGAGGCCGATGATACCGCCGCCCAAAATCAACATGCGGTCAGGTACGAAACGCAATTCAAGGGCTGCAGTTGAGTCCCATACGCGCTCGTCGTCATGTGGTACGAAAGGCAGCTTAATTGACTGCGAGCCAGCAGCAATAATTGCGTGCTCGAAGTTAACTACGGTTTCGTTGCCGTCGCTGTCTTTTACTTTAAGCTGTTTGTCGCTGGCAAACTCGCCGTTACCGGTAACGACTTTCACTTTGCGCATTTTCGACATCTGGCCAAGACCACCGGTCAATTGACCGATGACTTTTTCTTTGTGCTTACGAATTTTGTCGAGGTCGATTTTTGGCTCGCCAAAAGCGACGCCTTCGTCGGCCATGTGCTTCGCATCTTCAATATGCTTGGCAAGGTGCAACAAGGCTTTTGATGGGATACAGCCAACGTTCAAACAAACACCGCCAAGGGTGCTGTAACGCTCAACCAATACGGTTTCCAAACCTAAGTCAGCGGCACGGAAGGCTGCTGAATAACCACCAGGGCCCGCACCGAGTACGACCACTTGGGCATTAATTTCTTTGCTCATGACGACCTCTTACTTTCGTAGAATCTTTGAGAATTCGATTAAAATTCGCGCGGGGCGGATTATAACAGCCCCAGCGCGATTTGTTTAATTTATAGAACCAGTTTGCGAATATCTGACAACACGTTGCACAGATACACACTAAAGCGTGCAGCAACGGCGCCGTCAATGACACGATGGTCGTACGACAAGCTGGTTGGCAACATTAAGCGTGGCGCAAATTCTTTACCATCCCATTTCGGTTTCATTTCACTTTTTGAAACACCGAGAATAGCAACATCTGGCGCGTTCACGATTGGCGTAAACGCGGTACCGCCAATGCCACCAAGGCTAGAGATTGAGAAACAACCGCCCTGCATGTCTTGCGCTTTCAGTTTGCCGTCGCGCGCACGGGTGCTGACGTCGACGAGCTCTTCTGACAATTCGTAGATGCCTTTCTTATCCACATCACGAATCACTGGCACAACGAGGCCTCCCGGGGTGTCCACGGCAATACCGATATGAATGTATTTCTTCATGATCAGGTGCTCGCCATCTTCGTGCAGTGACGAATTGAACACTGGGTATTCTTGCAGCGCTTTGGCCACGGCCTTCATGATGAACACTAATGGGGTGATCTTCACGCCGTCTTTTTTCTTCGCTTGCAATTCGTTTTCTTGCTTACGGAATTTCTCGAGTTCAGTGATATCGGCTTCGTCGAACTGGGTCACGTGTGGGATGGTCACCCAGTTGCGGTGCAGGTTCGGGCCTGAGATTTTCTGAATGCGCGTTAATGGCACTTCTTCGATCTCGCCGAATTTGCTGAAGTCGACTTTTGGTGGTGCGATAACCTGTAAGCCGCCAGCGCCTTGTGCAGTGCCGGCTGAAGCTGTGGCTTTCGGGCGTGAGAGTTCGTATTTCACGTACTCTTGCACGTCTTCTTTCAAGATGCGTTCTTTGCGCCCTGAGCCTTTAACTTGGTTCAGGTTGACGCCGAATTCACGCGCTAAACGACGAACCGCTGGTGACGCGTAGGCGAGGCCTTCGGCTTTGCCTTTTTTGTCGAGCGGATGGTCGGGTACCGGTGGGGCTTTGCGTTCGCCGGAGGCGGTGACGCGGCCTTCGTCGGATTTGTCATCGGCGTTGGATTTGACATCGGCGTTGGCGTCAGATTTGGTGTCGGATTTAGCATCGGCGTTGGCGTCAGAATCCCCCGTGGTAGAACCACGGGCTACATCTGAGTCGGCCGATGATGTAATTTCGAGGGTAATAACCAATGAGCCTTCGCTGACTTTGTCGCCGACTTTGACTTCCACAGACTTGACGGTGCCGGCTTCTGGCGACGGTACGTCCATGGTGGCTTTGTCGGTTTCGAGGGTGATCAGGCCATCTTCTTTTTCGATGCTGTCGCCTTCGTTGACCAAGACTTCGATGACGTCGACTTCGCCGTCTTCGCCGATGTCCGGGACTTTGACTTCAATGGTTTTGGTTTCGCCACCGTTGTCAGAATCACCATTGGTGTCGGTGTCCGCATCAGAGTCGGCATCGTTGTCAGAATCACCATCGGTGTCGGTGGAGGATTCCCCCGCAGTAGAACTGCGGGCTACGTCGGTGTCGGCCTCGTCGTCGGCGTCAGCCGAGTCGGAGTCTTCAGCGGCGGCGGCCAGCATGGCGATCAGGTCGCCTTCGCTGATTTTGTCGCCAACGCTGACTTTAATCTCGTCAACGGTACCACCGAACGGCGCCGGAATGTCCATTGAGGCTTTATCGCTTTCAACAGTGATCAAACCATCTTCGGCTTCAACGCTGTCGCCTTTGCTCACCAGAATTTCGATGACTTCGACTTCGTCGCCGCCGACATCGGGGGCGAGCACTTCTTTTAAATCTGCCATAGTCGTCTGCGCTCCCGTGGTTTATGCGTAAAGTGGATTGATTTTGTCAGCATCGATGCCGAAGTCTTCGATGGCTTGCGCCACCACTTTCTTATCGACATCGCCCGCTTTCGCCAACTCGGCAAGGGCGGCGACCACAATATAGTCGGCGCTGACTTCAAAGTGACGACGCAAGTTCTCGCGGCTGTCTGAGCGACCGAAACCGTCGGTACCCAACACGCGATAAGGTGTCGGTACCCAGGCGCGGATCTGGTCAGCGTATTGCTTCATGTAATCCGTCGCTGCAACCGTTGGCCCTTTCGCCTTCTCGAGCAACTTGGTCACGTAAGCCACCTGCTCTTTCTTGGTTGGGTTCAACATGTTGTAACGATCCACATTCAAGCCGTCACGGGCCAATTCGTTGAACGAAGTTGCGCTGTACACTTTCGACGTGATGCCGTATTTGTCTGCCAAAATCTCAGCAGCAGCACGCACTTGCTGCAAAATCGTACCTGAACCCAGCAACTGAACTTCGCCCTTCGCACTCTTCGCTTTATGCGTCTCGAGCTCGTATAGACCTTTGATGATGCCCTCTTCGACACCTTCAGGCATTTCTGGCTGCTGGTAGTTCTCGTTCATCACCGTCAGGTAATAGAACACGTTTTCTTGCTCACCGTACATACGACGCAAGCCGTCTTGCACAATGACCGCCACTTCGTAACCGAAGGTTGGGTCATAGGTCACACAGTTAGGCACCGTGTTGAACAAGATATGGCTGCTACCGTCTTGGTGCTGCAGGCCTTCACCGTTCAGCGTGGTGCGACCCGCTGTACCACCGACCAAGAAGCCACGCGCTTGGCTATCACCAGCGGCCCAGACCAAATCACCCACACGTTGGAAACCAAACATGGAGTAATAGATGTAGAACGGAATCATCGGCTCGTTATTAGTTGAGTAGCTGGTTGCTGCCGCCACCCAAGACGCCATAGCGCCGAGCTCGTTAATACCTTCTTGCAGGACCTGACCTTTCTTGTCTTCGCGATAGTAAGCCACTTGATCAGCATCTTGCGGCTCATATTTCTGGCCTTGGCTTGAGTAAATACCGACTTGACGGAATAAGCCTTCCATACCAAAGGTACGGGCTTCGTCTGGAATAATCGGCACAATGCGCTGGCCAATTTTCTTGTCTTTCAGCAATGCTGTCAGCACACGTACGAACGCCATGGTGGTTGAAATCTGACGGTCGCCTGAGCCTTTCAATACCGCGTCGAACGCTTTCAACGCAGGCATTTCCAGCTCAACGTCGGTGTTTGGCGTGCGCTTCGGCATGTAACCACCAAGGGCTTCACGGCGCTCGCGCATGTATTTCATTTCTGGGCTGTCATCCGGGAACTTGTAGAACGGAATGTCTTCAAGTTGGTCATCTTTCACCGGAATATTGAAGCGATCACGGAAGTGCTTGATGGCTTCCATATCCATTTTCTTCACCTGGTGGGCAATGTTTTTACCTTCACCAGCCGCGCCCATGCCGTAACCTTTAACGGTCTTCGCCAAGATCACCTGTGGACGGCCTTTAGTGTTCACAGCTTTGTGATACGCAGCATAAACTTTCACTGGATCGTGACCACCACGGTTCAAACGCCAGATGTCTTCATCTGACAAGTTCGCTACCATTTCTTTAGTTTCTTCAGTTTTGCCGAAGAAGTTCTCACGAGTGTAGGCGCCGCCTTTAGCTTTGTAGTTCTGGTACTCGCCGTCCACGCTGTCTTGCATGATTTGCGCCAGCTTGCCTTCGGTGTCACGGTACAACAATGGATCCCAGTAGCGGCCCCAAATCACTTTAATGACTTCCCAGCCAGCGCCGCGGAAGGTGCCTTCTAGCTCTTGAATGATTTTGCCGTTACCACGGACCGGACCATCCAAACGCTGCAAGTTACAGTTGACGATAAAGGTCAGGTTATCCAAGCCTTCGCGGGTCGCAAGGCTAATCGCACCAAGAGTTTCAGGCTCATCCACCTCGCCATCACCCAAGAACGCATAGACGCGCTGGTTCGAGCAATCTTTAATGCCGCGGTCGGTGAGGTACTTCAAGTAACGTGCTTGGTAAATCGCTTGGATTGGACCTAAGCCCATAGATACCGTTGGGAACTGCCAAAAGTCTGGCATTAATTTCGGGTGAGGATATGAGCTAATGCCCTTGCCGTCGACTTCTTGACGGAAGTTATCGAGCTGCTCTTCGCTAATGCGACCTTCTAAATAAGCGCGCGCATAGATACCTGGCGAGGCGTGACCTTGAATAAACAAGAAGTCACCACCGTCTTGATCCGTTGGTGCACGGAAAAAGTGGTTAAAACCAATGTCGTACAGCATGGCTGACGAGGCAAAGCTAGAAATATGGCCACCCAGCTCAAGCTCTTTTTTCGACGCACGCAGCACCATGGCCAACGCGTTCCAACGAATGGCCGCACGTACGCGTGCTTCCATGCTCTGGTCACCCGGCATGGTCGGCTCTTGGCTCGCTGGAATCGTATTCAAGTACGCCGTGGTAGCGGCATAGGGCAGGTACGCACCGCTGCGGCGCGCTTTCTCAATCAATGACTCCAACAGGTAATGGCCACGCTCGGGGCCATCTTCTTCCAACACGACTTCGAGGGCGTCAAGCCACTCGCGCGTTTCCTGTGGATCAAGATCGTCTTTCAAATGGTCAGTCATACTCTATCCTTACCCAGTTTGCGTTCGACGTAATGACCGCTGGATCCGTGATTGCTCACGGTTCGAGGCCAATAACGCGTGTTCAATATAGGCTAGCAATTGATGGCAGGTTTCGCGCGCCTGCTCAGGGTCACCAGCTTTAATGGCAGCCACAATGTGCTGCCGATGTTCATGAAGTTCCTGCATGACGCCCGGCTTGTGCGCGAGGTCCTGCAAGTTTTGTTGAATATTTTTCTGTAACAGTGGCTGCATACTGCGCACTAAGTGTAAGAGGATCACATTATGCGATGCTTCGCAGATACGCAGGTTAAACTCGGTGAGCGCTTGCGCTTGTGCGGCGAGCTCCGTGCCCGGCTCTTGTTTGATGTCGGCAAAAGCTTGCTCAATGCGCTCTAAATCATTTGGCGTGCCACGCATGGCCGCATAATAAGACGAGATACCTTCGAGTGCGTGACGAAACTCGAGCAGGTCGAACTGCGATTCAGGGTGCTGTACGAGTAGGTCGAGCAAGGGTTCGGCCACGCGCTGCTGCATATTATCGCAAACATAAGTCCCGCCGCCTTGACGTCGCTCAAGTAAACCGCGCGCTTCGAGCTTTTGAATGGCTTCGCGCAAACTTGGCCGCGACACCGAAAATTGATGCGCAAGATCCCGCTCCGACGGCAAGCGTGCGCCAGCTTCAAGGGTGCCGTCGACGATCATGGCTTCAATGCGTTGCATGATGACGTCGGATAGCTTGGTCGGTTGTATACGGTCAAAAGCCATCGTTACTCGTTACTCGTTACTCGTTACTCGTTATTCGTAGCCCGGAGTTCTACTACGGGTCAAACACTAACTTTTCGCGGTGCCTGTTCAATTCGACATTCCACGTTTCGACCATGCCCGTTCAATTCGACACCCCCCGTGGTAGAACCACGGGCTACTGGGTCATTGGTCTTACCAAGCGTATTGTAGTCGAAACTGCTACGCAACCCAAACATTTCTTAGCTACAGCCAGCCCGCAATCGTCATAATTGCCAGTAAAACAATAAAGAACAATAAGTTACGTTTAAGCAGTGCGACAGTGGTCAGAGCAGTTGAAGTGATGTCGTCCTCATGTTTCGGCGTTAAATCTTCCGCTGCGTCCGCCACCTTTGCCAAGGCCACGAAGTTGTTCTGCGGCATGTTCCCCACCGAATTCAGCCACACCGGCAACGCCTTGCCAAAATTGCCCACCATCAAGAAACCAAAGCTCATGATCCGCGTCGGCAGCCAATGCAACACCAGCTGTAACTGCGTCCAAGCTTTATTGCGCGGGTGCTTCATGTCGCGCAAGGTGGCATAAACCAAGGCGCCAAACACCCCAAACAAAACATAATAAAGCAGCGTGGCAAAGTAAAAGCGCAAGTGAATCCACAGCAGCAACTCATGTACTGGCGCCGCCTCATGCCGCCCGGCCGCGCGACGTAACTGGCGCAACTGCTCGGCACATGCCGCGGTATCCCCTTCATTCGCTGCCGCTAAATAGGCTTTGTAAGCATGCCGTGCCGCCCGGCACTGCATGGTCGCCAGTAACACCAACACGCCCACCACGAACGACACCAAAAACGAATCCAGCAACGCCACCACAAAACTAATGATCAGCGCCGGCAAAATCGCCCACACCACTTCGCCGAGTAAATGCTGCCGCCACTCGGCAATTTTCTCTTGGCTATCACCGCCCATTTGCGTTTGCTTGGTTTGCCACTGCTGCCAGCGCAACACAATACGCGACCAATGCAGATTGCGACTTAAAGTCACCGTACGTTCCAACGAATAGGCCAATAAAATCGCCAATAATTGCATGCTATGTTCCTTAAAGTTCCTGCGCTAACAGTGAACGAAAATAGTGCCAGTCAAAGGCTGGACCCGGGTCGGTTTTACGTACTGGGGCAATGTGCTGGTGCCCGACAATACGCTGCGGCGTCAGTGCCGGATACGCCTTTACCGCCGCAGCCGCAAGCCGCGCAAGTTGTTGATACTGTTCTTTAGTGTAGGGGGTGGTGTCGGTTCCCTCAAGTTCAATACCGATGGCAAAATCATTACAGCGCTTGCGTCCGCAATAATGCGATACGCCCGCGTGCCACGCCCGTAAATGAAAAGGAACATATTGCACAATACGGCCATCGCGGTGAATCACGCAATGGGCCGAAACCTTCAACCCCTCGAGCACATCGAAGGTCGGATGCGTCTTGGTATCAATGGTACCCATAAAGAGCTGATCAATATACGGCTGGCCAAACTCACCGGCCGGTAAGCTGATGCCGTGCACCACCAACACACTGATATCCTGTGGGTCGGGCCTCGCATCGTGATGGGGCGAAAGTTTTTGTTCTGCGGCGTCGAGCTTGCCAGCTTTTATTTCCACCTGCTTTTCCTTCTTCAGCATTAGAAAAACCTCAGCAACATTGTCACCCCCAACGCCAGCCATTACAATACGCAGAACATTGGACCACTAACAAAGAGCCCCCGCAATGGACACTCGCGTACAACCCGCCCTGCTCGCCGCCGATCGTGAACACATGGTCACCCGTGCCTTGGAAGAAGATTTAAACGGCTTAAGCGGTGACTTGGACATTACCGCGCAGCTTATTCCTGCCGAGCAGCAATCCTACGGCCGCATTATTACCCGTGAAGACGCCGTGATTTGTGGGGTCGATTGGGTCAACGAAGTGTTTAAGCAGCTTGGCAGCGAAGTCACCTTGC
Organism: Pseudidiomarina sp.; assembly: GCA_048267225.1. Taxonomy (GTDB): domain Bacteria; phylum Pseudomonadota; class Gammaproteobacteria; order Enterobacterales; family Alteromonadaceae; genus Pseudidiomarina. Next base: position 249,040 of record JBLWXY010000003.1, read on the forward strand.
AGTGGCATGTCGCCGATGGCGACCAAGTGGCCGCCGATAGCCTATTGTGCGAACTGCGCGGTCCAGCGCGCGCCATGCTCACCGGCGAACGCACCGCATTGAACTTCTTGCAAACCCTATCGGGTGTCGCCACCACCACCGCGCGCTACGTTGCCGCATTGGAAGGATCAAACACTAAGCTCCTCGACACCCGCAAAACCATTCCTGGCCTGCGCACAGCCTTGAAGTACGCCGTCGTTTGCGGTGGTGGCAGCAACCACCGCGTCGGCCTCTATGACGCCTACTTGATCAAAGAAAATCATATTATGGCGTGCGGTTCTATTGCGGCAGCCGTCAGCGCAGCGCGCACATTGCATGCAGACAAGCCCGTCGAAGTCGAGGTTGAGAACCTCAATGAGTACCAAGAAGCACTGGCCGCAGGCGCCGATATCATCATGTTAGACAACTTTAGCTATGAGGATATTCATACCGCTGTTAAATTGAGGTCAAAAAGCGTTCGTTTAGAAGTCTCCGGTAACGTCACTTTTGAGCATCTCGAAAAGCTTGTAAGTACTGGAATTGATTACATTTCTTCCGGCGCCCTCACCAAACACATTAACGCCGTTGATCTTTCTCTACGAATTTCAGATGTCTAAGTATTGACGATTCCCTTACATCTGCTATGTTTAATCTGCAGTGCGCAAACCGCAGGCTCAGTTGACGCTGTGTTTGGGGAATGCCAGGCGTTGCTTTAAAAGGCAAAACCACCGAGAGGTGGTGACGCAAAACCTCCGGTCCAACCCATGTGACGTTGTAAAGTTGCTGGCGGATAGCGGGGATGCAGGCTAAAGTCTGGTGGATGGCGTGGCTTTTCGACTTTCTTTACACGGTCGCTAGCGCAACCACAGTCTTTCGGCTAGTGCAGAGTAGTAGTTGTTGTTGGTGTGACACCAACAAAGGAATGCCACACCTTACAACAATAATAATGGAAATACTTACGTTACTTTCGGGAGATTAGATATGAAAGCGCAAGTACAAAAAGGTTTTACCTTAATCGAATTGATGATCGTTGTTGCGATCATCGGTATCTTGGCGGCCGTCGCCATTCCTCTTTACTCAGATTATACGCAGCGTGCGCGTGCAAGTACTGGCATGGCGGCCCTTAACTCTTACAAAACTGCAGTTGCATTGTGCTATCAAAGCACAGGGGCGTTAGCTGGGTGTTCAAGCAATGGTACTGTTCCTAATGAGGGCGACCCAGCTTTAGTCACTCAAATTCCAGAAGCGATTACATCTGCTGGTATCGTAAATGGGCTTAAAGCTGCGGCTGCCAATGATGGTGTTATCACGGCAACGCTTGAAGCACAAGCTGAAGCGGGTGGCGATATCACCGTGACGCTTGCTCCAACAATTGGCAACAGCTCGAATTTAAATTGGGAAATCGGTTGCTCAGATACTGGAGCTGATACTCGAGTTGACGGGTGCACTCAAACTGAAGCTGCCGCTGCAGCATTAGCCGGAACGGACGCAACATCTGGTTAAATTGATTGATTAAACTCTTTTAGTTTAGTCTTTATGCCTCGTTGACCCATATGGGGTCATCGAGGTTTTTTCCATAGAAATAGTGCAAAAAGCAAATAATATGCTACACCATTCCCTTGCGGCGCTGTTGCTGCGTGACAGACGGATTCCTGAAGCGCAACTGAAGAGTTGTAGCGAATACGCATGGGAAACAAAGCTACCTTTTACAAGTGTGTTGCTTGAGCGTAAGCAAATTTCACCTAGCGAGTTAGCGGCCTTTTGTTATCAAGAGTCGAATTCGCCTTGGCTTGACCTTGATAGTTTTAATCCTGAGCAGATTCCTCCCCAATTTATCAATGAGCGTTTGATTCGCAAAAACCATGCGGTGCCTTTGTACCAGCGTGGCAATGTGCTTTACATCGCGGTATCCGACCCGACCCGCATTGAAACCCTCGACGAGTTTCAGTTCCGTACGCGTTTGCAGGCTGAAGCGGTACTTGTCGAAGAAGACAAGCTACAAAAGCTTATTGATAAGTTGTTGGAGAACGAAAGCTCCATGCTCGGCGTGACAGAGCAGGACGAAAAAGAACTCCGTGAAATCGACGCCGACGGCGAGGTGCGCGAAGAGCATGGCGCAGTGAGTGTTGATGGCAAAAACGATGCACCCATTGTTATTTACATCAACAAAATGCTGCTCGATGCCATTAAGCGTGGCGCCTCAGATTTGCACTTTGAGCCCTATGAAGGCGAATACCGCATCCGCTTTCGGATTGATGGCGTGCTACATGAAATTGCGCGGCCACCCTTTGCCCTTTCGGCACGTATTGCTGCGCGTTTGAAGGTCATGTCGCAATTGGACATTGCTGAGCGGCGCTTGCCACAAGATGGTCGTATTAAGCTGCGCTTGTCGAAAAGCAAAGCTATTGATTTTCGGGTGAGTTCATTGCCTACCATGTATGGCGAGAAAATCGTATTGCGGATCCTCGACTCTGCCGCAGCCATGATGGGCATTGAGTCCCTCGGTTATGAGCCGGAACAGCAAAAACTTTATGAAGAAGCACTGCAACGTCCGCAAGGGATGATTTTGGTCACCGGGCCTACGGGTTCAGGTAAAACCGTATCTTTGTATACCGGCTTGAATATTCTGAATACCTCTGAGGTGAATATTTCCACCGCAGAAGACCCGGTTGAAATTAACCTGCACGGTATTAACCAAGTCCAGATCAACGTGAAAGCAGGCTTAACCTTCGCAGACGCATTACGTTCCTTCTTGCGCCAAGATCCCGACATTGTCATGGTGGGTGAGATCCGTGATCTGGAAACCGCCGAGATCGCCATTAAGGCTGCGCAAACGGGTCACTTGGTGCTCTCGACCTTGCACACCAACTCGGCCGCTGAAACCTTGACCCGTTTGATGAATATGGGCGTGCCTTCGTACAACATCGCCAGCTCGGTTACGCTGATTATTGCTCAACGTTTGGCGCGGCGGCTTTGCAATGAGTGCAAAGAGCCCGAAGAAATACCACAAGAAGAATTGTTACGCCAAGGCTTCACCGAAGAGCAATTGCCACACCTCAACATCCAAAAAGCAGTAGGCTGCGACCAATGTACTGGCGGTTTTAAAGGTCGTACAGGTGTTTACGAAGTTATGCCCGTGACAGAAGCCATTCAAGAACTTATTATGTCAGATGCGGGTTCGTTGCAAATTGCCCGACAAGCACGAAAAGAAGGCTATAATTCACTCAGGCAGTCGGCGTTGCGTAAAGTCGCCGATGGCACCATTAGCTTGGCGGAGGCGAACCGCGTCACTAACAACTAAGGCTTGGCTCTATGGCTACTGCAGCAAAAAAATCAAAAAAAATAGAAGACTTCAGTGAGTTCCAATGGCAAGGCCTGAACCGCCGCGGCCAAAAAGTAAAAGGTATTATGCGCGGCGACAACGAAAAAGAAGTCCGCGCCAAACTCCGTGATCAGGGCATCAACCCACGTTCGGTAAAGAAAAAGGCCAAGCCGCTGTTTGGCAATAAGAAGATCAAGGGCGGCGATATTGCCCTATTCACGCGGCAGATCGCGACTATGCTGGAAGCGGGCGTGCCCTTATTGCAAGCCCTCGAAATGGTGGCTAAAGGTACCGACCACGTTAAAGTGCGCAACCTCATGCTCACTATAGCCGACGATGTCGGTAGCGGCTCGCCGCTCGCGGCGTCTTTGCGCAAGCACCCTGAAGTTTTCGACCCACTTTACTGCGACCTCGTTAACTCAGGTGAAGAATCGGGCTCGCTCGAGGCGATTTACGATCGTATCGCGACTTATCGTGAAAAGTCTGAGGCCCTGAAAGCCAAGATCAAGAAAGCTCTCGTTTACCCTTCGGCGGTTATTGTGGTGGCCATTGTGGTGACTATGATTTTGCTTGTGTACGTCGTACCACAATTCGAAAGTGTGTTTTCAGACTTCGGCGCCGAACTTCCAGCCATGACACAATTCGTGGTGAACTTGTCCGAAGTGGTGCAGGCCTATGCCTTGTATATCGTGGTTGGCTTTATCGTTGGCGCTTTCCTGTTTGGTCGCGCCATGGTCAAAAGCGAAAAATTCCGCGACAGGGTCCAGGCTATGTCATTGCGGATCCCCGTGGTTGGGATGATCTTGCACAAAGCCGCGGTGGCCCGCTTCGCCCGCACCTTGTCCACTACCTTCGCTGCCGGTGTGCCTTTGATTAACGCCCTTGAGTCCGCCGCTGGCGCCTCGGGCAACTCGGTCTATCGCGATGCGATTTTCCGCGTGCAAAGCGATGTCACCTCGGGTATGCAAATGCACACCGCTATGGTCAACGCTGACGTGTTCCCTACCATGGCCAACCAAATGGTCTACATTGGCGAAGAATCAGGCTCACTCGACGATATGCTCGCCAAGGTAGCAGACGTTTACGAGCGTGAGGTTGATGACTTGGTCGACAACCTCACCGCGCTCCTCGAGCCGATGATCATGGTGGTCATTGGTGTCTTGGTCGGTGGCCTGATCGTTGCCATGTATCTTCCTATCTTCAACCTTGGCGCAGTGGTGGGTTAATGCCTGAACAATTTGCTGAACTGTACTCGTTTTATCCGGCGTACAGCGGGATGACTTTGGCCTTTGGTCTGATCCTTGGTTTGGTGGTCGGTAGTTTTCTCAACGTCGTTATTGGCCGTATGCCGGTGATGATGCAGCGCCAGTGGCAACGTGAATGCGCGGCGGTGAATCAGCTACCCGAGCCCAAGCACGACACCTTTAATATTTCGACGCCGGGCTCACACTGCCCGAAGTGTAAGCACGCGATTAAATGGTACGACAATATTCCGGTGATCAGTTGGTTGCTGCTCAGAGCCAAGTGCCGCCATTGCAAGGCCCCAATTTCGCTGCGCTACCCGGCCATTGAGATTCTGACGGGTGTGACCTTTGCCAGCCTCGCTTGGTTTTATGGTGCGGGTTGGCCCGCGCTGTTCTACATGGTTTTTGCCGCACTGCTGATTGTCATGTTCTTTATTGACTATGACCATATGCTGCTGCCCGACCAACTCACCTATTTTACCCTCTGGCTCGGCTTGTTCGTGGCCTGGCTGGGTGGCCCCGTGAGCTTGCCCGACGCTGTGATTGGCGCCATCGCCGGCTATTTGTCGCTATGGTCGATCTTCTGGGCTTTTAAGCTGATCACGGGTAAGGAAGGCATGGGCTACGGCGACTTTAAGCTACTCGCCGCCTTTGGTGCGTGGGCTGGCTATCAAATGTTGCCAGTTATAGTGCTCGCCGCAGCCTTTAGTGGCGCGGTGATTGGTATCACCCTGCAACTGGTGAAGCGCAAGGAACAAGGCCAGCCGATTCCTTTTGGCCCGTTTCTTATTTGCGGCGGCGTTATTGCCATGCTGTGGGGCGAAGCCTTATTGAATTGGTATTGGGGGCTGGTGCGGATCTGATGTGGGTGCTTGGTGTGACCGGTGGTATTGGCTCGGGTAAAACCACGGTGACTAATCTCTTTGCCGAGCTTGGCATCGAAGTGGTCGACGCCGATGTTATTGCCCGCCATATCCTCGATAAAGGCACGCCTTCACTTGCGGCGGTAACTGAACGCTACGGTGAGCAAGCGCTGCACGCCGACGGCTCCCTCAATCGCGCTTGGCTGCGCGAGAAGATCTTTCAAGAGCCCGATGAAAAAGACTGGCTTAACGCCCTCACCCACCCTTTGATTCGCGAAAAAATCCTCACCGCTTTAACGAGCGCGACCTCAGCCTATGTGATTTTGTCGGCGCCCTTATTGGTCGAGAATAACCTGACGCGCTACTGTGACCGCGTGCTGGTGGTTGATGTTAGCGAGGCGACCCAACGCCAGCGCACGCAGCAACGCGACGGCGTAAGCGCTGCCCAGATTGAGCAAATTATGCAGGCCCAAGCCAGCCGCCAGCAGCGCCTTGCTGCCGCTGATGATCAGATAAACAATGATGGCCCAAGGGAACTATTGCCGCCGCAAGTGGCCCAACTTCATGCGCAATATTTAACCATGGCCCAACAGGCAAAAGCCGACCAACGGTCGAAGACTTAAGATGAGCTACCAGTCAGACATGTTTCAAAGCGTTGCAACGGCATCAGAAGCCGCTAAGATAGAGCCAATGACCGATGCCAATGCTTTACCAAACGCCGAAAGTGCGTACACGATCGACTATGAGTACCCCCTGCATGAGCGGGTGCGCACCTATTTGCGTCTGGAACACCTGAAACAATTGCTCAAACCTGAGGCTGAAGTGAACGATAGCAACTACGGTCGTTATTTTGACGCCCTGTTTGCCATTCTTGAACTATGTGAGCGCAGTGATGTCCGTACTGACGTGCAAAAAGACCTCGACCGCCGCCGCGCACAACTACAAGTGTGGGCGCAGCATCCCGATGTGAATCAAGACCAAGTCCAAGCGCTGAGCCAACGTGTGCAACAGGCGATTCAGGCGATTCAGCCCATGTCGCGTATTGGCAGCCACTTGAAGCAAGACCGCTTGTTGAGCGTGACGAGGCAACGTTTTGGTATGCCGGGCGGCACCTGTAATTTCGATGTGCCACAACTGCACTACTGGCTGCACCAATCGCAAGAGCGGCGCGATGCCGACTGCGAACGTTGGTGGAGTGAGTTTAAGGTGTTGTTTGAAGGTCTGGAGCTAGAACTTGAGCTGTTACGCGGGCAATCGCAATATCAGTGGGTTGTGGCTGAGGGTGGTCTCTTGCAAGAGAGCACCGAGCCGCTCAGTTTATTGCGTATTCGCGTGCCAGCCAGCGTGCCCGCCTATCCGGTGATTAGTGGTCATAAGCAGCGCTTTAGTATTCGCTTTCTGAGTAATTCTCCCCAGCAGGGTAAAGCTTCGTTCGAAAGTGACGTCGAATTCGAGGTCGCGCTCTGTCCGTAGCCCGTGGTTCTACCACGGGGGAAGCTACAACCACCGCACAATGTTCAGGTTTGACCCGTAGTAGAACTACGGGCTACCCAACCAACTACTCGATCAGCAACTCGATGATGGCTTCGTTGGCTTTGGGGAATTGGTAGGCTTGCAGCGCGTAGGCGGGCACCCAGCGCCATTCTTGGCCTTCACGTTGGACAATGTCCCCAGTAAAGCCGATAACCCGCCACACGTCCAATACGACGCGTTTATCGCCGTAATTATGGTGTATAACGGTTAAAGGTGAGGCCGATTGCACGACAATGTTGCATTCTTCGCGCAGTTCGCGCACTAAGGCGTCATAAACGGTTTCGTCAGCTTCGACTTTGCCGCCGGGGAATTCCCACTTGTCGCCTTGATGCAGGTCTTTGTGACGCTTACTTATGAAGATGTCACCGTCGGCGTTTTCGATAACGCCGACGGCCACATGAACGGGATCAGAGCTTGCCATGGCAATGCTTGTATTTTTTCCCTGAACCACACGGGCATGGCTCGTTACGGCCGACACGGGCGGCGCCTGCAGCTGCTGTACCGGCTGCGGCTGGTCCGCTGGCGGCGGCATCACCCGCGCCACTAGTGCTTGAGCTCTCGTGCTGGAACTGTTGGCGCTGTGCCAAACGTTCAGCTTGCTCACGGCGCTTCTGTTCAACCGCTTCAACGTCTTCCTCAGCACGCACGCGTACCTTGCTGAGCACGGTGACCACATCGAGTTTCAAGGCTTCGAGCATGTCCGCGAACAGCTCAAAGGCTTCACGCTTGTACTCTTGTTTCGGGTTCTTCTGCGCATAGCTACGCAAGTTAATGCCCTGACGCAAGTGGTCCATCGCTGCCAAATGCTCTTTCCAGTGACGGTCAAGGCTTTGCAACATAATGGCTTTTTCGAACTGGCGTAACACTTCAACACCCACTTGCTGCTCTTTGGCGGCGTAGGCTTTCTCCAGCTCTTCGACAATTTTCTCGCGCAGGTTCTCTTCGTGCAGCTTATCGTCTTCGTCCAACCATTGCTGAATTGGCAGCGGCAGGTCAAAGTCCGAACGTAGACGCTCTTCAAGGCCTTCGACGTTCCACATTTCTTCCAGTGATTGCGGCGGAATGTATTCGCTGATCACTTGCGTCATCACATCGCTACGAATCACCTGAATGGTCTCGGAAATATCACCTTCGTCGAGCAACTCATTGCGCTGCTCATAGACTACTTTACGTTGGTCGTTAGCAACATCATCGTACTCAAGCAAAGCTTTACGCACATCAAAGTTGCGCCCTTCGACTTTGCGCTGCGCGTTTTCAATGGCGCGCGTCACCCACGGGTGCTCAATCGCTTCACCGCGTTGCATGCCCAAGCGCTTCATCAGGCCAGCCATACGCTCCGAGGCGAAAATACGCATCAGGCTATCTTCCAGCGACAAGTAGAAACGTGATGAACCCGGGTCACCTTGACGACCCGAACGACCACGGAGCTGGTTATCGATACGACGCGACTCGTGCCGTTCGGTACCAATAATATGCAAACCGCCTGACTCCACCACGGCATCGTGGCGTTTCTGCCACTCTTGCTTGGCTTTTTCGATCTGCTCAGGGCTAGGGTCCTGCAAGCCAGCGATTTCTGACTGCAAGTTACCACCAAGCACGATATCGGTACCACGACCAGCCATGTTGGTGGCAATGGTCACAGCGCCTGGCAAGCCAGCTTGCGCAACAATATCGGCCTCTTTGGCGTGGAACTTGGCGTTCAAGACGTTATGCGGGATCTTTTTCTTCTTCAAAAAGTTCGAAAGCAACTCAGAACTTTCAATCGAAATGGTACCCACCAGCACCGGCTGCTTTTTGGCGCGACATTCTTCGATGTCCGCCACAATGGCTTCGAATTTTTCTTCAGCGGTGATGTAAATCAAGTCCGGACGGTCATCACGGATCATCGGCCGGTTGGTTGGGATGACCACAGTCTCCAAGCCATAAATCGACTGAAACTCGAAGGCTTCAGTGTCAGCGGTACCGGTCATACCGGCTAATTTGTTGTACAAACGGAAGTAGTTCTGGAAGGTGATCGAGGCCAAGGTTTGGTTTTCGTTCTGGATCTTCACGCCTTCTTTGGCTTCCATAGCTTGGTGCAAGCCCTCTGACCAACGGCGACCTTCCATCGTACGACCCGTATGCTCATCAACGATGACGATTTGGTCGTCTTTAACGATGTAATCGACATCTTTGGTGAACAGGTGATGGGCGCGTAAGGCAGCATTCACATGGTGCAGCAAGGCGATGTTTGCAGCGGAGTACAACGAGTCGTCTTCGCCTAACATGCCACGCTCTTTCAGAATCGCTTCCACATGTTCTTGGCCGTTCTCGGTCAAGTGCAACTGTTTGGCTTTTTCGTCAATGGTGAAGTCGCCTTCGCCACGCTTCTCTTCGGTATCTTCTTCATCGGCTCGGTGTAACAGCGGCACGATTTCATTCATCTTCATGTACAGCTCAGAGCTGTCTTCCGCAGCGCCCGAAATGATCAGTGGCGTACGTGCTTCATCGATAAGGATGGAGTCGACCTCATCCACAATGGCGTAGTTGAGTTTTTTCTGCACGCGCTCTTGCGGTGAGAACGCCATGTTGTCACGCAAGTAGTCAAAGCCGAACTCGTTGTTGGTACCGTAAGTGATATCAGCAGCATAGGCCGCTTGCTTGTCTTGGTGCGACATGCCTGGAATGTTAAAGGCAACCGTCATATCGAGGAACTCGAACAATGGACGGTTGGTTTCGGCATCGCGGCGGGCCAAATAGTCGTTCACGGTAACGATGTGCACGCCATTGCCGGTCAGCGCGTTCAAATACGCAGACAATGTCGCGGTAAGGGTTTTACCTTCACCGGTACGCATTTCGGCAATGCGGTTCTCATTGAGGATCATACCGCCAACCAACTGTACGTCGAAGTGACGCATGTTGAACACACGCTTACTTGCTTCGCGCACGGTGGCAAATGCTTCAACTAAAATGTCATCAAGACTTTGACCGTCGGCTAAACGCTTTTTGAATTCAGCGGTTTTTTGTTTGAGTTCGCTATCGCTGAGGGCTTCAAATTCGGGCTCGAGGGCATTGATCGCCGCTACCTTTTTCTGCATTCCTTTCAGAATACGGTCATTGCGGCTACCAAATACTTTGCGGAATAGACTACCTAACATGTGCTTCTATGATCCTGTGGTTAATAGACTGTGGGCGCTTAGCGCGCCTCACGATAAACGTAATGACTTGGGTCAATATGGCGTTCGTTGCGCAATACTTCGTAATGTACATGGGGTCCGGTTGAACGCCCGGTACTCCCAAGTTTGGCAATTTGCTGCCCGCGGGTAACAACATCGCCTTCGTTAACTAATAATTCAGCACAATGGCCGTAGCGTGTTTTTAACCCACCACCGTGGTCAATCTCAATTAGCTTACCGTACCCGTACCGCTCGCCAGACCAAGTCACGACGCCTGCGCCAGTGGCAAATACCCCAGCATCTTCAGCTAAATTAGCAAAGTCGATGCCATTGTGCATGGTGGGGGTACCGTCAAACGGGTCTTTGCGCACACCATAATGCGAACTGAGCCAGCCACCATCGACTGGGCGCCCGGACACGAAGCTCTCTGCAGAGATATGATGACGCATGAGCACCGATTCAAGGGTGGTCAATTGATTTTGTTTATCTTCGAGCTCGCTAATCAAACGTTCTAAATCGAGCATGACGTCTGCTGCGGGAATACTCGGCGCGTCAAGGATTGAAGCTTCGGGGCCACCCATGGCGTACTGCGACTGGCTGTCAGTGTTGAGATCAGCCATGTCTATTTCGACACTTTGTGCGAGGCGTTCACCGATGACATCGAGGCGACGTAGCTTGGCGCGCATTTCACCCATTTGCATGGTCATGGCGGCAAGTTTCTTCTCGGTATCGGCTTTAATGCCTTGCACGACTTCGGCTTGAGCGGCTAAGGCGAGTTGTTCGGCACTGATGCGATCACGCACGTCATTGGCGTTAATACCGCCCCAATTCTGCCAAGGCTGCAGCAGCGCCAATACAGCCAACGCGGCAACACCTGCGACAGACAGCATGCGGCGGCGGCTTAAGCGCACACCAAATTTGACTTTGGTGCCTCTGTAGAAGACTGTTAAACTCATGCAACCTCTCGTTGCTTGTAACTAAAGATAAGACGATGCCACGTACGCGCCCTAAACAACTCGATCAATTGCTAGGCAATAAGCGCTTGCAGCAATTTGCTGACTTTACCGAGCAACACCAGCGCTGGCAACAGCTAATGCGCGACTGTTTGTCACAGCAGTCGTTAGCGGAGTTGGCGCCTCATTGTGAGGTGATTGCGGTTAGCGCACCGTCGTTAATTATTAAGGTTTCATCGGCTGCGATTGGGCAGCGGATAAAAACCGAGCAAGGGCGCATTATAACGTATTTTCAAAGTCATGCTACGCCTGCGGTCACGCAGTTGGAAATTAGGATTCGTCCGGGGCGTCAAGACAGCACCACGACGCCGCCGCAACGTGCCGAAAAACCTACAAAAAATGAGTCTGAAACGGTCAAAAAGTTACGTGAACAGGCAGCCAAATGTGAAGAGCCGTTGCGCTCGCAACTGTTAGCTTTAGCGGATAAATACGACCATTCCTGACCGTCGGTATCTCGGGATTCGGGCATGTGGTAGCCCGTGGTTCTACCACGGGGGAAGCTATAACCATCACGGAATGTTCGAGTTGGACCCGTAGCCCGTGGTTCTACCACGGGGGGAGCTATAACCATCGCAGAAAATTCGGATTTGACCCGTAGTAGAACTACGGGCTACGCCATTTATTACGCCAACACTGGACTGGCGAAAGCGATGGGGGATTCAGCCGCTTCGTCTTCGAAGGTGACGAATTCCCAAGCTTCTTGGTTTTGCAGCACAGCGCGCAGTAGCTGATTATTCAGCGCGTGACCTGATTTGAAGGCGCGTAGATGACCAAGAATGGCATGGCCACCCATATACAAATCACCTACAGCATCAAGAATCTTGTGCTTCACAAACTCATCGTCGTAACGCAAACCATCACTGTTTAAGATACGGAATTCATCCAACACCACCGCGTTATCGAAACTACCGCCGAGCGCTAGATTGTTAGCGCGCAGCGTTTCGATGTCTTTCATGAACCCAAAGGTACGCGCACGGCTAATGTCTTTCAAAAAGCTCTGCGTACTAAAGTCCATGCTAACTACTTGGTTGGTGTCAGCAATCGCCGGGTGGTCGAAGTCGATGGCAAAATCAATGCGGAAGCCATCGTGGGGTAGTAGTTCCGCCCATTTGTCACCTTCTTCGACACGTACCGCTTCTTTAATGCGGATAAACTTTTTCGCTGCGCCTTGTTCCTCGATGCCCGCATTCTGTAGCAGGTAAATAAAAGGATGTGAGCTACCGTCCATGATTGGAATTTCATGGCTGTTCACTTCGATAATGAGGTTATCGATGCCCATGGCCGCTACAGCAGCAAGCAAATGCTCCACCGTCGACACACGTACATTGTCATCGTTGATCAAACAGGTACACATACGGGTATCGCGCACCAACTCAGCGTCGGCACGAATATCAACCGCAGGTTTCAGATCGACACGGCGGAACACCAGACCGGTATTTACCGGTGCCGGGCGCAGCGTCAATTGAACCTTGTTGCCTTTGTGCAGACCCACACCTGTGGTCGCAATAGGCTGTTTAATTGTGCGTTGTTTCATCATTCGATTTCGTTCTCACTATCTCGTCTGACCAGATAAAGGCGCAATAGTTTACCGAAAATTCGCAAATTTCGCAATTTTACGCGAGCCTTTACGAATCATTTACCGGCGATTGCAACAATCGAAGCCGTCGATTAGTCCACTTGGCGGCGTAAAAACGCTGGAATATCCAAGTAGTCCATATCTTTGTTGCCTTGCGCTTGTGGCTTAGCAGCTGGCTTTTCAGCTTGCACCTCGTACTCTTCTTGCTCCACCTCATCAACTTCGGTGTCGAGTACGCGCGCGGTTGCTGCATTTGCGCCATAACCTGCGCTACGACCGCTATACGCCTGTTCGCGTGGCTTGTCACGACCGTTATTGACCAACGAGATGTCAGGCTTGCGCTCTGCGCCAATACCCGTTGCAACAACAGTTACGCGCATTTCTTCCGACATTTCAGGGTCGATAACCGTACCGACAATGACCGTGGCGTTTTCAGCAGCAAAGGCTTTCACTGTGCTACCCACAGTTTCAAACTCATCGATGCTCATATCCAAGCCTGCGGTAATATTAACCAATACGCCACGTGCACCAGAAAGATCGATGTCTTCCAATAGCGGGCTATTGATGGCCATTTCAGCAGCTTCTTGCGCACGCTCTTCGCCACGCGCTACGCCGGTACCCATCATCGCGGTACCCATTTCACGCATCACCGCGCGAACGTCAGCAAAGTCGACGTTGATCAGACCGGTACGGGTAATCAAGTCGGCAATACCTTGCACTGCGCCCAACAAAACGTTGTTGGCTGCGCTAAAGGCGTCCAGCAAGCTAGTGCCTTTACCCAAGACTTTCAGTAGCTTCTCGTTCGGAATGGTGATTAACGAGTCGACATAGCGCGCCAACTGCGCGATACCTTCGTCGGCTACCGCCATGCGCTTACGGCCTTCGAACGGGAACGGCTTAGTCACTACGGCAACGGTCAAAATACCGAGCTCACGTGCCACTTCGGCAACTACAGGTGCAGCACCAGTACCGGTACCACCGCCCATACCTGCGGCGATGAAGATCATGTCGGCACCTTCCAAGTGCTTCTTGATCTCTTCACGTGATTCTTCTGCTGCTTGGCGCCCTACTTCTGGATTCGCGCCAGCACCAAGACCTTTGGTGATGTCATCGCCCAGTTGAATGGTGACGTGAGCACCGTGATTACGCAGTGACTGCGCATCGGTGTTCGCCGCCAAGAACTGCACGCCTTCAATAGATTCACTGATCATGTGCTTCACGGCGTTACCGCCGCCACCACCAACACCGATCACTTTAATGACTGCATCGCTGTCAAAATTGTCGAGTACTTCGAATACTTCAGACATGTTGTTTCTCCTTTTACCTGCTTAGTGTACTACCCCAAAAAAAATTTCCAAAGTGTTGTTTTTATTAAAATTCACCTTTAAACCAGCCTTGCACGCGTTTCCACATTCCAATGACGTTATTCTCCCGTCCATCGTCCTGCTTGGCTTGCAAGTCTTGTTGGCCGTAACGGAGTAAACCGACGGCCGTGGCGTACGTTGGATCCTGCACATAGTCGCTAAGACCCTGCATGCCCAACGGTTCGCCTAAGCGCACGGGCATCTGAAATATTTCTTCAGCAAATTCAATAGCACCTTCCATGCGTCCACAACCACCAGTTAACACGATGCCTGCGGCAATTTGCTCGTCCAACCCGCTTTGTTTAATTTCGTCACGGATCAGCTCAAACAGCTCGCCGTACCGTGGCTCAACCACTTCTGCCAAAATATGCCGTTGCATGACCCGAGATGGACGACCGCCCACTGAAGGCACTTCAATGTTGTCGTCTTTGCTCACCAATTGGCACAAGGCACAGGCATATTTGGTTTTGATTTCTTCAGCATGATTCAGCGGCGTGCGGAAAATTTTCGCAATGTCGCTGGTCACCTGATTACCGGCGGCTGGAATCACTGCCGTATGGCGCAATACACCGCCAGTGTAAATACAAATATCAATGGTGCCAGCACCCATATCTACCAGCGCCACACCCAAATCTTTCTCATCTTCGGTCAGCACCGAATAGCTCGATGCTAACGCCGAGAAAATCAGTCGATCGACGGTCAGGCCACAACGCTCAACGGCTTTTTCGATATTCTTCGCCATGTCGTTGGCGCAGGTCACAATGTGAACTTTTGACTCCATGCGCACGCCCGACATGCCAATCGGACTTTTAATGCTTTCTTGCGAATCAATCACAAACTCTTGCGGCAACACGTGCAAAATGCGTCGCTCTTGTGCAATAGGTACCGATTTCGCTGCGTGAATCACGCTGTCGACATCGTCTTGCGTCACCTCGGCCTCATTAATCGGCACCATGCCACTCTCGTTTTGACAGGCAATGTGGCGCCCCGAAATGTTCAAATACACCGAGGCAATGCGACAGTCTGCCATCAACTCGGCTTCTTCCACCGCCCGTTGAATGGACTGCACCACAAGGTTGAGGTCGTTCACGCCACCTTTGTCCATGCCGCGCGCGGCCGACGCTCCCACGCCGATTACGCTAATTTCACCGTCAGGCATGACTTCACCAATAAGGGCGACGATTTTGCTCGTACCTATATCTAAACCAACAACCATGTTTCGTTCTGTTGCTTTTGACATGCCTTTTAACTCTCTTGTTTTTCGTTCTTGTTCGGTTCTTTCCAACGCACTGCGACACCTGTGTCATAGCGCAAATCAATCGCATCTATTGGCGCTTCCTTGTGCGCTTCCAGCTCTGGATACAAATCAATAAAGCGTTGTATCCGCTCCAATAAAGCCTCGCGTCCCAGTCGCAGCACCGTGCCTTGCGCTAACGCCAACTCGACCGAAAAGCGTTCACTTAACTCCAGTTGCGCAATCCTAAAGCCGTTGAGCTGCAATAGCTCATTCAGCTCGCGGTACTGCTTTACCGCTTCGCCCACTGCGTGGTCCGGCCCGGCCAAGTAGGGTAAACCAGCGGCTAACCCTGACTTATCGGCGTAAAACACCTCGCCAGCTTGGTTGAGTAAGGCATCATCACGCTGATTGGCGTTCCAATGCGCTAATGGCACTTGCTCAACCACAAATACTTTCAAAATATCGGGCCATTCCTTGCGCACCGAGGCCTTTTCGACCCATGGCATCGCTTCCACTTGTGCCCGTATTTCGTTGACGTCCGCCGAGAAGAAACTCCCCAAGGGCGCACCATCTTTATTCACCAAAGTGTCGCGTACATCGGCAGCACTCACATACTGTAACTCGCCCTGAACGACTAAGCGTTTCAACGGCACTTCTTGCGCATCCATGGCGGTGTAGTACAGCCAACCGATCCCCACAAAGGTGCCCGCGACAACCATTAAAAAGAACACAAGGCCCGACCAAAACTGCCAACTTAAAGCGCGTGCCTGGTCCGCCATACTAGGCCTCACTATGGCGTAATATTTCGACTACAAGTTGTTCAAAGCTCATGCCTGCGGCCTTCGCCGCCATAGGTACCAGACTCTTCTCGGTCATACCCGGCACCATATTCGCTTCGAGTAAACGATAATTCCCTTGTTGGTCACACATCACATCGATGCGCCCCCAACCGCTGCCGCTCAAACTACGAAAAGCGGCTTCAGCCAACTGGCGCAAAGCTTGCTCTTCAAGCTCTGATAAGCCAGCAGGACAATGATATTGCGTGTCGTTGGCTTGGTATTTCGCGTCGTAGTCGTAGAATTCATGGGTGGTTTCCAAGCGAATTGCCGGTAACGCCTTGCCACCCAATAGCGCAACGGTGTATTCCGGACCACTTAGCCAACTTTCCAACAACGCCTCTTCGTCAAATTCATGCGCCAATGCCACTGCACGCTCTAAATCTTGTGCCGAATCCGCTGAACTCATGCCAATGCTTGAGCCTTCTTGCGCCGGTTTAACCATAACCTTGCCACCTAATTCGGTAAGCAGTTTGGCATAGGCTAAATGTTCACCACGGCGCACGACGACACTGCGTGCCACTGGCAAACCAGCAGCTTGCCAAATCTGTTTGGTCTTCACTTTGTCCATGGCTAAGGCGCACGCTAACACGCCACTTCCGGTGTACGGAACACCCAAATAATGTAATGCGCCCTGAATAGTGCCATCTTCGCCACCACGCCCGTGCAACACATTGAACGCGCGTTGAAAACCCTGCTCTTTCAGTTCGGCCAACGGATTGTGCGCTGGGTCGAACGGATGCGCATCGACGCCTGCATTGCGCAAAGCTTTGGTGACCGCCTGGCCCGAACGCAGCGACACTTCGCGTTCTGCTGAGTCGCCGCCAAGCAGCACGGCTACTTTGCCAAAAGCTCTCACGTTCACTGCGTCGCTCATGCTTGGGACTCCTTAAATGCTTGCCCCGCCGTGCGTAACGCCACAGGCTGTAACTCGGTAGCCGCCAGCTCGCGGGCAATCGCGCCAATGTTCCCAGCACCTTGCGCTAGCAACATGTCGTTGGGCTGCAAAATATCAGCCAAGACCCGCATTAACTCGCCACGATCGCCTACGTAAATCGGTTCAACTTTGCCACGCATGCGCAACGACTTAGCTAGGGCGCGGCTATCGGCGCCCTGCACCGCTGCTTCACCGGCGCTATACACGTCGAGCAACAGCAGCACATCCACTTCCGATAACACCGACACAAAATCGTCGTATAGGTCACGCGTACGTGAATAGCGATGCGGTTGGAAGGCCATGACAATGCGATGTTCTGGCCAGCCTGCGCGTGCCGCAGCAATAGTTGCGGCAACTTCAGTGGGGTGATGACCGTAGTCATCAATCAACATCACTTCGCCCTGCGAACCGTCGCGCTCATAGGCATAATTCCCCAATACTTGGAAACGGCGACCGATACCACCAAACTGGGCCAACGCGCTCTGGATCGCGGCATCACTGATACCTTCGTCGGTCGCCACAGCAATCGCCGCCAGCGCGTTCAAAACATTGTGCCGCCCTGGCAAGTTCACAGTCACCGCTAATGGCGCATGGCCTTTACGATGCACGGTAAAATGACTCTGTCCGCTGGCTTGCTGATAGTCACTGGCACGTACGTCAGCGTCGTCGCTAAAGCCATAAGTTAAGAGCTGTCGGCCCACGCGTGGCAGCAGTTCGCGCACCACAGGGTCGTCAACACACATCACCGCCAATCCATAGAACGGCAAGTTGTGCAGAAAATCTAAATAGGTATCCAATAGGCGGTTAAAGTCACCGCCATAAGTATCCATATGGTCTGCTTCGATGTTGGTCACCACAGCTACCATTGGCTGCAAGTGCAAGAACGAAGCATCGGACTCATCGGCCTCGGCAATCAAATACTTGCTTGAACCTAAGCGCGCATTGCTGCCTGCGCTGTTCAACAAGCCGCCAATCACAAACGTAGGGTCCAGCTCTGCTTCACCAAACACACTGGCCAGTAACGAGGTCGTGGTGGTTTTACCGTGAGTACCGGCTACTGCAATGCCGTGGCGGAAGCGCATGAGTTCGGCGAGCATTTCCGCCCGGCGCACCTGCGGAATAAACGCCGCTTTGGCCGCAACCAACTCTTCGTTGTCGGCACGAATGGCTGAACTCACGACAATAACGTCTGCGCCTGCAACGTTGCTAGCGGCATGGCCAATGAACACAGTCGCGCCGAGTTCTTGCAAGCGCTCGGTGTTGGCATTGGCCGCCAAGTCCGAACCACTAATCTCATAGCCTTGGTTAAGCAGCACTTCGGCAATACCGCCCATACCAGCACCGCCGATACCGACAAAATGGATCCGCCGTACGCGGCGCATTTCAGGTACGCTGACCACGGTAAAAGGCGTTGTTGTCATTGTCGGTGTACTCATAACCACTGCTCACATCGTTCGACCACCGCTTGGGTGGCATTGGGTCGCGCGGCTTTTGCTGCCTGCGCGCGCATTTGTTCAAGTTGACGCGGCTGCGTCAACCACTGCTGTAAAAGTTCGACTAACGGCGTGATCTGCTGCAACTGCGGCTGCGGCATCACTACCGCAGCACCGACATCGGCGAGCTCACGCGCATTTGCCGTTTGATGATCGTCAACGGCATGAGGTAAGGGCACGAAAATCGCTGGCGTACCTACTACCGCAAGCTCGCTTACCGTGAGTGCTCCCGCACGACAGATCACCACATCCGCCTCGGCATAGGCTTGATGCATAGCCTCAATAAATTCCACCACCTGCAATTGAGCAACACCGCTGTCTGCATAGGCTTGCTCGACTTCTTGCGCGCGGCCTTGGCCACATTGGTGTAAAACTTCGAGCTCAGCCACCTGTGCGAGTTGCTGCACCGCCTGTGGCACCGCTTGGTTTAGTGCTTGCGCACCTAAGCTACCACCCACGACTAACAAGCGAATGCGCTCATGCGCCGCGCGCTCCGGCGTAGTGGCCCAATCTGCCCGTAAGGGATTACCGACCACTTCGGCACCAGGCAACTGTTGTTGTGCGCCAGCAAAGCCCACCATCACATGTTGCGCAAAGCGAGCTAGTAGCTTATTGGTCATGCCGGCCACGGCATTTTGTTCATGCACCAACAACGGAATACCCGCTGCTTTCGCCGCCAATCCTGCGGGGCCACACACGTAGCCACCAAAGCTCACCACTAAGGCCGTGTGATGACGGCGGTAAACCTTGCGACACTGGCCAATAGCTTTCATCATGCGCAATGGCATGGTTAATTTGCGCAGCACGCCATGGCCACGTAGCCCTTGCATACTAATTTGTTCCAGCTCGAAACCGGCAGCGGGCACAACCCGCGCCTCCAAGCGTTGTTCGGTGGTGCCAAGCCAAGTAATTTCATGGCCACGGGCACGTAACTCTTCCGCTACTGCGAGCGCCGGGAAAACATGGCCTCCGGTACCGGCTGCGGCAATCACAATATGACTCATGCGCGCACCCTCCGCCGCCGAGCGCTAGCGGTTTTGCTAACGCCGCGGGCAACTTTAATGGTCGCCACCCGCACTTCGTAATCGATGCGCAATAACAAACCGAGCGCCACGCAACTGACCAACAGGCTCGTGCCGCCATAGGAAATGAGCGGCAAGGTTAGGCCCTTGGTTGGCAGTAGGCCAGCCGCAGCGCCAATATTGACCAAGGCTTGGAAGGCAAACCAAATACCAATGCCGTAGGCAATGAAGGCTGCAAAACTGCTATTTTCGCGCAAGGCACGACGGCCAATCCACAGTGCGCGCAAGACAATGGCAAACACTGCCACCAGCACGCCAACAATCCCCATAAAGCCGAGCTCTTCGCCGACCACCGCCATAATAAAGTCAGTATGTGCTTCGGGCAGATACTGCAGCTTCTGAATACTGTTTCCTAAGCCTTGCCCCAACCAATCGCCGCGGCCAAAGGCCATGAGTGACTGAGTGAGTTGGTAACCACTACCGAACGGGTCCTGCCAAGGATCCAAGAAAGACGTCACCCGCTTCATTCGGTACGGTTCTTGAATGATTAACAGCGTCAGTACCGCCGCTAAGGCAATCAACATGGCAAAGAATTGCCATAACCGCGCACCAGCAAGGAACAACATGCCAATCGCCATGCTCACCATCACTGCTACAGAACCGAAGTCCGGCTGCATCAGCAATAAAACCGCGAAAATCGACATTACCGCTAACGGCTTAATAAATTCGCGTAGGTTCTCTTGCACAGAGTTCATGTAGCGCTGCAAATAGCTGCTGAGGTAAATCAAGAAGCAGAACTTCGCTACCTCAGCCACTTGTAAGGTCATAGGGCCAAGTTTGATCCAACGCCGTGCCCCATTCACTTCGTGACCGAGAATAAGCACCAGCAAGAGTGCGCCCAAGGCACCAAACAGCAAGGCGTAACTGCCTTTCATCCACCAACTCACGGGGATCTGCACGACCGTGGCCAACAAGCCGATACCTAGCGCGAGGTAGAGACTGTGGCGAATCACAAAGTGGAAGGGGTTGTCGGTCAAGCGCTCAGCAATCGGAAACGATGCCGAACTGACCATGACAAAACCAAACGCCAGCAAACCAAAGGCTAACCAAACCAAGGTGCGGTCATAAAGCACATGCTCAACCGGCAACCACCAGTCACGCAGACGTTCCCAACTGCTGCGCTCGTTGCTTTCCGATTGAATACCGAGCTCAAGTTGTTGCTCGTGGCGTTTTGCTAACTCAGCCATGTGCCACCTCCGCAACTTGTTGCAAAACCGCAGCTTTGAAAACGTCGCCACGCTCTTGATAATTACTGAACATGTCTAAGCTGGCACACGCAGGTGCCAGCAACACAGTGCTACCACTATCAGCTTTTTCTGCCGCAACTTGCACCGCTTGTGCAAGGTCCTGCACCTGGGTCACACGCCCATGGTGTTGCGCAATGCGCGCCGCGTCGCGACCTAACACAATAAGCTCGTCAACCAGCGCCAATGCCGACTTAAAGGTGGCAAAATCAGCACCTTTACCGTCACCACCAGCAATCAAAATAAGTTGTCCCGCAACCACTGGCCGCAAGCCTTGGATGGCCGCTTCGGCGGCACCAATGTTGGTCGCCTTGGAATCGTTGATCCAACGCACGCCAGCATGTTCGGTCACCAGCTCACAACGGTGTGGTAACCCACGGAATTGGCGTAAGCACTCGAGCACGGCGTCATTGAGCTCTATCTCAAGACTGTGGACCAGCGCCAATGCCGCCTGCGCATTCAGCAAGTTATGCAGCCCGGCAAGCTGTAGTTCATTGGCGTTGATGAGGCTCTGACCAGCAAACTGAATAACCTGCCCTTGTGCGGCAGTGCTTAAGCCGAATAGTCCAGGCCGCTCATCGTCTGCTTCGTCGGTACCAAAGCTTAACTGATCGGTCATTGGCAGGCGCTGCGGTGCGGTACTACGCTGTTCGCGATTCCACACCCCTTGCTGCGCACGCTGATAAATATGTTGTTTACTCGCCGCATAGGCGTCGCGGTCGAGGTAGCGGTCAAGGTGATCATCGCTGATGTTCAACAATGCTGCGGCATGTAGCTGCAAATCGTGCATGCTGTCCAATTGAAAGCTCGACAACTCCAGCACGTACACGTCGACGTCGTCGGCAAGAATATCGAGCATTGGCACGCCAATGTTGCCACCGACAGCAACCTTCTTGCCGGCTGCCGCGAGCAAGTCACCGGTCAGCTGCGTTACCGTTGATTTACCATTAGAGCCGGTGATACCCACCACCGGCGCTTTGGCGAACTGCGCAAAAATATCGGTGTCGCCGACCAGCTTAATCCCCGCATCGCGCGCCATTTGTAACGCTGGCATGCGCAGATCAAGGCCGGGACTAACCACCAATACGTCGCAAGCCAGCAAGGTACCGACATCTAAGGGTCCACAGTGCAGTTCCAACTGGTCATCGAGCTCACGCAATTGGTCCGCTTGGGGAAGCTGCTCGCGCGTATCAAAAAGGAGCGGACGAATGCCCTGCTGCAGTAAAAAGCGCACACACGACATCCCGGACTGGCCGAGACCGACCACACCGACTAAATCGTAACTGTGCACCGCAGCAAGGTAACTCAAATGAACTCCTAACTTTAACTAGCGCAGCTTCAAGGTCGCCAAACCTATGAGCACGAAAACCAATGACAAGATCCAAAAGCGCACAATAACGCGTGGCTCCGGCCAACCTTTTAATTCGTAGTGATGATGAATCGGCGCCATCCGAAACACGCGTTTACCGCGCAGTTTGAATGAACCAACCTGGAGCATCACCGATACCGTTTCCATCACGAACACGCCGCCCATGATGAACAAAATCAATTCTTGCCGTACCATCACCGCAATAATGCCTAGCGCAGCACCCAAGGTGAGCGAGCCTACATCACCCATAAAGACCTGAGCCGGATAGGTGTTGAACCACAAGAAGCCTAACCCAGCACCACAGATCGCGGTACAGACCACCAACAGCTCGCCGGACAGCGGCAAGTGCGGAATATTCAGGTACTCGGCAAAGTTCACGTTACCCGAGGCATAAGCGAAAATGCCCAAGGCGCCAGCCACCATAATGGTCGGTACAATCGCTAAACCATCTAGACCATCGGTCAAATTGACCGCATTGCTGGTGCCCACCACGACAAAGTAGGCCAAGAGAATGTAGAGCATGCCAAGTTGCGGCATGATGTCTTTAAAGAACGGTACTAAAAGCTGTGTCTCAGCGCCGACCGTGGCATTGGCATAAAGGTAAACCGCAGCCACAGTGGCAATCACCGACTGCCAGAAATATTTCCACTTGGCTGGCAGGCCGCGCGAATTCTTCTGCACCACCTTGCGGTAGTCGTCGACAAAGCCAACCACGCCGAAGCCCAGCACGACACCTAAAACGACCTGCACATAGCGATTCGATAAGTCCGCCCAGAGCAGCGTCGACAAGACAATGGCAATAATGATCAGTACGCCGCCCATGGTCGGTGTGCCTGACTTGCTTAAATGCGTTTGTGGACCGTCATCGCGCACCGCCTGACCAATTTGCAGACGCTGCAAGTAACGAATCATGCGCGGCCCCATCCACAGCGCGATCAACAGTGCCGTGAGCACGCTCAGAATCGCGCGCATGGTCAGGTACGACACCACATTAAAGGCGGTAGCAAACTGGGTTAAATAATCAGCAAGCCAAACTAGCATGCTTGGGTTCCTTCTGCGTTTAGGCTTGGGTGTAATTCCGCCGCGCGGGCTTGTAGGGCTTCAATCACACGCTCCATATGCGCACTGCGCGAACCTTTCACCAAAATGGTGATCGGTGTTTCGGCCTGCTGTGTGGTGGCCAAAATCTCATTGACCAAGCCTTCGAGGCTCGAAAAATGCTTGCCGCCACGGCCATTGAACACTTCACTGGCGCTTTGACTGAGCACACCCAAGGTAAATAAGTTGTCGATACCGGCTTGTATCGCGTAGGCGCCAATTTCTTCATGATATTGCCGCGCTTGCTCACCAAGCTCTCCCATATCGCCAAGTACCATGATGCGCAGACCTTGGTACACGCCCAGCATGTCTAATGCCGCTTTGACTGATCCCACATTGGCGTTGTAGCTGTCGTCAATCAACTTAATAGACGCACTTAAAGGCAACACATGCATACGTCCCGGCACTGGGGTCAAGGCGGCCAAAGCACGTTGGGCATCGGCGAGCGGACAACCTACAGCAAGGGCGGCAGCAATGGCTACAAGTGCATTGTCAACGTTGTGTAAACCTGGCAAGTTAAGTCGGATGGTGGCGTTTTGCGCCGCACCCGTCAGCGCCTCACTAACCTGTACTTCGAAGCTAGCACAGCCGTGATCATCAACCTGCACATCAGTCGCGTAGATCGCAGCATTGGCATCTTGACCGAAGGTAAGGTGCTTACAATGGGTAATTTGTTTCTGCCAACAAGGCGCGAACTCCGACTTGATTGGCGTTAACGCCAACCCATCAGCATTCAAGCCTTTAAAAATTTCAGTCTTCGCCCGAAACACGCCGTGCACACTACCAAAACCCTCAACATGCGCCGGCGCGACATTGTTAATGATAGCTACGTCGGGTTGCGTTAAACGGGTGGTGTAGCCGATTTCACCTTGATGATTGGCACCTAACTCAATAATCGCTAGGTCATGCTCTGGCTCAAGGCGCAGCAGCGTGAGCGGCACGCCAATATCGTTATTAAAGTTTCCTGCGGTGGCCAAGACATTGCCTTGCGTGCGTAAAATAGCCGCCAACATTTCTTTGACCGTAGTTTTCCCACTACTGCCAGTAATCGCAATGGTTTTCGGCTGCACGCTGGCTTTAACTGCGGCACCGAGCAGGCCTAAGGCATGGCGCGTATCTTGCACCACAATCTGCGGCACTTGTTGTTCAGGTAAATTGAGTTTACGCTCGACCAAAAGTGCCTTGGCGCCTTTCGCTACCGCATCGGCAACGAACTCATGGGCGTCAAACTTCTCGCCTTGTAGCGCGATGAACAAGCAGCCTTCTGGTAGCTTCCGCGTATCCGTACTCACCGCAGCAATACTGCAGTTATCGCCAAACAGTTGGCCATCTACCGCACGACAAATCCACTGTAGATCAGTCTTAATCATGTGCGCCTCCCATGACCTCTGTGGCCATCAATTCAGCAACGACTGCACGTTCGTTATAGGCCACGCGTTCATGGCCGATAACTTGATAATCTTCATGGCCTTTACCCGCCAACACCACCACATCGTTGGCTTTGGCGGCCGCAATGCTGTGCTCGACGGCTTGCCGACGTCCGGCAATCACGCTGACTTGCTCGTCGTTGCGCGGTATGCCGGCGAGAATGTCTTGCACGATGTGCGCGGGGTCTTCAGTGCGTGGGTTATCGTCAGTAACCACAACCCGATCGGCATTGGCTGCTGCTACCGCCCCCATTTGCGGGCGCTTGCCACGGTCGCGGTCACCACCGCAGCCAAACACACACCAAAGCTGCCCTTGGCAATGACGACGCACGGCGCTTAGCACTTGTTGCAAGGCATCTGGCGTGTGCGCATAGTCAACGATGACCAGCGGCTTGCCCTTGGCATGGAAGGCTTCCATGCGGCCCGGAACCGGTTTGATATGACGCGCTGCGGCACTGAGCTCGCCCCAGCTATGCCCAAGCTGTGCGGCGGCAACCAGCGCCGCCAGTAAGTTATAAACGTTAAACTCGCCCAATAGCGGCGACGCCACGGTAAACTGCTGGCGTTGCCCTGCCACGGGTACGGACAAGTTAAACTGCGTTCCTGCGTCGCCATAAACAATGTCTTGCGCGTAAACGCAATGCTGGTGCTGTTGTGCTTGTAAGCTGTAACGCCATGCGTCTGGGCGATCGGGCAGCCAAGCATTTAGCGCGGCATCGTCGGTATTCAACACGGCTTGTGCGGTATCTAACGCGGTGAATAAGCGGCGCTTAGCCCCGGCGTAGTTCGCCATGGTGCCATGGTAATCAAGATGATCACGGCTAATGTTGGTAGCTACCCCTACGGCAAAATGCACCGCTTCAACGCGTCTTTGTACCAGCGCGTGGGACGAGACTTCCATGGCAACCACAGTTGCACCTTCGTTACGCAAAGTCGCCAAACGTTGTTGCACGGCAATCGGGTCAGGTGTGGTGTGGCTCTCGGGCAACAAGGCCCCCGGAAAGCCACTGCCCGTTGTGCCAATAACACCAGCTTTGACACCACAGGCTTGTAAAAGCTCTGCTAATAAGTAGGTCACCGAGGTTTTGCCATTGGTCCCGGTAACCCCAACCACCTGCATTGACACTGAAGGGTCGGCAAAGAAACGTGCGGCGATTGCCGAAAGCTGTTCTTTTAATTGCGGGATCTCAACCACGGTGGCGGTACCATGTTCGCGGACACCGTAACCGTCGGACTCACACAGGACCACCTTCGCTCCTGCGCTCACCGCTGCAGCAATAAAATCTCGCCCATCAACTTGATAACCTGGAACCGCGACGAAAGCGTCTCCGCTGGCAATGGTGCGACTATCAAGCTTCAAACCGCCAATCTCGAGTGGCGGTAATTCCATTGGGTAATCAGGTAAGAGCTGCGTTAACTGCATCATTGCGCACCTCCAGCAAAGCCTGCCACACGCAACTGCGTATCTTCCAGATGATCAGGCGGCACATTGAGTGCGCGTAAGGCATCACCAACGATCTCGGCAAATATCGGCGCCGAAACCGTGCTGCCGTAATAGTCATCGCCGCTCGGTTCGTTCACCGTTACCACTACGGCAATGCGTGGGTCGCTCACTGGCGCCACACCCGCAAACAAGGTTACGTATTCGTCACCATAGCCACCGGCAACGGCTTTACGGGCGGTACCGGTTTTGCCGGCAACGCGATAGCCTGGCACTCGGGCATTTTTAGCACTCCCATCGGCCACGACCTGTTCGAGCATGTGTAATACGGCCAAGGCGTTCTCACGCTTCACCACTTGCGTGCCGGGCATAAGGTTACCCTCGTCACGGCGTTGAATGGTCAACGGACGATACACGCCGCCGTTGGCGATAACGGTATAGGCCTGCGCCAGTTGCAAGGTTGTGGCGGTAAGTCCGTAGCCAAACGAAAGTGTCGCGATTTCAAAATCCGACCAGCGCGTGCGGTGCTGCAGCACCCCATAACTCTCTCCAATCATGCCAATTCCTGTGTCGTTACCAAGGCCGACTGCTGCATAGGTTGCCAGCAGTTGCTCTACGCCTGTGCGTAGCGCAATCTTGGACGAGCCCATGTTGGAGGAGTTCTGTAAAATCTCGGTAATGGTTTGTTCACCGCGGTTGATCGGGTCGCTCACCCGACGGCCACCAATACGCATCCAGCCAGGACTGGTGTCGATGACTTCATCTTGGCTGATGGTACCGGCCTCTAAACCGGCAAGTACCACTAGGGGCTTCATGGTTGAGCCCGGCTCATAGGCGTCGGTAATGACGCGATTACGCATGCGGTGCGGTTGCAAATCGGCACGATTGTTAGGGTTAAAGGACGGGCTGTTGACCATCGCCAGCACTTCGCCAGTGTCAACATCAACAATCACTGCTGAACCCGAGGTTGCCTGATGATAGCGCACGGCTTTTTTTAACTCGGCATAGGCCAGTGATTGCAAACGTTGATCAATACTTAGCGTTAATTGTTGTGGTTGTTCGGCAGCAGTGACGCGCACTTCCTCAACAACCCGTCCTTGTGCATCCTTGCGGTACAGCCGCTCTCCCGGCTTCCCTGTAAGAACCTCGTTGTAGGCCGCTTCAAGCCCTTCAATGCCGCGGCCATCAATATCGGTAAAGCCAACCAAGTGTGCAGCGATTTCACCGACTGGGTAAAAGCGCCGTGACTCGGTTTTCAAATACACGCCCGGAATGCCGAGCTGACGCACGTAATCGGCCACCGCTGGCGTGACCTTGCGCTCAAGATAAACAAACCGACGCGTGGGGTCTTCGACGCGGGCAAGTAGGTCGTCCACATCGGTGCGGAAGACCTCAGCTAAAGCTAACCAACGCTCGCGGTTGGCTAAACCTTGTTTTTCATGAATGCGTTTAGGGTCGGCCCAAACGGTCTGCACCGGTACGCTCACCGCCAGCTCACGACCATGACGGTCAACAATAGTGCCGCGCTGAACTTCGGTAGGGTCCACGCGTAACGAGCGGCGATCGCCCTCGTAAATCAGTTGCTCTGGTTCCAGTACTTGAATGTAGGCAGCGCGCGCCACCAAACTCGCAAACACAGCAAACACCACAAACAAGGCAAAGTAAAACCGACCTTGCCCCAAATGCGGCTGCACAACTTTCTTGTTGCTACGTTTGCGCGGAGTTACTGCCATGGGACCAGCACCTCCTGCTCACCTTCTGGGCGCACCATGCCCAGTCGTTGACTAGCAATGCGTTCGACCCGACTGTGTTCGGTTAACGCGGTCTGTTCAATCTGCAGATGGCGCCACTCAATATCAATTTGGTCACGTTGTGACAGCAGTTCATCACGCTCAATGGTCAGCAAACGATTCGCATGGGCCACGTAAATGACCGTGAAGGCGGTCGCAATGATGCAAGTGAACAGCAACAACACCAGCTTCTGCTGGCGTAAGTCGCTGAACAGGACTGTTAATAGGCTGGGAACGCGGCTAGTTGTCATAAGCTAACCTCGCTGCCACGCGCAGCACAGAGCTGCGAGCCCGTGGATTCGCACGGATTTCTTCCGCACTTGGTTTTTGCGCCTTGCCGATAAGGCGCACGGTTTGCCCGCGGTCAATTTGATCATCACGCAATGGCAGACCTGCAGGGATGTCTTTGCCCTTGCTTTGCGCCCGCAAAAAGCGTTTCACCAAACGGTCTTCAAGGCTGTGGAAGCTTATGACGGCCAGCCGACCTTCAGGTTTGAGTCCGCTGACGGCGGCGCTTAAAGCCTGTTCAATTTCTTGCAGCTCACCGTTCACATGAATGCGAATACCTTGAAAGCTGCGAGTTGCCGGGTGCTTGTGCTTGTCTTTAAAAGGCACTGCCTTGTCGATCAAGTCCGCCAATTGCTTGGTGGTTTGCAGTGGGTTTTCTTCGCGCTGCTGCACTATGGCTTGGGCAATGCGCCAAGCGAAGCGCTCTTCGCCATACTCGCGCAGTACAAAGGCAATATCATCAGCGCTAGCACGGTTTAAGAAATCAGCGGCAGTCTCGCCGCGGCTGGTATCCATGCGCATGTCCAACGGACCTTCACGCATAAAGCTAAAGCCACGTTCGGCATCATCAAGTTGTGGGGACGAGACGCCGAGGTCAAACAGAATACCGTCGATCTTGCCGCGCAATTGCTGCGCGTCTAGCACTTCATCAAGTTGTGAGAAGGGGGTGTGGATAATGGTAAAGCGCGGATCATCAGCTAACGCCTTGGCTGCTTCGATTGCGGTGGGGTCGCGATCGAGCGCGTATAAACGGCCGTCAGCATTGAGTTGTGACAAAATCGCACGAGAGTGCCCCCCTCGGCCGAAGGTGGCATCTAAATAAATTCCGTCCGGTCTGATGGCAAGAGCCTCAAGCGACTCCTGTAACAGCACCGAGACATGTTGCGGCGCTTTTGTCATTATAATGAGAAGTCTTGTAGTCGTTCACTAAGTGCCAAGTCGTCTTGTTGTTCCGCTGCCATGTCAGTGGCAATTTGCTCTTGCCATGCCGCTTCAGACCAGAGTTCGAACTTATTCAATTGGCCAATAATCATGATTTTTTTGTCCAAATCTGCGTGCTGACGCAGGGTTGGCGCAATCAAGATACGGCCATTTTTGTCCATCTGGCAGTCTTCGGCGTGGCCTAGCAAAAGGCGCTGGAGACGACGCTCTGCGGGGTTCATGCTGGAAAGGGTGGTAAGTTTTTGTTCAATGATTTGCCATTCTGGCAATGGATAAAGCAGCAAGCACGGTTGCTTGATATCGATAGTGCATACCATTTGGCCATCGCAATCCAGCATAAGGCTCTTGCGATACTTGGTCGGTATCGCCAGGCGGCCTTTATTATCTAGATTTAATGCTGCTGCACCACGAAACATAAAATTTGATCCACTATTACCCACAAATCCCCACAATGTGACAGTCTAGGTGCCGATCTTTCCCACTGTCAAGAAAAAATAGGTAGTTTGCGGTGTGCGACAGGGGTTGACGCACGGGTAAATGTGGCCGAATATGCTTAAGCAATCTATAACTATAAAAAAAGCATAGACAATTGGGTAAATTAATCAGTCACTTAAGCAAAGGTTCACAGCCCATGACACCGCGCCAAGCGCGGTTTCGATTGGTGCGCGATCTGATCGGATTAATTTTCATTGCGGCCGCTCTTATGTACGCAGTGACCCTTGTAGTGGCCAACGAACGTAGCCAAGCCATAGAATCGGAAAAACGCCGCGCATTTGAACATCTCAGCTCCATGCGCGCCAGCATTGAACAGCGCATTCAGGCCAACGTTTTGGTGATGCGCGCACTCAAACCTGAGATCCTCTGGCAAGACACGCCCGACCGCGAACGCCTGCAAAAAGTCATCGACGAATTTTTAAGCTCAGATCTCGACATTAGCCATTTGGCCCTCGCGCCAGATTTAAAAATCAGCTTCATCTATCCCGACGAAGGCAACGAACAACTGATCGGTGTCGATTACCGAGACGTGACCGCCCAGTACCACGAAATTTTACGCGCTATTGCGAGCCAAGACGTATTACTCAGCCGTCCGGTGGATCTACTCCAAGGTGGCCAAGCTTTTATTGCACGCCTGCCCATTTTTTATGCTGATGGCCGCTTTTGGGGGATCGCCTCGTTGGTCATTAAGTATGATCATCTGTTCAACGCCGTAGAGTTTTTTGATCACCCCGAATATCACTTTGTTATTCTTCGCCAAGGCCTGAATGCCGAGACCGAAGTCATTGTTGGCGACCCAAGCGTCATGAACCATGACCCCATGACGACCCAGTTACAAGTACCAGGTGATGTTTGGCAACTATCGGTGGCGCCACGCTACGGTAAGTGGCTCCCTTCGGAGCATGATTTTGGCTGGATTTGGCTTATTGGTTCGGCACTCACGGCCATTGTGGTGTTCGCGTTTG
Source organism: Pseudidiomarina sp. (assembly GCA_048267225.1). Classification (GTDB taxonomy): domain Bacteria; phylum Pseudomonadota; class Gammaproteobacteria; order Enterobacterales; family Alteromonadaceae; genus Pseudidiomarina. Next base: position 279,772 of record JBLWXY010000003.1, read on the forward strand.
TGATTTTGATTTTTACTCAACACCGCTTACGCCATGCAGTGCATACGATTAGTTTCCAAGCGCGGTTTGACCCACTGACAGAGCTGGCGAATCGCCAGTATTTTCAGCAACAACTCGAGTACAAGATTCTGCGCGCCCATAAAGAGCAACAAACCTTTGCTTTGCTCATGCTCGATCTTGACCATTTGCGCGACATCAACGACGCCCTCGGCCACGACATTGGCGATAGTTTGCTGCAACATGTAGCTGAGCGTATTCGCCGTGAACTCAAGCCGGGTGATTTACTGGCCCGTGTTGGTGGCGATGAGTTTGCCCTAGTGTTGCATGACCTGAGTGGAGCCCAAGAAGCAGAGAGCATCGCTAAAGCATTGATCAACTCGTTGATGAATACCGCAGACATTCAACAAAACCCAATCAATATTACCGCCAGCGTGGGGATTTCGATGTTCCCTACCGATGCGGTAGAAAGCCAACAACTGATTAAGTGTGCAGAGCTCGCCATGTACGCCGCTAAATCGACAGGCTCGTTAACGGTTTCATTTTTTGACGAACAGTTGCGCCGTAGCACCGAACAGCATATCGCTTTGCACCACGATATGATCACCGCGCTCGACCAAGAACAATTTCATGTTGAGTATCAGCCAGTAATTGCTACAGATACGGGCTTGATTCAGCGTTGTGAAGCATTGATCCGCTGGCACCACCCTGAGCGTGGAGTTATTCCGCCCAGTGAGTTTATTCCCATTGCCGAAAAAACCGGTTCCATTATTGCTTTAGGTGAGTTCGTTATGGCGCAGGTACTCAAAGACTGGCAGTACCTAGCGACGCAAGGTTATGACTTCACCATTGCTGTGAACCGCTCGCCGCGAGAATTTAATGACAAAGATGTCGCGCTGAAATGGCTCGCTGCGCTCAATGAAGGCGGTATGCCCGCCGATCGACTCATGATTGAAATCACCGAGTCCATGTTGATGCGTAATCAGGAGCGGCAATTAATCAATTTGAAACGCTTGCGTGATGCCGGTGTGCATCTTGCGATTGACGATTTTGGCACGGGGTATTCGAGCCTCAATTATTTACGCTCGTATCCGATTGACGTGATCAAGATCGATCGCGGCTTCTTACGCGATGTGCCGCATAATCAACAACAGACCGCACTGGTGGAGGCACTCTTACGAATTGCCCATACCTTGGATATGGCGATTATTGCCGAGGGTGTTGAGACGGCAGCCCAAGCGGATTTCTTAAAACACAAGGGCTGCCATTATCAGCAAGGCTTTTATTACGGCCAAAGCATGCGCTTAGAGACCTTTATTACCTTTTGTGACGAGCATAATCGGCGAGTTAGCCGGTAAGCCGGGTTCTGTCGTGGACAATCATTCGTCTAGCCACTGAATCACTTCAGCGTTCAAGCAGTCTACCCGGGTTCAACGCGGGCCGCGCCAAAGAACCCCTATTTGACCTTGCTCCGAGTGGAGTTTACCGTGCCACGAACTGTTACCAGCCGCGCGGTGCGCTCTTACCGCACCCTTTCACCCTTACCTGATCCTGCACGCAGGCCATCGGCGGTTTGCTCTCTGTTGCACTAGTCGTCGGCTCACGCCGCCCAGACGTTATCTGGCACTCTGCCCTATGGAGCCCGGACTTTCCTCCCCCTATGCGAACATAGGCAGCGATTGTCTGGCTAACTCTGCGGCGCATTCTACGTGTTATCGTGCTCGAGTGCTAGTTGATAGAGCTGATTTTTCCGTAAGCCATGGATCTCGGCGGCACAGGCTGCAGCTTTCTTCAGTGGCATATGCTCGCGCAACAAAAGCACGGTGCGAAGCGCGGTTTGTGTCTCCACCGGCTGGTCATTTGCTGGAGCTCCCGCGAGCATCAACACGAATTCTCCGCGTTGCTGATTACTGTCGCTGGTCACTTGGGCGAGAACCTCGGCGATGGTGCCTGTTAAATAGGTCTCAAACTGCTTAGTCAATTCACGGGCTAAGACCAGCATGCGCTCGGCGCCAAAGACTTCAACAAAGTCAGCAAGACTGGCAAGGATGCGATGCGGCGACTCATAGAACACCATGGTTCGAGGTTCGTCCAGAAGTTCGCTGAGCACGCTGCAGCGCTGTGCTGATTTTGCCGGAAGAAATCCCTCAAAGCTAAAGCGATCGGTTGGCAAGCCTGCGCCAGAGAGCGCCGTGGTGATGGCACAAGGGCCAGGTAACGCCACAACCTTAATACCCTGCGCGCGACACTGTTGCACCAGTACGTAGCCCGGGTCACTGATCAGCGGCGTACCCGCATCGCTAATCAAAGCCAATGAATCGCCGCTCTGCAAACGTTCGATGACCGCCTGTGCACGCTCGCGTTCATTGTGCTCATGCAAGGCAAAGACCTCATTATTAATGGCAAATTGCTGCAATAGTTTGCGGCTATGACGGGTGTCTTCCGCGGCAATAGCAGCGACGTCAGCGAGGACCTGCTGTGCACGGGGCGATAAGTCACCAAGGTTACCAATCGGCGTTGGTACAATATAAAGTGTGCCCGCTGCTGGTTGCGACATGTTAACCCCTTGTAAGAATTGGCCCGTTGCGTTGTGTCGGTGCGGCCCTAGGTTTATAGTAGGCGTATGTTCAACCTTGCAAAAGAGTGTGACTGGTGAACCCTGCTATTGTGCCAAAGAAGTTGATTGTATGCATGCTTGTTTGCGTGTTGACTGCCTGTGCTGCCCCCTCAAGACAGCAAAGCCCGTCGCCGACGGTGGCGAACACTGAACCCACAGGTGTTGAACAAGCCGAGGTAACGAGTTCAGCTAAAACCTTGGCGCAGCTCCTCGATGAAGTGAGCGCGCTCGAGACGCTGAGTGCGCAGTTACGCTTTCTGCTTGATGAGACTTTGCGCTTGCAGAGCAACAACGAATGGCAAACCAGCGCTGCCCTGCTCAGTGAAATCGAACGTCACACCAGCGTACTCACGGCCGCGCAACAGTCCCGCTTGGCGCTGGCAAAAGCGCAGTGGCTAGCGAGCCAAGGGCAATACGCGGCAGCGGTCCGTCTGCTCACACCCGAACTCGACAAACTTAGTGTGACCGAGCGCGAACGCGCACTGCAGCTAACACGGGATCTCGCGTGGCAGCAGCAGAATTATCAATTAGCCGCGCGCCATCAGTTAGCACTGCTCGACAGTCAAAGCGATGCGCAAGCCGACACCACACCGTGGAACTACTTAAAATACGCCGCCAAGCCCAATGAGTTAGAAGCTTCCAGTACTACCGCTCGTGGCTGGCTTGCCCTGCTGCGTGCCGCCCATAGCCAAATTGCAGGCGAGGATCCTAGTGCATTGCAAGGTTGGCAATTGCGTTATAGTGACCACCCTGCTAGCGCTGTTGCTAGCCAGTTACTCAATCGATTAGGTGACACGAGCCAACAACGAGCGCTGGTTTTACTCCCACTCAGTGGCCCTTATGCAGAGCAAGGTCAGGCAGTGTTGGATGGCATGGTCATGGCGGTCGAGGCCCAACAAAATTTTGAGATCTTGGTACGCGACAGTAATGGCTACGACTTCACCCAGCTCGCCGAGGATCTGCAAAGGGAGCAAGCCACTACCCTCATGGGTCCATTACTCAAAGAGAATCTCAGTCAAGTGGACGCGGCGGCAGTTGACTCGGTCACTTGGGTGGCACTGAACTCTTTAGAGCGTTTCACCACTGCACCGACGCTCTGGTATGCCCTTGAACCCGAAACCGAGTATGCCCAAGTTGCGGCGACCTTTGCGACACGCGGCTATCAACGCCCGCTGGTGCTGGCCGCCGATAGTCGCCGCGGTACGCAAGCGATTAGTGCATTTCGTCAGGCGTTTTTAGCGCAAGTTCCCGGCGGTCATGTCGAAAGTGGTGTCTATCGTACACCGGACGACATGAAAGCTATCGTCCAAGAAAAACTTGGCGTGGCAGCAAGCGAAGCGCGCATTTGGCAAGTCAAAATTACCGCCGGTAAAATTTTGGTCGATGCTGAAGCACGTAGCCGCGACGATATCGATGCTATCTTTTTACCTGGAGGCATTGAGCAAACGCGTCTCCTTAAACCCTTTATTGATGTCAACATTTCGCCGTTTATGCAACCAATCCCCGTGTACGCAACTTCGGCAAGTCACACCCGTAGCGACGCGCTTAGCGAGAACGATCTGAATAACGTGCGCTTCACTGAGCTTCCTTGGCTGCTACCTGAGCACCCCAGCTATGGTCGTTTGCAAGCTCTCATGCAACAGCGCCGGCATTGGAACTATGATCACGCTCGTCTCGCGGCATTCGGACACGATGCGGTGCTTTTGACGCAACAGCGGCAGCAGTTAGAAAGTCTACCTGGACGTCAGTTGCATGGCTTAACTGGCACATTGCATTGGGCCGACAACCAGATCCAACGACAGTTGGGCTGGGCGCAGTACGATGGTCACGAGGTGAAACCCGTCACTGAGCCAACAGCAACGCGATAGTCACTTAAAAACAAACTAAAAGAGGAAACAAGGATGTTACCTAAAGCAAGCGGCAACGCTGGCGAAGCGCAGGCGGTCGCCTATCTTACAAATCGCCAATGTAAACTCGTCGAACGCAACTTTCGCTGTGAATTGGGCGAAATCGATATCATTATGCAAGACGGCGAACATTGGGTCTTTGTTGAGGTCAAATATCGCAAGAACGAGGATTTTGCGACTGTCGTCGAACAAATAACACCCGCACAGTGTCAACGTATTAGACGCTGTGCACAATTTTATTTACTATCGCACAAACTCGACGAGCATCAGACGTTTATTCGATTCGATGTAGTCGCCATTTGTGAGCAACCGGAGCAACTGCACTGGCTGCCTGATGCTTTTTGATGAGGATTTATGGAAGAACCGGTTAAAGCCATTTTTACCGAGTGTATTCAAACCCAGATCGCCTCTGCCGACCTGCTGCAAGAGCCACTATTGCGCGCCGGCGAGCTACTGGTAGATTCGCTGCTACGTGGCCAAAAGGTCTACTGTTGTGGCGAAAGCATGGCCCACGCAAGTGCACGCCACTTCTCGCATATTATGCTTACCGGTCTACAGTTTGATCGCCCGCCCTTTCCGGTGAATGCTTTGCATGCAGATTTTGGCGCCAATGAACATGAGGCTATTTTTGCCCAACAAATTTCCGCGGTCGGTCAACCCAATGACTTGTTGATCGTGTTGAGCGCCGGCCAGCATGCACCGCGCGTGAGCCGGGCCATGGAAGCAGCACTGAGTCGTGGCATGCTCATTATTGCCCTAACCAATGACGCTGACCAGGATGTCGCCGGCCTCTTAGGACCCGAAGACGTTGAAATACGCATCCCTTCGCGCAATGCGGCGCGCGTAAGTGAACACTTACTACAGCTCGTGAATATGCTTTGTAGCCTCGCCGAGCAACAGATTTTTCCACAGGAGGACGACGCATGACCACCCATTTAAAACTTAGCTCGCTGGCGTTAGCAGCAATGCTCACTTTGAGCGGGTGTGCCGCAGCAGTCGTTGGCGCCGCCGCCGTAGGGATCTCCTCGGCAACAGATTCGCGTACTGTTGGCACACAGGTCGACGACCAAGCGATTGAGATTAAAGTTATCGCTGAACTTAAAGGCGAAGAGCGGCTGGCCGAAAGCCGTATCCAAGTCGTGTCCTTTAATCGTTCGGTGCTACTCATGGGCCAAGCGCAAAGTCACGGGCTTGCTGAATTAGCCGCTCGTATCGCTCGTGATACCTCGGGCGTACAACGTGTTCACAACGAAATCCGTGTCGGCGAAGTCATTAGCTTCAAAACCATTAGCAACGACAGTTGGCTGACCAGCAAAATCAAAGCGAAGTTTGTCACCGATGAAGTCATTGACGCGGCGAAGATTAAAGTGGTCACCGAAAACAGTGAGGTATTCTTGATGGGCTTGGTTGACCGTCAAATGGCCCGTCAGGCAGTGGAAGTTGCCCGCAACACCAACGGTGTACAACGCGTCATCGACGCATTTGAAATTAGATAAAAGCGTTGTTCGTTGTTCGTACGCTGCGCTGTTCGTCCGTGCTTCGCACTGTTCGGGTAGCCCGTGGTTCTACCACGGGTAAAACCCGACGTTTTGACCATGTTCGTTCAATTCGAAATACCCCGTGGTAGAACCACGGGCTACGAATAACGAATAACGAATAACGAATAACGATGCTTTGTTACTTGATGACTTTCAAGGTGGGGCGTTTGCCTTTGCTTGGCGTTGACGGCTTATCGTCGTCTTGCGCACCGTCAATCACTGCTGACGGTCCCTGCTGTGGTGTCGTTGCTTCCGCTTCACCAGCATCTTGCAACTGTGGCTCTTCTTCGAAGATGGTACCTGCACCGTTCTCACGGGCGTACAAGGCAACCACGGCAACCATAGGCACGTAAACGCGGTGAGGTTTACCTGAGAAGCGCGCGTTGAACTCAACGTGATCGTTTGTGAGCTGCAGATTGCCCACCGCAGATGGCGCAATATTGAGCACGATCTGGCCGTCTTTGACAAACTCAAAAGGGACTTGGCAACCTGGCTGTTCGGCATCAACCACCAAATGCGGTGTCAGTTGATTATCGACCAACCATTCGTACACCGCCCGTAACATGTACGGGCGGCGTGCGGTCATTGCGGTTAATTCACTCACCGGCCGAGATCTCGCTCGATATCAGTGAGCGACTCTTGGAAGGAATCACGTTCAAACACGCGCAGCATATAAGCTTTGATAGGCTTCGCTGCAGCCCCTTCCAAGTTGATGCCGTAACTCGGTAAACGCCACAATAGCGGTGCCAAGTAACAGTCAACCAGCGTGAACTCTTCACTCATGAAGTAAGGCGTATCGGCAAAGATAGGCGCCAGTGCAAGAATGCCTTCGCGCAATTCTTGGCGTGCAGCTTCAATACCTTTACCACCTTTCTCAATGGCATCGGCCAAGCTGAACCAATCACGTTCGATACGATACATCATCAGGCGGCTCGTGCCCCGGGCGACCGGGTAAACCGGCATCAATGGCGGATGCGGAAAACGCTCATCAAGGTATTCCATGATGATGTGGGCATTGTAGAGAACAAGCTCGCGGTCGACTAAGGTTGGCAATGCATCCGGATACGGATTTAACTGCAACAGGTCCTCAGGCACTTGGTCGCTGTCAACATAAGTGATTTCAACACTTACGCCTTTCTCTGCGAGAACGATTCGGGCTTGATGACTACGTAAGTCATTGCGTCCCGAATACAAGGTCATCACTGACCGTTTATTTGCCGCAACCGACATGTCTTTCTCCATCATTTCTTCTTCACGTCTTTAAAGAATTCGCGCTTGAGTAACCAAGCAAAAATAGTAAAGACTAATAAGAAACCGAATACTTTCCAGCCTAAGCTACGTTGCTCAAGCAACATAGGTTCGCCGGTATAAACCAAAAAGTTGGTTAAATCCAACATGGCCTGATCGTATTCAGATTCACTCAGCATACCGCTGCCGTCGGTTTTGATGCCCACGTAAACGTCTTGCATTTCGCCGTCGATCATACGCTGTTCAGTCGTTTTGCGCGGCACGCCCTGCAGTTCTTGCAAAACATGCGGCATACCGACGTTCGGGAACACCGTATTGTTAACGCCAAATGGGCGCGACTCATCTACATAGAACGAGCGCAGATAAGTGTAAATCCAATCCGCACCACGAACCCGAGCGACCAGCGTCAAATCAGGTGCCGCAGTACCAAACCACGCACCGGCTGCTTCAGTCGGCATAGCGTTGGTGATCAAATCACCAACTTTTTCGCCGGTAAACTGCAAATTCGCTTCACCGATATCTTCTGGAATACCTAAGTCGTTAAACGTACGGTTGTAACGCTGATATTCCATCGAGTGACAGCCCAAGCAGTAGTTCATAAACAACTGCGCGCCGCGTTGCAGAGAGGCTTTGTCGTGCAAATCAATTTTGGCTTCGTCGAGTGGCACCGTTGGGCCAGCTGCAAAACCTGCAACTGACCAAAGCGTAGCGGCTACCAGTAGAGTTGTTTTCAGAAACTGTTTCATCACTTAGTAATCCTCTCTGGAACTGGCTTCGTGTTTTCGTTTTTACTGTAGAAGAACAGCAAGACGAAGAAGGCGAAGTACAAGAAGGTAAAGACCCGCGCAAAGAAAGTATACACTTCAGTTGCTGGTTTCAGGCCTAAGTAACCAAGCGCGATAAAGCTAATGACAAACAACGTCAAATTAACCTTGTGGAAGCCACAACGGTAGCGAATCGAGCGTACCTTGCCACGATCAATCCACGGCAATAAGAACAGCGCGACGATGGCACCAAACATCAAGATTACACCGAGCAATTTGTCAGGGACCGCACGTAAAATGGCGTAGAACGGTGTGAAGTACCACACAGGTGCAATGTGTTCAGGTGTCTTCAACGGGTTTGCCGGCTCAAAGTTAGGTGGCTCAAGGAACAAGCCGCCCATCGCTGGAGCAAAGAAGATCACGTAGCAGAACAAGAATAAGAAGATGCCGATACCCACGAGATCCTTCACCACGTAATACGGGAAGAATGGGAATGCATCAACAATGTCATACTTGTTGGTAAAGCGCTCGTGGAATTTGAACTTCGGCTTCTCTTCTTCAGGCACCGAGCCTTTTGGCTTCTTGATGTTAATACCTTCAGGGTTATTCGAGCCCACTTCATGCAGTGCAATGATGTGTAAGAACACCAAAATCACGAGCACCAATGGCAAGGCAATAACATGCAAGGCAAAGAAGCGGTTCAAGGTAGCGCCCGAGATAACATAGTCACCACGGATCCACAGGGTTAAATCATCGCCAATAATCGGAATCGCACCGAACAGCGAGATAATAACCTGCGCACCCCAATAGGACATTTGTCCCCAAGGGAGCAAGTAACCCATGAAGGCTTCGGCCATAAGCACTAGGAAGATCAGCATACCGAACACCCACAGCAACTCACGTGGCTTCTGATAGGAGCCATACATCATGCCGCGGAACATATGCAGATAGACCACCACGAAGAACGCCGAAGCACCGGTCGAGTGCATGTAACGTAACAACCAACCGTAGTCGATATCACGCATAATGTACTCAACTGACGCAAATGCGCCGTCCGCAGAGGGGACATAATTCATCGTCAACCAAATCCCCGTGAGGATCTGATTCACCAGCACCAACATGGCGAGCACGCCAAACAGGTACCAGAAGTTAAAGTTTTTTGGAGCTGGATATTGCGCGAGGTGGATATTCCACGTCTTGGTCATCGGAATGCGTTCGTCAAACCAGGCGATTAGTTTTTTCATCAGGCTTGCTCCCCGTCTTCACCCACCAAAATGGTGTTGTCGTCAATGTAGTAATGCGGCGGCACCACCAGATTGTACGGCGCAGGTACGCCAGAGAAAACGCGACCAGCGATGTCAAACTTCGAACCATGACATGGACAGAAGAAACCAGCATTCACCCCTTCGACTTGTTCAGCGAACGAGTCTTCAAGGTATTGCGGTGAACAACCCAGGTGCGTACAAATACCTACTGCAACAAAGTATTCTTCTTTGCGCGAGCGGTATAAGTTTGCCGCATAAGGAGGCTGTTGAGGTTCTTCTGAATTCGGGTCGCGTAGTTGATCTGCTAAGCCGTCAAGGCTATTAAGCATTTCCGGAGTACGACGTACAACCCATACAGGCTGACCACGCCATTCCACACGAATCATCTGACCCGGCTCGGCTTTTCCGATGTTCACTTCCACTGGGGCACCCGCGTTTTTCGCTTTCGCACTCGGGTTCCATGACGCAATGAAAGGAACGGCAACACCCACCGCGCCTGCTGCACCAACCACAGAGGTTGCGACAGTCAGAAAACGACGGCGGCCTTTATCTACAGGCGCATTGCTCATCCACTTACTCTCCAGTTTGGACGCTTTGCGGGACATTGCCGCAAAGTCAGTAATTAGCTGCTGCGTTAGGATTGCTTGTGCTTTTTCGCACACACAATCGGCAAAAAAATGCTTTCAGATGATAAAGAAATACCCTGATTTTTACAAGGACAAACACAAAAAACCCGGCACAAAGGCCGGGTTTTTCTTTTTCCGAAACGTACAGTTTCTGAAACGGTAATTTTTCTGATTAACGCTTCGAGAACTGTGGACGCTTACGTGCTTTGTGCAAGCCGACTTTCTTACGTTCAACTTGACGCGCGTCACGAGTAACGTAACCAGCGCGACGCAAGTCACCACGAAGGGCTTCGTCGTATTGCATAAGTGCACGAGTGATACCGTGACGCACTGCGCCAGCTTGACCACTTGAACCACCACCTTTAACGGTGATGTACAAATCGAATTTCTCAACCATGTCAACAAGCTCAAGTGGCTGACGAACAACCATTTGTGCCGTTTCACGGCCGAAGTATTCTTCTAAAGTGCGGTTATTGATGCTGATGTTGCCGCTGCCTGGACGCAAGAAAACGCGTGCAGTTGAGCTTTTGCGACGACCAGTACCGTAGTATTGATTCTCTGCCATTGTCTTAATGCTCCGTCTTAAATTTCAAGTTGTTTAGGCTGTTGAGCAACATGGTTGTGCTCGGTGCCTGCATATACTTTCAGTTTACGGAACATGGCACGACCCAATGGACCACGAGGTAACATACCTTTCACCGCTTTCTGAATGACCATTTCTGGTGCCTTGGCGATCAACTTCTCGAAGTTGATTTCCTTGATACCACCTGGATACCCAGAGTGTGAATAATAGATTTTGTTCTGAGCTTTACGGCCAGTAACCGCAACTTTCTCAGCGTTTACGATGATAATGTAATCACCGGTATCGACGTGAGGAGTGTACTCAGGCTTGTGCTTACCGCGTAAACGGCGAGCCACTTCAGTCGCTAAACGACCTAAAGTTTTACCTTCAGCGTCAATAACATACCAGTCACGTTGTACAGTTTCTGGTTTTGCAACAAATGTACTCATTGAAACATACTCTTTATTAAAGGTTCACGACAGTAGTTCCGGGCTTCCCCGCGAACCACAACAACCGTTGTGGCATTGCCACACACTGGTTAGTTGTACCTGTAACGTGGGCTGCGCGGATTATAGGGAAAACCGCTCAAAAGATCAACGGCGTTATTCGTTATTCGTTATTCGTTATTCGTACGCTGCGCTGTTCGTCCGTGCTTCGCACTGTTCGGGTAGCCCGTGGTTCTACCACGGGTCCAACCTGACGTTTCGACCATGTTCATTGAATTCGACATGCCCCGTGGTAGAACCACGGGCTACGAATAACGAATAACGAATAACGGTATTTTTAAGGTTTGTGCTCTAACGCTAGGTATTCTTGGCTTTGCATTTCCTGCAGGCGCGAGATACAGCGCTGGTATTCAAACTTTAGCTTGCCGTCGGTATAGATGTCTTCCAGCGGCACTGCAGCCGAAAGAATTAACTTCACTCGGCGCTCGTAGAATTCGTCGACTAAGGCCAAGAAGCGCCGCGCGGCGTCGTCACTATTGCCACCGAGCTGCGGCACGTTGCTTATGAGCACCGCGTGATAAAGCTGGGCAAGCTCAATGTAGTCATTTTGCGAACGCGGTCCGCCACAAATGGCTGCAAAATCAAATAGGACAACATCATCACATTCCAGCCGCACTGGTATATCACGGCCATTAATCCGAATCGTACCATCAGTATTGCGACTGCAATGGTCTGGTGCTAATTCGGTGAAATAACGCTGCAAATTTTTGTCCGCGTCCGCATCTAAAGGCGCATGGTAAATCTCAGCTTTGGTCAGTGTGCGTAAGCGGTAATCGATACCGCTATCGACATTAATCACTTCGCAATGGTTGTTAATTAGCTCAATGGCTGGCAAAAAACGTGCCCGCTGCAGACCATTCTTATAAAGTTCATCGGGGACAATATTCGAGGTAGCCACCAGCACCACATTGCGCTTGAAAAGCTCTTGCATGAGGGTACCGAGAATCATGGCATCGGTGATGTCCTGCACAAAGAACTCGTCGAAACACACTATTTGCGCTTCACTGGCAAGCTTGTCGGCAATAATAGGTAGCGGGTCGCTCTTGCCTTTAAGTTCTTTCAGTTCTTTGTGCACACGGTGCATAAAACGGTGAAAGTGAACCCGAAGCTTCTGCTCGAATGGCAAGGTTTCGTAGAAGGTATCGACCAAATAGGTTTTGCCGCGGCCCACTCCACCCCAAAAATAAATACCTTGTGGCGCTTTGGGCTCGTTACCCAACAATGCTTTTAGTTTGGCAAGGACACCGCCGGCTTGCTGGCGACGATACTGAATGAGCTCATCATACAGTCGCTGTAAGGCCTCGACAGCCTTGCGCTGTGCCGCGTCAGGGGTGAACCCGCCGGAGGCTAAATCCGCTTCATATTTGCTCAATGGGGTGATGTTTTTCGTTGTCACTACCACTTCGACCCTATTCTGGATTATGCTATGGGGAACTAGTTTATCATGTGAAGCGCGTTGTTAAGGAGTTTTTATGAATGCAATCATTGGCATTCTTCTGGTGTTAGCAGGAGCTGTTGTTGGCTTTTTCATTGCTCGCTACTGGCTAAAGGAGCACTCTGATGAGGCGCGTCTGAATGAGCAAGTGCAGCAAAGCCGTGAGCAACTTGCGGCGTATCAACAAGAGGTCGCGGAGCATTTCGCCACCGCGAGTGCCTTGGTAGAACAGCTCGAAGAAACCCAAGACAAATTGAAAGCTTACTTGCATCACAGTTCTGAGATCTTGCAGCAAGAGCAATCGCAACCCAGCTTGCCTTTTTTCGCGGAAGACACCATGCGTCAACTGCGTATGGCTAGTCAGTTACAAAAAGACAGCTCAAACGCCAAAAAAGAGACTGCGGAGCAGCCGCCACGGGATTACTCTGACAAGAAAAGTGGTATTTTTTCCAGTTCAGATGAAAAAACATCTTGAAACATTCTTGAGCTGAACTTATCTCAATAGGGTCGGTCTTTACTTGCACGCATGCGCATCCGCATGAAAGTGTTGATTAAAGGAGTCTGTACCCTATGAGAACAAAATTCTTTGCAGTTTTAGCACTTACTGGTCTGTTGGCGCTCAGTGGCAGCGCACAGGCCAATATCCCTTTTTTCAGCGACAAAGATGAACTGCCAACCTTGGCACCTATGCTGGAAGAGGTAACACCTGCAGTAGTGAACATTTCCGTGAAAGGAAGTCGCGAAGTGCGCCAACGCATTCCCGATATGTTCCGCTTTTTCTTTGGCCCAAATGGTCCCCGCGAACAAGTACAAGAGCGTCCATTCCGTGGACTAGGTTCTGGCGTTATCATTGATGCAGAAAATGGCTATGTAGTGACCAACAATCACGTGATTGACGGTGCCAGCGAAATCCTTGTCACGCTGAAAGATGGCGAACAATATGACGCTGAAGTCATAGGTACAGACGCTAACTCGGACATTGCTCTACTCAAGATCAAGGACGGCGAAGGTCTTACTGAAATCGAGATTGGCAGTTCAGCAGACCTACGTGTCGGTGACTTTGTTGTCGCCATCGGCAACCCCTTTGGTCTTGGCCAAACCGTGACTTCGGGTATCGTCAGCGCACTAGGTCGCAGTGGCTTAGGCATTGAAGAGATTGAAAACTTCATTCAAACCGATGCCGCAATTAACAGCGGCAACTCGGGCGGCGCTTTAGTCACACTCGACGGCAAATTAGTCGGTATTAACACGGCAATCTTGGGTCCAAATGGCGGTAACATCGGTATCGGTTTCGCCATCCCGTCCGACATGATGGAAGCTCTGGTGCAACAACTGATTGAATTTGGCGAAGTGCGGCGCGGTGTACTGGGCGTGCGCGGTAATGATTTAACTCCGGATATTGCTGAGGCGCTCAATCTTGACGCCAATCAAGGTGCTTTCATTGCCGAAGTGGTGCCAGAGAGCGCTGCGGCTGAAGCTGGACTGCAATCGGGTGACGTGATCATCGCGGTCAATGGCGAGAAAATTCGTAGCTTTGCTGATTTAAGTGCGCGCGTCAAAACTCTAGGCGTGGGTAAAACGTTCAAGGTCACCGTATTACGCGATGGTGATGAGCGCGACTTTAGCGTGACCTTATCGGCCGATGAAACCGCTGTTGCCGCCGAGCAACTACACCCAGCACTGCAAGGCGCGACCTTAGCCCCAAGTGAAGGTGGTGGTATCGCCATCACTGAACTCGAAGAAGGCTCAATGGCAGCGCGCTATGGCTTACGCAAAGATGACGTGGTGGTCGCGGTCAACCGCAAGCCGGTGAACTCTGTCAGCGAGCTGCGTAGTGCCCTCGATGCGGCAGACGGCGTAGTTGCCCTGAATATTCGCCGCGGAAATTCCTCTCTCTACCTTGTGTTACGTGGTGGTTAACCCCATAACTAGTGAGTGAGTACGAAATCACAGCGCACATTTCAAGGCAGCCTTGTAGGGCTGCCTTCTTTTTTCTGAAAGTGGTATGCTGCGTTTCATTACCTTAAATCAAGTGGATCTCATCTATGCAACAACGCTCATCAAGTCATTGGCTTAGCTACCTTTTGCGCTCAATTGCACTTGGTTTGGTTGTTGCTGCTGTTGTCATTTGGGTACAACCCTTAATTAGCGATTGGCAGGCGCAGCGCGCTGCGCCGCCGCAACCTATGTCCTTTGCCAAAGCGGTGAATCGCGCCGCACCCGCCGTCGTGAATATTTATAGCCTTACCGAAGTGCGTGGTTCTTACTATAACCGCCGCCCAAATACGGTCCTTCGGCTTGGCTCTGGGATTATCATGGACAATGTCGGTCATGTACTTACCGCTGCGCATGTGGTCGCTAATGTCAGTAGTATTCAAATTGCCCTGCAAGATGGTCGGCAGACCAGCGCGCAAGTGATTGGCACCGACCCTATTACCGACCTTGCGGTATTGCGCATTGAACTTGATAACCTTCCCGTGATCCCACAAGACTTACAACTGCGCGCGAATGTTGGCGACGTCGTATTAGCCATAGGCAACCCGCTGAATTTAGGGCAAACCATCACCCAAGGTATTATTAGTGCAACGGGCGGCCGGATGGGCGTCATTAATAGCCACGCTGACTTACTGCAAATGGATGCAGTGATCAACGAAGGCGCATCTGGTGGTGCGCTGGTCAATAGTGAGGGCTATTTGGTTGGC
This sequence comes from Pseudidiomarina sp., assembly GCA_048267225.1. GTDB lineage: Bacteria > Pseudomonadota > Gammaproteobacteria > Enterobacterales > Alteromonadaceae > Pseudidiomarina. The sequence goes on from JBLWXY010000003.1 coordinate 294,939, forward strand.
ATCAATAACGCGCAATTCCGTGGCCCGGCTGGGCAGGGAGTTGAGGGTATATATTTTGCCGTGCCTTATGCGTTGGCGCATGACGTGATGACCCAGCTTATCGAAGAAGGCGAGGTCGTTCGTGGTTACCTTGGCGTTAACACAGGTGAACGGCCTGCTTCACAACAGCAACCGGGCATTTTGGTCGCTGGTGTCGACCCGAATAGCCCCGCAGAGCGCGCTGGCCTGAGAGCAGACGATTATATCATTGCCATTGCTGGCGAACCTATTGCTTCATCACCTGAAGGCTTGGCATTGATTTCAAATACCGCGCCGGGTACTGAATTAGAAGTGCGGTTTATCCGTGGTAATGAAGAGCTCACCACCACGGTAACCATTAGTAAACTACGCTACTAAACGTTAGCTCTGACGTTCGATCGTCGCGCCTAGGGCGGTAAGTTTCTTTTCAATCGCCTCGTAACCACGGTCGATGTGGTAAATGCGCTCAACGGTTGTTTGCCCTTTAGCTACAAGCCCGGCAATGACCAGTGACGCCGAAGCACGCAAGTCGGTGCACATCACTTGTGCGCCAGCAAGTTCAGCAACACCTTTACAGATGGCAGTGTTACCTTCCAGCTCGATTTGCGCACCCATACGCTGTAGCTCTGGCACATGCATGAAGCGATTTTCAAAGATGGTTTCGCGCACCCAACCAGAACCATCAGCAATGGCATTGAGGGCGCAGAACTGCGCTTGCATATCCGTTGGAAATGCTGGATGCGGTGCGGTAATAACGTTCACCGGCTTAGGTCGCGCAGGAGCCTGTAGACGAATCCAATCATCGCCCTTGGTAATAGTCGCACCCGCTTCGGTTAATTTTTTCATGACCGCGTCGAGCATGCTCGGATCGGTATTTTTACAGGTTACATCACCGCCAGTGACTAGTGCGGCCACCAAGAATGTACCGGTTTCGATGCGATCAGGCTGCACGGAATAACGTCCGCCGTGTAATTGCGGCACGCCATGGATCTCGATGGTATCGGTACCCGCGCCGCGAACGTCAGCACCTAAAGCATTAAGGAAGTTGGCAAGGTCAACCACCTCGGGTTCACGCGCGGCATTTTCAATCGTCGTCACACCCTCAGCCAAGGTCGCGGCCATCATTAGGTTTTCAGTACCCGTCACACTAACCGTATCGAGCAAGATTTGTGCGCCCTGCAAACGACCTTCGACTTGTGCATTGATGTAGCCGTTTTCGACGGTGATGTGCGCGCCCATTTGCCGCAAGCCTTCAATGTGCAAATTCACAGGTCGTGCACCAATGGCACAGCCACCAGGTAACGATACCTGCGCTTTGCCTTGGCGGGCCAGCAAAGGGCCTAATACAAGGATGGATGCACGCATGGTTTTTACCAAGTCATAACTGGCAATATGCTGCTTCAATTCTTGCGGATGGATGACGTAGCTGTTGCTGTCGATTTGGCTGCTGCCGACACCGAGATCAGCCAAAAGCTTCAAGGAAGTACGGACATCTTGCAGTGCCGGAACATTACTAATTTCGACATCGTCGGTAGCTAATAAACTGGCCATTAAAATAGGTAACGCAGCATTCTTAGCACCCGAGATAACAACCTCGCCATGCAAGGCTTGGCCACCGGTAATTACAAATTTTTGCATAACGCGAAACTCTCTTTAACTCAACATTGCGAGCTTTTTCTCGCGTTGCCACTCGGTTGGGGTATAGGTTTTGATAGAGACAGCATGCAGCTCGCCGCTGGCGATGAGATCTTTCAACGGTGCGTAAACGGTTTGCTGTTTTTTCACTCGGTTCATTTCTGCAAAAACTTCGCTGACTGCAGTAATGCTGGCATGACTACCGTCGAGTTTTACCAACAGGTCGTCAAGTTCAAGTGCATCTTGCAAGCGTTTTTCAATATCTTCGGTTGTCATGAGACTCAGTTCTTTTTTCGTTCGAATTTTATATTGCCAATAGGTCAGTAGCGCCACTAACGTCGACAATGGCTTTAAATTGTTGACTCGGTTTGAGGATGCTTAGTTCACACTGCTTTTGCAATAAGTGCTTTTTTAACAGTAACAGCATTGCCACGCCAGCCGAATCGACATGCTCAAGTTGTTCTAGGTCAACTTGTAATTGTTGCTCGCCTTCATGCCACTGCTCTCGGCTTTGCCAGGCTGCTGGCACTGTCGCACGGGTAAGCTCGCCACTAAAGACCAGCTTACCGTCACTGCGTTGCCAGTTGAACTCAGCGGCCATGTTAGCTCTGCCCTTCTTGGTAAGGCTGAATCGGCTCTTGTGATTTTTCCCGCAGTAGTTCAATGGTGCCATCGATACCACGGCTACGAATGACCGAGGAAATTTCCGCAGCTTTGCTGTTCAGCAAGCTCACACCTTCAACCACTAAGTCATAAGCTTTCCACAGGCGCTCATCGTCGTCATAACGCAATTTGAAATCCAAGCGAATCGGCGGACGGCCTTCTTCGATAAGCCGCGTATTCACTTCGACCATACGGTCCTCTGGTCCTAATTCACGCGCTCGCTCAAATTGAAATTCATGTTTGGTTTCATCGTACTGAGTAAAAGCACGGCCATAAGTCGCGATCAAATACTCGCGGAAGACCGCGTAAAACTGCTGTCGCTGCTCTGCCGTGGTGTCTTTTAAATTGCGACCCAAGACGCGTTTTGCGGCGTAGGTTGAATCGACATAGGGCATAAGCTCTTCGCGAATAATCTCACGCAAGTAATCAAGGTCTTCGTCGATTTTTGCGCGGTCATTCGAAATACGCTCCGCGGTTTTATTTGCCACGCGTTCCAACAGCGCATAGGGGCTTTCATCGCGCACCACATCGGAATTCGCCTGCGCAATTCCGGTGACCACTAACAACGCTGTCAACATTAATGCCGATAAAGTTTTCATGATGACTCCTTAGTCATTACCTTGGCTGAATAAGAACTGCCCAATCAAGTCTTCGAGCACCAAGGCTGATTTCGTATCATGGATATAATCCCCGTCGTCCAACATTTCAACGGTATCATCAATAAAACCGGGGCTCAGGCCCAAATATTGCTCGCCTAATAGACCGGACGTTAATATTGAGACCGACGAAGTATTCGAAAATTCATCATAGTCTTTGCTAATGGTCATTTCGACCAGCGGCTCGTAATAGTCGCCGTCCAAGGTTATTTTACTGACACGCCCCACAACCACGCCACCTACTTTAACGGGTGAACGCTCTTTAAGGCCACCGATGTTGTCAAACTTTGCATATAATTTATAAGTTTCACCATTACTGGCAAAGTTAGTGTTCGCTGCACGAAGCCCAAGAAAAAGGAGTGCCAAAACACCGACAATAACGAAAAAACCAACTGCTAACTGCGTATTTCTTGATTCCATAGCTAATTATCCAAACATGAGTGCAGTGAGTACAAAATCCAAACCTAAAACTGCCAACGAGGCGGTCACCACGGTCGACGTGGTCGCGCGACTGATACCAACCGACGTCGGTACACAGCGATAACCTTTATGTAAGGCAATCCAGGTCACTACAAAAGCAAAAACCAAACTTTTTATGAAGCCATTCATAATATCTTGGCCCCACTCCACGTTTGCCTGCATGACGGACCAAAACGCGCCGTCATCAACGCCAAGCCAACGCACACCAACCAAATAGCCGCCGTAAATACCGACTGCAGAGAAAATCAGCGCCAGTAACGGCATACTGTAAAAGCCCGCCCAAAAACGTGGCGAGATAACGCGGCGCAAGGGGTCGACCGCCATCATTTCGAGGCTCGACAGCTGCTCGGTGGCCTTCATTAAGCCAATTTCAGCGGTGAGTGCGGAACCCGCACGGCCCGCAAATAATAGTGCGGTGACCACCGGCCCGAGTTCACGTAACAACGACAGTGCGACCATCGGCCCCAAGCTTTGCTCGGCACCAAAGTCCACTAAAATGGTATAGCCCTGAAGACCTAGCACCATGCCTATAAATAGGCCGCTGACCACAATAATTAGCAGCGATAACACACCCACTGAATACATTTGCTGCATCAGTAACGGCCATGATTTGCGTAATTGCGGCTTGCCAATCAAGGCTCGCAGCAGCATGACCATGGCTTGGCCAGCGCCAGCAATGCTGTCGAGTACAGTTTTACCGAGTGCGGCAACTCTATCCAGCATGATGCTCTCCTTGCCCAAGAATTTCTTCGGCCAAACTCGGTGCGCGATAATGGAAAGGTACCGGGCCGTCCGCCTCGCCTGATAAGAACTGATGAACCAATGGATCGTCGGAATTTTCTAATTCTGCCGGTGAGCCTTCCGCAACAACTTTCTTGTCGGCAATAATCACCACCTTATCAGCGATGGTCATCACTTCTGCGACATCATGGGTGACCACCACACTGGTCAAGCCCAAGGAATTATTAAGTTCGCGAATAAGTTTGACGATAACGCCCATGGAAATCGGATCTTGTCCGGCAAAGGGCTCATCGTACATGATGAGTTCTGGGTCGAGTGCTATCGCCCGAGCGAGCGCCGCCCGTCGCGCCATACCGCCAGAAAGTTCGGCTGGCATAAGATGCCGCGCGCCGCGTAAACCAACTGCCTCAAGTTTCATCAGCACAATGGTTTCGATAAGTTCTTCACTCAGTTGACTATGTTCACGAAGTGGGAAAGCGATGTTGTCGTACACCGACATATCGGTGAAGAGCGCACCACTTTGGAACAACATGCTCATGCGCTTGCGTTGCTCATACAGCTCACTGCGTGACAGTTCAGGAATGTTGTGGCCGGCAAACTCAATTGTGCCGCTTTGCGGCTTAAGTTGACCGCCCATTAGGCGCAATAATGTTGTCTTACCAATACCGCTCGGGCCCATGACCGCAGTAATCTTACCGCGTGGGATCCGTAAGCTAAGGTTATCGTAGACTTGATGCGCCCCGTAGCTGTGCGCAAAATGCAGATTTTCAATGACAATGAGGTCATCCGTCTGAGCGCTTGTCATAGCAGGTTCTTCCTTCCGTTTCCGACCGCCTAGTTTACCTGAAAATGAGGGGTTTCCCTAGCCGCTAGGGGTAAAATTTGTGACAAATCATTTGCTGTAACCGTTTTACGTCTGCATTTGTAGAATCGATCGGTTATGATTGCATAATTACGGTACAACAGTTGCGACACGACAGTGGACACAGGGTTAAGCATGACAGCGGCAAAATCAGAAACTTTTACCTCGCTGGCAGCCTCGGTTTTAGATATCGAGGCGCAAGCCGTGAGCGACCTGAAACGCTTTTTAGACGATACCTTTACTAAAGCTTGCGAATATCTGCTTGCCTGTAAGGGCCGTGTGATTGTGATCGGTATGGGCAAATCTGGCCACATTGGCGGCAAGATCGCGGCAACACTGGCCTCCACTGGCACACCAGCATTTTTTGTACACCCAGGCGAAGCCAGTCATGGCGATCTGGGCATGATTACCGCCGATGATGTGGTGTTAGCGATTTCAAACTCTGGCGAAACCGGCGAGGTACTTAGTATCGCTCCGCTCATCAAACGCCGTGGCGCACATTTGATTGGCATGACTGGGAACCCGCAATCCACGCTGGCCGAGCTTGCCGATGTGCATATTTGCATTGCGGTGAAACAAGAAGCCTGCCCGCTTGGTTTAGCGCCAACGTCGTCCACTACGGCAACACTCGCCATGGGCGACGCTCTAGCGGTTGCCTTACTGCACGCCCGCGGTTTTACCGCCGACGACTTCGCAATGTCGCATCCTGGCGGTAGCTTAGGCCGACGCTTGCTGCTGCATATTCACGACGTGATGCACAGTGGCGAGCGCACACCGCTTGTAACTGAACAGGCCACTCTGAGCGAAGCGCTGCTAGAAATGTCGCGCAAGGGCTTAGGCATGACCGGTGTTATCAACAACGAACAAGGTTTAGTAGGTGTTTTCACCGACGGTGACCTGCGCCGCATTCTCGATCAGCGCATTGACGTGCACCAGGCTAAAATTACTGAGGTCATGACCCGCAACCCCATTACCATTTCTGCTGATGTGCTCGCGGCCGAAGGTTTGAAGCTCATGGAAGACCGCAAAATCAATGGTTTATTCGCCGTCGATAAGCAAGGCAAAGTGCTCGGAGCCCTTAACATGCATGACTTGTTAAAAGCAGGAGTGATGTAATGACGCAACCCACGGTAAGTACTTGGTATGGCGACATTAGTGAATCTTTGTACACCAGCTTGCAAGGCATTCGACTGGTCATCTGTGACGTTGACGGCGTATTTTCCGATGGCCGTATTTACCTTGGCAACGACGGAGAGGAACTCAAAGCCTTTCACACACGCGACGGTTTTGGCGTGAAAGCTTTACTCAACAACGGTATCCACGTCGCCGTGGTGACGGGCCGACGCTCTGCTATTGTGGAACAGCGCATGCAAGCGCTAGGGGTTGAGGATATCTTCCAAGGCACTACCGAGAAGTTAGCTATTTATCAAAAACTTGCTGACAAGTATCAGCTGCCAGATAGCGCCATTGCCAGTATCGGCGACGACGTCCCCGATGTGGTCATGCTGCAGCGCGCAGGGGTTGGCGTGGCGCCGCAAGATGCGCACCCTTGGGTGCAACAACAAGCCGATTATGTGACCAGCATGCGTGGCGGCTTTGGCGCGGTGCGTGAATTGAGCGATTTAATTTTGCTTAGCCAAGGTCACCTGCAACTGCAAGGCGGGGTCAGTCTATGAATCGCCAACTGAGTTGGATCCTCGCCACCTTGTTTGTATTGGGCGCCTTATTGATCTGGCGCCCATTCGACGACGCTGAAGATGTTGGCGATGAAGAGCGTTTTCGTGAGGTGCAACCGGACTTTATTGCTGAAGGCCTGCGTACACGCGTGTACAATGCAGATGGAGAGCTGGTGCATCGCATCAATGCAACCAAAATGACGCACTACAGTCCAATTGGTTTGACAGAACTGATGGCGCCACAGTATCAAGTGCGCATGACCGAGAACGCCAGCGAATGGCAGGTCGTTGCCGAGCAAGGCTCGTTCTATGATGATAAAACTTTGGTGCTGGAGCGCGATATTGTCATCACGCATCTAACCGATAGTGACTATTTGGAACGCGTTGAAACCAGCTACCTGACCATAGATACCTTGGCAGAAACCATGGTCACCGATGAACCTGTCACTATCTACGGACGTAATTTTTTAGTGCGCGGTAATGGAATGATTGCCGATTTGAATGCTGAAACATTGGAATTAAATGAACATGTACAAACCACATACACTCGCTCGCCCCAGCCTTAAGCACTTTTGTGTTGCGCTCGTCGCTCTTGGCATTATGACGAGCCCTGCGGCGCTGGCACAAGGCAAAGAAGACTTTAAGCAGAACATCGAAATTGTGTCTGAGCGTGACTGGTTTGATATTCAAAATAAAATCGCTGTGTTTGAAGAAAATGCGGTGATTACTCAAGGCACCCTGCGTATTACCGCCGACCACTTAGAAGTTGCCGAAGATGACGGTACCGGGGCGCGCAGTTTTACCGCCGAGGGTAGCCCGGCAACGTATCAGCAAGAGCTCGAAGACGGCAGTCTGATTCGCGCCGAGGCAACCACTATTCGTTACGACGAAAATGCGCAGCTGCTCACCATGTCGGGTAACGTGAAGGTGACGCAAGACGGCAGTCAGATTCAAGGGCATGAAATTGTCTATAACTTTGCCACTCAGCAAATGCGAGCAGTCCGCGGTGAAGATGAAAGCGACCGCGTAACTACGATTTTTCAGCCCAGCAAAAAGAACGAAGACGATAATAATGAGCCAACTAACCGTTGAACACCTCGCCAAAGCGTATAAAAAGCGCCAAGTCGTCAAAGATGTCAGCCTGACCGTCGAGTCAGGCAAGGTCATTGGCTTGCTCGGCCCGAACGGCGCCGGTAAAACCACCACCTTTTATATGATTGTCGGCCTCGTCAATCATGACAAAGGTCGCATCACCCTTGATGATGAAGATATTTCATTGTTGCCCATGCATGAGCGTGCCCGCAAGGGGATTGGCTATCTGCCGCAGGAATCTTCGATTTTTCGCAAGTTAACTGTACGCGACAACATCATGGCGATTTTAGAGACGCGCAAAGATCTCGACAGCAACGGCCGCGAAGAAAAACTTGATGACTTGCTCGAAGAATTTCACATTGGTCATATTGCTAACAGTCTAGGCATGAGTCTTTCCGGTGGTGAGCGTCGTCGTGTTGAAATCGCTCGTGCCTTAGCCGCCGAGCCTGAATTTATTCTCCTGGACGAACCCTTTGCTGGCGTCGACCCGATTTCCGTTATTGATATCAAAAAGATCATTGAACACCTTAGACAGCGTGGCATCGGTGTCCTTATTACCGATCATAATGTGCGCGAAACCCTCTCTGTATGTGAGCATGCATATATTGTGAGTCATGGGGAGTTGATTGCGCAGGGTGACGCCCATACTATTTTAAGTAACCAACAGGTGAAAGACGTCTATTTAGGCGACCAATTCACTCTGTAGCCGCGTTACTTGACCCGTAGGTGGTGCTTAATGAAGCAGGGCTTGCAGTTAAAATTTAGTCAGCAGCTATCGATGACGCCGCAGTTACAGCAAGCCATTCGTTTGTTGCAATTGTCGAGCTTTGAACTGCAACAAGAGATCCAGCAGGCGCTGGAAGAGAACCCTTTGCTGGAACAAGAGGAACTTGAAGACCCTCTGCGCGATCACGGTGACAGCGAAGTCGAAATTGGCGAAGAGTGGGACCAAAACTATACCGCCGAACTCTTAGGTGCCGTTGGTCAACACGACGCCGAACACGATGCCATGACCTTTGGCTGCGGCCAAGAAACCTTACATGACCACCTGCGCTGGCAGTTGCAACTGTCACATATGACGGCCACCGATGAACACATTGGTCTCGCCATTATTGATGCCATTGATGACAGTGGTTATCTGCAAGCCTCCATTACTGATCTAACTGCAGCACTCAACGAACAACTCGACGACGACATTGAAGATGCCGAAGTTGCGGTAGTGCTTAAGCGTATTCAACATTTCGACCCCATCGGCGTAGGCGCACGCGATGTTAGCGAGTGCTTACTCCTTCAGCTCGAGCAGTTACCTCAAGCGATGCCTTATTTGAGTGCAGCTAAAAAGGCGGTACTCGAGCACGTTGAGTTGCTCGGTTCACGCGATTATCGGACGCTGGCACGACGACTACGATTGAACGAAGATGGCTTAGCTGAGGTCTTAAAGATCATACAGCACTTGCAGCCAAGACCCGGTGATGGATTCAGTGCAAGCGATGATGCTTATGTGATTCCTGATGTGCTGGTACGCAAACAAAATAATCGCTGGATGGTTGAGCTAAATCCACAAAGTTTGCCTAAACTAAAAGTAAACGACAGTTACGCTGCCCTATTAAAGGATACCCGAGCAAGCGACGACATGAGCTATATCCGTCATCATTTACAAGAAGCCAAATGGTTCATGCGCAGCATCGAGAGCCGCAATGACACGCTACTCAAAGTCGCGAGCAGTATTGTGCAACGTCAACAAGCGTTTTTTGAACATGGCGAAGAAGCCATGAAACCCATGGTCCTTGCCGACATCGCGCAAGCGATTGAAATGCATGAGTCAACTGTTTCCCGTGTTACCTCCCAAAAGTATATGCATACGCCTCGTGGTGTGTTTGAATTGAAGTACTTCTTCTCAAGTCAGTTAAGCACTGAACAAGGAGGCGAATGTTCATCAACCGCAATACGAGCGTTGCTAAAGAAACTAGTTGCCGCCGAAAACCCGAAAAAGCCACTCAGTGACAATAAGCTCACACAACTCATGGCTGAACAAGGGATTCAGGTCGCTAGACGGACGATTGCAAAGTATCGTGAGGCGCTTCACATACCGCCCTCGAGTCAGCGCAAGCGTCTCATTTAAATCTTGGACAAAAGAAGGAAGATGTTATGCAAATTAACCTGACTGGTCACCATATTGAAATTACTGATGCGCTACGTGATTATGTTGACGCTAAGTTTGCCAAGCTTGAGCGCCATTTTGACCACATCAATAATGTCCATGTGATTTTAAATGTTGAAAAGTTAACCCAAAAAGCGGAAGCTACGCTGCATGTGAATGGCGGCGAGATTTTTGCTGATTCCGAACACCAAGATATGTACGCGGCGATCGACGGTCTTATCGACAAACTCGACCGCCAAGTGATTAAACACAAAGAAAAGATGAAACGTCACTAAATCATGGATTTATCCACCCTACTCAGCCCCGACTGCACGCGCTGTGCGGTCGCGGGCTCAAGCAAAAAGAAAGTACTCGAACTCATCGGTCAATTGGCGGCTCCGCGTTTGTCAGGGACCACTAGCTTTGACGTCTTTGAAAGCTTACTCAGTCGTGAACGCCTTGGCAGCACGGGTATTGGACTCGGCGTGGCCATTCCGCACGGACGCCTAAGTTCGGCGAACAAGCCGGTGGCGATTCTCATGACGCTGGAAGAGCCGATCGATTTCGACGCCATTGATAATCAACCGGTGGATATTATTTTTGCGCTTCTGGTGCCCGAAGAGGAACATGAGCAGCACCTACAAACCCTTGCGGCTGTGGCACAACGGCTGAACGAGAAGGCCTGCACGCGAGCACTACGCGAAGCGCACAGTGACCAAGAGCTTTATCAGTTGTTCACCGACCAAGACTGCAATTAATTATGCAACTTATCATCGTAAGTGGCCGCTCAGGCTCCGGTAAAACTATTGCACTTCGAGTGCTTGAAGATCTGGGCTATTACTGTGTTGATAACTTACCGATCATGTTGCTGCCCACGTTGGTGCACGCGATACAAGATCAGTACGAGAACGTCGCGGTCAGTGTCGATGTTCGGAACCTGCCAGCCTCTCATGATGATTTGAGCGATGCCCTCGATTTTTTGCCTGATAAAATCAAGCCAGAGATTCTGTTTATCGACTCAAACGACAAAGTGTTATTACAACGCTTCGGAGAAACCCGTCGTTTACACCCGCTATCGCGCCATGAAATGCCGCTTAATGAAGCCCTGCAAACCGAGTCAAAACTCCTCGAGCCGCTAGCCGAGCGGGCAACTTGGCGCATCGAGAGTAGTGACTTGAGCGTGCATCAGTTAAGTGAACAGGTGAGCGAGCGAGTGCTAGGTCGCGCGGCATCGCGGCTGATTGTGGTGTTTCAGTCCTTTGGCTATAAATATGGCTTGCCACCTGATCTGGATTACGCCTTTGACGCGCGTATTTTACCGAATCCCCATTGGGAGCCTGAACTTAAGCCTCTCACCGGCAAAGACCCTGCTGTACAGCACTTTTTTGCCCAACAGCCCTTGGTCACCAAGTTTGTCCACCAAGTTGAAACCTTTTTAGCGACCTGGTTGCCCTACTTTCAACGCAGCAACCGCAGCTACCTAACCATTGGCATTGGCTGCACTGGCGGGCAGCACCGTTCCGTCTACATTGCCGAACAACTCGCTGAACGTTTCACTGACTTTGAATTTAAAGTCCAAGTTCGCCACCGCGAGAGTCAACGTAAAAAATGACCTTAGAAGCTCGAAAATCCGCAATTATTCAGAACAAACTGGGCTTGCATGCGCGCGCCGCAACCAAGCTGGCGAAGCTAACCCAAGAGTTCGATGCCAAGGTCGCCATTATTCAGGATGGCCGAGAAGTTGATGCTTCGAGTGTGATGTGTCTGCTCTTGCTGGCCAGCGGCCAAGGCAAGGAAATTGAGATCATTGCTCGCGGACAGGAAGCGCAAGCGGCTGTCGATGCCGTCGCGGCATTGATCGAAGCACGCTTTGACGAAGACGCTTAATCGCTATCTCCTACTGACGAATTCTGAGAAATAAGATAAACTCCTCATATTCATAGGAGTTTTCATCATGCTTGCAGAAGTCGCTGAAAAAGAGTTTGCCGAACAACGGCTCCAAGATGTGACCGAAGCGCTCGCCCGTGGTATGTACGTGCAGGCGCGGCGGCAGTTGCATAATCTGCCAGCATGGGATGTTGCCCTCCTCCTTGAATCCTCACCGCCAAAAGCGCGTGCCATTATTTGGCAGCTCGTCGATGCTGACGAGCACGGTGATATCCTTGAAGAACTTTCTGAAGAAGTCCAAAAGTCGGTCATTCGCCAAATGGCGCCAGAGAAGCTGGCTGCCGCTACCGAAGGCATGGATACCGATGACCTTGCTTACGTCCTCCGTGGCCTTCCTGAGCAGGTTTATCAAGAAGTCTTGAAGTCGATGGACGAGCAAGATCGTCATCGTGCAGAGAAAGCCCTCTCGTACGAGGATGAAACTGCCGGTTCCATGATGAACACGGACACCATCACGTTACGCCCGGACGTCACTATTGATGTGGTTTTGCGTTATTTGCGCTTGAAAGGCGAATTGCCTGAGGCCACCGACAAGCTTTATGTCGTGAGCCGCGACGATCAGTTTATTGGCGAGATTTCAATTTCGCGGCTGGTCACCGTTGATCCGGCAAAGCTGGTGAGCGATGTCATGGAAGCCGATGTGCAGAGTATTCCGGTGGATATGAATGAAACCGAAGTCGCCAAGCTGTTCGAGCGGCAGGATTGGATTTCTGCCCCAGTCGTCGACTCCGAGAATCATCTTCTCGGGCGTATCACCATCGATGACGTGGTTGATATTATTCGTGAAGACGCACAGCACTCAATGCTTAGCATGGCCGGTCTTGATGATGACGAAGATACCTTTGCGCCGGTATGGAAAAGTACCCGCCGGCGTTCGGTTTGGCTGGCTGTCAACCTAGTTACCGCGTTGCTCGCCGCGGCGGTGAGTTCGATGTTCGAGGACATCTTGGCGCAAATGGCAATTCTCGCCATTTTAAATACTATCGTCCCAAGCATGGGCGGCATCGCTGGCTCGCAAACCTTAACGCTGGTGATCCGCGGTATGGCGCTTGGTCATATCGGCCCCAGTAACCAACGTTGGTTGATCGGCAAAGAATTGGCGATTGGTGCACTCAACGGCGTGATTTGGGCCTTGCTAATCGCTGCTGTGGTGGCGGCATGGAAACAAGATTTAGTGATTGGTGGCATTATCGCCTTCGCGATGATGGCGAACTTATTGGCCGCTGGTTTAGCCGGCGTGACCGTGCCGTTGATCTTGAAGAAGTTCGACATCGATCCTGCCTTAGCGGGCGGTGTTATCCTGACCACTGTCACCGATGTCGTTGGTATCTTCGCCTTCCTTGGCACTGCGACACTTTTACTTGGTTAATTAGTTACCGGCGATGTGCATGCTCTCAAGCAACACAGAACCGGTACGCACACCATGACGGCTGTCGGTGTCATTGCCGATGGCCACGATGTTACGCAACATGTCTTGCAGATTACCGGCAATGGTGATTTCTTCGACCGGGTATTGGATTTCACCATTTTCGACCCAGAAACCTGCCGCACCGCGCGAATAATCGCCGTTGACCAGATTCACACCCTGCCCCATAAGCTCGGTCACCAACAAGCCAGTGCCCATTTGTCGGCATAAAGCCGCCAAACTCTGGTCACTTTGGGAAACCTGCCAAGTATGGATACCGCCCGCATGTCCGGTCGGTGTCATTTGCATTTTTCGCGCGGCATAACTGGTCAGCAAGTAGCTTTGCAAGACGCCCTTGTCGACAATGGTGCGGTCACTGGTCGCTACACCTTCGTGGTCAAATGGCGAACTCGCCAGCGCGCCCAGCAAATGCGGCGTCTCCTTGATCGTCAGCCAGTCGGGTAACACCACCTCGCCGAGCCTATCGAGCAAGAAACTCGATTTGCGATAGAGATTGCCGCCGCTAATAGCGCCAACAAAATGGCCGAACAATGAGTTGGCAATGTCGGCGCGGAAAATGACTGGGACCTTGGCCGTGTTGATCTTGCGTGCGCCTAGACGGGCTAAGGTATCTTCGGCAGCCTGCTCGGCAACCCTTTCCGGCGTGTCTAAATCAGCAACTGCGCGCGCCACCGTATAGGCATAGTCACGCTGCATAGCGTCACCTTGCTTACCAATCAATGAGCAACTCATGGCATGTCGCGACTGCAAATAACCGTCCAAAAAGCCATGGCTATTGCCATACACGCGATAGCCAACGTGGCTGCTGTAACTGGCACCGTCTGAATTGACAATACGTTCATCTAGTTTCAAGCCATGCCGCTCGCATTGCAAGGCTTGCTCGAGCGCATAGTCAGCCGATTGATCAGCAGGGTGGCAGAGATCAAGATCTGGCACCTGAGTCGCCATCAATTCGGCGGGCGCTAGACCCGCAAAGGGATCTGGCGAAGTATAACGGGCAATCTCTAAGGCTTTCTCCACACTCGCGCGAATCGCCCGTGCCGATAAATCGGTGGTCGACGCCGAACCCTTTTGTTGGCCTTTGTACAGCGTAATACCTAGCGCGCCGTCTTGATTGAATTCCACGGTTTCAACCTCGCCTAGTCGCGTTTCGACACTGATACCACGACTGCGCGACAGGGCGCACTCCATCGCTGACGCTCCCAACTTTTGACCATAGGCAAGGGCATCCGCAACAGCCTGTTTTACATTGGCTAACTCTTCGTGTAGCTCTGTTATTTCTGGTTTCAAACTAAACTCCATTGGTTGCTTGGCGCGTTGCCTGTTAAACTATGGCGGTAGCACAGAGGACATACCATGCACGATAGCCACGACTTCGACCAAGACGACGATCAGCTCGTCAGTAAATCTCAACTTAAACGTGATGCAGAAGCGCAACAAGCGCTTGGCACAAAACTCGTCGATTTGCCTGCTGGCAAGCTGGAAAAAATTCCGCTCGACGAGGCTTTACTCGATGCTATTCAACTGGCGCAGCGCATTCGCAATAAACGCGAAGGCTTTCGCCGCCAACTGCAACACATTGGCAAAATGATGCGCAATCGTGACACGGCGCCGATTGAGCAAGCATTGTTCGAGCTCGAAAATGCGCATCATGAACAAAACGCGTTATTTCATCAGCTTGAAAAACAACGCGATGCCATTTTGGCGAACGGTGATAGTGCTATCCAAGACTTTCTTGAAGACTACCCGCAAGCCGACCGCCAAAAATTGCGACAGCTTTACCGCCAAGCGCAAAAACAGCAACAGCAAGGTAAACCACCGGCCGCTGCTCGTGAACTTTTCAAATACCTACGCGAGGTGACCGCCGCTTAAGCGGTGCCACCCACAGTGAGGGCATCCAACTTTAAGGTTGGCTGCCCAACGCCGACCGGCACACTCTGCCCGTCTTTTCCGCAGACCCCAACGCCGCTATCCAGCGCCAGATCGTTGCCAACCATAGAAACTTGGCGCATTGCCTCAGGACCATTGCCGATAAGGGTGGCACCTTTGAGCGGCGCAGTAATTTTGCCGTCCTCAATCAGGTAAGCCTCAGAAGCGGAGAACACAAACTTACCCGAAGTAATATCAACTTGGCCGCCGGCAAATTGCGGGGCGTAGATACCACGTTTTACACTGCGAATAATATCGTCTGGACTCGCTTCACCACCTAACATATAGGTGTTGGTCATGCGCGGCATAGGGAGATGTGCGTAGGATTCGCGTCGGCCATTACCGGTCGGTGCGACGCCCATTAAGCGGGCATTCATTTTATCCTGCATGTAGCCCACTAGGCGGCCTTTCTCAATAAGCACGTTGTGCGCCGCCGGAGTGCCTTCGTCGTCCACTGACATTGAACCACGCCGATCGGCCAGAGTTCCATCATCGACGATAGTACAAAGGTCAGAGGCAACTTGTTCACCCATTTTGCCCGAGTAGGCCGAAGCACCTTTGCGGTTAAAGTCGCCTTCTAAACCGTGACCCACCGCTTCATGCAGCAGCACCCCGGGCCAACCTGCACCAAGCACGACTGGCATGGTACCAGCCGGTGCCGCTTGCGCTTCCAAATTGACCAACGCCTGACGCACGGCTTCTTTGGCATAACTTTGCCAGCGCGGGAGATCTTGGTCTTGTTCGTGAGCAAAGAAGAAGTGGTAGTCCACGCGCGCGCCGCCACCGGCGCTGCCGCGTTCACGGCGGCCATTCTGCTCAGCGAGCACCGTACAATTCACCCGAACCAATGGCCGAATGTCAGTGGCGAGCGTACCGTCGGTAGCAATGACCAACACTTCATCATAGCTGCCACTCACACTCGCAATCACTTCCACGACGCGTTTGTCTAGCGCGCGGGCGTAGGCGTCGATTTCGCGTAACAAGGAAATTTTTTCCGCCTCACTCAGGCTCGCTAAGGGATCAATAGTGGCGTAGCGCGAGGTACTTTGCACTGCACTTGCCACTTGAATCTGCTTGGCACTGCCCGCGGCAACAATACCACGCGCGGCGGCCGCTGCTTGGCCGAGCGCCGCTGCCGAAATTTCATCGGCGTAGGCGAAACCGGTCTTATCTTCATGCAAAGCACGTACGCCAAGTCCGCTCTCGATATGAAAGCTGCCAGTCTTCACAATGCCATCTTCAAGCACCCAAGACTCATTGCGACTGTGTTGCAAATAAATGTCGCCATAATCAATAGCGCCGGTATACAGTCCAGCTAAAGATTGCTGTAATTGCTCAACATCGAGCTCGTTCGCGGTCAATAGACTGTCGATGACCTGTTTATGTTCACTCATGAATTACCTTTTTACTGCGGGCATAATGCTTTGCCACTGGAATATTGCTGCGGATCGGCTGCAACGCCTCAAGGTCAACACTTGTCGAGGTGAGGCATGGGCTCGTCTGCCCATCACACTCACTTAGTACGTTACCCCAAGCATCAATGATCAGCGCGTGACCATAGGTTTCACGCCCATTGGCGTGGGTGCCAACTTGTGCACCAGCGATAACAAAACATTGCTGTTCAATCGCACGAGCACGTGTCAGGACATGCCAATGGGCCGCTCCCGTCACTTTGGTGAACGCCGACGGTAACGCAATCAATTCTGCGCCGCGTGCGCGCAATGCCCGAAACAACTCTGGAAACCGCACATCATAACACACTGCCAGACCTAACACGCCAAACTCCGTCGCGACAGTGACGACTTCTTGCCCGGCGTCGGTCCATTGCGACTCGCGATAGGTTTTGGTGCTATCGGCAACGTCGACATCAAACAAATGGATTTTGTTGTAGCGCGCAAGACACTCACCATCAGGCCCGAACAACAACGAGGCGGCGGTAAATTTTTCAGCCTCTGGGCTGTCAATAATTGGCATGGTGCCGACCAGTAAATAAATACCGTGCTGCCGCGCCAGCTCACTCAATCGCTGCTGCAGCGGTGCTTTGTTACTAAAGGCTTCGGCATGAGCACGCTGCTGCTTATCGCCAGCGCCAAAACAAAGACATGCCTCGGGTAAAACCACCAATTGCGGGCGTGCCGCAGGTAATTGTTCGAGCAACTGTTCAATTGTCGCTAGGTTCTGCTGCGGGTCCGGTTGGCTGGTCATTTGTACCGCTGTCAGTTGAACTTTCTTGTGCTGCTGCATCCGATTCCTCCTGCGGTAAGGCGTCGACGGGAAGCGGAACTTCACGGCTGTCGCGTGAAACTTCCTCGACTATAGGTTCATCTATGGTGCCAGAGATCTTATATTCAAGCCGGCTGATCACTTGCGCATCTTGCAGCATGCGGTCAATTAACAGCGCTGCAAGTCCCGATGGTGGGTTCACCATCCACGCCAAAATGACCGGCAGACTTGAGGTCACTTTCGGTACGAAAAACAATTGATAGTCGATGGCTTTGGTCACTAAGTTGCTCTGGCCGCTGATTTCCATGTCGCCCGCTGAGCCATTCATGCGCGCTTGCTCAGTGCTCACCACGCCATCGTCGATGGCAAACTGCCCGCTAAACTCGGTAAAAAACATGCCATTGGCAAAAATATCGCGAAAATCGAATTGTAACTTTCGCAGTATACTTTCGAGGCTCAACATTGAAAAAATGCGTGCGCCACCATCGCTTACGTCATTTAAATAGCCTTGGCCCAAGCGCCAATTCATACTACCGTCGAGGGTAGCCACATTAAAGGCATCGGGCGTGCCCTGCCAAGCCAATTCAAAATCAAAATCGGCTGGACTGTCTTGCACTATCGAGGTGATGTCGTAAGCATTTAAAAAGTTGCCCAGATCTTCGCTGGCAAAGGTTCCGGTCAAGGCGGTGACCGCGGGTTGCTCGGCGGTCGCCAGCAACCAACGTAATTGCGCATTCAGCTCATGCTCACCATTACGTAGGCGAATGTCGTCTAAACGCACTTGTTCTGCCGCAGGCACTAAGCGAAAAGCCACCTCGCCAAGATCGTACTCACCGTAACGACAGCGTCTGCAGTCAAACTCTAAGACCGGCCACTGGCTAAAGTTCTGCGTCTCGGCGACATCTTCCACTTCGCTTACCACTACCTCAACATCTGTTTCCGGTGGTACCGGCATGGCCAGCTCAAAATAATCGGCATTCACTTCGACGCGCTCTTGCTCGCCATTTAGCGCTGGCCAGTAACTGCCACGCATCGCTGCTTCTTGTGCGCGCCAAGTAAATTGCCAGGTATCGACAATGCCATCAGCGCGAGGCTCCTCTTGGGGCCAGAGCACAATGGCATTATCGTGCATACGATGTTCACCGAAACTAAGCTCGTTAACTTGAATCTCAATCACATCCGGAAGTGGGCTCGCAATCCTTTGTTCCGAGGTCGCGGCGGCACTTTGCTGATTGCCCCACCACTGCTTGATGGTGGTTATGGCATCGAGCCAATGGGCTGCGTCGGCTTGGGCAAGACCGATTTCTAGCGGAAAAGTCGGGTTAAGCCCCAGTAAATCAGGATTCGGCAGTTGGCCAACGCGTTCACCAATTCGCCCATAGCCTTGTTGTAAGACACTCGCATCACCATTGTATTGCAGCTCCAGCAAACTATGATCGCCAAGAGTACTATTGATCAAAAGGCTTTCGGGCCCGCCAGAGACTTGTAGCTGCCATGGCATTTGTTCCCCAGCGGCGACGTTGAACGGCGCGGGTAGCAGAAGTTCCAAGGCTTCAAGGTTGGACTGCTGTTGCCAATGGAACGAATAACCTCCAACGGTCGGCAGGGAGAGCGCAAGCTGACCTTGCCATGCTAAGTCGCCAGCGGCTAACTTGGCTGTTAAAGGTTCTTGTTGCGCAAGGTCTGCCATCGACCAATTCGCATCCACAGCGACTTCAACATGGTAATCTTCAGCACGGGCTGCACCGTCAAGGCGCGCAGTAAGCGGCAGGTCCCGCCATTTCAGCGCAAGTTTATCGGCATGAATCACATCATTACGGTAGTCGATTCGGCCGCTCACAGCGGTAAATCGTTCGGCAATACTGTTGACGTAGAGCTGATTTTTATCGAGTAAGGCATAGCCTTCAGCGACGACCTCACGGCTATTATCGAGCGGAATACGCAACGCTAAAGATCCGCGCATGGGTCCACTAAGCTGGACTTCATTCAGCGTGGCGCCGAGCGAATCCGCCAAGGGACTTGCCGCAAATACCGGTTGCAGTGCCTCACTTGGGCCGACAATATCGCCGCTTATGTCTAACACTGCCGGTTGCGCCAGAATATCCGCAATGACGGTATCGACACGGGGCAAACGAATCCCCTCGAGCAGCGCCTCTGTGGTTAGAATGTGCATTTTTTCGTTGCCGAAGTGCACATAAGCATTGGCATCGGTAACAACCGGCCAGTCAGGCTGAAAACGGTAGACAAGGTTTTCGATGGACGCTTGCGCGCGAAACACCCCAGTCGGCTCATGGTAGGGAAAGTCTGCCAGTGGTCCACGCCAAACCATAGCCACGCCCGTAGCTTGCCCGTCTAGCAATGCAGTTTGTAAATAGTCGTGCAAATTGGCGCCCATGACTTGGGGTAAGTAACGGCGCAGCACAGGCGCAGGAATAGGCGCATCACTGGCGCTGATAGCTCGCGCATTGACGTAAAGTTGATCGCTGTAGCGCAATTGCCCTTGTACCCGCAAAGGCATATCAGCCAAGCCGAGCTGACTGCCTTTGGCGATACTGAGTTGCCATTGCTCGGGCTGTAGTTCGAATTGCCCATGCAACTGCAAATCATCGAAACGCCAAGGTTGGCTATCGTTCAGGTCATCGCTAGCAATAGTGCTTTGCGTGCCGGACAGTGCCCAGTTGGCCTGTCGCCCAGTGCCCCGTAGTTGTACCTCAAGGTCGGTAACCCCGGGAATGCCGGCGAAACTCTGCCAATCGACTTGAGTTGCCAGCAACTGCCATTGCAGTGGCGCTTGTATCGGCTTTTGTAATCTGAGTTCAGCGGTACCTTGCAAGTTCGCCTGACGTAGCTTATCTGCCCAAGCTTGAGCGCGACTGCCCGCCAAGGTTGCTAACTGTGTCAATGGCGCGAGCGGAACATCTTGCGCACTTAGCGCATAGCCTTCAGGCGTCTGTAACCAACTCAAGGTAGGTACGGTCCAGGTGGTTTCGTCATGCACCAAAGTGATGGGGTTGTTATTAACCAACCAGCCATTTGCATGCGGTCGGAGTTTCAACAGCCCCTTCGGGATCATAAGCTGATGGCGACGCTCGCCCACTTGCCATTGCAGTTCATTGCGCCCGAGCTGCAAGATGCCATTGCGAAAATCACTTTCGGCGAAGTTGAGCCACATGGTGAAATTAAACTCCGCCTGCGAAATCTGTGCATCGACAATTTTCTGTTGCAGATAGCCCGCGATATCAAGATTCTCAGCGCGCACATAAATCTGGCCGGCTAAGTCGCGAGGGTCATTGCCTTCGACATCAATAATGACATCGAGGGAATTCGATGCTAGATCCGCCAGTCGCAAACTGCCAAAACCTTGGTGAGAGCGACCTTGGTTAAGCCAGCTCAAGCGTTCAATCTCGACCGCATGACGAACACCTAGCAAGTTCACTAAGGTCAGTTGACTGTCCTCAATGGTAACTTGGTCGAGTTGATTCAGAAAAAAGCGCGGTAGGGTATCGCCAAGATCGGAATCGTTGCTAAACGATGGATTGCGTAAGTCGTAAGTGAATTCGATATTGGCCAGTGTCACTTGCTCAAACTTAAATGACCAACTTCTGAGACTCTGCCAAAAGTTAAAGACCACCCGAGCTTCGTTGAGTTGTAGCTCTGTGGGAGTGTCAGCTAAGCTGTGGACTTGAATGTCTTGCAGAATCAACTGCGGCCCAGCGCTGTTCCAGTCGGCACCGAGTTGACCCACCGACAGTTCCACCGCATAACGCTCGGCAAAAAAAGCTTCCACTTGCTGAGTCACATCGGGTAATTGCGGCAATAAGTAGCGCAACACACTCAGCAGCACCGCAAACAACACTAAGGCTGTAGCAATGCTGTAGAGCACGGTTCGATAGGCTACTTTTAAAGAAACACGCCACATAGGCATACCATCACTTCACGCACGAGTTACATCATTACGACGTCGAATTGCTCTTGGTGGTAGAGCGGCTCGACCGAGATTCTGACTTGCTTACCAATGAAGACCTCTAATTCTGCCAAGGCGTGTGACTCTTCGTTCATTAGTGCATCGGTTACCGCGGCAGACGCATAAATGACAAAGTGGTCGGCGGCATAAGCACGGTTAACGCGGACGATTTCGCGCATGATCTCATAGCACACAGTCTCAACGGTTTTCATGGTGCCACGCCCATTACAAACTGGGCATTCGGAGCACAGCACATGCTCGAGACTTTCTCTGGTGCGCTTGCGCGTCATTTCCACCAGTCCCAACGAGGTAAAGCCGTTAATCGATGTTTTTGCGCGGTCTTTGCCCAGGGCTTGCTCTAAGCTATGTAAAACACGTCGTTTGTGATCGCTGTTTTGCATGTCGATAAAATCGATGATGATAATACCGCCAAGGTTCCGTAGTCGCAGTTGGCGTGCAATCGCCTGGGTGGCCTCAATATTCGTGTTAAAGATGGTCTCTTCAAGGTTTCGATGCCCAACAAAACCACCGGTGTTGATATCAATGGTGGTCATGGCTTCGGTTTGATCGATGATGATAGAGCCACCTGACTTCAGTTCGACTTTACGATCGAGCGCTCGCTGAACTTCATTCTCGACATCAAACATGTCGAATATTGGGCGCTCGCCCGCATAGTATTCAAGCGCGGGCTCTAACTCGGGAATAAATTCGTGCACGAACTCTTGTAAAACTTCGTAGGTGATCTTCGAATCCACTCGGATCCGTTCAATTTCATCGCCGACAAAGTCCCTTAAGATACGGCAAGAAAGATTTAAGTCTTCGTAAACAATGCCAATTTTGCGCATGGTCTTGCGACGTTTTTGCAGTGTATCCCAAAGCCGCCGTAAAAACGCTGCGTCGCGTCGCAACTCGGTGTCACTGGCACCTTCGGCTGCCGTGCGCACAATAAAACCGCCCTCTTCATCACAATAGGGCTGAGCCGCTTGTTTCAGGCGTTCGCGTTCGGTCTCATCTTCAATACGTTGCGAAATGCCAACGTGCGGTGACTGTGGCATCAGCACCATGTAACGCGAGGGAATAGTAATGTCGGTCGTGAGCCGAGCGCCCTTGGTGCCAAGCGGGTCTTTGACGACTTGCACTAAAATATGTTGCCCTGGGCGCACTAAGGTTGCGATATCCGGGGCCAAATCAGGGCGTGGCGCGACACCTTCAGCCGCCGATAACGGCGAGACAATGTCCGACGCGTGCAAGAATGCGGCTTTATCTAAGCCAATATCAACGAACGCGGCTTGCATGCCCGGCAGCACGCGCGCGACTTTCCCCACATAAATGTTGCCGACCAAGCCACGCTTGGCCTGACGTTCAATGTGTATTTCTTGCAGAATACCGTTTTCGATTAATGCGACCCGCGTTTCGGTGGGCGTCACATTCATTAATATTTCGGCGCTCATTTCGCTGTACTCTCAACGGCTTGAATCAATTGTTCGGTTTCATATAACGGTAGCCCCACCACCGCCAAATAGCTACCTTCGATGTGCCGTACAAACTTCGCAGCACGCCCCTGAATACCATAGCCACCGGCTTTGTCCTGTGGCTCGCCAGAGGCCCAGTAGGCAGCTATTTCAGCATCCGTGAGTGGCTTAAAATGCACCACTGTAGACACCAGCACAACCTCAGTCACACCCTTATGATGCAGGGCAACAGCGGTCATTGCCTGATGACTACGCCCCGATAGCAACGCCATCATTTGGCGAAAATGGTCCTTGTCTTGGGGTTTTTCCAGTACTTCTTGGTCACAGACCACAATAGTGTCTGCGCCAATGACCGCAGCGTCAGTTGCGCTTAGCAGTGCACCTGCCTCAGCTTTGCTTCGCGCCAGTCGTTGCACATAGTCGGCTGGCGCTTCGTGAGCCGCCAATTGTTCCGGCACTTCCGGCCTAACAACGCTAAAGGGGCGATCCAATAGCTGCAATAATTCATACCGACGCGGTGAGCCAGAGGCCAGCACCAGTTGCATAAAAACTCCTCAGGCGTTAGCGAATCAGATAACGACGACGATAACGTCGTAAAATTAAGAACAACCAAGGCCAAACAATAGCTGACGAGATGACCGGGTACAGATACGGCAAATTAGAGACCGCATCATTGAGCACATGCTCAAGTTCGTACACAATCACGCGCTTAATAAGGATTAAGACACCAACCACCAGTAATTGTTGCGTCAGTGAATAATTGCGTATGCGCTGGAAGTGCCGCAAGGTTGGATAGGCGATAATGACCAAAGCGGTAGCGTAAACACCAAAGGTACTTCCCATCAGGATATCGGTGAGCAAGCCCATCACCAGCACAGTGCCGAAGCCCACGCGATGCGGAATGGCGATTAACCAATAAATAAGTACTATGCTCACCCAGTCTGGGCGCCACGGCTCCAGCACTGCCGGAATCGGCATGATGGTCAGCACCAAGGCGATGACATAACTGAAAAGTAATGGCAGCAAGCCTGATTTAACCCACATCATTTACCTCGTCGGCTGCCAAGTCTTCATCATAAATGGGTTGTTCTTGCGCGTCGGCTGGCCAGAGCAACAACAGCGTCCGTACGCGATCGAGCTGGGCATATGGGGTCACCACCACCTGCGCGTACTGCAAGCGCTCATCGCGATTAATCCTACTAATTTCAGCCACGGGGTACCCTTCAGGAAAGACCCCGCCCAAACCAGACGAAACTAGCACATCGCCTTCTTGAAGTTCGGTGCTATGGGGGATGAAATTTAACTCGAGTTGGGTTAGCTCGCCGGTGCCTTGCGCGATAACACGAATATCGTTACGTTCTGCTCGCAAAGAGATGGCATGGCTCTGGTCTGAAATCAATAACACCCGCGCAGTGCTGCGCGCGACGCTGATCACTTGCCCGACAATGCCGCGGTTATCGAGTACCGGTTGGCCCTCGTAAACACCGCTTTGGTAACCTTTGTTAATCACCACCTGATGGGAAAACGGGTCGGTCGCCACCGACACCACTTCTGCTGCCATACGGCGACTTGCAGCACGGACGTCAGAGCCAAGTAATTGGCGCAACCGGGCATTCTCGTTTTCAAGAAAATTCAAACGTTGCACCGCCATTTGTAGCCCCAAAAGCTCGTCGCGCAAACGTTGGTTATCTTCACGCAATGCTGAACGCGTGGTGGCGAGATAGACCAAACGATCCATCACTTCTTCAGGTAAAACAGCAAGGTACTGTACTGGCGCGGTTGCGGTGCTTAAAAACGAACGCACCGGCTGCATGGTTTGCAGCCGGTGGTCAAAAAACATCAAGGTGCCAGCTACCGTTAAAGCTAGTAGCAAACGTGTGCGTAATGAAGGGCCGTGTTCGAACAGCGACTTCATGGCGTTTTACTCATAACTGAACAAATCACCGCCATGCATGTCGATCATTTCCAGCGCTTTACCGCCACCGCGCGCAACACACGTCAGTGGGTCGTCAGCAATGATCACTGGGATACCAGTTTCTTCCATCAACAAGCGATCTAGGTCGCGCAATAATGCACCACCACCGGTGAGCACCATACCGCGCTCTGAGATATCTGACGCTAGCTCAGGTGGCGACTGTTCAAGTGCCACCATGACGGCACTAACAATGCCCATGAGTGGCTCTTGCAGAGCTTCAAGAATTTCGTTGCTGTTGAGCGTGAACGAACGCGGTACACCTTCGGCAAGATTACGCCCACGTACTTCAATTTCGCGGACTTCATCACCCGGGAAGGCTGAGCCAATTTCGTGTTTGATACGCTCGGCAGTTGCTTCACCAATCAGTGAACCGAAGTTACGGCGAATGTAGTTGACGATGGCCTCGTCGAATTTATCACCACCGATACGGACAGACGATGAGTAAACGACACCATTCAACGAGATAATTGCAACTTCCGTGGTACCACCACCAATATCAACAACCATGGAACCGGTTGCTTCGGACACTGGCAAGCCAGCCCCGATTGCCGCCGCCATTGGCTCATCAATCAAGTAAACTTCGCGGGCGCCAGCGCCTAGTGCCGATTCGCGAATAGCGCGACGCTCGACTTGGGTGGAGCCACAAGGCACACAGACAAGTACACGCGGACTTGGACGGAAGTAATGGCTGTCGTGCACTTTCTTAATAAAGTGCTGGAGCATTTTCTCGGTCACATAAAAGTCAGCAATAACACCGTCTTTCATCGGCCGAATCGCTTTAATGTTGCCTGGTGTCCGGCCTAACATTTGCTTCGCTTGATGGCCGACGGCTGCAACGCTTTTCGGGCCGCCTGAACGTTCTTGCCGAATGGCAACAACCGAAGGTTCGTTGAGCACGATACCTTCATCTTTTACATAAATAAGTGTGTTTGCTGTACCCAAATCGATCGAGAGATCGTTTGAGAAGATTCCGCGCAATTTCTTAAACATCAGGGGTGTTCCCGTAAACTTTGCAAGGTGGATAATCTAACCGCGTAACTTTACCAAGCCTCACAAGGGCGGGCAAGCGACTAATTGCAGGCTCCCTTGCGGATATAACCTTGGCTTTGTATACAAACAGCCAGCGCATTCGGTCCTGTTAATGTAATCTCGACCGCACTTTGCCCACAAAGTTCAGGCGCTGCCGCACTGTGGTTTGTTGACACTGGGCAACCTAAACTGTTGAAGCGAAAACCATTCGCGATACCTGAAAGGCTTGCACTGGCGCTAACGTTATTGGCCTCGGGGACAACAATAACACGTTCCGAAGCAACCGATGCGCCACAATAAAAGGGGGTCAACTGCGCCGTTTGAAAATTCATGCCATAACAATACTGTGTCGTATTTTGCATTGCGCGTTGCTGAACGACGCGCAAAGAGCTTACCAACTCTGCCTGAAAAGCTTGTTGTTCAAAACCACCACGATTGAATAACGCCGGTACCGCAGTTACCGAAACAATGCCGATGATGATAATAACAACAAGGAGCTCCACAAGCGTCATCGCTTGCACAGATTTAACATTGTTATGGGCCATTGTTGCGCTGCAATTACGCATCGTTGTTTCGTCGTTCTCGTTCATTGATTTAATAATATGCAGTGTAAAGTAATTTCGTATACTATGGAACGTATTAAAAAAGTTATAAATGCACTCGCGTATAGGTTTCTATGTGGACTTCAATGCCCGTTTCATCGACACGCCGCGAACACGGCTTTTCGTTGATTGAACTCATTATCGGTATCGTCACTTTAGCGATAGCTTTAGTGTTGGTGTTCACTTTATTGTATCCGCAAGCGTTCCGTAGTGCCGAGCCTGTGTTACAACTGCGAGCGGCGACGCTCGGTCAAGCTCTCATTGACGAAGTCATAGCGAAATCTTTTGACGAACAAAGCGCCCGTAGCGGTGGTTTAGTGCGCTGTAATGGCATTGGTGGTCCGGTTTGTACGGCAGCCGCAAGCTTTGGACCCGATGGCGAAAGTCGCGAAAACTTTGATGATATCGATGACTACCACCAGCTACAAGTGACCTTTCCTACTCTGGCGAATGCAGAAGGCAATAGCCTTGCCGCGCGCTACCCGCGATTTGGTTTTGCCGTGAATGTTTGTTATAGCGATGCCATTGGAAATTGCGTCAGTGGGCAAACCGCCTTTAAGCGTATTTTGGTTACCATCACCACGCCGCTCGGTCAGGGTTTTTACTTCTCGGTTGTGAAGGGGAACTATTAATGGCGCGGCGCACTGTACAAGGCTTTACACTGATTGAGCTGGTCATTGTGATGGTGATCTTAGCCATTTTGGGGTTATTTAGTTTTGGCTATGTGAGTTTCGGGGCGCAAATATTTGCCGACACCAGCGCCCGACAGCAACTGATTGCGGAGTCGCGCTTTGCCATTGAACGTCTAACGCGAGAGCTCAAATACGTAGTGCCGCGTTCTGTGCGAGTGAGCTCCCAATGTATCGAGTTTGTACCACTGGTCGCAAGCAGCCGCTACCTCGAGCTGCCCCAAGGCTTAGCTGCAGGGAGTGACGACTTCGTTGCTATTGCCCCGCAAAGTAATGCGCCGTTGGTGAATCAATGGTTATTTGTTTACGCGACACAAACGCCACATATCTACGCGCCGAACAGCTCGCGCAAGCAGCAGATTCAGTCCGTCGCACCACTCACTGGCCAACCCAACGTGGTCACCTTTGAGTTCACGTCAGCCACGGCCCAATTTAGCCAGCAAAGTCCAGCTCGACGTTACTTTATTGGTTCTTCTCCTGTCAGTTGGTGCTACGACGAGCTCGGGGCGCGCCTATGGCGTTTTGCTAACTACGGTTACAGTGCCGCACAGCCCAACCTAGCAGCTTTAACGAGTAGCGCACCTAGTGCTGAAGTGATGATGACAACGTTAATTAACAATTTAAGCGCTGGTCAAGATCCGTTTCGTGTGAGCCCAGCCTCCTTACAAAGAAATAGTTTGGTTTTGCTGGATTGGCGTGTGGGTTCAACCAACAACGAACAAATTCAAATTAATCACGAGATTCATTTGCCTAATGTGCCTTAACCGACGAACACAGAGCCCGGCCCGTCAACAAGGCGCCGCCCTTGCCATCGCCATCTTTGTGATTGTGGTGCTAGCCCTGATTGGCCTTACGGTAGTCAAGCTCATTCGCGACAGCAGCGATACGACCATTACCGAGGTCTATGGTACGCGCACCGAGGCCGCAGCCCGCAGTGCCGCGGAGATTTTTTTGACGCAGTTGTATCCACTTTCGAGCAAC
Source organism: Pseudidiomarina sp. (assembly GCA_048267225.1). Classification (GTDB taxonomy): domain Bacteria; phylum Pseudomonadota; class Gammaproteobacteria; order Enterobacterales; family Alteromonadaceae; genus Pseudidiomarina. Next base: position 323,139 of record JBLWXY010000003.1, read on the forward strand.
TCAGCCAATAGTAGCCTGTGTCCAGCTCGCGTCGGCAACGTACCGCAAACGCTGGTTTTACAACAAAACTTAGCGGCAATAGGTCTCGACCGCTGCGAGGTACGCGTCTATTGTGACCGCTTATCGCTAACGACACCCTATTCAGGCGACCACTATCGAATTGTAGCGCAAGCACAATGCAGTGCCGGAGACTTCGAGTTTTCTCGGCAGCTATTGTTGGAGGCAAGTGATGGTATTGATTAAACGTTGTTTACTGCCGGCCATGCTACTTATTAGTTTCGGCGCACAGGCAGCGACTTATGATTTTAAGAAAAACTTGCCGCCCGGTTGCTCACAGAATGGCAACAGTCCAGCACAATGCTCGAATGGCCTAACGCTCAATTGGGACGACCGTATTGTCTTTGACAAAATTGCCGAAGTAAATGTGACTGGCGACGTATATCTTGCCAATGCCGAAATTTTTCTTGGCGCCAGCACCCCACTCATCATCAACACAACCGGTTCGGTCAGCTCGAATAACGGTATGCGTATGTATGGCAACATTAACGCTAACGGCCAAATCCAGCTCAGCAGCGCAAACCAAGTTGAGGGCAACCTAAGCAGTCAAAATCAGATCACGCTCGCAAATGGCACCGAAATTTTAGGCTCCCTGAACGCGCCACAAATCGACTTGGTTTCTGCCAATACCGTTACCGGTTCTATTACTGCCGACCAGCTTACCCTGCGCGCGAACACTTCGGTGACGGGTGACCTCAATGTGACAGGCGATCTTTCGATAGATAGCCACAGTACCGTTACCGGTTCCATCTCTGCTGGCAACCTGCAAACCTACTCACCTGTGACCCTTAACGGTAACATTGACGTTGATAACGATTTTATTCTGGCGAGTGGCAGCACCGTCAACGGTAATGTTGCTGCGGGTTTCATTCGTTTAATCGCGAGCAACGCAAGCATTACTGGCAACGCCACCGCAGCGGGGAATATGGTGTTGGAGTGGGCCGCGCAAATTGGTGGCGATGCCACGGCCATTAACATCACTAACAACGCTGGCAGTACCAACGCTGTGGGTGGTACACCCTATTGTCAAACATCCGATGGCGACTACCCGCTCGAGTGTCAGGCGCCAGGCGGTGGACAAGGCTCACAGTGCGACGCTTACAATAACCTCATTGATTACGGAATCGTCGGCGATGGTGGCTTTGTACCGGGCAACAATGCTGAAATCAATGGCGTAGAAATAAGCGACCCAAATAATACCAACGGCAACACACCAACCCCATCCGGCGTCATCGAAGACGCCAATGTCCAGTTTCCGCCAATAACGCCAAATGCGTTTCCGAGTTTTTCGAATGGCGCGTCGGTGAATAATCCAACAAATTTAGGGCCTGGCATTTACGATGCGATTTCCATTAGTCAGAACAACACCACTGCAAGTTTATCTGGCGGCGGCACTTACTTAATCGATAGCGTTTCCTTTGGGCCTCAGGACCAAACATTGATTTTAGGGCCTGGCGATTACTTTATTCGGAGTATGAGCCTGAGTAACGACTCAAGTATTGAAATAAGTCCAGCAGGACCCGTTCGTATTTATATCCAGACGGGCATCATCGGCGGCAATAACCTCTTTTTTAATAGTACTGGTAATATCCAGAACCTCATGATCTTCTTATATGACGGTGCCGAGTTTGAAATAGGACAATACAACCAAGGCAGCTCAACCTATAATTTTAACGGTATTCTTTACGCGCCCTATACCAACAACGTTATTGATTTTGGCAACAACACGAATTTGCAAGGTGCAGTGCTCACCGCGGGCACGCTAGAGCTTGGCAATAACACGGCGATTAATTACGACGATAGCGTACAGGATGCGGTTCGCGATAGCTTTGGCTGTTCGAGTGAAGTGACCGATATCCATCATTATCGGATTCAACACCCACTCTCTGTTGTAAGCTGCGTCGCTGCGCCGGTTCGCGTTATCAGCTGCCTGGATTCAACTTGTAGTAGCCGCTACACCGATGCCGCAGAAGTTAATTTAACCACCTCAGCAAGCGCAAGTAGTTTTGCCAACGGCGGCCTGCTTAGTTTCAATGGCGGCGAGGGTGTTCTGGGATTAAGTTATGTTGACGGGGGCACCGCTACCGTTGGTATCAGCTCAAGCGCCCCCCAGCCGCAGAACCCAACGCAGTGCTACGACAGCGCCGGCACAGCAGCAACGAGCTGCGAAGTTGAATTCCGGACGGCAGGACTAATCTTTACCGCGAACGATGGTTTGAGCCCTATACCAGCTTCGTTCGCTGGCACTGACTTTGATGTGCTCGTACGAGCGGTCGAAACGAATACGCAGACGGGCGCCTGCGAAGCGCGCTTGAGCGGACCTCAGGTACTTGAGTTAGCCACCTCATGTCGGAATCCCCTGACTTGCCAAGCAGGGCAGAGTTTTGTCGCGAATACGGCGGCTGTGCCACTCAATGATGCTGGAACAACCTTGAGCTATGGCTCAGTGCCAGTCACTTTCGATGCCAATGGTAATGCTCCTTTAAGCGCGAACTATAGCGATGTTGGCGCGTTACGTTTGCACGGCCGGGTCAGTTTAGACGGTGCGCCCAATGCTGATGAAGCGTCCATCGACGATCCTGATGTGACCCTCAGCGGCACCAGCATCAATGATTTTGTGGTGAAACCTCACACGCTCAGGGTGTTTGCAGTCGATAGCACAAACCAAGTGGCAACTGCAACAACCTCGGCCGGCGCCGCCTTTGCCAGCGCTGGCGATAACTTCTCACTTATTGTCACGGCCGAAAATGCAGCGGGCGATGCTACGCCTAACTTTGGTCGAGAAGCCCCAGCAGCCGAAGCACAAGCGAGCTACGTACAGACTGTCTATCCCACCACAGCGACAGCGCCAGCGTCTGCTTTCGTTGGCAATCAAGGCTGGACTATCGACACAACGCGCGCTGGTAGCTTGCGCACTGATAGTGCTCGCTGGCTTGATGTGGGAACCATTGAGCTAGCCCCAAGCCTAAGTGGCAATAGTTACTTAGGCGCAGGTGATGTCGCGGCCAAGCAAAATACAACAGTGGGCCGTTTTGCGCCCTATCGTTTTGCCCTCAATACCTCTGCAGTCGCTAATAGTTGTGTCGCCGGTGACTATACCTACATGTCTGAACCGGCCATCACCGTTAGCTATGAACTTTACGCGGTGAATAGCGACGGCAACATTACTGAGAACTACGACAGCAGTGGCTATGCTGAGACGGCAACCGTCGGCTTTGCCGCGGCCAATCTTGCACCCGCAGATACGACTACGGACCGTTTTGCTGATCGCCTACTAAACTTAACCGCACAACAAAGCTGGAACGCTGGCATCATGAGCTTCAATGCTATCGATGCCGGTTTTGCCCGCCACCCAGATGATGTCATTGATGGGCCTTATGCCAATTTACAACTCGGCTTACGCATTGCCAGTGAGTTAGATAGTCGTAATTTTGCAGCAGGCGACCTTAGCCTCAGTACAGCAACAGGTAGCGCAGCACCATTAAACGGCGCACTGCAACTTCGCTATGGCCGCTTGGTGCTGGAAAATACCTACGGCCCCGAAACCGAAGACTTACCAGTGCAGCTTTACGCAGAATACTTCGATGGCAGCCGCTTCGTGACCCACGCTGCGGACAATTGCTCGCTGGGCTTGGTTGCCAATTTGTCTATCGTTGCAGATCCTAACGGTTTGTCGCCGGTGGCCGCGGGAACGGACAGTAACCTAACTGATGGCGTTTTGCCCTTTAACACGTTGCGCTGGTTGGCCACGGGTAACGGCAATACCGGTGAGTTCATCTTTGACTATGATGCGCCCGCTTGGCTTGAATTCGATTGGCGCGATGATGCGGGCAATAGTTATGCAGACCCTCGTGGAATCGGCGGGTTTGGGCAGTATCGAGGAAACTCTCGGGTGTTGTTCTGGAAGGAGATAAACTAAAGGGCGCCGAAGCGCCCTTTTTTACTCGGCTGCAAAATGATTAGCAGCTCGACGTGACTGAGCTTACTGTCGCAGGCGTTGATGCGTCAGTGGCTTCAGTGTAAACAACTGCACAGCTCGCGTTCACAGTATCGCCCGGGCTAAAGGTAATAACGTTTGGTGTTGCACCTGTTGCGCTGCTCGCCCATTCAGTTGAATCAAGACCTGCAGCTTCAGCGATACCACCGTTAGCGATACCACCGTTCGTGGAACCTTCAGCGGCCGGGTAACCATAGATAATATCGATAGTACCGTCTTCGGTGTCCACAGTATCCGTTGCCTCGGCATCAGAACCATCGATCAACGACTTCGCGTAGACCAATTGCATCGCACCCTGGATTGAAGCTTGTGCGCCTTTCACGGTCGACTTACGAGCATCGGATTGGAAATTAATAAACTGTGGCGCTGCAGTTACCGCGAGGATACCCAATACAACGATCACGATAATTAATTCGATTAAAGTAAAACCCTTTTGTTGTTTCATAACACGTTCTCCATTTTGAAAAATTAGCAACCACTCACAGTTACCGTTGGCGCCGGTTTGCCTGAGTCATCTGCGTTGTCAGTGTAACTTAGATAACAATTCGTTGCGATGACCGCAGCACTTGTTACCGGCGCGTCCACTAAATTCGCAAAGGTACCGACATAGACGCCATTCGAAAGCGAACCACCAGTGTAAACCCCTGCGGTTTGCTCAACGAATACGAAATCCGCCGAAGCGCCCGCCGCAGCCTGAATCGCACTCGCTTTGGGATAGCCATTCGCTAGTGCAATTGTGGAACCGTCTGCGGCTGTGATGCTTGCTTCGCCAGATAGTTTGTTTTCAATGGCTGCCTTAGCATAGCCTAACTCGACAGCCGATTTAGCGCTCGCTTGCAAGCCTTTCAATGAACTCTTACGAGCGTCGCTCGAGAAGTTAATGAACTGTGGTGCTGCGGTCACCGCAAGAATGCCGAGCACAACAATAACAATAATGAGCTCAATTAACGTAAAGCCTTTCTGATGACTAATACTATTCTTCATTGTTTACCCTTTGCGCTTAGTTATTACTGAAAATACTTACGCCACCAGTGCGTGGGTTATAGACAAACACATTGCCGACACTCAAATAATCATTGCCGGTCGGTGCGCCCCCTAAACCTTGTATGGTATTGGCGAGATAATACACACATATGTCATTTGTGCCATTGTTTTCGCGCGCTACGTAATAGCGATTCTCTGCCAGCAAACCATAGTTGGTGGTTGCTGTCGGCGCGCCTTGTAACACAGCTTGCATGATAGTCCGGCAGTCTTCACTACTCATGTTTTGATCATGCGCTTCGGTGTTATTGTTGCCGCTTACTGGATAGCCTGTATTACCGTCTACATTCACCGGAACACCATCCATATTAACAATAGCACCTGAGCCATCCGCATTACCCGGCGGACGTCCGCGCAATTCCCACTCGGCACGCACTAGGCTCACAGCACTAGCGAAGCCGCCCGCAACGCCTTCTACCGCCGCATCTTCGGCATCGGCACTTACGCGAGTGAAGCGCGGGATCGCTGATGCTGCTAACAGCCCCAATATTACGATCACGATGATCAACTCAATTAGGGTAAAACCGCGCTGTAGCTTGGTTTGTTCGGCGTTCATAATCGTTGTCCTCATTTTCAGCATCGTTTGCCTAAAGCTAATTCTTCAGCGACCCTTATAAGCATCCATCATATCCCACATTGGGGTAAATATACCAAGTGCCATAATCGCTACCATGACAGCCACGAGAACCAGTAGAATCGGCTCGATACGGGCTGTTAAACTTTTCAGATCATAATCAACTTCACGCTCATAATAATCAGCAACTTCATTAAGGAGCTCATCGACACGGCCAGTTTCCTCACCGACGCTAATCATTTGCATAACTAATGGCGTAAAAAGCTTGGTTCCCTGTGCTGCGCGGGTAATCCCTTCCCCACGCTCAATGGTTTTACGCATATCTTCAATGCGTTCCGCCATCCAGTAGTTATCGACCGCGTCGGCAACCAAGTGCAAAGACTGAGTTAGAGGCACTCCAGCCCTTAGCATCACGGAAAAACTACGTGAGAAGCGCGACAATAAACTGCGTTTCACAATATCGCCGAAAATCGGCATTTGTGTTTTCCAGCGATCCCAAACAACCCTACCGTCTTTGCTCGCTTTAAATCGCTTAAAGCCTAACCACGCGACAACCAATGTACCCACAATGAGCGGCCACCAATTGACAAAAAAGTCTGAGGTACCGATTAAAATACGCGTAGGCAATGGCAACTCAGCGCCAAACTGTTCAAACATTCGCGCAAACGTTGGAATCACCCAAATATTCAAAATAAACATTGCAGCAACCAATGCACTCACAATAAACATTGGGTAACGCAATGCTGACTTCACTTGTTTGCGCGTGTCTTGTTCTTTGGCAAGGTACTCTGAAAGCTGCTCGAAGGCTTCCTCAAGCTGGCCCGTATTCTCACCGACGTGCACCACCGCAATTAAAAGCCGCGGGAAAACTTTCGGATGACCAGCCATTGCTGCTGACAACTCGCGGCCCCGTTCAAGTTGCTCACCGACGTCCTGTAAAACTTGGCGCATACGCTTTTTCGGACTGTTCTCAGCCAAACCGTCAATTGCTCGAAGAATTGGAATTCCAGCCTTCGTTAACGAATACATTTGCCGGGTAAAGACGATCAAGTCATCGAGGTTAATTTTTTCTTGGAACAGCTCAAGACCGCCTTCCTGGGACTTCTCTTTGCGCTCGCTGATCGCTAAAGGCGTTATTCCTCTGCGTATCAGCGTGTCTGCAGCGGAACGTTCGGAGTTTGCCTCTAAGGCGCCCGTAACTAATTCACCGCTCGCGTCGCGTCCCCGATAACTGAACTCAGTCATGATCACCCTCGGTGACGACATCGACTTCAACATCGGTCGGGTCATCTTCTTCAATGGTTTCTGCTAAGAACAGTACTTCGTCGATAGTTGTTATCCCCTTGATGGCGTAGTCGAGCGCCGACTGCGCCAAGGGACGAAAATAAGGAGACTCTTTCGCAGCTTGTGCAAACTCACGCATATTTGCATCGCGTAACGCGTTGACCATAGGTTCATTTACTTCAAGGAGCTCAAAAACACCTATGCGGCCCCGATAGCCCGTATCGTTACAGTTACGGCAACCGCGACCTTTCACGAAGCCGGAGCCATCGCTTGGTAATTCAGGGCGCATGCGGCGAATCAGGGCCAAGTCAGCGGCGTCGAGCTGCACCTCTTCTTTACAGTTGTCGCACACCCGCCGAATGAGGCGTTGTGCCAAAACGCCTTTGACTGCTGCGCCAACTAGATAAGGCGCGGCCCCCATGTCAATCAGGCGCAGCGCACTGGTAATTGAGTCATTAGTGTGCAACGTCGTGAGCACTAAGTGACCGGTTATTGCACCACGCAAACCGATTTCAACGGTTTCGCTATCACGCATCTCACCAACCATGATGATGTCGGGATCTTGGCGCAAGGTGGTACGCAATACGCGTGAAAAGCTTAAGCCGATTTTGCTGTTCACCTGTACCTGCGAAATCCTCGGCAAGCGATACTCAACTGGGTCCTCGACCGTAATGATTTTTTTCTCCGAACGGTTCAGCTCGTTGAGCACACCATAGAGCGTGGTGGTTTTACCTGAACCTGTAGGTCCGGTAACGATGAGCATGCCGTAGGGCTTGTGGATTAGGTTACGAATACGTCCGAGGAGTTCTTTAGGGATGCCGGTTTGTTCAAGTTGTAGTATTCCCGCTGACTGATCGAGCAAACGCATAACGCAAGACTCGCCATATTGCACCGGCATTGTTGAAATACGCACGTCAATGGCATGGTCACGAACTTGAATATGAAAACGGCCATCTTGTGGCAACCGCTTCTCGGAAATATCAAGCCCCGCCATAAGTTTTAGACGCAGTACCAGCGCGCTCGCGATGGTCGTCTCTTGCAGAACATTTTCCTGCAGCACCCCGTCAACGCGCATACGAATACGTAACGCATGATCATCAGGCTCTAAGTGAATGTCCGAAGCGCGAACTTGCACTGCGTCAGCAAAAATGGACTGTAATAACTTAGCGACTGTCGCATCATCGCTGTCGTCTTCCATCGACAAGGCAGCGAGGTCAACAGCCTCATCTTGTTGATACTCGGTCTGTAGCTGACTCGCAAACTGGGCGATATCTTTCGTACGTCGATACAGATTATCAAACGCATCAAGTAGCTGTTGGTCTGGTGCAACGGCGAGCTTGACTTCTCGGGGTTGTAAAAACTGGCTAATAGCATCGACCGCAGCCAGATCCGCTGGGTCGCTCATGGCCACCAACGCCTCTTGCTCATCCGCCGCAATAACCAACGCGCGATGACGTCGTGCTTGCACTTCAGGAACGAGGTTTGCAACATCGCTGGTTATTTTGCGCTCGCCGAGATCGATATACGGAATGTTGAGCTGACGGGCCAAGAATTCGAGTAGCTCATGTTCGCTCAAAAATCCTAAGTCGACCAGCGTAACCCCTAATTTTCGGCCATTAGTGCGCTGTTCGCTCAATGCCTGCTGTAACTGTTGCTCGGTGATAATATTTTCCTGCACCAACAGGTCGCCAAGGCGCATTTTTAATCGTGGGCGCATATTATTGACCTCCTATTGCTTGCAGTCGCTGTTGCGCATAATTACGCCCTTCCTGGTTCAAGCCGTCGTGTTCAAGGGCTTTCCGATAAGCGACTCGCGCTTGCGCGGGGGCTCGGGAGTCTTCCCATGCCACAGCGGCGGCAAGCCACCAAGCGCCATTTCTACTGCGCTCAGCCAGCCACGCATAATCGTTTGCAGCTTGCTCGTAACGCGCTAATTCATTGGCCGCACTCGCGCGAAGCTGCACCAACTCATTCGCCTCGGAGGCATTGAGTGGCAATGTCTGCAGCGCGTCGTGTAGCTCTGCATAAGCACCAAGGTTAAACAATAGGCGCGCATAAAGAAGCAACCAACGCGGTTGTTGTGGTTGCTTTGCCAAACCTTGTTCAATCACGGCAAGCGCATCATCGACCCGACCTCGACCGTACCAATAAGCGGCTAATTCACTGCGTGCGTCAATATGGTCAGGCGCTAGCGCAATCACTTGCTCAAGCAAGCTTCCTGCGCGACTTCGCTCACCATTTTTTAATGCTTCTTGTGCCTGTTTAAATTTTACTTCAGCCAACTCTGCAGGTGTCAAATCGACCGGTTCAACGCGCATACTACCTGAGTCTTCCGCTTCGGCGACCGGCGGCTCAGCGCTCTCATCAACAACTTGTTCAGGTTCAGGCATGGGCTGCTGCACCGCCTCTGGTTGCGCTGCTGCAACTTCCGCGCTCGGCGCAGGAGGTTCTTCAGCAGGTTGTTCGATCTCAGCGAATGAGTTGTCTTGATCGTCAGCGCCCTCAGCGGTCACGACCTCGGTAGTGCTTTGTTCGCCAGTGGGGGCGTCTCTTTCTTCCTCAACAACAGGCGTAACTACAGGTTGCTGAGGCACTTCTACTGACGCCGTAGATGATTCACGAGCTTGCCAAATGACCATCGCTGCGATAACGAGAATCGCCGCAATCACAAAGGCACCCAATAGCCATACCCAGGGGAAGCTGGCGGGCGCTGCCGCAGCAGGTGTAGTGGTTGCGGTCTGTTCACGCTGCTGGCGTTGATCGAGGTCACGCAGCATTCGATTAATCACGCTCATAGCAGCGACTCCCGCAGCCAACCCGAATACCAACCCCATGCCAATAGACACGAGACACTTGCTAGAGCAATGAGCCGCCACCACAAGTGTCTATTCGGCAAAGTCACGTCTTCAGTGTCAGCAACCGCATAGCGCACATGCTTGGTTTTGACCTGATAAACACCTTCGCCGTAGCACAAGAGCAAAACCTTGTGGCACAAAACGTTGACTAGCCGCGGAATACCGCGACTTGCTTGGTGAATTAATTTAACCACAGCGCCCGAAAATATCGGCGCACCTTGATAGCCAGCGACCTGTAGTCGATGCGAAATATAACGCGCCAACTCAGCCATCGTCATTGCTTCAAGCCGATAGCTAAATGTGATTCGCTGCCGCAACTGGCGATGCTCACGCGTTGCCAGTCGCTCATCGAGTTCTGGTTGGCCAAACAGCACTATGTGTAACAGTTTCCGTGACTCTGTTTCTAGATTTGACACCAATCGCAAAGCCTCTAAGGTTTCACTGGGTAGCGCTTGCGCTTCATCAACGACAACGACGGCGATTTTCCCGGATCGGCTAATTTCCACAAGCCGTTCTTGGATTGCCTGCGTTAAGAGCTGTTCACTCTTAATATTTAAAGTCTCAACTTGCAGCTCGCGGGCAATATGCGCACGCATTTCACTTGGCGTTAAATAAGGGTTTGGTATATACGCCGTGACATAATTTTCTGGCAATTCGTTGAGTAACTTACGGCAGAGCAGTGTTTTACCTGTACCCACCTCACCGACAACTTTAATAAAGCCCTCACCGGCCTCAAGCGCAGTGACAAGTACTTCAAAAGCATTACGATGACTCTCCAAATCACAATAAAAGCTCGTGTTGGGCGTCAAGGTAAAGGGCAGTTCGCTTAGTCCGTAGTGGCTTTGATACATAATTTTTTCTAATCGTTATACCAGCCTTGTAACAGCTCACTTGAGCGCTCTAATTCTTGCTGCCAAGTGTTCACGCCAACAACTACAGGGCGAATTAAGATCACCAACTCTTTCTTTTGCTCATTACGGCGCTTGTTTTTGAACAAATTACCCACCACCGGAATGTCGCCTAAAAGAGGTGCTTTCGACTCAGTGTCGTTATAGCTAGTCTGCATCAAACCGCCAAGCACAACGATTTCGCCATTGCGCGCGCGAACAATGGTATCGCTCTCGCGAATATTACTCTGTGCCAACGGCAACACGAACGACTCCTGGTTGAGAGTGATGGTCTTGTTTTGTTCCGTGGTTTCAACAACTGACGGATGGACATGTAAAATGACTTCACCGTTGTCGCTGATTTGCGGTGTTATATCTAGAGAAATCCCTGAGAAAAACGGCGTAAGCTCGATATTCGGGGTCGACGTCGTTGCCGTTCCAGTTACCGTGGTGGTTGAAACATCAGTGACGAAGTACTCGTCTTCACCAATTTTGATCACCGCTTTCTGGTTATTCGCTGCACTTACACGCGGGTTCGACAGCACCTGCACATTGCCTTGATTCTGCAACAGGTTGAGCACGCCACTAAAGTCGCCGACATTTAAGGATACCCCAAACACGCCATTGTCGTTATCGACCGAGCCGCCAGAGAATCCAACGCTGCCGCTGGCATTACCGAGCTTGAACAAGTCACCCCAGTTAATTCCCTGCTGGAAGTTATCGTTCAGTGCAACTTCGACAATGCGTGCCTCAAGAATAACTTGCCGCTGCAAGCGTTCTTGCGCTGAACTTAAAAATTCGCGTGCCGCACGAAGTTCGCTCGGTAGTCCAGTAATGCTCACTAAGCCCGCTTGTGGCGCTACCACCACCCGGCGACCTTCACCACTACCGACAATACCTTCAAGAACGCTCTTTAAGTCGCCCCAGAGATCGGTCTTGGATTGTGTCGTAATCGAAGAGCCATTGGTTTGCATGCCATTATTCATGCCATTTAAACCATTTTGACCCAAATTCCCTTGCCCAGAAACGCCACCTTGGTTGCCCAACAAGGCATTGTTGAAGTTATTGGCGCCACCGTTGTACATGTTGTTTTGTTCGTCACTATCTTTTACGCCACCTGAGCTAACACTTGTTTGGGAAAGCCCCATACGCTGCAAAGCCAAGTAGTCTAATGCGATAGTTTCAGTGCGTAAGCCAGCAGGGAATACGCGGATCATCCGCCGTTCTTGTTGCACATCGTAACCATAGATGTCGCCAATGACTTCGAGCGTCTCGGCCAGAGTCACATCTTTCAAGCTAACGGTGATTTGCCCGCTCACTTCGGGGTGGACAACAATGTTGTACGGCGTATCGGCCGCTAAGCCCGCGAAAAAGTCACGTGCATCGACACCGTTTGCGTTGACCGAGAAGCGCGGCTCGGCGATAAGTTGGTCAGACATGGCATTGCTGGTCGCTGCATCTGGACGCAAGCGTGCGCGCACTGACTCAGGTAATGGTGGCCGTTGCTGTTCTTGTTGTTGCGGAGCTTCAAGAGCAGCCTGCATTTCTGTTGGCTTACGATCAGGTTGATGAGCACATGCCACCAATAGCACTGTCGAAAGCAAAATTAATCCGCTGCGCATCATTCGTTGTGTCCCCCTGCTCTTTTCTCCACGTTGTGCATGAATGAGCTTTGATTAAATACCGCTAGCTGCAGTTCAGAACCGTTTTCGGTGTGTATCACGGTGACATAGTTCATTGTTATTTCTTCAATTTTATAGGGCGTTATGGTATCGCCCTTGCGATATTCACGTCCGTTTAGCGTCGCGACTAGTCCATCCGAATTTTGCCTGATCGCCTGTAAACGCAACTCGGTGCCTGGCGTCGCTTCGCTTGCTAGTGCGCGATAACTGGGCGGTGCTGTAGGGTCGGACAGCGATTGCTGTGCCAAGGCCCCGAAGCTTGTTAAGGCGAAAAGAAAAGCACTAACTCGCCACATAGTCACGCTCCAAACTCAAGGTATAAATCTCGATAGTTACTTGTGCTTCTGGGTAGGTCGTGACCTGATAATCCATGCGCTGCCAGTAAAACGACCAGGGCAGGTTTTCCAAGCGCTGAAAATAGTTATAGATACTTTGGTAATTACCGGTCACAACCAATTGCAAGCGATGCTTATAAATCGCGGCGTTGGCTTCATCTTCACCACCGTATACTTTTTGCGCTGGTAAAGCTTGTGCTGCCTTCACGTTCAAATCCGCTGCGCTGCCGAGCAGCGCTTGCAGCAAACGACGGTTCTCGGCGGCACTAACATAGTTCGTCTCGCTCTGCAGGCGTTGGTTGACTGCTTGAATTTGTTCCTCGAGTGACGCGAGCTTTCGCTTCAAAGGCGCTTTCGGATCTCCGGCTAAACGAATGTTAACGGCCTCGACCTGCTGCTCCACTAAGCTCAATCGTTGCTGCTGTTGGGCTGTCTCATTTTTGCTGACTTGATACTCTTGCCAGACAGGAAATAACAGTACATAAAGCCCCAAATAAGCGATAAAAATCACACTGAGCAATAGCCAAAACTTACGTCGTGGCAAGGGTAGTTCATTGAATTTTTGCTGAAGGTCCTGCCACTGAGTCATTGTCCGGCACCTCCGCGCCCCTGCGAATTGAGCGCTTCGTTTTGGATATGTCCGACCACAAAACGTAGTCCTTGCTCATTGCTATCGCTCAATTCAAAAACCCCAAATGGACGGTCTTGTAAGGTTTCATAGCGACTAAAGCTGGCTAACCAACTAGGTAATTGCTGTGGCTGCAGCGTATGCCCTTCTAGGCTTAACGCATTATTGTTCACCAAGATCCTTTGTAACCAAATGGCATCACCGTCAGCGGCTGAAAGGTCGACAAGCAGCTGTGCATAACTGAGCTGATTTTGTTGTGTGTAGGTTTGCATTTGGTCTAGTAATCGACTGCGCGCGACGAAGGTTTGCTGCGCTGCATCGAGCGCTTGATTGAGCTCAGAATCATTTAACGCGCGTTCCAAGACTTGCTGCTGGCTTTGCAATTGCGCCTCAGTTGTCGACATCTGATTGCGCACCTGTACTTGCTGAGCCTGCTGCTGGCTCAGCAGTAAACTGGCGATACTCCAAAGCACAATAAAGCTGACGAGAAGTGCCAGATTGATAGCAAGCATCCGGCGCAGCGTTAGCCACTCACGATTAGGTTTTAGCTCTGCTGTATAAAGGTTGGCGATTCTCTTCATGCTTCAGCCTCATTCATCGCCTGCTGGAGTACGACAAGTGCGCCACCCAGTGCAGGGAAGTCGCTATAGTCGCCTGCCGCTAACTCTTGCGCCCACTCTGGATACTGCGCCCAGTCCACTTGCAGGCCTAAATCTTCGTAGAGCTTCTCAAGCACTTCATGTTGCTTTTTCAATGGCAAGGCTAAATGCAAATGCGTTAACGGACGCTGGCGGAGTTGCCGCTCAAAATAGTCCGCTGAGCGTTGCACCTCGACGCTTAAAGGCTGGAGTCCACCCATTTTGATTTCATCCATACTTAGCTCACTCAATTTCTCGAGTGAGCGAACGGCACGCGTTACTTGCAGGTCACCGGAATTATAGACTTGCACTAAGGCGGCTTGTTTAGGGTGTTGAAAAACGAATGCACTCGCGTCACTAGTCGCCGCCAACAGCGGCATCAGTGCTTGTTCCTCGGCAAACACACCAACCACGCGTTCACTAATATCGTGGGCAGCTTGGAGTAAAGGTTCAATAAATTTGCGGCTACAAGCTACCGCATGGATCTTATTCTGCCCCTGAACTTGAAGTGGTAACTCGTAATAGTCGGCTACACAATCATCAGGTTCGAAAGTGACGAGGTCGCTGAGTTGATAACGCAAGCTCCCCACTAATTCCTCTTCACTAAGTTGCGGCTTATCTAAGGTTACGCTTTGGTAGAGGCCAGAGCCAAGCACAAGAGCAACTTGGGGATTATGCTTACTGAACTTTTGATACTTGTGATTGAGCTGCTGAATGGCAACGGCAACATCATCACCCGCTACGGTCTGCTCATCAGACACCACAAGGCTAGGAGTGCCGTCTTTGCCGACATCCACAATGACGAGATGCACGGTCGTTCGATGAATACCGAAGACCAGAATGAAGGAGCTGTTGTTACGCGCACGAAATAAGTTCAGCAAATTTCTGTCCCTGCTACTTTATAATTTTTATTAGAGGCCGGACGAGGCTTCTTAACGCAAGTTTGACACTTTTTGCGTGAAAAACAAGCACTGCTAGAGCTCACAGTGCTTTGTTCTATTTTTGTTGTTTAATCCACAAGCTGCCACTGCAATTTTTCATTGGCCCAATACGGCACCATCGGACCAATGGCGGTGTCGACGGTGGCAGGCACTTGCCATTCATTGCGCACTAAGGTCACCTGCTCGGTGGCCCGCGCGAAACCGTAAAAGTCAGCGCCAAAGTGGCTGGCGAAATCGGCTAGCTTATCAAGGGCGTTCATACGGCCAAAAAATTCGGCATAGAGTTGCAACGCTGCCGGCGCTGAATAACAACCCGCACAGCCACAGGCGGCTTCTTTCTTTGACTGGCCGTGAGGCGCTGAGTCGGTACCGAGGAAAAACTTCGGGCTGCCCGACACTGCAGCTTTCTGCAGTGCTTCTTGATGCTCGCGACGCTTCAAAATAGGTAGGCAGTAATTATGCGGACGAATACCGCCCACCAGCAAGTCGTTGCGATTCATTAGCAAGTGCTGCGGGGTAATGGTCGCCGCAACATTAGGGCCTTGTTCATTGACGAAATCAACCGCATCACCTGTGGTGATGTGCTCAAGCACGAGCTTCAAGTTGGGATGACGCGCCAGCAACGGACGTAATTTGGTATCAATAAAGACTTTTTCGCGGTCAAAAATATCAATTTCGGCAGCGGTAACCTCGCCATGCACCAGCAATGGCCCTTGCAGGTCCGCCATGGCCGCAAACACCTCATCGAGCGCTTCAATATCGGTCACCCCAGCCGCTGAGTTAGTGGTCGCGCCTGATGGATAGAGCTTGAAGCCAATAATTTCGGCATTCTCTGCGGCAGCGCGAACGGTATCAACCGATGTTTGTTGCGTTAAATAAAGCGCCATTAACGGGCGGAAATCTGAATTTGCTGGACGTTGCGCAAGAATCCGTTCGCGGTAAGCCATAGCTTGCTCGACGGTCGTCACTGGAGGCACCAAATTGGGCATAATCACTGCCCGACCGAATACAGCCGCGGTGGCCGGCACCGTTGTCGCTAGGAGCTCTTCATCGCGTAAGTGTAAGTGCCAATCGTCCGGGCGCGGAAGGGTGATCTGCTGCATGGAAACCTCTTTGTGAATACGTAACGTGACCTAACTGGCAGCTATTATAACGCAGCCGCATCAGCCCGTAACGGTCTGATTTCGACCTTTTTCTTTCGCTCGGTAGAGCGCTTCATCGGCGCGGGCAAGCCAAGCATCAAGTTTTTCATCGGTGCTTCGTAATCCAGTAAGACCTGCGCTCATAGTGACAGCTATTTCGTGCCCATCATGATTGAAAGGCGTTGCTGCGATGACCTTACGAATACGCTCCACGGCAAGCAGCGCGTCTTGTTGACTCGTGTAAGGAAGCAAAATTGCAAACTCCTCCCCGCCTAAGCGCCCGAGCAGGTCCATATCTCTCAATTGCTCTTTGCTACGTCGACAAAACTCACGAAGCACTTCGTCACCGGCGGCATGCCCATAGGTGTCATTCACCTTTTTAAAGTGGTCAAGATCAATAATGGCAACTGTCATGGGTACTTCGTAGCGCATAAACTCTTCATAACGATGCTCAATCGCCTCCCAGAATACGCGACGATTGGCAACCTCGGTAAGCTCATCGGTGGTGGCTAAGCGGCGCAGTTCCTCTACAGCAGCAAGACGCTCTTCATCCATACGTCGCATATGCATGAGCGTCCCCAAGGTATCGAGCATGGGTCGCAACAAACTTAGCAGTCGACGCTCAAAAGCTTGTTCGGTATTCGCCAAGACCATTAAGCCAACCACTTCGCGTTTAAAGTACAACGGCAGAATCAAACCGTTCGCAAGCGGGGGTAAAGTTACAGGTTTGAACTGCAATTCAAGCTCGGATATTGGTTCATGACAAAATTCTGGTTCGCCCCGCAGCAGTACCTTTTTGACCACATCACCACCGACTTCTACTTCGAGACCCTGTCGAATAAGTTTACTGTAGGATTCACTATCGTGTTGATTGCTGGCCAAGCGTAAACCGTGAGCCAATATGAGATTACGCTGCCGTGAGCTAGGCGGCAGTTCGCCAACGAAACCAACATGCGTGTGCGTCATTTTCATGAGTTTCGGCAGTGCATAATCGCAAACATCACTAAAGTCTTTGGCGAGCATAAACTCGTGTTGCACGTGCGAGACCAGCTCTAGGATCGCCGCCTGCTGTTGCAAAAACTCCTCGTTCGCAACTTGTTCGGAGATGTCGTGATGAATACCCGTCATGCGCAGCGGGCGGTTTTGCTCATCAAATTCGACGATTTTGCCCACGCTATGGACCCAGACATAAGCGCCACTGTGATGGCGAATTCGGAACCGCAACTCGAATCGATCCGCTTGTCCAGTCACGTGGGCTTGGACGTGTTCTTGTAGCTTCACGTTATCATCAGGATGCACGAGCTTACGCCAATCTAATGTTTCTTCATCTTCACTTGGATAGCCCAAATAGACTTGCCAACGATGGCTTATCTTTAATTCATCGCTTTGCATGCGCCACGACCACGTGAAAAATTCCCCGGCCGAGAGTGCGATATCATAGTTCTGATTGGCTTCTTGCAGGGCCAATTCAAGCCGCTTACCTTTGCTGTCATCAAGCAAATAACCGCGTACGCGCAGCACATTACCTTCCCGGTCTTTATCGGCACGCGCATAGTGGTGGACCCAACGAATGACATCCTTGCCATTCTCTTGGCGCACCACTCGATAATCCATTTCCAGTGCGTCTTCAACCCCATCGAGCAATCGTTGCATGCGCTCTAAAAGTTCTTCGCGCTCAGCAGGATGAACAATAGATTCGTAATTGACATCGGCACGCAGTAAGTAGTCATGATCATAACCAATCACACGCAACGCGTTTTCTGCGACATAGCTAAGGTGTACGTCGGGCTCAATACGCCAAACCACGGCACAAACCGGGCCTTGGGCCAAAACGTCACGTTCAGCACGATAATTATCAATCTCGAAACGCTCGGTAATTGTCGTTGCAATCCAATCGGCAAAGGTTTCCAAATAGCGCAATTCAGCGCTCGAAAACGTGCGCGGTTGATTACAAATGACGCATAAGGTGCCTAAATGAAATTCGCCGTATAGTGTAATTGGAGCGCCAGCATAGGCGCGCACACCATCAGGTGCAGTGACGTAAGGGTTATGGCAAAAGCGCGAGTCTTGAGTAGCATCCTCGACCACCATGGTTTCGCCTGCAGCAACAACATGGGTACAGAAGGACACTTCGCGTGGGGTTTCCGACTCGTCAAAGCCGACTTTGGCTTTAAACCACTGGCGTTCATCATCAATCAACGTAATAAGCGCAGCATCGGCGTCGAATAACTCTTTTACGAGTAGCGTAATGCGGTCAAAAATAGGGTCAGTCTCGGTATCGAGCAGCTCCAACTCGTGCAACAGCTGCACACGTGCCTTTTCATTTTTTGGCACTGGAAACTGTGGCATGTAACCCCCTGATTTTCGTGTTCTAATCTAAGCGTAGCAGACATCGCGCAAAAGCCTATGTAAAAACGATGACAATTCGCTTAACGTAGACCGAGTTTTTCTTTCCAGTGCTTACGGCAACAGGAGATATAACGATCGTTGCCGCCGATAGCAATTTGCTCGCCGACCTTAACCGCCTCGCCGTTTTCATCAATCCGTAGATTCATGGTCGCTTTGCGGCCGCAATAACAGATGGTTTTCATTTCACTGACTTTGTCAGCCACGGCAAGTAATACCGCGCTACCGGGGAAGGCTTGACCAAAGGCGTCGGTGCGAATGCCGTAGCACATGACTGGAATATCAACGCGATCGACCACGTCGGTGAGCTGCCAGACTTGTGTTTCGGTAAGAAACTGCGCTTCATCAATCAGCACGCAGTCAACGCGTTGCTGGCTGTGGCGCGCTTCGATCAACGCCGCAAGATCCGTGCCACTGGTAAATGCCAAGGCCGACCGATCAATACCTAAACGTGACGCAATCATTCCTTTACCAGCGCGCTCATCAATTGCTGGCGTGAGTAGCAGCACGCGCTGGTCGCGCTCTTCATAATTATGGGCGACTTGTAATAACGAAGTGCTTTTACCGGCATTCATTGCCGAGTAGGTAAAATAAAGAGAAGCCATAGTGTTAAATTCGCTTGGGTTAACTGCCTGCTTGAGGTTTATACTGAGTTTGAGCGCTGAATGCAAAGGCAAATTTTGCTATCATAGCGTGATTCAAACGGAGGATACTCAATGACACAACGCTACACTCATGAATTCTTAAAAGCCATGCCAAAAGCTGATTTGCACCTTCATCTTGATGGCAGTTTGCGTCCCGATGGACTTATTGAAATGGCTAAACGTAGCGGTGTTGAGCTGCCCTCTTATACGGTAGAAGGGCTTTACGACCAAGTCTTCAAAGAAAGCTACAACGACCTTGGTGAGTACTTAAATGGCTTCCAATATACCTGTGCAGTTTTGCGCGATATGGAAAACCTTGAGCAAGCAGCTTATGAGTTAGCCATGGATAACCTCGCTGAGGGTGTGATTTATATTGAGGTGCGCTTCGCGCCGCAACTGATGATGGATCCAAGTCGCGGTATCGATTTCGACCGCGTGATGCACACCACCAATGCCGGCCTGAAACGAGCTAAAGACGAATACAATAGTCAAGCCGCGGTAAAGTCCGGTGATAAGCCTCCGTTTGACTACGGTATTATTAATTGCGCCATGCGTATGTTTGGTAAAAAGGGCTTTTCCCCCTACTACACGCAGCTCTTTCAAACTTTGCGCGATCATGAGCCCAAACACGTTATCAAAATTGCCGCCATGGAGATGATCCGCGCCAGCATTCGCCTGCGCGATGAAGAAGGCCTACCTATTGTTGGTTTGGACATTGCCGGCCAAGAAATGGGCTATCCTGCGCATGACTTCAAAGAAGTTTACGAATATGCGCATCAGAACTTCTTACTGAAAACCGTACACGCGGGTGAGGCCTATGGCGCCGAGAGTATTTTCGAAGCGCTCACGCAATGTTATGCCGACCGACTGGGCCACGGCTATTCGCTGTTTTCACCTGACATGATTCAAGACCCAGCGATTGCCGACAAAGAGGACTATGCCAGTCAACTTGCCTCGTTTATCGCGGACCGACGCATTGCCGTTGAGGTATGCATTACCAGTAACTTACAAACAAATCCGAGTATTGGTGACGTGACCAACCACAACTTCAAGCATATGTTCGAGCATCGTCTAGCCACTGTGATTTGCACCGACAACCGCTTGGTTTCGCGGACCACTGTTACGCGCGAGTACGAGTTGGCGAACCAAGCGGCAGACATTCCACTTAAGCGCCTGAAAGACATGGTCGCCTACGGCTTCAAGAAGAACTTTTTCCCGCAGGACTATCTAGCAAAGCGTGCTTACGCGAAACACGCTCTGCAGTACTTCGATAAAGTTGCGGCGGAACACGGCGTGCGTTAATCGCTCGCCGCTTTCTGTTTTAGGTGTGTGTTAAGGAATTGCAGGTAAGCCTCTTGGGCTTCGATGCGATTCTCTTTATTGCGGAACCCGTGCCCTTCATCGTCGAATAACACGTACTCAACGGGCACGCCGTTGTCACGAATGGCCGCCACCATTTCGTCACTTTCCACTTGTAACACGCGCGGGTCATTAGCGCCTTGCACCACGAGCACAGGCGCTTGCACTTGATCTGCATGGAACAATGGCGAGATGCGACGTAAACGCTCGGCATGCTCTGCCGGGTCACCTAGCTCATCGTACAAAGACTGGCGGAAAGTTGCCCACCACGGGGGAATACTTTCCAAAGTACGCACCCAGTTGGTGACGCCAAAAATATTAATACCCGCGTCAAACTCATCGGTGAATGCCAGCGCGGCCATTGTCAGATAGCCTCCATAACTCCCCCCCATCACCGCAATCTTATCGCCGTCGACCCAGGGCAGGCTTTGTAGGTACTTTTTGGCGTACACCACATCTTGCAAATCATCTTCACCATGACGTCGGTCATCCAAGTGATAGAAAGTTTTGCCGTAACCCGACGAGCCGCGGTTATTAATGCCTAGCATGGCGTAGCCATGATTGACGAGATGCTGCACCATCGGGTTATAGCCCTTGCGTGTTTGTCCGCCAGGGCCACCATGAATATAGATGACAGCAGGGACCTTATTCGCTGAGCTTGCCTGATGCGGGCGGTAGAGAATGTTCGGGATTTCCAGTCCATCAAAGCTCTCAAAACGTACGACCTGACTCGAAACCAGATCTGACTTGTCGATGTCAGAGCTCAGGGCATCGGTCACTTGTACCAGCTGCTCACTACCTACTTGCCAGGTGTAGAGGTTCGACGGCGAAGTGTCAGAATTCACGTAAAACGCTAATACCGTTTCATCGTCGGAGAAATTAACGCCACGTAAATCGCCAGCCGGGTAATCGGGCATGGCGATGGGTTGCCCTGTCTCAGTGTCAAGAATCTGCAGCTTGGTACTGGCGTCATCATTAACACCCACCATTTTATAGCTGCCTTGCTCAGAGAAATAAACGAACATAACGTCCCAGTTATCGGCGTAGTCTTGTTGGTGCTCGGCAGACGCAATCGTATAGCGCCATGCTTGCACAAACTCACCATGAGCATTGGTGCCATAAATCAGGTGCTGGCTATCAGGCGTGAAACTAAAGATGCTATTACTTACGGCCGCGGTATCGTCGGTGATGAGCAGCGGTTCAGCATCAGCTGCGTTGAGATCCAACAGGAACAGGTCAGTATCTTTATTGCTGTTCACTTTGGCTAACGCGAGCCATTGCCCATTCGGTGCAACGCGCATATCCGCCCAGCCGGCATCATTTTGGAACAGCATCGTACGACTATAGTCGTCGACCTGATAACGATAAATATCAAAGTTGGCGGGGTTACGTTCATTGGTCATGACATAAAACGCGTCACCACTTTCATGCCAACCTAGAAACATCGCTTTGAGTTCTTCGCCTGGCGTCAGATCCTGAACGCTACCGTCTAGCTCACGAACGTAGAGATGATCAAGTTCATTGCCGCCTTGATCGGCGGTATAAAGAAAACGCTTATCGTTTGGAAACCAACTGATCGCTCCATAGGCATCCGCCTCTGAACGTGTCAACTGGGCTGGTTCGCTGCCGTCGACGGGGTAGCTGTAGACGTTAAAGATGCCATCGGCATCACTGGTAACAAGGACTTCGCTGTTGTCATGACTAATCGATGAACCGAATAAAGTAGTCGTAGCAAAAAAGGTTTCAGCGGCGTATTGCTCAACGGTGGCTTGGCTATCTGCCGTTGTCGTTTGCTGTTCAGACGCCGTCGATGACTCTTGCGCGGGGCTACAAGCCGCAAGCACAATGCACAAAACGAAGGTTAATGACCATTTAGAGAACCACATAAAATTGCTCCTTGATATGTCGATAGAGCAAAAGTGTAGACCAAATTTTCACCAATGCCTTGTCAGGCTTTGTTTTCTATCAAGTAATTTCGGTGAAACGCATCAACCGCGAGCGGTTTACTGAAGAGATAACCTTGCAACACGATCTGTTTATCGCAGCTCGCTAAATAAGCCGCTTGTTCTCGCGTTTCAACGCCCTCGGCAACAATACGCAAACCGAGGTTTTTGGCGATGGCGATCACAGAGTCAACAATGGTGCGTTGTTCGCGGTCGTCAATCGCCTGGACAAAGCTTTGGTCAATTTTGAGTTCCTGCAACGGTAGCTTGCGCAGGTAGGACAGCGATGAGTAGCCGGTACCAAAATCATCAATTGAGAATTGCACGCCGCTTTCTTGCAATGCTTTCATCTTCAAAACGATATCATCGGTATCATCCACAAACAGGTTTTCAGTGACTTCCAGTACCAAGCGTGAGGCATCAGCACCCGACTCCTCTAACGCCCTTTCGATACAGTAAACAAAGTCATATTTGCGAAATTGACGCGGACTAATATTGATTGCCAGTGTTAAAGGCGCAGGGAGTCGCTTTAGCTCAAGCAAAGCATGGTGCACGATCCACTTACCTAAATCGACGATAAGATCAGTTTGCTCAGCGATGGGAATGAATTCCCCGGGGGATATCATGCCTTTTTCTGGGTGTTGCCAACGGATAAGCACTTCGACCCCTAACAGCCTACCATCGTTCGCCACCTGCGGCTGTAGATAGAGCTCAAGTCCCTCGCCATTAATGGCCTCACGCAGCTCACGCTCGATTTCGTAGCGCTTCTCTAGTTCGGTGCTATACGACACATCATAAACCGAGGTTTGATTACCCCCTGCATCCTTAGCTGTATGCACGGCCGTTTCGGCATGCCGAATAATGGCATCTGCCGACTCTGAATTTTCTGGATAGATCACAATGCCGGCACTAGCGGTCACTGAGAGTTGCTCATCTTGTACGCGTAATGGATGGCTTATTTCACTCAAGATCAAGCGCACTAGCACTTGCGCGTCAGCCAGAACCTCATCGGGCGCTAGGGCCCGTGGTGCAAGTACAACGGCAAACAGATCGCCGCCCAAGTTCGCGGCAAAAGCGTCCTTTTCGTTGACAATACAGGCGCAAATGCGGCTTGTCGTCGACTTTAAGATTGCATCGCCAAACTCAAAACCACGCACATCGTTGATACGTTGCAGGCCATCGAGATCGAATAGCAAAACAGCACCAAACTCTTGGCCAGCGTTGTCACTCAGCAGGCGGGCCAGATGCTGAATACAACTGGTGCGATTCGGCAGTTCGGTTAAGGCATCATAGTAGGCCAGATACTCAATTTTCGCTTCCGCCTCAACGCGTTGAGTAATGTTAAGTTTACTGGCTAAATAGTGAGTCGTTTTACCCTGGTCATCGCGTAGCGGCGAAATCGTCGCCCATTCGCGAAATTCCACGCCCTCTTTGGTCATATTATTGAGTTCGCCCTGCCAAGTCTTACCCGCGCTCAAGCATTGCCAAAGATCTTCATATTCACTCGCAGGTGTCCGCCCAGATGCCAACAGGCGTGGGTTTTTGCCAATGACTTCACGCGAGCTATAACCGGTAGTTGAGCAAAAAGCAGGATTCACGTACTCAATGTTGCCATCTAGATCGGTGATCATAATGCTTTCGTTCGCCTGTTCCACGGCAGCCGAAAGCTTACGCAATTGCGTTTCTCGATGGCGGCGCTCTTTGGCCGCGCGACGAATACTGTGTGCGAGTACGCCAAGCTCATTCGGCACACGCAACGGGAGCCGCGCGTCATCAACATACCCATGCTGTCCAAATTGAGTCACCGCGGTGGCCAGCCTTTTGGCTGGTCGCGCAATGTATCTTTGCAATGCCAGCCATAGCGTAAGGCCGACAATGAAGAACAAGAGCAATAACAGGCCTAACGGCCACCACGGGACACTCGTCAGCTGATACCAATGTGGCGCATGCCAATATTCAACAAGGAGGACGTTGCGTTGGCTTTGCCGACTCACGGACAAACTCTCAATGATGGGTGCCGCAGCTACGAGATGACTATGCTCGGGATGATAGTTAATGAGGGTCTTACCTGTATTCGCCACGCGAGCTAATTGTTGCAATTCGATTTCACTAATAAAGCGCTGCACTTCACCTTTAATCAAATTTGGTTCATAGGCAGCGACAATTTCCCTGCCTGAGTTGACGATCACCACGTTGCGCACACGCGGGTGCACATGCAATTCACTGAGTAACTCCGGAATCGCCAGAGTTCTGTCAGCAGTGTACATACGATTAAACGAGCCTTGTGCAATTGCCAAACTACTGCGCAACTCCAGTTGTGCACTACCCAATGCCGACTGCTTCTGCGCGGCGATCATAAAGTAGCTAAGTCCGAGTAAAATCGCGAACATTGCAACCAGCATCGGCACGGTAATTTGTACGCGTAAGCGCTGCCACCAGCGTAATCTAAGCATTAGCTACCCTGTCCTATTCGATCACAACGCTCGAGCAGCTCAACACTATCGTAGACGCCGGCCTGTTCTAGATGCTCGGCGATGTTTGGCACATCATGCTCGATAAGATCACCAAGTGCCTGCTCTTGCGCCGCAGCAGAAACAAATTCGATGGTCGCTAAACCGCGACGCAATTCGTGTTCGCCGAGCTCAGTCAGCACCTGCATGGCTTGCCACATCTCTTTTTGCTCAGTGGTAACTAACGTCAACATCTGCGGCCAAGAATCGTCGCGTAGCTGCGTCACCGCAGGCGCAAGTTCGGCCCAACGTTGTTTTTGAATAATCAGTACATCGGTTACATTTAAGACTTGGTTTTGCGAATCAAAAATGACCTGCGCCCCCCGCTGCTTAAGGCGTTCAACAAAAGGCTGGTAGGTGACAATGAGATCAATTTCGGTATTCGACCAAGCTTGCAAGTGCTCAGTGGGCAACAATGCTTGGGTCATCACCTGTTCAGGAGGAACATCCTGAGTCGTCATCCAACGCGCCAATACGTAGCGCGCCAACGTGCTGTCCTCTAACCCTACCAGCAAAGGTTTGCGGGCATCATAGGCCCAGCCCTCGCGCGCTAAGATCGCATCAGCTCCCTTTGACCGATCGATGACCATGGCCACACAATAGTCACCCTGCGTCATGGTATTCAACCCCAACGCATTATCAAGCGTGAGAAAAGCCCCCGCCGCCGCGTCGCTGCTTAGCATACGCAAGACACTCACGTCGGATACCAACATCACAGGCTTTAGCTTGGTAGGTATTAGCTCTGGCTGTGTCACCGCCGCGCTAAAAAACGGCGCAGCGCCCAACCAAGAGTTGCCAACGATGACCGCTTTTTCCGTCGAACGCTGACACCCCGTCAGCAGGCATAAAGTTACAAGTAGCAAACAACGCAGCATTATTTTGGTTGATTCTTCAGGTAAGTGCGTGATACTTCATAGTCTAGCAGCTCCAGCGCTGCTGTGAATTCGACTTTCTGGTTTTGCAATTAAAAAGCCCCTAATTAAAGGGGCTATAGAAACAATATTTACAATACAGTTCTGAGGTTTGCGCTAGAACGGGATATCGTCATCAAAATCGTTATCAGGAATAAACGGGTCGTTATTCCCTTGTTGCTGATTTTGCTGCTGTTGGGCGGCTGGCTGCTGCGCTGGGCGCTGCTGCTGTTGGTTGAAACCACCACTTTGTGACTGTGCTTGTTGCCCACCTTGGTTGTACGAGCTGCTGCCACCTTGCGCTTGCCCTTGGTAGCCACCTTGGCCACCGGCTCCGCCACGGCTATCAAGCATTTGCAAATCGTTAATAACGACTTCGGTGGTATAGCGCTCAACGCCATCTTGACCCTGCCATTTACGGGTTTGCAGACGGCCTTCAACATAAACTTTTGAGCCTTTATCGAGGTACTCACCAGCGATTTCGGCAAGACGACGGTAGGCTACACAACGGTGCCACTCGGTTTGCTCACGTGGTTCACCGGTTTGCTTATCTTTCCAGGTTTCGCTGGTGGCAATCGACAAGTTGGCAATCGCTGTGTTGTTTTGCGTGTAACGGATCTCTGGCTTTGCGCCTAGGTTACCGATAAGAATAACTTTGTTAATGCCGCGACTGGCCATGCCTTGCTCCTTTCCTCATGATTGATACGACTGTACGAGCGCCGTAACTTGTTCTTCATTGTAATCAGTTTTGTGAACTTTTAAATAGACGATTTGCTCGCTTTCGACGAGCCGAACTTCTTCAACACCCTCGGCTTTAGCAAGGGTTGTCGCCAGCTCAGAAACTTCGTTATCCGCCAGCTTGCGCAGTTTGAAGCTGACATTTTGCCATTGTGGCGGGGGTGCCATGCCCAAACTTACGAGCAACCAACATAGTAACAGCACTAAGCTGAAAGCAACAACGCCGATAAGCCCGCCCCACTGCAAAATGGCACCGCCGGCAGCACCGCCAACGAAGGCGCCAGCGAACTGTGAGGTGGCATAGATGCCGCTTGCGCTGCCCTTGCGCCCTGCCGGTGCAAAGCGCGTTAAAATTGACGGTAAGGTCGCTTCTAAAAAATTAAAGCCAGTAAAAAATAGCAAAACCGCGGCTAAATAAATCAGCCATGACCCTTGGCTAAATCCGATAATACCGACTGCTATCGCTAACAATACAATGGCAATACGGAAAAACAGCGGCTGCTGACGCTTTTTCTCTGCGACAATCAACATCGGTACCATAAATACAAAGGATCCAATGAGCGTGGGCAAATAGAGCCAGGCATGTTGGTCACTGGCAAGTCCGCCGGCCACCAACTGCGTTGGCACAACCACAAAAAATGCCGTCAACAAGCAATGTAAAATGAAGACACCAACATTTAAACGCGCAAGCTGCTTGTGGCGCAAAATCAAACCGAATTCTTTGCGACTGGGTAATAAATCGCCGCGCGCTGCCCGAACCTCAACTTTGGGCACGGCGAAATAGAACACCAACAAACCAAAGACCGCACTTACGGCGGTGAATAAAAACAGCCCGGATAGGCCAATATAAGGCCCAAGTAGCGGTCCCAAGATAAGCGCGAGGGCGAACGCAAGGCCAATACACATGCCAATCATGGCCATCACTTTGGGTCGTTGCGAGTCACGGGTAATGTCGGCGGCCAAAGCCAAGATTGCTGCAGCTATTGCCCCCATCCCTTGCAACGCTCGACCAAACACCACGCCTGCTAGAGTGTCCGCATAGGCAGCGACTAAACTACCGACCACAAAGACCAGCAGGCCACCTATGATGACTGGGCGTCGCCCAATTTTGTCGGATAGCATGCCCATTGGAATCTGCAGTAGTGCTTGGGTTAGACCATAAGCACCAATGGCTAAACCCACCATAAGCGGCGTGTAATCCGGATAGACCTGACCGTAGATTGCCATGACCGGCATGATCAAAAACAAGCCTAACATCCGTAATCCAAAGACAGCAGCTAAGGCACTCGATGAACGGCGTTCGACAGGACTCAGACGTTGTACGTTCGCAGACTTTGGCATCAATCTCTCATTCTTTTGAATTCTAGGTGTTCGAGCTAGCAACTAAATTTTGCTGGTGATTGTACCAGAAGGTGGTCACTGTGCGATAATGCTCGTTTCACATTCGCCAACGGAGTTACAGGTTACCCTATGGACTTTATTGAAGTACGCGGCGCACGCACCCATAACCTTAAAAATCTGCAGCTTACCATGCCACGCGATAAGCTTATCGTGATCACCGGTCTATCCGGCTCCGGCAAATCGTCGTTGGCGTTTGATACGCTTTACGCCGAAGGTCAGCGACGTTACGTCGAGTCACTCTCGGCCTACGCCAGACAGTTCTTATCGCTCATGGAAAAGCCCGATGTGGACAGCATCGAAGGTCTTTCACCCGCCATTTCTATTGAGCAGAAGTCGACATCACACAACCCACGCTCGACGGTGGGAACCATTACCGAAATATACGACTACCTGCGTTTGATGTTTGCTCGCGTAGGTGAGCCGCGCTGTCCTACACATGACGAGCCGCTCGCTGCACAAACCGTATCGCAAATGGTTGACCAAGTGCTGGAGCTGCCGGAAGGCGAAAAGCTGATGATTTTGGCGCCTATTATCCAAGATCGTAAAGGTGAGCATACGAAAGTGCTCGACAATCTTGCCGCACAGGGCTTTATTCGCGCCCGTATTGATGGCGAGCTTTGCGACTTGAGCGATCCGCCTAAACTTGAGCTACAGAAGAAGCACACCATTGAGGTCGTGGTCGATCGCATTAAAGTGCGCGATGGCCTTGAACTGCGCCTTGCTGAATCGTTCGAGACCGCACTTGAACTGAGTGGCGGTACAGCGATCGTGGCACCGCTCGACGGTGACTCAAAGCTGAGTGCAATGATCTTTTCGGCTAACTTTGCCTGCCCTCATTGTGGTTACAGCATGCAGGAACTTGAGCCGCGGTTGTTCTCGTTTAATAACCCCGCCGGCGCCTGTAGCTCGTGTGATGGTCTAGGCATTGAACAGTTTTTTGACCCACAAAAAGTCATCAATAATGATGAACTCAGCCTCACTGGCGGCGCCATTCGCGGTTGGGACAAGCGTAACTTTTACTACTATCAAATGCTGCAGTCGCTCGCTAAGCACTATGGCTTCGATTTGAATCAGCCCTTTAACGCGCTCAGCGAGAAACATCGTGAGGTCATTCTGTTCGGCAGCGGCCGCGACGAAATTGAGTTCACTTACATGAATGATCGCGGCGACCGCGTGGTACGTCGCCATGCGTTCGAGGGGATCATTCCGAACATGCAGCGGCGCTATCGCGAGACGGACTCGTCGGCGGTGCGCGAAGAGCTCGCTAAATATCTAGCGGCACAACCTTGTAAGAGTTGCGGCGGCGCTCGGCTGCGTGAAGAAGCGCGCCATGTTTACGTCAATAATACGACCTTGCCAGAAGTGGTGGCACGCTCCATTGGCGATGCTCTTGAGTTTTTTACCAAACTTGAACTTGATGGGCAAAAAGCCCAAATCGCCGAAAAAATATTGAAAGAAATCAATGACCGCCTCGGCTTTTTGGTCAACGTTGGTCTTAACTATTTGAGTTTATCACGCAGTGCCGAAACGCTCTCAGGTGGCGAGGCGCAGCGGATCCGTTTGGCAAGCCAAATCGGTGCAGGTTTGGTTGGCGTTATGTATGTGCTTGACGAGCCCTCCATCGGCTTACACCAACGCGATAACGAGCGCTTGCTCAATACGCTGACGCGCTTACGCGATCTCGGCAATACCGTCATTGTGGTGGAGCACGACGAGGATGCCATTCGATCTGCCGACTACGTGATTGATATCGGCCCCGGTGCCGGTGTTCATGGTGGCGAAGTGGTCGCGCAAGGTAGCATCGATGACATTCTTAAAAGTGAGCGCTCGCTAACAGCGGACTACCTTTCTGGCCGAAAGATGATTGAGGTACCTAAAG
The DNA here is from genome assembly GCA_048267225.1 of Pseudidiomarina sp. GTDB lineage: Bacteria > Pseudomonadota > Gammaproteobacteria > Enterobacterales > Alteromonadaceae > Pseudidiomarina. The sequence continues at coordinate 352,991 of JBLWXY010000003.1, forward strand.
AGCGCAACCAGCCGACGGATAAGTGGCTTACGCTCGAGGGCGCAAGTGGTAACAACCTCAAAGACGTCACTTTGAAGCTTCCAGTCGGCTTGATGTCGTGCGTTACCGGTGTCTCAGGCTCCGGTAAATCAACGCTGATCAATGACACCTTGTTCCGTATCGCGCATCGCGACCTCAACAAGGCCACAGCGAATGAACCGGCACCTTATACCGCTATCGACGGTATGCAGTACCTCGATAAAGTGGTCGACATTGATCAAAGCCCGATTGGCCGTACACCACGTTCGAACCCAGCAACTTACACTGGCATCTTTACGCCGATTCGCGAATTGTTTGCCGGTACCGAAGAAGCGCGCTCGCGCGGCTACAAGCCAGGACGCTTCAGCTTTAACGTGCGCGGTGGTCGCTGTGAGGCGTGCCAAGGCGACGGTGTGATCAAGGTCGAGATGCATTTCTTACCTGATGTCTATGTTCCTTGTGACATCTGTAAGGGTAAGCGCTACAACCGTGAAACCCTTGAGATCAAATACAAAGGCCGCAGCATTCACGAAGTCTTAGACATGACGGTTGAAGATGCGCGAGATTTCTTTGCCCCAGTGCCAGCGATTGCCCGTAAGCTACAAACCCTAATGGATGTGGGGCTGAGCTATATTCGTCTCGGTCAATCGGCAACAACCTTATCGGGCGGTGAAGCACAACGTGTGAAGCTATCACGTGAGCTTTCCAAGCGTGATACAGGCAAGACTTTGTATATTCTGGACGAACCGACAACGGGTTTGCACTTCCATGATATTCAGCAGCTGTTGGCCGTCTTGCATCGTTTGCGTGACCACGGCAACACTATCGTTATCATTGAGCACAATTTAGACGTCATCAAAACGGCGGACTGGATTGTTGACCTCGGCCCAGAAGGTGGTGCTGGCGGCGGTGAAATTCTGACTGAAGGTGCACCGGAAAGCATTGTTACCTGCGAACGTTCGCACACCGCTCGCTTTCTGGCACCTTTACTTAATCAAAGCTAAGCTAAAGCTATGACGCAGGACGTAATTAGCGGCGGGCAATCGATTCATGCCCCAGATAACCTGAAGCCCCTGTTGCAAGACATTTTGCAGCAGGCGCTTAGCGTGAACGACGGTAAAGTTGCTGACTATATTCCCGCCCTCGCTGAGGTGAAGTCTGATTATTGTGCGCTTACCGTGGCAACCCTTGACGGCAATGTCACTTCAGTAGGCGACACCACCACCCCTTTTTCCATTCAGTCAATTTCAAAGATTTTCGGCTTGATGCTAGCCATGGAGCGCATGGGTGACAGTCTGTGGGAACGCGTACAAATGGAACCATCGGGCCAGCCCTTCAACTCGATTGTGCAGTTGGAATGGGAACGTGGTATCCCACGAAATCCAATGATCAATGCCGGTGCTATTCTGGTCAGTGATGTTTTAGTGAGTCACTACTCAGCAAGTAAATCTGCAGTATTGAGCATGGTTCGGGGCTTATGTAACCGCGATACTGTGTGCGTCGATAGCCGCGTGCATGAATCGGAGAAAGATCATGGCGCACGTAATGCCGCGCTCGCCCACCTAATGAAGAGCTTTGGTAATATAGAATCTGACGTTGACGAAGTGCTTGACCATTATTTTTGGCAGTGCGCTTTGACCATGTCGACCGAAGACCTTGCCCGCAGCTTTGCCTTTCTTGCGAACCGCGGCAAATGCCCACGCAGTGGTAAACAGATCACTTCCCACCGCGACGCACAGCGCATCAATGCGCTACTAAGCACGAGTGGTATGTATGATCAATCAGGGCAATTCGCGTTTACGGTCGGTTTACCGGCAAAAAGTGGCGTCGGTGGTGGTATTGTTGCCATTGTGCCCGACTATGGCGTTATCGCCGCATGGTCGCCACCGCTTAACAGCTATGGTAACTCGGCGCGTGGTATGGCCATGATTCGCAACCTCGCCAACCAACTTGGCTTAAGCGTTTATTAGCAGTTAGTTGGCCACCACATGGGTACGTTTGGGTGGCCAGGGTAGCTTGTACTTGCCCAGCAAGGTGGCCATTGTGCCATTTTCAATAAGTGGTGTTAGCGCCGCACGCCAATCACCCAAGGTGAAGCCTTTCTCGGGGTTAATCAAAACGCTTAACTCGTACTCACCATAAGGCTTGGGGTGCAGTAAGAGCTGCTCAAACCAAGGCTTGTCTTGAAGTTGCAGTAAGTATTCATCATGGATCATCACAACATCAAGCCGGCCATTGAGTAACATTTTTATGTTCACTTCATGACTGAGCGATAAGTATACGTTGTAGCGCTCTTCTAATACCCCCGCATCGGTGCGATTGCCAAGCAAGGGATAGTGGTAACCAGTGAGGCCGCCAAAGCGCAATCCTTCCCGCTGGAAGAATTCAGGACCACGTTGATCGCGTTTTTTCACTGCCACCAAGCGCTCGGCACTTTTCACTAAGGTTTGCCCCACCTCGAGATGCGGCATTTGCTCTGCCCATCCCCATTGCGGTGATTCAAAGAGTATTAAATGGCAGCAACCAGCCTCACTCAGCGCCTTAAAGCGGGCTTTGGAGGGCACGTCATGCAGTTCAAATGTATAGTCGCTCTGTGCGGCGTTGAGCGCCTTTATGACGTCTCCAACAAGGTGTTCTGTATCATAGGCGGAAAAATAGGGGGGGAAGTCGTAGGCAGCAATACGAATGGTTTCGGCTGCACGACTATTGCTGGGTAACGAGACCGCAACTAGGGACATCATTAGCAAAACGAGATAACGCACGGCATCCTCAGCTAGGCGTAAGTTGCAGTTATCATCCGCAGCACAAGAACAAAAGTCAAGAGCAAAGCAAAAAGCCGTTATTCGTTATTCGATCGCTGCGCTTGTCGTTATTCGTGTTTCGCTTTTTCGAATAACGAATAACGAGTAACGACTAACGAATAACGCTTTTCAAACTAAAAAAGGGAGCCGAGGCTCCCTTTTCAAATGCGTCAGATAAACGCCGCAGTATTAGTCTAAGATCTTAGATACTACGCCGGCGCCTACTGTACGGCCACCTTCACGGATTGCGAAGCGCAAGCCTTCGTCCATCGCGATTGGGTGAATCAAGTCAACAACAAACTTCAAGTTGTCGCCTGGCA
>JBLWXY010000004.1:0-347795 GCA_048267225.1 Pseudidiomarina sp.
TGTACTTTAACTTGTCTGCAACTTATCAACTGACTGACAACTCAACTGTTCGTTTCTCAGGAAACAACATCACTGACCGTCGTCCGCCAGAAGATGAAACATGGACAAGCTGGCCTTACTACAACTACTTCGCGTATGGCGGTGCCTCGCGTGGAGCTAGTTACTACCTTGAGTACACGCACCGTTTCTAAGTTTTTGACTTAGATAGCGATTACAAAGGTAAAAGAGAAAGCAAAGCCGACTCACAGCGAGTCGGCTTTTTTATTTGTGTGGATAAAAAGACAGGACTGAGCAGGGATGATTCATGCAATGCTGTCCGTAAATCGTGACAAAATCGTCATGAATGCTCATTTTTTGGCAGATTCTATGTTGCCGAATCGGTTTTTTTTGATTAGTATCGGGCAAGGACAAGTTAAAAAGCGTAAAGTTCATCACGTTTTTTGGCACGTCTACAACTTGCAATTAGTTGTTCTGATTGCCTGTTCAAACTAGTCATCACTAATTATAAAGTGATCCAGGGAGAAGATATGTATACTAATAACAAATTAGCTAAGTCGATCCGCTTGGCTTTGATGTTCGGTGGTGCTTCTTTAGCAATGTCAGGTGTTGCCGCAGCGCAGGACCAGTCTGAGTCTGAAGAAACAATGGCCGAAGAAGCGCAAGAGCGTATTCAAGTAACAGGTTCGCGTATCAAGCGTACCGATATGGAAGGTGATTTGCCAGTAACGGTTATCGACCGTGAAGACATCGATATGTCTGGCGATATGTCAATTTCTGACATCCTTCGTGACACAACTTTTAACTCAACCGGTTCATTCCGTCCGCAGTCAGGTTCATCTGCACAGGGCGTGTCAATGGTTGACCTACGTGGTCTTGGTTCTTCACGTACTTTGGTACTTGTTGACGGCCGTCGTTTGACCATGTCTCCATCTACCGGTTCAAGCCAAGATATGAACGCTATTCCAATCGGTGCGGTTGAGCGTATTGAAATCTTGACCGACGGTGCATCAGCAATCTACGGTTCTGACGCTATCGGTGGTGTAATCAACGTTATCACTCGTAAAGACTACAACGGTGCGCAAATCACTGTTGGCGCTGGTGAAGTTAGCGTGCCTTCTGAAGGCGGTGATCGCGAGCAAGGTAGCGTATTGTTCGGTTCTTCTGATGCTAAAACTCAAGTCTTGGGTGGTGTATCTTGGAACAGCCGTGACATCGTTTATGAAAATGCATTCCCATGGGTATCACCAGGTTCTTCTACCTACGGTAATAACTGGTTTGCACTCGAAACTCCAACTGAACATTGGGGCACGAACGACGCCGGTGTACCGCGCGCTCCGTTGATTGGTATTCCAGGTGGTTGTACGACTGAGAACTTCATTCCAACAACAATCGCTGGTCAGCCACGTTGCCAATATAACTTTAACGCAACGAACGCGAACGAAGCTTCTTCACAGAACGAATCATTGTTCTTGAAAGCGAATCACCAGATCAACTCGAACTGGTCTGTTTACGCTAATGCGAGCATCGCTGAGACTGAATCATTTGGTCGTTATGCACCAGCACCGGATTCAAACGGTTTCTATCCTGGTCTTGATGCAATGCCAGAAGACAGCTACAACAACCCGACTAACCCTAATGCTTGGTTCTACGATCCAAACAACCCGAACGCGGTTGCGTTTGACCCTAGTCTCGTTGGTCCAAACGTTCCTGTAGTTGTCTATCATCGTTTCGCAGCAATGGGTAACCGTGACAGCACCGTAACTAACAAGAATAAAGACTTCTTGCTAGGCTTCACTGGTTTTGTTGGTAACCAAGAAGTTGACTTCGGCTGGCGCCGTGTACGTAACAACTCTACAGAAATCGGTAACGGTTACTTAGCAGCAAGCACTGCTTGGTCTAACGTACTTGACTTCAACCCAGGTTACTGCTCAGACGGCTCATTTAACCCGGCAGATTGCCGTTTCGGTTATGACCTCCAGAACCCGACTGACAACCCAGATAACGTCTTAGCTGGTGGTGTTGTAACCACTTCACGTATTTCTGACTTCGATATCGACGAGTACTATGCGAATACTTCATTCGACATCATGGAAACTGATGCCGGCATGATTGCAGCATTCGTTGGTTATGAGCATCGTAAAGAGCGCTTCAGCGACCAATACGATTCACAATCAGAAGCAGGTCTTGTTGGTGGTTCTGCCGGTAACTCTTCAGGTGGTGGCCGTACTGTAAACGCTGCTTTCTTCGAGGTTTTGGTTCCTGTAACTGCTGACTTTGAGTTGAACTTTGCTGGTCGTTACGATGACTACTCTGACTTCGGTGGCGCATTTGCTCCTAAAGCAAGCTTCCGCTGGCAGTTGGCTGACGGCTTAGTATGGCGTGGTTCTTGGGGTGAAGGTTTCCGTGCTCCAACACTGGACATCTTGACTCAGAAAACCACTTACTCTGCTGAACCTGTCAACGACGCAGCTACTTGTGCCGTGCTTGCAGGTGACCCTGAAGAGCAGTGCCAAGTTAACACTTACTTCATTGCAAACCCAGATTTGCAACCTGAAGAGTCAACTCAAATGGCAACTGGTTTGTCATACGATGTTAACGATAACTTCAACGTAACTGTTGATTACTACAACATCGAAATCGACAACCGTATCCGTTCGTTCGGCGCGCAATACTTGATCAACGCAGAGCGTGCTGGCGACCCAGTACCTGCAGGTTTGAGCGTAACGCGTAACAGCAGCGGCTTGATCAGCGAAATCATTGCTGGTTACGGTAACGAAGGTACCTTAGAAACTTCAGGTATCGATATCAAAGCAACTGCAAACTTCGACTTCGGTTCAGCGGGTGCGTTAGTGTCTAACGTACAGGTTAGCCACACTTTCGATTACAGCATCGATGGTGGTCGTAACTTGGTTGAAGATATCGGTATGCCGCGTCAACGTGCTGTGTGGAACAACTCATACAACATCGGTGATTTAACTTTCGGCTACAACTTGAACATGATTGGTTCAACTGCTGAAGACACTGTTGATGGTGAGCAACTTGGCCACATCGGTACTTACGTAACTCACGACGTACAGGTGAACTACACTTCACCTTGGAACAACAAGTTCACGTTCGGTATTCAGAACGCGTTCGAGAAGCTTCCATCGTTCGTAGGCTACGACGGTCGTGACTACAACTACTACCTGTACGACGGCTACGGTCGCGTATACTACGTACGTTTCCAACAGAACTTCTAATATAGAACTCTGTAGAAACCGTAGTACGGTATAAAGATAAACGGGACCTTCGGGTCCCGTTTTTTTTGCTTGTAGCCCGTGGTTTTACCACGGGGTATGTCGAGTCGAATTCAACGAAAATAGACGAAACGTCAGGGGGGGGGGACCCGTGGTAAAACCACGGGCTACGCGTTATTTACTGAGGGTGAACGTCCAGCCGAAGGGGCTACCTTCAAGCTCGAAAACGTCAATGCTGGCTGTTGCGCCGGCTTTCTCTGCGGCTTTAACCAGTGCGGTTGCGTCTTTCTTAGTGAGGGCGGCGTTGAGTTGGTCTTGTAAGCGTAAACGGTGATCGTTTAGCGTGTGATACTCATACGCGAGAGCTTTCTTACAGGTCTCTATGTTCTTACCATTCAGTGCTTCAAAGATACGTGCAATACGACGCACCACATCGTTCACATAGCTCTGTTCGGCTGCCTTTGAGTACTTCTCTTGCAGTATCTGCATGGTCCACTGAATGCTTTGCGTAAGAATGCGGTTGTGTGGATAATCCGCCCAACCTTGCTCGCCTAGCTGTGGAATCGCTTGCGAGGCCAAATCAATGAGCATGTCTGCCTGCTGAAACAGTGGTGTTTGTTGCAGAATATAATCGAGAACGTCGGCGCCTATTTTCGAATTTTTCACCAGCTCACTTGAGCTGTGATGCATCATAAGGGTCATCTGACCGCCGTTTTTCAATGCTGCGAGTGTTGCGGCTAGCGCAGCGTCACGCTCGGCATATTCGAAGGCGAATTGGCCAATGAATAGATCGACGGAATCATTATCAAAAGGTACCTTTTCGACTGGGGTTTCGCTATGAAACTTAATCTTCTTAAGTTTTTTCGCCAGTGCTGGCGACTTCTCAAATTGCTTTACCGGATCAATAGTTGCTGCATCAATGCCGTGGACCACAAAGTCCTTCTGGTTAGTAATACCAACATCATTCGCCAATAGAGCTAAGGCGCCATTACCGGTGCCGATATCGACAATGAGTGCGCCTTGGGGAGCAGTAGCGAGTGCTTGCTCCCAGAATTTTTTTAAATCGCCGCTGTAGCCGCTATTGGCATCACCTTCGGCGAAGCTATTGAGCACACCTGCTGTGTGCCAATACTTACTCCAATGTTCCATGGGTACTCCTCGTTTGCTATTTACTAGCAATGGACCTGGCGTCCCCGGCAGGAGTCGAACCTGCGACCTGCCCCTTAGGAGGGGGCTGCTCTATCCAGCTGAGCTACGGAGACGTAGTAAACTGCAAGGCGCTAATTTACTTAGCGCCAATATGTTGTGCAAAGAATTTTTCTAAACTGCGATAGAGCTCAAAACGGTTCTCTTCGATTTGATAGCCGTGACCTTCCTCTTTCAACATTGATTTGTAAGGAATATTGGCCTCTTCGAGCGCTTCGGTGAGTGCTTCGTATTGCTCCATCGGCACACGTACGTCTTCGGTACCGTGGACGATATAAAGCGGTACCTTAATTTTGTCGACGTTATGTGCTGGCGAATTCGCTTCTAAAACGTCATCGTCGGTACCCAGTACATGGTCAAGGTATTTACGACCACTTTCACGTTTAGGAATGTCACCCCAACGCTTCATGACCGGCAAGCTGTACACACCCACGTAGCCGACCGAACACTGATACAGATCCGGTTCGCGAATGACGCCCATTAATGATGCATAACCACCATAGCTACCGCCATAGATGCAGACCCGGTCCTCGGCTGAGTAACCTTGTTCGATGGCCCACAAAGTGGCATCGGTTACGTCATCTTGCATTTCGCGGCCCCATTTTTGATAGCCAGCTTCCTCAAAGGCTTTGCCATAACCACCGGAGCCACGGAAGTTAATTTGTAATACCGCATAGCCGCGATTGGCAAAAAACTGGTTTTCTGGCGAAAAGCCCCAAGTATCCCGCGGACCGTGCGGCCCACCGTGAACATTAACGATGGTTGGCAGAGCACCGTCCGTTGCCTTGTCATACCCATTTGGCAGCGTCAGGTAGCCGTGCAGTTCCAACCCATCGCGCGCAGTAACCGTGATCGGCTCAACGCTTGCCATGTCGGTAGGGTCAATGGTTGGGTAGGGCGAAGCAATGAACTTGGCTTCGAGCGTTTCCAAGTTGAACAAATAATATTTGCCTGGATTGGTATCTGAAGTGACGTTCACGACAGCCAATTTGTTGTCATCGGTGGTACTGGTGATCTCCACCTGTTCGCCACCAAACGCATCAGTTAGGGCTTTTAGTACTTCAGCATGCCGACCTTCGCTCAAATAATGGCGCTCGATTTTACCCGGCATGGCTTCAACCGCAATTGGCTCGCCGTCGGCACCGTAAAGTACCCCAGAAATATCAGCAACGTCATTGGCATAAAGCTGCTTGAACTCTTCCGTTGCGGTGTCAAATTGATACAAGGCGCGGGTTTCAGTTTCAAAGTCAGCACTTACATAGGCGTAACGGTTGTCTTCTGAAAAACCGACAAAGCGCAGCGAGCCACCTTGGTCAAAAGCATCGATGTGAAACTTCTTCCATTCATCAGACTCGTAAGGTTTGTAGTTCAAGTAGAAGGTTCCGCGGCCAAATTCATCGTCCGCGTTTTCTTCGTAGCTGAAGCTAGCCCGTAATTTACCCGTGTTATCAGCAAGTAACTGGCCTGGCTTGTTAGGTTGGTCATCAAGATAAAAGGTACGGCCGTTATGCACATTCAACTTGTGCGCAAACATACCATCTTCGCCACCATAGAGCTTACCGATGAGCACATGATCGTCATCGCCAGGCAGCATGCTCAACAGCACCCACCCGGATTGCCCCCAACGAATTAGCTCACGGCGGTTCGAGCCATCAGCATTTGCTGCATACAAACTCGGCGGTGACCCACGCTGATCAAGATAGCCGACAAATTTACGTCCAGTAAAAATCAGCCGATCGTCATTGACCCACTGAATATTTGAAAAGCGTTGATATTCAAGAAAGGCGAACTTACTGATGATTTTCTTTTCTTCACGATCGAACACGAAAATCGAGTCGTTAACGCCCTCTGTTGACTTAATAGCGAAGTATTTACCCGATGGCGAGATAATAACGCCGTTGTAGACAGGGTGCGTAAAGAAATCCTCGACAGGATACTGTTTGGTTTGTGCCTGCGCACTAGAGGCAAATGAACAGGCAACCAGAACAATGCCTATAAGGTGTAGAATTGGACGCAAAATGAAACTCCCATGGTGCTGTAGAAAGGACCGCAAACTTCCGTTGATTTGCTTTTTTATCGTTTTTATAACAACCGCTAGTTTGCCAGAAAGCGCCGCTCAGGCCAATGTTTACAGGCATAAAATACGGGCATAAAAAAACCGGCCAAGCGGCCGGTTTTCTCAGAAAGCTAGAAGCTTATAGCGCGTTGATTTTCGCGCTCAAGCGGCTCTTATGACGAGCAGCTTTGTTTTTACCGATAAGACCTTTAGTTGCATAACGGTCAAGAATCGGTTGAAGGCCAGTAAATGCCTGCTGAGCAGCCGCTTTGTCGCCTGCATCGATAGCAGCAATTACTTTCTTCAATTGGGTACGCATCATTGAGCGACGGCTCGCGTTGTGGCGACGGTTCTTTTCCGCTTGTACCGCACGCTTTTTCGCAGACTTAATATTAGCCAAGGTGAACTCCTAAAATTCGTTAACTATGTGCATTGGTTTTATAGGGCGGGGAATATGCCTGTTTTCGAGCTTAAAGTCAAGTGCGATGTTTGCTATTTGCTGTTCGCTGTTTGTTGAAAGCGGTTATGCTGTTGTGGGCAAGGAGGAGTCATGTACAAGGATTTGAAAGTTTATCAAAGTGCTATGGAACTGTGTGTGGTAATTTATGAACTCACACGTAGACTTCCATACGAAGAGCGATATGGGCTGGTTTCGCAAATGCGCCGTTGTGCGGTTTCGGTTCCAAGTAATATAGCTGAAGGGGCTGGACGTCATTCCTTCCGTGAGCAAGTAAGGTTCTACTATATTGCTCGTGGCTCGTTAGCCGAACTAGAAACACAGCTCGAATTATGTCTTCGGCTCGGATATATTTGTGAGACATCGATGATTAACACGAAGCAGACCTACCAACTGCTCAATGGACTGATTCGAAGCACAAACCAACGAACAGCGAACAGCGAATAGCAAACAACGAACAACGAATAACGAACAACGGGGTTATCTTGTCTAAATCTCTTATGAAGTCCGGGATTATTGTTAGCGCTATGACGCTGATTTCACGCGTGCTTGGGCTGGTGCGCGATGTGGTGATCGCCAACTTGATGGGGGCGGGTGCTGCGGCGGATGTGTTCTTTTTTGCCAATAAGATCCCTAATTTCTTGCGGCGTTTGTTTGCTGAGGGTGCTTTTGCGCAGGCGTTTGTGCCTGTGTTAACGGAGTATCGGCAGGGTAAGGACATTGATGCGCAACGGTTGTTGATTGCGCGGGTGTCGGGCACGTTGGGGACCTTGGTTACTGTTGTTACGCTGGTTGGGGTGATTGCTTCGCCGGTTGTGGCGGCGTTGTTTGGTATGGGTTGGTTCGTGGATTGGTACAATGATGGGCCGCAGGGGCATAAGTTTGTGCTGGCTTCGGACTTGCTGCGTATTACCTTTCCTTATTTGTGGTTTATTACTTTTACGGCGCTGGCTGGAGCGGTACTCAATACCTTGGGTAAGTTCGCGGTGGCGGCGTTTACGCCAGTCTTTTTAAATATTGCGATTATTGTTGCTGCGCTTTGGCTAGGCCCGCAGCTCGAGCAGCCTGAATATGCGTTGGCGTGGGGTGTGTTCTTTGGCGGCTTGGTGCAGTTTTTGTTCCAAATTCCATTTATGAAACGCGCAGGTTTGTTGGTGCGACCGCAATGGGGCTGGCGTGACCCTGGCGTCACCAAGATTCGTAAGCTGATGATTCCGGCGTTGTTTGGGGTGTCGGTAAGTCAAATTAACTTACTGCTCGATACCTTTATTGCGTCGTTTTTGATGAGTGGTTCAATTAGTTGGTTGTACTACTCGGACCGTTTGCTGGAATTTCCATTGGGATTATTTGGTATTGCGATTGCGACGGTTATTTTGCCAGCTTTGTCTTCGCGCCATGTAGATAAATCCACCGATGAATTTAGTCGCACCTTAGACTGGGGCATTCGCAAAGTGGTGCTACTGGGCTTGCCTGCAATGGCCGGCTTGATTGTGCTTGCAGAGCCCATGCTCATGGTGTTGTTTATGCGCGGTGAGTTCACCCCTGAAGATGCGCGTTTGGCTTCTTACAGTCTTTTTGCCTACGGCTCTGGGTTATTGAGTTTTATGCTGGTGAAAGTGCTAGCGACCGGTTTTTATTCGCGCCAAGACACCAAGCGACCAGTTAAATACGGCATCATAGCCATGGTCTCGAACATGGTATTCAACGTTATTTTTGCCATTCCTTTTGGCTATGTCGGCTTGGCGATCGCCACCTCAATGTCGGCGGCCGTCAATGCGGGGCTCTTGGGTTACAACCTGTGGCGCGACGGCGTGCTGAAACGCTACCCTGGCACCATCACCTACTTAGTTAAAGTCACGCTAGCAGTTGTCGCGATGATCGCGCTGTTGCTTTATCTAGGACCCAACCGTGAGTGGTGGCTCGCCGCTGACTTTATGACGCGGGTCTGGCAGTTGGCGCTCTTGGTCGGCGCAGGTGCCGGCATCTTTTTAGCCGCGCTACTGCTGCTGCGCGTCAAAATCCGTTAATCGAAAGGCGCTGTTTGCTGTTCGCTGTTCGCACGCTCACTGCGTTCGCTTTTTGTTTAAACAAACAGCAAACAGCGAATAGCGAAGAACGCTTTTGGTGTGGTCTATATTTGGTCTGAATTTAGACCTTTCGGTGGTGTTGGGCTATACTCTACACTCTTCCAACTGCCAAGGAGTTCGTGCCATGTACACCGTTAAACGCCCCCGCGTAACTACTGTTTCTGGGTTTAAAAAAGAAATTGCCACTATGGATGTCAACGAGCCTGTTTTGGTAACGCAAAATGGCGAGCCGCTGTATGTGGTGCAAGACCCTGCCCAATACGAAGCCATGCAAGAGCAAATGGCGATGCTGAAAATGATTGCTCTAGCTGAAAAGGACGTTCGCGCGGGTCGTGTGGTATCGAGCGACGAGTTATTCAAAGGATTGGATGAAAAGGGCGCCCTTGATGAAGACAACAGTTAATTATGCGGACTCATTTATTGCTCAGCTTGACGCAGAATTTAGCTACTTGAGAAAGAAAGTTGGTTCTCGTGCTTCTGCAGACTGGTTAGCAGAGACAATGCGACGCTTTGAAGCAAAAGTGAAGTCTTTTCCGCTCAGCTGCACGCGTTGTGAAGAAGCAATGGTTCTTGGTTACGATGATTATTATGAATATATCGATGCGAAATCTCAGTGCCGTGTAATCTACCGATATAATGAACAGGTGATTGCGCTTTTGTTTATCCGGACTCGGCAAAGTCTTCGTGATCAGTTATTCAAACTGGTACTAATGACACCCTAGTGTCTGGTGACCCCTTGCACAGCCTGTTATAATCGCCGCTTTGTTAAACGATTCGCGCAACGGACCCGCAAGGCCTACATGCAACTCATTCGTGGAATTCACAATATTCGTGCGCAGCACCGTGGCTGTGTGCTCACCATTGGCAACTTTGATGGCGTCCATTTGGGCCATCAGGCGGTGTTGGCGCAGGTGAAGTCGCAAGCGTTGGCGCGCGGCGTACCAGCAACGGTAATGACCTTTGAGCCGCAGCCGCAAGAATTGTTTCAGCCTGACCGCGCCCCAGCACGTCTAACCAACTTTCGTGAAAAGCATCTGGCGTTGCGTGCGCAGGAGATTGACCGGCATATCGTCATTGAGTTTAACCGCAAGTTTGCGAATTTACCGGCGCGCACCTTCATAGATGAAGTGCTGGTGAAGCAGCTCGGCGTGCAATTTTTGGTGGTCGGCGATGATTTTCGTTTTGGCCATGGGCGCGAGGGTGACTTTGCCATGTTGCAACGCGCTGGCGCCGAGCTTGGGTTTGAAGTGGTCGACACCCATAGTTATCGGCAACAACAGCAGCGGGTGAGTAGTACTGCCATTCGCGAAGCTCTCAAGAAGGGTGACTTTGCGCAAGCCGCAGCTATGTTAGGGCGCCCCTATGCTTTCGAAGGGCGTGTGGTGCACGGCGAGAAAAAAGGCCGCACGATTGGCTTCCCGACAGCAAATATTCAGTTAAAGCGCCTGCATTCTCCGTTACAGGGTGTATTTGCGGTGCAGGCGCAAAGCAATGATGGCAAAATGCATGCAGGAGTTGCTAATATTGGCCGTAGACCGACGCTAAACGGTGAGCGTATGCAGCTTGAAGTGCATCTGTTCGATTTCAGTGGCGATTTATACGGTAAGCAGTTAAAAGTTGTACCGACGCATTTTATTCGCGCCGAACAAAAGTTCGCCGATTTTGCCGAGCTGAAGCAACAAATCGAAGCCGACGCTGAGGAAGCAAAGGCGTTAATCGTTATTCGTTAATCGTTATTCGTATTACCGAAAAAAATGAACATGGTCGAAACGTAGAGCTTGACCCGTGGTAGAACCACGGGCTACCGCTCGAATAGCGAACAACGAATAACGATTAACGAATAACGCATTTAGATCTTAAATATTGAGCTAAACCACGGGGCTACAAAAGACCTCGAAAAAGGAACCCAAACAATGACCGACTATAAACACACGCTGAATTTACCGGAAACCGAGTTTCCGATGCGTGGCAACTTGGCTCAGCGCGAGCCGCAAATGTTGCAGCAGTGGTATGCCGATGACGTTTACGGCAAGGTGCGCGTTGCGAAAGCGGGTAAGCCAGTGTTTATTTTGCACGACGGCCCCCCGTATGCGAACGGTCAGATCCATATCGGTCATGCGGTTAATAAAATTCTGAAAGACGTGATCGTTAAAGCGAAGACTTTGAGCGATTTCGATGCCCCTTATGTGCCGGGTTGGGACTGCCATGGTCTGCCGATTGAGTTGCAGGTCGAGAAAAAGCATGGCAAGCCGGGCAAGAAGCTCTCGGTTGCTGAGTTCCGTCAAAAATGCCGTGACTATGCGATGGGCCAGGTTGAACAACAACGCGAAGACTTTAAACGTCTTGGTGTGTTTGGCGATTGGGACAATCCTTATTTGACCATGAACCCTAAGCAAGAAGCCGATAGCATTCGCGCGTTAGGCAAAATCATTGCCAATGGCCACATGCAACAGGGTTTTAAGCCGGTACATTGGTGTACTGACTGTGGTTCAGCATTGGCGGAAGCTGAAGTTGAGTATCAAGATAAGCGTTCACCAGCGATCGACGTCGACTTTTTGGCGGTGGACCAAGCGCAACTAGTTGCGGCTTTTGATCATCCAGAAGGGCATCAAGGCGAAGGCGAGGTTAGTGTGGTGATTTGGACCACCACGCCATGGACCATTCCGGCCAACCGCGCGATTTCATTGCACCCATCCCTTGACTACACCTTGGTGCAGGTCGAGGCAACTGACGAACGTCCGGCGCAACGTTTTGTGTTGGCCGATGAATTGGTTGAGTCGGCAATGGCGCGCTGGAATATCGATGATTATCACAAGCTCGGCTTTGCCAAAGGCGCGGCACTGGAAAACATGAAAGTGCAGCATCCGTTGTTCGACGACGTGCAAGTGCCACTGATTTTGGGTGAGCATGTAACCACCGAGTCGGGTACCGGCTGTGTGCATACGGCGCCAGGCCATGGTGTTGACGATTTCTTAGTCGGTCAACGCTACGGCATCGAAGTGTATAACCCTGTGGGTGACAATGGCGTCTACAAAGACGACACACCAATGTTTGCCGGCCAGCACGTGATGAAGGCCAACGCTAACATCGTCGAGGCGCTGAAAGACAACGGTCGCTTGGTACATCACGAAGCTTACAACCACTCGTACCCGCACTGCTGGCGCCATAAAACGCCGATTATCTTCCGCGCTACGCCGCAGTGGTTTATCAGCATGGATAAGCAAGGTTTGCGGGCTAAAGCACTGGAGCAAATTAAACGTGTACGCTGGGTGCCGGAATGGGGCCAAAGCCGCATCGAAAGTATGGTTGATGGGCGTCCGGACTGGTGTATTTCACGCCAACGTACTTGGGGTAACCCGATTGCCGTGTTTGTGCGTCGTGACAATGACGAACTGCACCCGCGTACTCTTGAGTTACTTGAAGAAGTGGCGAAACGCGTCGAAAAAGACGGTGTACAGGCTTGGTTTGACCTTGAGCCAGAAGAGTTGTTGGGTGATGAAGCGGACCAGTACCGCAAAGTTACCGATACACTCGACGTTTGGTTCGATTCCGGCGTTACGCACGAGGCAGTTTTAAATAAAACTCCGGGTCTGCAATGGCCTGCTGACTTGTACTTGGAAGGTTCAGATCAACACCGTGGCTGGTTCCAGTCGTCGTTGTTAACTGGCGTGGCCATGTACCAAGAAGCACCGTACAAGCAAGTACTGACGCATGGCTTCACCGTTGATGGCCAAGGCCGCAAGATGTCGAAGTCCATTGGTAACGTTGTGGCGCCGCAAGAAGTCATGAACAAGCTTGGCGGTGATATCTTACGTTTGTGGGTTGCTGCCACCGACTACTCCGGTGAAATGACCGTTTCTGATGAAATTTTGAAGCGCTCGGCAGATAGCTATCGCCGTATTCGTAACACGTCACGGTTTTTGCTCGCCAATATTAACGCTTTTGATCCGACTCAACATGCCGTCGCCGTCGACGATATGGTGGCGATGGACCGTTGGATCGTGGCTCGCGCCGTGGCACTGCAAGAAGAATTGCTCGACGCCTACGATAACTACCAGTTCCACGTGGTGGTGCAGAAACTCATGCACTTCTGTTCAATTGAGTTGGGTAGCTTCTATCTTGACGTTATTAAAGATCGTCAATATACCGCCAAGCGCGATAGCGTAGCCCAGCGTTCATGTCAGACCGCGTTGTATCACATTGCGGAGCTGTTAGTGCGTTGGTTGGCACCGATTTGTAGCTTTACTGCACAAGAAATTTGGACTGCATTGCCGCAGCAGGATGCCAAGGGTAACGCGCGCAGTGAGTATGTATTCACTGAGTCTTGGTATCGCGATGCCGAAGGGATTAGCGTCAGCAACGAAGACAACGCGTTCTGGCAACAATTGCTCGAGGTGCGTGACGCAGTTAACCGTGCCTTAGAACAAGCGCGTCGTGACGACGTTATTGGTGGTTCGTTACAAGCTGAACTCAAGCTTTACGCACAAGCTGACTTGGCTGCACAGTTGCAACGCCTAGACGACGAACTGCGCTTCGTGTTGTTGACCTCAGGTACGCACGTAGAAACCGTTGAGTCAGCACCAAATGACGCTGTGGCAACAGACGTCAAAGGCCTGTGGGTGCAAGTCAGCAAGTCGCCTAACGAGAAATGTGAACGCTGCTGGCACCACCGTCCCGAAGTCGGCACTATTAGCGAGCATCCAACTTTGTGTCAGCGCTGTGTGACCAACGTTGAAGGTGCTGGAGAGGAGCGTCGTTTTGCCTAAACAATCGCAACCAGACATTCAAAAACGTCTTAGCGGGCTGCAGTTTCTGTGGCTCTCGCTGGTGCTGATTATTGTCGATCAGGCAACCAAACAGTGGGTTCTGAGTGCTTTTGATCTTTATGAAAGCATCGAGATTATGCCGTATTTGAATTTCACCTACGTGCAGAATTTCGGCGCCGCATTTAGCTTCCTCAGTGACCAAAGTGGCTGGCAGCGTTGGTTATTTACCGTGCTTGCGATCGCGGTAAGTGTGATCTTGCTGGTCTGGTTGCGCCGTAATCCGGTGGGTATGTGGCGGCAAAACCTAGCTTTTTCATTGATTTTGGCTGGCGCCGTGGGCAACGTCATCGATCGTCTAATGTACGGCTACGTCATTGATTTTATTGATGTATACGTGAACAACTGGCACTGGCCAGCATTCAACGTTGCCGATATGGCGATCACTTGTGGTGCCGTACTCATGTTACTCGAAGCATTCTTTGAACAACGTCAGGAGCAAAGCGCATGATCAGCCGTCTACCGATCGAACATGGTCGGGAAGTGATTTTGCATTTTACCATTAAGCTTACCGATGACTCGGTTGCTGATAGTACCAAGATGTCGGGGAAGCCGGCCAAGTTTCGTATGGGCGATGGTTCGCTTACCGAAAATTTTGAAAGTTGTTTAGTCGGCCTTAAAGCAGGTGACGAGCGTGAGTTCGAATTGGCACCCGAAGATGCTTTTGGCGAGCCAAACAAAGACAACTATTATCAAGTAGAGACGCAAAAGTTTGCTGAGCTGCCGGAAATTGGCCAGATCTTTACCTTTCCGCAACCGGACGGTACGGAACTTCCTGGTATAGTGCGGTCAATAAACGAACAGTTTGTAACGATTGATTTTAATCATCCGTTGGCGGGGCAGCGCGTCCGCTTCGCCGTAGAAATTATTGAGGTGAATCCTTGAAGAACCGTTAATCGTTATTCGTTAATCGTTATTCGTAGCCCGCAGGTTTACTGCGGGGGCTATTGAATTGAACGGACATAGGCTAAACGTTTGGCCTGCCCCGTGGTAGAACCACGGGCTACCCGTTCGAAGAACGAAGAACGAAAAACGAATAACGAACAACGGGGTTTTAGGGTTGGAGTTTTTATGGATATTGTGTTGGCGAATCCGCGTGGTTTTTGTGCTGGTGTTGACCGTGCGATCACCATCGTTGAGCGCGCGCTAGAGATTTTTGAGCCACCGATTTATGTGCGCCATGAGGTTGTGCATAACAAGTACGTGGTGGATTCATTGCGCCAGGCAGGTGCGGTATTCGTTGATGAGCTTGAAGAAGTGCCCGACGATAGCATTGTGATTTTCTCGGCCCATGGCGTGTCACAAGCGGTGCGTCAAGAAGCCAAAGATCGTGGTTTGAAAGTCTTTGATGCGACCTGCCCATTGGTGACTAAGGTGCATATGGAAGTGACGCGCGCCAGTCGCAAGGGCCATGAATGTGTGCTCATCGGCCACCAAGGGCATCCTGAAGTTGAGGGCACAATGGGCCAGTACTCGAACGCTGAAGGTGGTATTTATTTGGTCGAGTCGGTAGACGATGTGGCGAAGCTCGAGGTAAAGCACCCGCAGCAACTGCATTATATGAGTCAAACGACCTTGTCGGTGGATGATACTGCTGACGTGATTGATGCTTTGCGGCAGAAGTTCCCCGAGATCCAAGGTCCACGCAAAGACGATATTTGCTATGCCACGCAAAACCGTCAAGATGCGGTGCGTGACTTGGCCGCCGAAGTGGATTTGTTGCTCGTTGTTGGTGCACGCAATAGCTCGAATTCAAACCGTTTACGTGAGCTTGCTGAGAAAATGGGTACGCCAGCCTATTTAATTGACGATGCGAGCTGTATTGACCGTGCTTGGCTTGACGAAGTCGCGCGTGTAGGCGTAACTGCGGGCGCCTCAGCACCGGAAATTCTAGTGAAGAATGTGATTAAGCGATTGCAAGAATGGGGCGGCCAAACGGTGAATGAGCGCAGCGGCCGCGAAGAAAACATTACCTTCTCAATTCCTCCTGAGCTGCGCGTTGTTGAAATTTAAACTTCGCGCCTAGCGCTCCCAACATTCGGCTGGCGTTTTTTGGTCGTTTTGATTAAGTGAAATGGTGGTGCAGCCGGTATCGTTGGTTTGCCCACCTGTTGCAGTGGCGGTTAACGTGTAGGTTTCTGCGCCAACATTACTTACCGCAAAGGTGTAATAATCGCTGCTTAATGTGATACCCAAGGTTGCGATATCCGCGTAGCTGGTATTCTTCAAACGATACTCTTCTTGTGCCATTTGCAAGGTTAACAACTGCCCCATGGCGTCCGCGCGTCGTGCTTCGCGCACATAGTCGACAAAGTTGGGGTAAGCAATCCCAGCGATGATACCGATGATCACGACGACAATCATGAGTTCAATGAGTGTCATTCCCGCCTGCTTTAATTTAGCTTGCATTTGTTTGCCTTGTCGTCAAAGATGAATTTTTGCACTACACTGTAGTTTAATAAACTATAACTAAATACATACGCTATTTTTGGCCATTTCGCAATGCGCAGAACACTTATAAAACCTTGGGCAGCGGTGAAACGCGGCTTCACACTTCTTGAATTGTTGGTCACGCTGGTTATCCTTTCCATTATTTTAGGAGCAGGCGTGCCACTGATGCTAGGCATGGCTGAATCCATGCGCCTGCAGGGCGCAGCGCAAGATACCTATGCATTATTACAATATGCTCGTTCGGACGCCTTGCGCACCACCGAAGAGCGCTTTGTGGTGTGGGATACCGACGGTGGCAATTGGTGTGCCGCAGTGGCGACGGTGAATGACTGCGAATGTTTGTCGGAAGACTGCAGCATTGATGGCGTGCTACGTCAGGTGAATGGTGCCGATTATACTGGTGTAAGTGTTAGCGCAAATTTTGCTGCGGGCGACTATACTCGCTTTGATGGTATGCGCGGTCTAGCTGAGGCAAATGCTGGGCATGCAGCGTTGCAGTTAACCGATGATGGTGGCGCTGTTGAAGCTGAAGTGCGCGTCGTCGTGAGCGTGCTTGGGCGCGTGCGCTACTGTAAAGAAAGCGGTGAGATTGGAGATTATCCGGCATGTTAAAGGGGCGTCAGAAAGGCTTATCGATTGTCGAGCTGATGATCACCATCACGCTCGGTTTGTTGCTTATGGCGGCGCTGACGGCGGTGTTTTCGAATACCTTAGGGGTAAATTCCCGTAGTCTAAAATTAAGTCAGTTACATGAAGAAGCAACGGCAGTTATGGGCTTTATGGTGAGTGAGCTCCGTCGTACGGGCTACCGTGGCGATGCCGCTGAGCTTGTTTTTGACCCGGCCAACGCGAGTACGGCCTTCAACAATACTATCGTGGTATCGCAGTTATCGGGTGAAGCTGCCAATAGCTGTATTATGTTCAGCTATGATGAAGATGCTGATGGCAACCATGATGGCGCGGCGGAGAATTTTGGCTTTCGCATTAATGCTGGGCAAGTCCAACGGCGTCAAGCCTCCGCAGGCTGCGACGGCGGTGGTTGGCAATCCATGACGACCACGGATATGTTGGTGGTTAACGATCTAGAGTTTACGCTCACGGAGCAAATGGTGGATTTGGTCAATGAGCAACGCGTGACTATCGTTATGGAGGTTGCCATGCCAGACGATGCTGATATTACACGTACCATGACAAGTGAAGTGGTCATTCGCAATGCATTTTAAACGTAAGTGTACTCAACAAACAGGTTTCGCCACGGTCACGCTTACCGTCCTGCTCTTGGCGATCATTATTTTGGTGACCCTGTACACGGCTAAGTTTAAAGCCCAAGAACAGCGCATCATGCGTAATCATTTGGCCATGCAAGAGGCGCGAATTGTAGCCGACGCGGCTTTAGAGCAGACGATTCAAGAAATTGACGCTGACCGAAACAATCTTGACCGCACCATTAACGGCACTATTGCCGGCGCCAACTACACGGCAACCATTACCAATGTGAATTACCCCAATACGCCGCGCGGTAATGTCGATGTCGTCAACGTTGATATTGTCGCAAATTCTGCCGACGGTGCAGCGACGCAGCGGGCCCATCAAGAGTTAATCGTGATGTCGCTGGTGCGCGGCGGACCGAATGTGCCGCTGGCGATTAGGGGCGGGGTGAATGTGTCGGGTAACTTTTCGGTGGTAGCCAACCCTAATGGCGGCGGTGATGGTGTGCCATTGTCAATTTGGACGAGCGACGATGTGGATGTGAATGGCTCGGGCTCAACCTGCGGTCAGTGGGAGTTTGATAACGGTGTATGCGATAGCCAGACCCTTAGTGAACGGGGCGAACATGGCGTCGACATACTCGATAACGATCCTAATTTCCCAGATGATTTACTCGATTATTTGTTTGGTGTGCCGGAAGACAACTGGCAAGATTTACGCGATATGGCCAATCAAATATTGCCCAATTGTGACACGCTTGGACCAAGTTCTACGGGCCTCATTTGGATCGAAGGTTCCTGTGATATGCCGAGTAATAATGTCGGCACGAGTGCCTCTCCGGCCCTGATTGTCATTCAAGACGGTGATTTTAAGATGAACGGCAGCGTGGTGCTTTATGGTCTGGCTTTCCAGTTCAATACACCTGGCAATAATACCCAGTACGATATTACTTTGAATGGTAATGCGTATGTCGAGGGCTCAGTGATGGCAAGCCAAGCTCCTAAGCTCTCCAATGGTAGTTTGACCGTGCGCTACAGCTTAGATGTATTACGGAATGTGGTGGTGAACGACGAATTTCGTCGACTCTACCGCGTAGGAGGAAGTTGGCATGATTTCTAATCGCAGCAAGAACCGCGGCTTCACCTTTGTTGAGGTGTTGGTCGCACTAGTAATCATCGCCGTAGGTGTTGCCGGACTTGTGAGCCTGCAGCGGATGTTTATTCAA
Organism: Pseudidiomarina sp.; assembly: GCA_048267225.1. Taxonomy (GTDB): domain Bacteria; phylum Pseudomonadota; class Gammaproteobacteria; order Enterobacterales; family Alteromonadaceae; genus Pseudidiomarina. The sequence goes on from JBLWXY010000004.1 coordinate 18,751, forward strand.
TCGTCAACACGGGCCGCTGAACGCACGGCGGCGATGGAGTTGGCGCAAGAAAAAATTGAAGAGTTGCGTTTTATTGAATACGCCAACTTAGCCACAGGTACGGACACTGTGGATCGCGAAGGAAAAACCTTTAGCTTGGATTGGACTGTGGCTGATCGTTATTGGAGTGCCGGTGGCTGGGTCACTGCTGCAGATCCAAATGCGCCCGATCCACTCCCACCCGAGGCTGATACTAAGCTTGTGACAGTTTCAGTGGCCTGGACCGAACGGGCTGGTGATGCCGAGTCACTGGATATGGAAGCGTGGTTTAGCAAAATTGAATCGCGCGATGGCGGCTTAGTAGTGACGCAACCCAACCCACGCCAACAGCCTAGCGTGACCTACAATCCTGGCGCAGCTCCTGAAGTTATCGCCGTTCGTCTAACCGAAGATGATAATGCCGCGGCTTATCAAGTCAAAGAGACCACCAAACCGACGCCAGAGGTCATGCGCAGAGGGGATAAGCTGCAAGTATCATTCGATACGGTCACTTACAATGAAGCGACACAAACACAGCGTATCGAGGACTTTGTTACGGTAAATTGTTCGTGCCAAATGGTTGGCATGGCAGAAACAGGAAAAACGCCAGCGCGGCTGATACTAGAGGGCGACTATTTAGTTCTTGATCCGAACGGCTCTCAAACAACACGAAAAACAATTGGACAGGTGGCGGATCAGGATCAACCCGAGTTATGTGATATTTGCTGTCGTGACCATCACGATAGCAATGAGATGGCAAATGCCGGAAATGTATATCGCCCCGAGAGCTCATTTTTCAGAATATTAAATGGTGGTAATCATCGACATTTTCGGAATGTAAATGGCATATTGTATCCTGCTGGAAACGGTGACCTTTACGACGAGTCTTGTCGTTTACGCCGTGTCGATGGTTACTATGTCTTGTATCCAGACTGGCAGCTTGAGTCGCTAACGGTAATGAGTTCTGATTATTTAGTAAACGCGGCAACCAGCGGCGCATATGTGGACTATGTACGAGAAGCCGTCAAAGCGGCGGTACTGGGTCAAGCGTTACCGGCTGCGCCGGACGACCGTGATGTTGAGGTGGTTCCGGGGGCGTATCAAATGATTGCGCGCGCGATTTATTTAGATGATATGACGCAGTCGCATGAGACTACCGTGATTGATGCGATACAAAACGGCGATGAGGATTGGATTTCGAAAGTACCGTTTTATGAGGTTAACTTAACTTTGTTGGCGGATTGGGAGTCGTCGAATCCTTCAGTTGCGACTGTTGACAATGAAGACATTGAAACTATCGTTGATCCCGAAAACAACTACTATGGTGTCTACAGCCGTGGCTTAGTTATTACCGAAAGCGGTGGAACCACGACCATTAATACTTCTGCTCGAGAAGGTAATGCGAGCATTTTAGACAGCCAACCTACTCACCCTAATGAATCAGGTCAATTCCAAAGTGAGCTAGATGTGACTGTGGTCGCATCAGATAACGATGATGTTGCACTTTATGCAATTACTGGTGACATTAATTGTACTGCGTATTCGAAAAATAAAGGCTGGCAGGACTGTAAGAATCCAGATCTAAACGGTATTTCCATCACTACGTCGAACAACAACGTGGTCTGTAATGTCAATAGACTTGGTAACAACGCGACCTATTCATGCGACGGCATTCGGGCTGGCACGAGTTTGTCGGTGACCTTCCTGCACAGTAGTGGCACAGCCACCTACACGCCACCAAGTTTCACGGTTTCGGCAATCAGTGCTGACGTGCGGCAAGACACCTTGCTCGAGATTAACTGATCCGATTTGCGTGAAGTTGTGGTACTATCGAGGCAATTTTTTACGATTGCCTCGGTAGCTTAACGCCTATCACTATGTCGACACTGTTAGAAGTACAACAGCTCGCCTCGCAGCGTGCCGGTCGCACGCTTTTTGCTGATCTCAGCTTTACTCTTAAGGCTGGCGAAGTGCTGCATATTGAAGGCGAGAACGGAGCCGGCAAATCCACCTTGTTGCGCTCTATTGTCGGCTTAGTTGAACTTCAAGCCGGTACCATCCATTTTTTTCCCGAACATCTGCAAAACTCTCAGGAATGGCGGCAGCAGACCTTATTTATGGGCCATAAAGCGGCTGTCAAAGCCGAGTTGACGGCCCTCGAAAATGTGCGTTTGCAGGCGCAATTGGCTGGCGCGACCAAGGTTGATGCTTGGCAGTTGCTCGAAACTGTTGGTTTGTTGGGGCTCGAAGACTTGCCCGCAGGGCAGCTTTCGGCGGGCCAACAGCGTCGTATTGCTCTAACGCGCTTGTGGTATAGCGCGGCGCAGTTGTGGATTCTTGATGAGCCGTTTACGGCACTCGATACCCGCGGCATTGACTTGCTGCAACAGCGTTTCGCTCAACATACGGCAGCGGGTGGCGCTATTGTTATGACCTCTCATCAAGCCCTCACTTGGCAACCAGAGCAGCTCAAACGGCTACGCATTAAAGGGGGCGAGCTATGAATCAAGCTTCCAGTTGGCAAGTGCTGACGGCGGTGATGCGCCGCGACCTTATGGTGGTCATGCGCCGGCGTAGCGATATTCTCAATCCGTTGCTCTTCATCTTAATTGTGGTCAGTCTTTTCCCATTGGCGGTCGGACCCGGGCCTGATATTTTAGGCCGTATCGCCGCTGGGGTAATTTGGGTTGCGGCATTACTTTCAGCGTTATTAGGCTCCGAGCGGCTATTCCGCGAAGACTATTTGGATGGCACGCTGGAACAACTTACTCTACAACCGCAGCCTTTGCCGTTGCTCGCTTTTGGTAAAATTGCCGTGCATTGGTTGTTAAGCGGCTTACCTTTGGTGATCCTTGCGCCACTCTGCGCGTTATTATTAAAACTACCGCTCGCTGGTTGGGGTACGTTAATGGCAACGTTACTGGTGGGAACGCCTATTTTAAGTGCAATTACCGCAATAGGCGCGGCGCTTACGGTAAGTTTAGGCCGTGGAGGCGCGCTTTTAAGCTTGTTACTACTGCCGTTGTTTATCCCCTTACTGATTTTCGCCAGTGGCGCTGTTGAAGCGGCTTTGGTGGGTACAGCTGCGTGGCCGCAAGTGTTACTATTGGCAGGCTTAAGTTTATTAACTTTGCTGTTGGCGCCATTCGCGGTAGCAGCCTCAATTCGAGTGAGTGTGAATTAACATGTGGCGCTGGTTACATCCGTACGCAAAACCTGAAACCGTTTACCATCTGTTGGGGCGTTGGTTGCCGTGGACAGTTGGCGCTGCGGCGATCATTTTAGGTGTTGGGCTGGTTTGGGGGCTGGTATTTGCGCCCGCGGACTATCAGCAAGGTGACAGCTACCGGATTATTTTCATTCATGTGCCATCGGCGATGTTCTCGATGAGTATCTACGTTAGTTTAGCTATCGCCGCTTTTGTTGGTCGTGTCTGGCAATTGAAAATGGCCGACTGGGCCATTGCCGCCATTGCACCTGTCGGTGCAGTGTTTACGTTTATCGCGTTATTTACCGGTGCTGTATGGGGTAAACCTATGTGGGGCACGTGGTGGGAGTGGGATGCGCGACTCACGTCACAGCTTATTTTACTGTTTCTCTATATTGGTGTGTTGGCGCTTTATTATGCCTTTAGCGATAACCGCACAGGGGCAAAAGCTGCCGGTATTTTAGCCATGGTTGGGGTTATCAACATTCCGATTATTCGGTATTCGGTTGAATGGTGGAATACGCTGCACCAAGGAGCGACCTTGACCGTGTTTGAGCGTCCACCCATGGCAAACAGTATGCTATTCCCGCTGCTCACTTGTATTCTTGGCTTCGCATTTTTAGCCGCAGCGCTGATTTTTCAGCGCATGCGCACTGAGATTCTACGGCAAGAGTTACGGCGCCCGTGGGTGAAGCACGTGTTTGCTGATTCAGTCGCAACGAGAGTGGAGCAAAACTAATGCAGTTTGATAGTTGGCAAGCTTTCATTGAAATGGGCGGTTATGGCTTATACGTCTGGTTGGCGTTTGGCGTCAGCTTTTTAGCACTTGGTGTATTAGTCGTACAAGGTTTGCGCGCGCGCACTAAGTTGCAGCGCGAGTTCTCGCAGGAACAACAACGGCAGCAACGGCTGGCACGACGGAAGCAAGAGGTATCCTGATGGCAATGAATCCCCGACGTAAGAAACGCTTAACTTGGACACTTGGCTTAATTGCCGGTGTGGCCGTTGCATTCAGCATTATTTTGTATGCTTTGTCGCAAAACATCGATTTATTTTATACCCCGAGCGAAGTCATTGAGGGTAAGGGCAAAGTTGCCGTCAAACCTGAAGTAGGTCAACGCTTGCGGATTGGCGGTATGGTTGTGGAAGGTTCGGTACGTCGCGATCCTGAGACACTCGAAGTAGAGTTTCGTGTAACTGACACCGGGCCTGAAGTGAAGATTCTATACACCGGTATTTTGCCCGATCTGTTTCGTGAGGGTCAGGGCATTGTCGCGCAGGGTGTCATGGTCGAACCTACGGTGATGAAAGCCTCGGAGGTTTTAGCTAAGCATGACGAAGAATACATGCCTCCAGAGCTGGCCGAGCAAATGAAAGGTATTAAGCACGTCAATCCTAATACTTCAGGTGCTTATGATCAGCAGGGCGGTGACCAATGATTGCAGAGATTGGTCAGTTTGCTTTAGCGTTGGCCTTAGGCTTTTCGCTGATACTCGCGGTTTACCCGTTATGGGGGGCCTACAAAGGCCACAGTGGCGCTATGTTACTGGCGCGCCCGCTGGCCTATGGGCAATTTTTATTTACCGCAATCGCTTATGCGGCACTCACATGGGGCTTTGTGGTCAATGACTTCAGTATTGCCTATGTTGCGGCGAACTCCAATACCCAGTTGCCCCTAGCCTACCGCATCACCGCAGTGTGGGGCGCACACGAAGGCTCATTCTTGCTATGGATGCTGATGCAAGCGGGGTGGATTGCTGCGGTCGCAATGTTCTCGCGACGCATGCCGGTGACTATGATGGCACGTGTACTCGCCATTCTCGGCATGATCAGTATTGGTTTTTACTTGTTTATGTTGTCGGTATCGAATCCGTTTGATCGGGCTTTACCCTGGATCCCCGTCGATGGCCAAGACTTAAACCCACTCTTACAAGACCCTGGCATGATTATTCATCCACCGTTGCTGTACATGGGCTATGTGGGCTTTTCGGTGGCCTTTGCTTTTGCTATTGCAGCCTTAATGACGGGGAAATTGGATGCTGCTTGGGCGCGTTGGTCGCGCCCTTGGGCGACAACCGCTTGGTCATTCCTAACGGTGGGTATTGCTATTGGCAGTTGGTGGGCCTATTACGAACTTGGCTGGGGTGGCTGGTGGTTCTGGGACCCCGTTGAGAACGCTAGTTTTATGCCGTGGCTCGTCGGTACCGCATTGATTCATAGTTTGGCGGTCACAGAAAAACGCGGCGCGTTCAAATCGTGGACTGTGTTGTTGGCCATTTCGGCGTTTAGCTTAAGCTTGCTCGGTACTTTCCTAGTGCGCTCTGGGGTTATCGTTTCAGTGCATGCTTTTGCCACTGACCCTGCTCGTGGCTTGTTTATTCTAGGTTTATTAGCCGTGGTTATTGGTGGCTCTTTATTACTGTTTGCCTTGCGCGCTGGCGTAGTGCAAAGCCACACTAAGTACGAGGCGGTATCGCGTGAAGTCATGCTGCTCGGCAATAATATTTTGTTGGTCGCAGCAACGCTTGTGGTGCTGCTGGGGACTTTGTTGCCGTTGGTGCACAAAGAACTTGGTTTAGGCTCGATATCCATTGGCGTGCCGTTCTTTAATCAAATGTTTACCTGGCTGATCGTGCCCTTTGTGCTGTTAATGGGCCTCGGGCCATTGTTCCGCTGGCGTCGGCAAGAGCTGCAGCCGCTGCGCAATAGCTTAGCTTTGGCAGTGATTTTAGCTTTAGGCATAGGTTACGCCTTGCCAGCAATCTTAGCCGAGCAAGTGAAGGCCATGGCGGTGTTAGGACTGGTCATGAGCTTGTGGATCACGCTAACGCTGGTCACCGAATTACGCCAACGAGTACAGCAGCGCAAGCAAGGCCTTGCGGGCTTAACCAAACTTGGGCGCAGCCATTGGGGCATGGTGCTTGGGCATTTAGGCTTCGCGGTGACTTTGATTGGTATTGCTGCAGTTAGTCAGTATGAGATTGAGCGTGATGTCCGCCTGGCGCCAGGCGACAGTGTGGTGGTGCAAGGCTATCGCTTCCAGTTCGATGTGCTCAGCCAACAGCAGGGCCCGAATTACATTACTGACCATGCTGAGTTTTCAGTGTATTCAGGTGAACGCAAGATTACCGACCTGGTGACCGAGAAACGTTTTTATACAGTGCAACGCATGAGCATGACCGAAGTTGGGCTTGATGCAGGGCTCACGCGCGACTTGTATGTCGCCCTTGGCGAGCCACTAGAAAACAGCGATGCATGGGCAGTACGCATATATGTGAAGCCGTTTATTCGTTGGATTTGGGGCGGAGCCTTATTGATGGCCTTGGGCGGCGCCTTGGCGATTAGTGATAAGCGCTATCGTGCGTTGAAAAAAGCCGGAGGCACAGCATGACGACGAACTGGCGCTGGGCAGTATTACTGTTACCTCTGCTCGCTTTTGTGGTGTTAGTAGGTTTTTTGCTGCGCGGCTTATTTTCGGATCCGACCGAGCTAAGCTCAGCGTTGGTGGGGAAGCCGGTACCACAGTTTAATGTGCCCGACCTCTATCAACCGGAACGCACGCATACACAGGCTGTTTTGCAAGGCGAGCCGATGCTGTTGAATGTGTGGGCGACCTGGTGTCCAACCTGCCGTGCCGAGCACGAATACCTGAACAAACTGGCAGCCGAGGGTGTGCCTATTGTTGGGCTCAATTACAAAGACGACTCGCGCGATAAAGCCGTGAATTGGTTAAATACCTTGGGTGACCCTTACCGTGTAAACCTGTTCGATGCTAATGGCAATGTTGCCCTTGAGTTTGGCGTTTACGGGGCCCCTGAAACCTTTTTGATCGACGCGCAAGGGCGCATTCGCTACCGCCACGTAGGCGATGTGAATGAGCGTGTGTGGCGTGGTGAGCTAGGTCAGCGTTATCGCGCTTTGCTCAATGAAAATGCGACGGCGATGAAGGGGAATGAGCAATGAGTAAGGCATTCGTACGAATTTTATTGACCACGAGTTTCGTTCTCACATTACTGAGCTTTGCGACGCCAAGTTATAGTCAAAACCTCGAAGCCTATCAGTTTGATGAGCCGGCGCAGGAAGCCTTGTTCAATGAACTTATCAATGAGTTACGTTGCCCTAAGTGCCAGAATCAAAGTATTGCAGATTCCAACGCAGAGCTTGCGCGAGACTTGCGTGACCGCACTTATTTTATGGTGAAAGAGGGCGCGACCAAGCAAGAAGTGATTGATTTTATGGTGGCGCGTTACGGTGACTTCGTGCACTACCAGCCACCACTAACCTTTGTGACCAGTATTTTGTGGTGGGGACCGATTGCGGTGCTGGCCATTGGTGGTCTTGTTATTCTCTTCCGCGTGCGGCAGCAACGCAGCAGCGAAGTCGAGCTTAGCGACGAAGAGCGTAAACGTCTCGCGGCCCTGCAAACGCAAACAAAGAAGGATGACCCATCATGAACTGGTTGATGCTCCTGGTAATGTTCATTTTGGCTTTGCTTGCCTTTGCTTTGGTGCTGTTTTTCGGTGTTCGGCAAAAAGCGCAACGGCGTTCGCGGCTGGATGTCAATCGCGAATTGTATGAGCAGCGCAAGCTTGAACTCGCCCAAGAACATGCCGATGGTTTGTTGAGTGATCACGCGTTACAAGCCGCAGAACGTGAGCTGGATAAGCGCTTTGTGAGCGAGAACGCGGAACTTGAACAACTTGAAGAGCACGCCATTGGGCGTGGCATCTGGTTACCTGCGGTGATTATTGTGGTGTTTGCTGTGGTGGGTTATGGGCTCTTCGGCAGTTGGCAGCAACAGCAGCACGCCGATGACGCGCGCCGGGCACTGCCAGAGCTGGCCAAGCAAGTGCTGAATAACCAGCAAAGCGCACCTACGCAACAAGAGCTGGAGTTATTTGCGTTAGGTTTGCGTCAACGTTTACAAGAAGATGGCGGCGATGGGTTAACATGGATGCTCTATGCACGTGCAGCGACCGCATTACAGCGTTATGAACAGGCGTTAGAGGCCTATGCTCATGCATATAAGTTAGAACCGCAGCGGCCGGGTATTTTGCTTGGCTATGCGCAGCTCTTGATTAATCTAGGTGGGGCAGAGCAACTGCAAACTGCGGCACGGCTCTTGTCCGAGCTACTGCAAGTAGAGCCACAGAACGTCGATGCCTTGTCGTTGACTGGTGCTGTTGCCTATCAGCGCGGTGACTATGAGCAAGCGGTGCAGGCGTGGCGGTTGCTTACTCAACTTATGGCGGCGGATGATCCGCGCTATCAGGCCGTGCAAGAAGCACTAGATGACGCGCAAGCACAACTCATGGCGAGCGAGCAGCAACTCAGGGTAACAGTGACCCTTGCTGATCACTTACGCGATCGGGTGCCTGCAGACGCCACATTATTTGTGTTCGTGAAAGCCGTCGACGGTGCGCCTATGCCGGCAGCAGTAGTGCGCCAAGCCGTGACCGACTTTCCCGTAACCGTGACCTTGTCGGATGCGCAGGCCATGTTGCCGGATTATAAGTTGAGTCAGTTGAACCGTTGGCAGGTCGAGGCACGTATTTCCACGGACGATCGAATTGAAATTGCGCCTGGTGATTTAGCTGCTGAGGCGCAGGTGATAGATGCACAGGCGAATGGGCAAGTGACACTGGTTATTGCACAAGCCTTAGGCCAAGACTAAGCAAGGAGAGTCGCTTGAAAAAGTATTTAGTTGCAGCGTTGGCGGTGTTGGGTTTAAGCGGTTGTGCGACCGCGCCTGATGATCCTTATGCCGACCCGCGAGACCCATTTGAAGAGGTCAACCGTGACGTTTGGGACTTTAACGAAGCCCTTGATGAGAACGTACTTTGGCCGGTTGCCCGCACCTACGGCAAGATCCCGCAACCGGTGCGCACCGGCATGCTTAATGCTGCGGAAAACCTCAGTGAGCCGTCGTACCTCGTGAACAATACGCTGCAAGGTAAGTTTAAGGATGCTGGTGTTTCATTCTGGCGTTTTCTCATTAATAGTACCGTTGGTGTGGTGGGGATTTTCGACGTTGCCGACAAAATGGGCTTGAATCGTCGCGAAGAGGGCTTTGGTGAAACCCTAGCGACCTGGGGCGTAGGTGATGGCCCTTATGTGATGTTACCGGCCATGGGGCCAACGGTGCCCGTTGACCGCGGTGGTGACTTGGTAGACGGTTGGTACTTTCCGCTGGATGACCTCAACACTCCCGTGAGTGTTGCTCGCGTCGCCATTAAAGCCCTTGAATTACGTTTGCGTCTGCAAGAACAAGAAGCTTTGATGGAAAACTCCCTCGACCCTTATAGTTTTGTTCGTGAAGCCTACTTCCAGAGCTGGCGCAACAAAGTGTATGATGGCAATCCGCCAGCCGAAGAAGTCGATCCAAGTGAGCCTGAAGATTTAGGCGACGACTTCTACGACCAATTCGATTAAAACCAAACAAGGAAGCGATGACATGGTAAAAAAAGTCGTCATTCCCGTTGCCGGACTCGGTACACGGATGTTACCCGCCACCAAAGCAATTCCAAAGGAAATGCTGCCACTAGTGGATCGCCCGCTGATTCAATTTATTGTTGAAGAGTGTGCAGCGGCGGGGCTGACGGATATTATTTTGGTGACCCACTCGAGTAAAAACTCGATAGAGAACCATTTCGACACCAGTTTTGAGCTGGAAACCACGTTAGAAACGCGCGTGAAACGGCAATTGTTGGCCGAAGTCCAAGCCATTACACCGCCCGGCGTAACCATCATGCATGTGCGCCAGGGTGTCGCCAAAGGCTTGGGGCACGCTGTTCTTTGTGCGCGACCATTGATTGATGATCAACCCTTTGCGGTGGTGTTACCTGATGTGCTGGTCGATGAATCGAGTTGCGATATGAAGCGCGATAATTTGGCCGAGATGGTGCGCAACTTCAACGCAACTGGCACAGCCCAAGTGATGGTCGAAAAAGTGCCGCATGCTAAAGTCGATCAGTACGGTATTGCCGACATTGACGGCAGTCAACTCGCGCCTGGAGAACAAGCTCCGATCAAGCAACTGGTGGAGAAGCCTGCGGTGGGCAAAGCGCCATCAGACCTTGCCGTGGTCGGCCGTTATGTCTTCCCAGCCGAGCTTTGGGAATTGCTTGAACGCACGCCGGTAGGTGCTGGCAACGAAATCCAACTGACTGACGCGATGGCGATGTTACTGGAACGGCAGACGGTGAATGCCTACTACATGAAAGGCCGCAGCAACGATTGCGGCAACAAGCTGGGTTACGCCCAAGCCTTTGTCGAGCACGCCTTGCGTCACCCCGACCTAGGCCCAGCCATGAAAGACTGGCTGAAGTCTCTCGCGTAAGTCATTCACGCAAGTCGGTTGCTTAATCTTTAAACAAGGAGGGTTCATCCCTCCTTTTCTTTTTGCGATTGGTCGCTTTCTATTTCCTTTTTCACGCGAAATAGGTAGGGTAATACGGTTTTACAACACTATAACGATAAACGAGTGAAGGCGAATAGGTATGGAACCTAAGAATAACTTACAACAGGACAACGGGTTTTTCGGCCAGCCGGCCGGCCTGCAGACCTTGTTCTTTACAGAAATGTGGGAGCGCATGAGCTACTACGGCATGCGCGCGCTACTTGTACTCTTTATGACCGCTGCCATACAAGATGGCGGTTTGGCCATGAACGTGGCAACTGCTACGGCAATCTACGGTTTGTATACCGGTGCGGTTTACTTCATGGGCCTACCTGGTGGTTGGATTGCTGACCGCTTGATTGGTGGTCAACGTGCCACTTGGTATGGCGGTATTGTGATCATGTGTGGTCACATTGTCTTGGCCATTCCATCCGACACGTCGTTCTTTCTTGGTCTAATTCTGGTGGTACTGGGTACCGGCATGTTGAAGCCGAACATCAGTGCCCTTGTAGGCCAGCTCTATGACGATGGTGATGACCGCCGTGACGCAGGTTATACCCTGTATTACATGGGTATCAACATTGGTTCATTGATTGGTTACTTGGTTACTGGCTACCTGATGGAAAACGTCGGTTGGCACTGGGCCTTTGGCGCAGCGGCTGTCGGTATGTTTTTCGGCTTGGTACAGTACCGCATGACCTTGCCAAAGCTTGGTTCTGTTGGCCAAGAAGCACCAAAGCCATTATCAGATAACGGCCGTCGTTTGAGCTGGATGATCATTACTGCTTTCCTAGTGGGTCTAGGTGTGGTGTTTGTCGCGACTTCGACTGGCGCTATGACCATTGACCCAGTTGCGATTGCCCAGTATGTTGCTGCGGCAGCGACCATTGTTTTCTTTGTCTATTACCTGAGCATCTTCTTGTTCGGCAAGCTGACCAAGAACGAGGCCAAGCGTTTAGGCGCACTGTTCTTAGTGTGTATTGCCTCTATCTGCTTCTGGGCAGGCTTCGAGCAAGCCGGTTCGTCATTGAACCTGTTCGCCCGTGACCTCACCGATCGTATGGTAGGAACCTTTGAAATTCCGACCACTTGGTTCCAGATGCTGAACTCAGGCTTCTTAATTGCCTTATCACCGTTCTTTGCGGCGTTGTGGGTCAACCTGACCAAACGCATGATTAACCCTTCGTATGGCTTCAAGAGTGCGTTAGGTTTGATCATTATGGCGAGCGGTTTCATCTTGATGTTCTTTGCCTCACAAGCGGCAGCATCGGGTATGAAAGTATCACCAAACTGGTTGGTGGCGGTGTACTTCCTGCACACGGTCGGTGAGCTGTGCTTGAGCCCAGTAGCACTGAGTGCGGTAAGTAAGCTAGCGCCGCGCCGTATGGCGGGTCAGATGATGGGTATTTTCGTATTAACCTACTCGATTGGTAGCCTGCTAGCAGGTCTGATTGCGGGTAATCTTGACCCAGAGAACACCTCGACCATGCCTGATATGTACATGCAGATCACCTTGTTTGGTGTCGGTGTTGGTGTCGTCGTGTTCTTCTTAGCGTTGAAAACACGCAAATGGGAAGCCTTGGCAGGTCAACCGGACCCTGAGCACGTGGCGATCAATGCCAACGAGCCAGTTAAGCAAGATAAACTTTAAGACTTACTGTTGGTGAGTTCGCTCACCAACATGTCGTATAACAACCGGGCGCAAGGCCCGGTTTTTTCGTCTTTAGGGAGCACCAAAAACGTCGTCCCGGCACGGTGCGAACTGCCAGCGAGTTCTAACTCAGTAAACTGATTGCTGTGCTGTGTAATAAACGGCGGAAGCCAACAAAAACCGATGCCAGCCTCAACCAGCTGCAGCGCTTCATTAAAATTATTCACCGTCCAACGTTGTTCTGCCTTTAACCAACCTTGTTGTTCTACCGGCTTCTGCGCGGTGTCGCGGATCACAATCTGTAGGTATTGGCTAAGCTGGTCGGGGCTCACGGGCTGTGTCGCGGCGGCGAGTGGGTGCTCGCTCCCCACCACCAGCTGCATTTGAAACTGAGCGATGGGCTCGCCGACATAGCCTTTGGGGACTTGATGGGAAATCACCAGATCGGCGCGTTGCTCAGTGATGGCTTCGACTGATCCGGTGAGTACCGTATCTTCAATGAGCAAGCGACTACCGCGACTATGCAGCTGAAACTCGCGCAACACGGGGAGTAACAAACTGCGATCAAAAACCATCTCGATGGCAAGCTTGATTTCCGGCTCCCAGCCTTGTTTGAGATTGAGTGCGAGTTGCTCGAGTTCGGTGACCAAAACGGTGAGCTGCCGTGAGCGGCGCAACATGACTTCACCGATGTCGGTCAACTCGGCTTTGCGCCCGACCACTTTTAACAGTTTTACGCCCAGAGTATCTTGTAATTTAGCTACCGCATGGTTCATTGAGCTTTGACTTTTGCTCAATGCTGCGGCGGCTTGTGCGTAACCGCCGTAATCAACCACTGCCTGCAGAATACGCCATTGTTCAATAGTCGTTTTTGGACGGTAGTTCTGCGACATTATTGGCTCCGAGATTAATTGTTAGCGATGACAACGGCGCGGCGCGGTGCCGGATAGCCTTCAATGCTCTTACTGTGGTCGTTGGGGTCAAGAAAGTCCACGAGCGATTGGCCCGTCATCCATTCTGTCGCGCGTTGTTCGGCAAGCTCGGTGACATTTTCGTCGACCACTCGAGCGTTCTTAAAGCCGCAGCGTTCGAGCCAGTGCAGCAACGCAGCCGTACTTGGAATAAACCAGACATTGCGCATTTTGGCATAGGTTTGCCCCGGTACCAGCACCGTGTTGACATCCCCTTCAACCACCAAGGTTTCGAGCACGAGCTGGCCGCCTTGGCGTAGCTGTGCTTTGAGTTGCGTTAAAAAGTCGATGGGCGAGCGCCGATGATAGAGCACGCCCATGCTAAACACTGTATCAAAGGCCTTCAATTCAGGTAGATCTTCGACCCCGAGCGGAAACCAATGGGCGCGCTGCTGTAATGCTGGCGGCATAAAGTGACGTATGGCCATAAATTGCGCCATAAACAATTGCCCTGGGTCAACGCCCCAAACTTGCGCGGCACCACTTTCCAGCATGCGCCATAAGTGATAGCCACTACCACAACCGACATCAAGCACCTGCTGCCCGGTTAAGTCGCCTACATGCGGTGCCACGCGCTGCCATTTAAAGTCTGAGCGCCATTCGGTATCAATCTCAACACCATGTAAGTGGAACGGGCCTTTGCGCCAAGGGGTGAGTTGTTGCAGCAAGCCACGAATACGATTTTGCTCGCCTACGCTGGCGTTTCGACTGGTCACGGTTACGGTATCGCCAAGCGCCACCTGCTCAGGCTCAAGCTTTGGCAACTGCGCAACGCAGCGCAGCCATTTGTGCAGCTCGCCATGTTGTTGCTGTTGTTCCCACTGCGCAAGTTGTTGCGGTAGGTGGGTAAGCCAGTGACTCAGTGGCGATTGCGCCACAGCTATCAGGTCATCTTTGAACATAAAACCTCTTGGAAGAACCGTTATTCGTTATTCGTTACTCGTAGCCCGTGGTTTTACCACGGGGCAGGTCTGACGTTTTGACCATGCTCGCTGAACTCGAGATACCCCGTAGTAGAACTACGGGCTACGAATAACCAATAACCAATAACCAATAACGAACAACGCATTTCACTTTACCGCGACTAATGCGGCGAAGTTATAGCATTGAAACCATACTTGTACCGCGCTAAAACCGACTTTTTCTAAGCGTTGCTTATGTGTCTCTAGGCTATCGATACGCATAACGTTCTCAATGGCGGCACGCTTTTGACTAATTTCCAGTTCACTGTAGCCGTTGGCGCGTTTGAATTCATGGTGTAAGTCGACGAGCACTTCATCCATTGCCGTATTTTCGCTTTTGAATTTTTCTGAGAGCAGCAAAACGCCACCTGGCATGAGGCCGTCGTAGATGGTCTGCAAGACAGCTTGACGTTGCTCCGGTGGCACGAACTGGAGAGTGAAATTCATGGTCACGACAGAAGCATCGCTGATGGCTGTATGGCGGATGTCTTCGCATTTAACCTCGACCGGGATGGCGCTGCGGTAGCCTTCAAGATGCAGGCGGCAACGCTCGACCATGGCTTCGGAGTTGTCGACGGCGACCATGCTTACGCCAGTTAAGTCTTGTGCGCCTTGGCGCATGGCGAGGGTGGCCGCACCCAAGGAACAACCCAGATCATACAAGGTGCTGTCGGCTTGGGCGAAGCGCCGTGTCAGTTGGTGAATGCCTTGTAAGATGCTTTGATAGCCGGGCACGGAGCGGTTAATCATGTCAGGAAAGACTTCGACCACACGTTGGTCAAAGGCAAAGTCACTGACTTGGGTTAGCGGCTCGGCAAAAATCGCATCGGGTTTACTGTCAAACTTGCTCATGTTTTCAACACTATGAATTCAATCGAATGCTCATAGTTTAACGCACTGAGGGCCAAAACTTGAGGTTTTTATTCGGTCGCCGCTACTGACAATTGCTGCGAGTCCGTTATAATGTGGCGCTTTGTAAATTCTAACTTGTGGTAGGGAAGCTCCCATGCGTAGCCATTATTGCGGACAGCTCGAAAAGAGTCTTGTTGATCAACAGGTAACCCTGTGTGGATGGGTTAATAAACGTCGTGACCTCGGTGGTCTGATTTTCATCGATATGCGTGACCGCACCGGTTTGGTGCAGGTGGTATTCGATCCGGATCAAGCGGCGCTGTTTGAAAACGCCAATAAACTACGTCAGGAGTTCTGCGTACGTTTGAAAGGCACCGTGCGCGCGCGCCCTGAAAGCCAAGTCAACGCCAACATGGCAACCGGCGCAGTTGAAGTGACGGCCGATGAGCTCGAAATTCTGAGTCGTTCAGAGCCATTGCCGATCGATTTTAATCAGCACGTTAGCGAAGAAGCGCGCCTGCGTTTCCGCTATCTTGATTTGCGCCGCCCGAACATGAACCACAATTTGCAGTTCCGTGCGCGGGTAACCAGTGCGGTGCGTCGCTTTATGGATGATGCTGGCTTCTTGGACATCGAAACGCCAATGCTGACCCGTGCGACCCCAGAAGGTGCGCGTGACTATTTGGTTCCAAGCCGCACGCACAAAGGTAAGTTCTTCGCGTTGCCACAATCACCGCAGTTGTTTAAGCAATTACTGATGATGTCGGGCTTTGACCGTTATTATCAAATCGTCAAATGCTTCCGTGATGAAGATTTACGTGCGGACCGCCAGCCAGAATTTACCCAGATTGATATTGAAACCTCGTTCATGACCGCTGACCAAGTGATGGCGGTGACTGAGCAGATGGTGCGCAAGCTCTTTAACGAGCTGCTCGAGATTGACCTAGGTGACTTCCCGCAAATGAGCTGGCACGAAGCCATGCGTCGTTTCGGTAGCGATAAGCCAGATTTGCGTAACCCGCTGGAGTTGGTTGATGTAGCAGACTTGCTGAAAGACGTTGAATTCAAGGTCTTTGCCGGTCCGGCGAATGACCCGAAAGGCCGTGTTGCCGCGCTGAAAGTACCAGGCAAGGCGGGCGATATTTCACGTAAGAACATCGACGAGTACACTAACTTCGTCGGTATTTACGGGGCTAAAGGCTTGGCATGGTTGAAAGTAAATGACCTAGCTGCTGGTCGTGACGGTATTCAGTCACCAGTGCTGAAATTCATCCCAGATGACGCTTTGCAAGGCATTCTTGAGCGTACCGAAGCAGCTGATGGCGATATTATTTTCTTTGGTGCTGACAACGCAACAGTGGTGGCCGAAGCCATGGGCGCGTTGCGCTTGAAGGTGGGCGAAGAGCACGGCTTTGTTAGTGAAGAATGGCGTCCGTTGTGGGTTGTCGACTTTCCAATGTTCGAAGAACACGACGGCGACTTACATGCGATCCACCACCCGTTCACCGCACCAGTTGGGGTAACCCCAGAAGAGCTGAAAGCGAATCCAGCCGGTACCTTGTCGAATGCCTATGACATGGTCTTGAACGGTGTTGAAGTGGGCGGCGGCTCTGTCCGTATTCACGACAACGCTATGCAGCAAGCGGTATTCGAAATTTTGGGTATTGGCAAAGAAGAAGCGCAAGAGAAATTCGGCTTCTTGCTTGAAGCACTGAAGTACGGCACGCCACCGCACGCTGGCTTAGCCTTTGGTCTAGATCGTTTAGTTATGTTGATGGTGGGCGCAAGCTCGATTCGTGAAGTTATTGCCTTCCCGAAAACCACTACTGCAGCTTGTGTGCTAACTGATGCCCCTGGCTTAGCCAATCCAGACGCATTGCAGGAGCTGGGTGTTGCCGTTAAGGTAGCAGAGGAAGCTAACGACAACGACTAACGAGGAGCGACACAATGGCAGGTCATTCCAAATGGGCCAACATTAAACATCGCAAAGCCGCGCAGGATGCTAAGCGCGGCAAAATCTTTACTCGTCTTATCCGTGAAATAGTGGTCGCTGCCCGCCAAGGCGGCGGCGACCCTGACACCAATCCACGCTTGCGCGCTGCCGTCGACAAAGCCCTGTCGAACAATATGAAAAAAGACACTATTGATACTGCGATCAAACGTGGTAGCGGTGATCTTGACGGCGACAATGTTGAAGAGTTGAGCTACGAAGGTTACGGGCCTGGCGGCGTGGCTATTTTTGTCGAAACCATGACCGATAACCGTAACCGCACGGTATCCGAGGTGCGCTATGCGTTTAGTAAGCACAACGGTAATTTAGGCACTGACGGCTCCGTCGCCTATTTATTTAATAAGCGCGGTGTATTGAGTTTTAACGCTGACACCGACGAAGACGCATTGATGGAAGCCGCACTGGAAGCTGGCGCCGATGACATCACCACCAACGATGACGGTAGTTTTGATGTGTTCACGACGCCGGAAAATTTTGGCAGTGTGAAAGACGGCTTGCAAGCTGAAGGCTTTGCACCGGAGCACGCAGAAGTGAGTTTTATTCCCGAAACACGCTCACAACTTGACGAAGGCGATGCGGAGAAGTTTCTGAAACTGATTGATGCGCTCGAAGAACTTGATGACGTGCAAGAGGTCTACCACAACGCCGACATCGCCGACGATATTCTGGAGCGCATTGGCTAATGGCCATTATTCTGGGCATTGACCCAGGTTCGCGGATGACGGGCTATGGTGTGATCCGCCAACAAGGCAATCAACTCACCTACATTGCCAGCGGTTGTATCAATGCTGCTGGCACGCCGCGTAAACCATTGTCGCTTGCCGAAAAACTCAAGGTCATTCATGATGGTGTGAGTGAGCTTATAGCACAGTTTCAGCCTGATGAATTTGCCATTGAACAAGTCTTTATGGCGCGCAACCCTGATTCAGCGTTAAAGCTTGGGCAAGCGCGCGGCGCGGCCATTGTCGCTGCTGCCTGTGCCAACTTACCGGTAGCCGAATATGCAGCGCGTTTAGTCAAACAAGCTGTGGTTGGGACGGGTGCCGCCGACAAGGCGCAAGTGCAACATATGGTGGTGGCAATGTTAAAGTTGACCCATCGCCCGCAAGCCGATGCCGCAGATGCCCTAGCGGTGGCCATGTGCCACGCGCATAATCGTAATCAAGCCATTTTGATGGCAAGCAACAGAACCGCAAGGAGAGGACGTTGATAGGTCGCCTAACCGGAACCCTTATTAGCAAGCAACCGCCCGAGATCATGATTGACGTGCACGGCGTTGGCTATGAAGTGCAAATGCCAATGACCTGTCTGTTTGAGTTACCTGATCTCGGTGAACCGGTTACGGTGATCACCCATTTTGTGGTGCGCGAAGACGCCCAGTTGTTGTATGGCTTCAACACTTTCGCCGAGCGCGCTTTGTTTCGTCAACTCATTAAAGCACAAGGGGTAGGGCCGAAGTTGGCACTTACCATTATGTCGGGCATGACCGCGCATCAGTTCGTGCAAGCGGTGACTCACGATGATGTCTCGAGTTTAATTAAGTTGCCAGGCGTGGGCCGTAAAACCGCCGAGCGACTGGTGGTTGAAATGCGTGATCGTCTGCAGCAATGGAATAGCGCAACACCAGCAACCGATGCAGCGCCAATTGACTTAGGCGATGGTCAATCAACCCTAGTTGCAAGTTCGCCACGCGACGATGCCATCGGCGCATTGTTGGCGCTGGGTTATAAGCCGGCGCAGGCAGAGAAAGCGGTAGCGCAGGCAGCAAAAACAAATGAAGGTGCCTCGAGCGAAGCTCTCATCCGCACCGCGTTGAAAAACATGTAGAAAGAGCCGTTACTCGTTATTCGTTAATCGTTATTCGATCGTAGCCCGTGGTTCTACCACGGGGTATGCTGAATTCAACGAAAATGGTCAAAGACGTCAGGTTAGACCCGTGGTAGAACCACGGGCTACCCAGATTGCCGAACGCCCGAGTAACGAATAACGAATAACGAAAAACGTCTTTTGAGGCTTTTATGATTGAACCGGACCGTATTAATCAGCCACAGCCGCAGGGCGATGATGAAGTTATCGACCGCGCTATTCGGCCGAAGAAACTTGCCGATTATACCGGGCAAGAACATGTGGTTGAGCAAATGGAAATTTTTATTCAAGCGGCTCGGCAGCGCCAAGAAGCGCTTGATCATTTGCTGATTTTTGGTCCGCCTGGGTTGGGTAAAACCACCCTTGCTAACATTGTCGCCAATGAACTCAATGTGAATATACGGCAGACCTCTGGTCCCGTGCTCGAAAAGGCAGGGGATTTGGCGGCGTTATTGACGAATCTTGAAGAGCATGACGTCCTGTTTATTGATGAAATTCATCGCTTGAGTCCGGTGGTTGAAGAGATCCTGTACCCGGCGATGGAAGACTACCAGCTCGACATTATGATTGGTGAGGGGCCGGCAGCGCGTTCCATTAAGCTTGATTTACCGCCGTTCACCTTGATTGGTGCAACGACCCGCGCTGGCGCATTGACGTCACCCCTACGCGATCGTTTTGGTATTGTGCAGCGTCTTGAGTTTTATAACGTCACTGAGCTCACCACCATTATTCAGCGCTCCGCGAATTACTTAAATTTAGATTTAGATGACGCTGGTGCACGTGAAATCGCACGCCGTTCGCGCGGTACACCACGAATTGCCAATCGCTTGTTGCGACGGGTGCGTGATTTCGCTGAAGTGCGAAACAATGGCAAAATTGATTTACCCATTGCTTCAGCAGCCTTGAAAATGGTCGACGTTGATGAGGCTGGATTTGATTACATGGACCGTAAGTTATTATTGGCCATTATCGAAAAATTTATGGGCGGGCCGGTCGGTTTAGACAATATTGCGGCGGCCATCGGCGAAGAGAAAGACACCATTGAGGATGTGCTTGAGCCGTATTTGATTCAGCAGGGCTTTTTGCAGCGTACGCCGCGGGGCCGCATTGCAACGCCGCACGCCTACGCCCACTTCGGCTTGGAAAAAACCGTTAATCGTTAATCGTTATTCGTTATTCGTAGCCCGTGGTTCTACCACGGGGGGCGCTGAATTCAACGAAAATGGTCAAAACGTCAGGTTTGACCCGTGGTAGAACCACGGGCTACACGTAATGCCGAACGCACGAATAACGAGTAACGAATAACGAATAACGAATTTCAGACAAAAAAAAGCCCGCGGGGAAGCGGGCTAAAAACTACAGAACAACAAGGAAGTTAAATCCAGGGAACAATAACAGGAAGAAGTGACAACCGGTCTCTTCGTAACTGATATGCTGCGCATTATACGGAGGTCGGACATCTGTTCAAACGAGAAAAATTGCGCTTCGAATTAGAAAAACTAATATCACGATGTAACGACTGAATAAATAACAACCGGCGCGAAATTGGTAAGACCAAAAATAATCAATAAAAACAGTAGGTATCGATTGTTTGGTCAAATTTGTTAAATAAAAAAATGTCTGGCTAGTTTTTAATCATGCAAAAAATTTACATAAACTTTGAGTGCTGCAAGGTTGCGAACTCGGTGAATTAAAGGAAAGCTTGCAACTATGACAAACGAATCTGGGTTTTCTTGGCCAATCCGCGTGTACTATGAAGACACCGATGCAGGCGGTATCGTATATTATGCCAACTATCTCAAATTCCTTGAGCGAGCGCGGACGGAGTGGTTACGCTCCTTGGGTATTGAGCAAGATACCTGGTTGGCGCATCGCATTGGATTTGTGGTGCGGCAGGTGACGTTAGATTTATTACTGCCAGCGCGTTTTAACGATGAACTGCGCGTCACTGTTGTGGTCGAACGATTGAAGCGCGCTTCGGTCGTGTTTACTCAACAAGTGCTGAATCAACAAGGCACAGTCATATGTCAGGCACAGGTCAAAGCGGCCTGTGTAAATTTAGGGGAAGCAGGTGACGCCGTTCGGGCGGTACCTATGCCAACAGAAATTATAGAGGTACTTAAGCGTGCAAGCTGAAATGTCGATCACTGCGTTGATTCTTGAAGCAAGTTTTGTGGTACAGCTAGTGATGCTGATGTTACTTGCTTTTTCGGTGTTCGGTTGGATGATGATTTTCCAACGCAAGAAGATTATTCAAACGGCAAGTCAGCAGGCGACAGCATTTGAAGACCGTTTTTGGTCGGGTGTTGATTTAGCGCGGTTGTATCAAGAAATTGGTGCGCGGGCGCAAAATGCCAATGGCATGGAAAAGTTATTTTATGCTGGCTTTAAAGAATTCGCGCGTTTGCGCAGCAATGCCGCACTGAGCCAACAGCAAGTGTTAGAGGCTTCTTATAGGGCCATGCGCGTGGTGCACTCACGTGAAGTGGATCGGCTCGAGCACAACTTAAGCTTGCTCGCCACCATTGGTTCAATCAGTCCTTATGTAGGCTTGTTTGGCACGGTATGGGGCATCATGAACGCTTTTATTGGCTTGGGGGCAGTGCAACAAGCCACGCTAGCCATGGTAGCACCAGGTATCGCAGAAGCATTGATTGCCACGGCGATGGGCTTGTTTGCCGCGATTCCGGCAGTTATTGCCTACAACCGCTTCGCTAATCGTGTGGAAAAAGTCGACAACCAATATTTGAACTTTATGGATGAACTCTTGGCGATTCTGCAACGTCAAAGTGCTCAGCCAAAAGCAGCAGCGAGTAATGCCTCATGATGATGACGTCGAATCGAAAACGGCGTAAGCCAGTTTCCGACATCAACGTCGTCCCCTACATCGACGTGATGTTGGTGTTGCTGATTATCTTTATGGTCACGGCGCCGTTGATCACGCAAGGGGTCGAGGTCGATTTACCGAATGCGCAGGCGGAGCCGTTGGATGAAAATAGCAAGCCGCCAGTGGTGGTTTCGGTGAATCGTGATGGGCAGTACTTTTTCAACTCTATCGGTGTAGGTAACCCTAATGATCCTTTAGAACTGGAAACACTTGCGGCACGCATCCAGGCGCAGCTTATTAATGACCCCGAAACACGCTTCATGGTCAAAGGCGATGGTTCAGTGTCATACAATCAGGTCATTCAATTGATGGCCTTGATGCAGCAACTTGGTATTGAGTCTGTGGGCTTAATGACCGAAGACACAGACAGTTAAGTGAGGCGCATGTGAAGATAGGTAAGTATACATGGCCACAAGAAATGACTGTTCCGCTACTGTTGTCCGTAGCGCTACATTTGGGTGTCGTGATTATTCTGTTTGCTGGCTTTAAGTTCTCGCCTAGTACGCCAGAGGCGATGGAAGTGCAACTGGATGCACCTTTATCCGAAGAAGTTGTTCCGCAAGAAGATATTGTGAAAGCGGCCATGGTGGATGAAGCTAAGGTGAATGAGCAGCTTGAAGCTATTCGAGCGGCTGAGCAAAAGCGTGAAGATGAGATTGCTGAACTTGAGCGTCGAGCCGAGCAGGCGAAGAAACAACGTGAGCAAGAGCAGCAACGTCAGCGTGAGCTTGAAGCGCAACAACGTGCCGAGCGTGAGCGTTTAGCGAAAGAGAAAGAAGCAGCACTGAAACAACAAAAAGAAGCTGAACGTAGAGCCGCAGAAGCTGAGAAACGCCGGAAAGCCGAAGAAGAGGCTGCGCGTAAAGCTGAAGCAGAACGCAAGCGTCGTGAAGAGGAAGAGCGTCGCAAGGAAGAGGAGCGTAAGAAGCGTGAAGCTGAAGAGCGAGCGCGCGCTGAACGTGAACGGCAAATGCAAGAAGAACTGGAACGCGAGCGCGAAGCGCGTTCGGCCGCTAAGCTAAGGCAGGTTCAGAGCGAAATCTCTCGATATACCAATTTGATTACCGCGACCATACAGCGGAATCTAATTGCAGATACTTCCATGCAGGGTAAGCAGTGCGTGGTCAATATTCGCCTCGCGTCGAGTGGCTTTGTGATCTCGGTCAATCGCGTGAGTGGTGACCCTGGAGTGTGTAAAGCAACTGAGAATGCTGTGCTCAAAGCCGGTACACTACCAGTATCAGATGACCCAGATGTATTTAAAGAATTGAAAGATATTAATCTAACTTTCGCACCTGAATTCAACTAACAAATGAAGTAGCAACGCCCATGAGTATGATGAAAAAGCTAGCTTTTGTTTTAATCACCGCTGTTGTGGTGAGTTTGACGTATCGCCCAGCGCAGGCGTCACTCGAAATCGTCATTACTGACGGTATCGATAGTGCACGACCGATCGCTGTGGTGCCATTTCGTTGGTTAGGTGAAGGCCCAGCGCCTGAAGGTCTGACGCAGGTGATTGCCGCGGATTTAATGCGTAGCGGTAAATTTAATCCGATTCCGACCAATGCCATGCCGCAAATGCCAAGCTCCGAGGAAGAGATCGACTTTCCGAGTTGGGCGAGTTTGGGCGTTGAAGCTATTTTGGTGGGGACCATTGAGCCTTATGCTGTGGATCGCTATACCGTCGCTTTCCAGATTGTGGATGTGCTCAGAGGCCAGATCACTAGTGGGTCGCGGGTGCTCCGAGGTGGCGAGCTGGTGAGTTCTAACGATCATATTCTTGACGCGCGCCGCAGTGTCATCAACGGCGATCAATTCCGCCAATATGCACACCGTATTTCAGATGTCTTTTACGAGACCATGACCGGCGAACCTGGCGCCTTTATGACGCGCATCGCTTACGTTACCGTGAATCATAACAACGACAAGCCTTATGAACTGGTTGTTGCCGATTACGATGGTTACAACGAAAAAGTATTGTTGCGTAGCCCTGAGCCGCTGATGTCACCCTCGTGGTCGCCAGATGGTAACAAGCTGGCCTACGTGAGCTTTGAAAACAAGCGCCCGGAAATTTTCATTCAGGATATTTACACCACGCGCCGTGAAAAAATGACCAACTTCCGGGGTATTAACAGTAGCCCTGTCTGGTCTCCAGACGGTCGTACTTTAGCGATGGTCTTGTCGAAAGATGGCAACCCTGAGCTCTATACGATGGACATCGCTACTAAGCAAATGACGCGTGTGACACGTCACCATGCCATCGACACCGAGCCAAGCTGGTCACCTGACGGCAAATCCTTGGTGTTCACCTCAGAAAGGGGTGGCAGACCGCAATTATATAGCGTAAATTTAGATTCAGGTCAGGTACGTCGACTCACCTTCGAGGGCGAACAGAACCTTGGGGGAACGTATACGCCTGATGGCCAACAAGTGGTCATGGTAAATCGTACGCAAGGCAACTATCATATTGCTAAGCAAGATTACCCGAGTGGCAACATGCAAATCCTAACGCAAACATCGTTGGATGAATCGCCTAGCTTAGCGCCAAATGGCAGCATGGTGATTTACAGTACCACTCATAATAACCAACAAGTATTGGCGTTGGTTTCGGTAGACGGGCGCTTTAAGGCGCGTTTGCCAGCCCGTGAAGGTGAAGTGAAGTCGCCTTCTTGGTCGCCATTTTTACGCTAGATTGTGAATAGAACAAACCCTAAAAATTATTATTTAACAGAGAACTAAGGATCGCGGACATGAACGCAAACCAGTTATTAAAAAGCCTGCTTATCGCCGTACCTATGTTGACTTTGGCTGCCTGTAGTTCAAGCCAAGGTGCCGATGACGCAGCTAACCAGCAAACCAATCAGCAGCAACAGCAAGGCCAGCAAGACTCTGGCGTTGAGCTTGATGCCGCAGAGCGTGCCAAGACGCCTGAAGAAATTCGTGCTGAGCAAATGGAAACCTTGCGCCAAGAAAACATCGTTTACTTCGCTTTTGATGATTCGCGCGTGAGCTCTGAATACGCACAAATGCTTTCTGAGCACGCTGAATTTTTGGTTCAAAACCCAAATGTTACCGTGACTGTTGAAGGTCATGCTGATGAACGTGGCACGCCAGAGTACAACATTGCTTTGGGCGAGCGTCGTGCGAAAGCTGTAGCACAATACTTGCAGAACTTGGGTGTGAGCGCCAGCCAAGTTGAAACCGTATCTTACGGTGAAGAAAAACCATTGGTGAACGCTTCTACGCAATCTGCGTATGCGAAGAACCGTCGTGGTGTTTTGGTTTACTAAGCCCATTTTGAATGAAGCAATATACGGTTAAGCCAATGCAAAAATTATGTTTAGTGCTAGCCTTTGTTGTCCCCGGTGTCGTGTTTGCACAGGCACCGGTGTCTAAATTAGGTAGTGGCAGTGTTGAGGAACGTTTAGAGCAGCTCGAGCGGGTCATGGATGCGCGTAATGCGGCACAAATGGCGTTGCTCGATCAAATGGCGAGCTTACAGGACGAAGTGGCCGATTTACGTGGCAAAACGGAAGAGCATGCCTATCAACTTGAGCAGATTTTGCAACGGCAACGCGAGATTTATCAGGAAATTGACCGCCGCTTAGCGGCCACCCCAGTCAACACTCAGGCGGCTACCGCTTCGACTGAGACAGCGGCAACGAATGGCGCGGTGGACTATTCCAGCAATCTTGGCGAGAACGACGCCTATGACAAAGCTATCCGCTTAGTCATGGAAGATCGTCGCTACGATGCTGCTATTCCTGAGTTTCGCAGCTTCATCGCTCAGTTTCCAAATTCAACTTACGTACCGAACGCGCATTACTGGCTTGGCCAGCTTTTGTACGCCGAAGGTAAGTTTGAGGAAGCGAAGCAAGAATTTAGTGCTGTTGTTGAGCAGTTTCCAGACAGTAACAAGCGCGGCGATAGCCTCTTAAAGCTTGGGATTGTGGCGCAACAGCAAGGCGAAAATCAGCTGGCACGTAGCTATTTTGAGAACGTCATCAGCGAGTACCCAAACAGTACACCAGCGGGTTTAGCTGAAAAACGCTTAGCAAATTTGTAAAAAGCCTGTAGTTTTTTGCGCGAAGTGTTCGCTAATTGAGCAAACGCACCGTATATCTGCAATTTGCAGTTGCAACGCGCGGCATTTTAAGTAAACTATGCCGCCGTTGCCGCTGATAAGCAGCAGCCGATGAGATTGGGTCGTTAGCTCAGTTGGTAGAGCAGTTGACTTTTAATCAATTGGTCGCAGGTTCGAATCCTGCACGACCCACCAATCTTCTCATCATCCCCTTCTTTTGTCGTGGGTCGTTAGCTCAGTTGGTAGAGCAGTTGACTTTTAATCAATTGGTCGCAGGTTCGAATCCTGCACGACCCACCACGATTTTTTACCCAAGCCCCAATTTGCAGTATACTACCCGAACCTTTTTTGCATGTGGTGAAGTAGCAGCATGAGTATCACTGAAGAGATCCAAGCACGCGTGATTGATCAACTTGATTATGCGTTTCCAGCCAAACCTAAACCTTTAAGCGACACTGAGAAAGCGGCCTATATAGCGCGCATAAAGCAGTTGCTGAAGGACAAAAATGCCGTTTTGGTAGCCCACTACTATACGGACCCTGAGATTCAGGCATTGGCAGAAGAAACTGGGGGCTGTGTTGCGGATTCGCTCGAGATGGCGCGTTTTGGTGCCAATCACGACGCTGACACACTGATTGTAGCCGGTGTGAAATTCATGGGTGAGACCGCTAAGATCTTAACGCCCAACAAGACTGTGCTCATGCCGACGCTAGAAGCGACCTGCTCGCTCGATATCGGCTGTCCTATCGAAGAGTTCTCGGCATTCTGTGATGCGCATCCAGAGCGCACTGTGGTGGTCTATGCGAACACCTCAGCCGCGGTTAAAGCCCGTGCCGATTGGGTAGTCACTTCAAGCATCGCCTTGGATATTGTCGATCACCTAGATGCAGAGGGCGAAACCATTCTGTGGGGGCCGGATAAGCACCTAGGGAACTATATTCAGAAGCAAACCGGCGCCGACATGATCATGTGGCAGGGCGCTTGTGTGGTGCACGATGAATTTAAGACCAAAGCCCTAGAAGACTTGAAAAAGGTCTATCCTGAGGCCGCTATATTGGTGCACCCTGAGTCACCAGCGCATGTGGTTGAAATGGCTGATGCTGTAGGTTCAACGTCACAACTGATCAAGGCGAGTCAAGAGCTGCCGAATGAGACCTTCATTGTGGCCACCGACCGCGGTATCTTCTACAAAATGCAGCAGTTGTCGCCACACAAGCACTTCATTGAAGCGCCAACGGCTGGTGCTGGTGCGACCTGCCGTAGTTGTGCCCATTGTCCGTGGATGGCGATGAATGGCTTGGTAGCCATTGCTGAGGCTCTAGAGCATGGTGGCGCAAGCCATGAGATTCATGTCGACCCTGAGCTGGCTGAGAAAGCCATGCGCCCGTTACAGCGCATGTTGAACTTCAAGAAAGATTAATACCCGCCTAACGGGGTGCATAGGTCGGGTACTGCAACTGATAACCGCTTGCTTTGAGTAAGCGGTTGTCGATGCGTTTACTGCCGCGTCGGCCAATACTCTCACTCCGTGACAACGTCGATAACTCCACACCTAAGCGCTCCGCTAAACGACCGTAGGCATCTTCTTGCGGCAAGGGTTCATCGTCAGATACCAAGAACAATGGCTGCTGTTGTTCTGGATGCTGGATCAAATAGGTGATAAAGCCCGCTACGTCGTCGGCATGAATGCGGTTCGTCCAAGCCGGAGTGATGGTTGCTTCCCCTGAGATCAGCATTTCAGCTAAGCGTGTGCGATTCGGCCCGTAAATACCGGAACAGCGTAAAACACTGACGCGGTCTGCTGCACTTGCAATAACCTGTTCAGCTTGCAACAGCATTTTGCCTTGGTGCGTACTGGGCTCGGCGGGGGTGTTCTCGTTGATCCATTCGCCGTCACTTTGGTCGTATACACCTGTACTCGAAACATAAATGATGCGCGGGTTTAAACCTTGGCTTTGCAGTTGGTGCTGCAACAAGCGACAAGGCAGTACGTAACCATTGAAGTAAGCGTCTTCTTGCTCTCGATTCGGCGTTAGGGTCACCACCACAACTTCAACGTCGGCGTCCACTAGTCGTTCGAGGTCACTGGCGTTGCTGGCATTCCCGGCAAGCAACTCGATGTGCGCAGGATTGGACTTGTTTTCTGGGTGCCGGCACAGACCACGCATGTGAGTGAATCCAGCAAATTGCAGAAGTGAGCTGGTACGTTCGGCGATATCGCCATAACCTAAAAACGCAATTGTTGTCATGCTGCTAACCACACATCAAGGAATAACATAAGCACCAAGCCAATCATCAACCCTGCAGTTGCGCGTTGATGGTGGCCCCGACGGTGCGTCTCGGGAATAATTTCGTGACTGATTACAAACAGCATAGCACCTGCGGCGAACACCAGGCCCCAAGGTAGCAATACTTGCGAAAGATTAACAAAAACACCGCCGACAAGACCGCCAAGGGGTTCAATTAAACCCGTTAAAGCTGCGACGACAAAGCTTTTAGCGTGGCTATAACCGACCGCAACTAAGCCTACGGCAACGGCTAATCCCTCGGGTAGGTTTTGCAGACCAATGCCGAGAGCAAGCGAGAATGCCGCATCACTCTCGCCACTGCCATAGGCGACACCTACCGCGAGGCCCTCGGGGAAGTTATGAATGGCAATGGCAAAAACGAACAGCCATACGCCGGCAATTTTTTCAGAGGAACGGCCTTCAGGACCGGAAATAAAGTGTTCGTGTGGGAGTAGGCGATCCATCACCGCAATGGCAGCGGCACCAAGCAAAATGCCGAATACGGCAATAAGCGCTGGTGTTGGACCGGCGCCGTAGAGTTCTTCCGAGATCTCAATCGAGGGAACGATAAGTGAAAAGAAGGATGCGGCCAGCATAACGCCAGCCGCAAAACCGAGTAGGGTGTCATTAAAGGACTCGGATGGTTTTCGACCCAACAGTACTGGAAAGGCACCTACGGCGGTTAACCCTCCGGTAATGGTACTCGCTATAAGTGCGGTTAAAACCAGCTCCATACCTACCTCTTTCGAATGCTATACGGTTAGTTCACAGCTTACCCTAGCTATCGATAAAAGTGCAGATTGTTTTAACGATTGTCGTCGTCGAAAAACATTTCCTCAATGGGAAGGTTAAATAGCCGTGAAAACTTAAATGCGAGCGGCAAGCTTGGATCGAATTTGCCTTTTTCAATGGCATTAATGGTTTGCCGTGAAACATCCACGGCATTGGCTAAGTCTGCTTGGGTCCAGTCTTTTTCGGCACGAAGAACTTTAAGTCGATTTCTCATTGGTATCTCCGCGTGCCAATCACAATAGAAAGCAGGTAGCTAATACTCATAAGAATCAGCAAATAGGAGAATTCAGCATCGGCGGGATAAAGGTTACCAATATCAGCAATGCTATACGCTAGCCCGACGATAACGGTAATGCCTAGCGTGATCCCCATCGCCTGTAGATGAATTTTCTGTTGTAGCTCATCCAGTCCCATAATGTAGCGCCGATTCATTTCAATCATGACGCCACCAATCACTAGGTTCAAAATAACAAGAGCTAGCTTTACGCTGTAATGTTCCTCTTGAAAGGCGGTAGCAAAAAACGTGGCAGCTGCTGTGGACATTAACCATGCTGCTGTCCAAAGCGCTAAATGTAGGGTACGACGTTTTGTTGTAGGGCAACTCATTTTATTCTCCAAAGTAAAGTGTGTTTTACATAGAGTCGCTCAAGAAACGCTATAAGTCAAGTTTAATTTACGTTTAGTATGGTTTTGATGTCCTTGTTTCACCGATTGCAAGGATCTGCAGCGGTTGGCTAGCAGCGCTTGTTGCTTGCTGCTGCGCAGCTTCGAGGTCATTCAGCGTTTGTTGTAAACTCTCTGCGGCAAGTTGATAAGTGCCCCAATGCATCGCATAGGAGCGCTTGGCGCCAAGGTCTTGATGTATACGCAGGGCTTCGGCTGGGTCAACATGTTGTGGCTGCATAAACCAACGGGGAAGGTAGGCACCTATCGGAATCAGTGCATCATCAATGGCTGGGAAACGTGCTCCGATTTCTTTGAACTGATGGGGGTTGTAGCCCGTGTCACCACCAAACCAGACTTGCCAGTCGCCGATGTCCAAATGCCAACTGGCCCAGAGCGTCTCGTTTTTATCAAATAGGCTGCGCGCAGACCAATGTTGGCTTGGCGTAGCGGTAATTTGCAAGGGATCGAAATTAAGCTCTTGCCACCAATCAAACTCATGGACGCGTTCATTGCCAATTCCTTGCTCTGCAAACCAAGCGGTGAGACCAAGCGGTACCATGTAATTAACCTGCGGGCCAAGCCCAGCAATGGTTTCGGCATCTAAGTGGTCGTAGTGATTGTGGCTAATGATCACCACATCAATTGCGGGCAAATCGTTGATGCTTAGTGGTGCGGGAGTAATACGCTCTGGACCAGCAAAACTTAGCGGTGACGCACGGTCACTGAGTATCGGATCGGTCAGCACGTTGAAGCCTTGGTACTGTAACAGAAACGTCGCATGGCCTAACCAAGTCAGCTGCGGCTGCGCTCCCGGGTTCTGAATAGCATCAAGCGCAATGGGCTGTTGTGGCACCAAGCTAGGATTGTCGGCATACTCCTGCGCTTGGTCAGCCCATGGGTCGTCCCCAAACCAACGCATCGCGAAAAAATCGATGGCGTTGGTATCTTTCGGCGTTACATAAGGATTGCGGTCTGCGTACTGGCCTGGGGCACTACAAGAACTGACCCCGAGGCCGATAACAAGAATAACTCCAATGATAATGAACCAGCGCACAACCACCTCCTTTTTGGGTTATTACGTGCTGGTTGCATACATTGGATTAGAAACCAGCTGCATGGCCGTCTTTGCGACTCTCTGAAGCGCCATAGTAAACATTCTCTGTGTGGTTTTTCCAGATGGCTTGATAACCGCCATACGGTCCAACCGCCTCTTGTAATGTATGACCCATCTTGATGAGCTCACGGCGGGTGTGGGCGGAAAAGCCGTTCTCTAAGCTGACTACACCACCGTCAGTCATTTGCTCACCAGTTGGCTGACTTGAACCACTGTGCAGGATACGTGGTGCATCCCCAGCCTCTTGAAGATTCATGCCAAAGTCGATCATATTAATGAGGATTTGGGCATGCATTTGTGGCTGTGTAGCACCTCCCATCACACCGTAACTCATGATCGGCTTGCCGTCTTTGGTTACAAAAGCGGGAATAATGGTGTGGAAAGGGCGCTTCCCTGGCGCAAATACATTCGCATGGCCTTCTTCAAGTGCGAAAAGCTCGCCACGGTTCTGCAGCACAAAACCTAAACCTGTTGGTGTAACCCCCGAACCCATACCCCGGTAGTTACTTTGAATCAGTGAGACCATATTGCCAGCTTGGTCGGCGGTCGTTAAATAAATGGTGTCGCCTTCAGTTGGTGGGTTACCCGGTTCTAACGCCTTGGCTGCGCGCTTCGGATCGATAAGCTGGGCACGTTCCTTAGCGTAGCCTTTATCGATTAATCCTTCGACAGGAGCCTCGCTAAAAGCTGGATCAGCATAGTATTTCGCACGGTCCTCAAAGGCGAGCTTCTTCGCTTCGACAAAGTGATGGATGTACTCGGGACTATCAAAACCCATACTTGCAAGGTCAAAGTTTTCGAGGATATTCAGAATTTGTTGTGCCGCAATACCTTGCGTATTCGGCGGTAACTCCCATAAATCATAACCACGGTAGTTGCTAAAAACTGGCTCAACCCACGTTGACGAGTGCGACGCTAAGTCACCATAGGAGAGAAAACCGTCATGCGCAGCGACAAAGTCGCTGATGGTTTTCGCAATTTCACCGCGATAGAAAACATCACGCCCTTGCTTGGCAATTTTCTCGAGCGTATTTGCAAGATCTGGATTGCTGAATCGTTCGCCTTTCTGCGGTGGCTCTCCGTCTTTCATAAAAACGTCGGCGAAACCAGGCTGGTCGTCCAGAACACTAGCGTTACGCTCGAAGTAGTAGGCGATCACCTCGGTTACAGGGAAACCTTGTCGAGCATAGCTAATTGCCGGTGCAAGGACTTGCTCCATCGGTAATTGACCAAACTTGTCATGTAGCTCGAACCAGCCGTCAACGGCACCGGGAACTGAAAGTGGTAATACTCCACGGGCTGGAATTGACGTGTAGCCGTTCTCTTTAAAATAATCGAGAGTTAAGCTCTGTGGCGATCGGCCAGAAGCATTGAGGCCATACAACTGTTCACTTTCAGCATCCCAGACAATCGCAAACAGGTCACCACCAATACCGTTGCCCGTAGGTTCAACAAGTCCAAGTACAGCGTTTGCCGCAATGGCGGCGTCAATCGCATTGCCACCTTGCTGCATAATATCGAGCGCCACCTGCGTCGCTAAAGGCTGACTCGTCGCCGCCATTGCGTTTGGCGCCATGGCCTCGGAGCGCGTGGCAAAGTGATGTCCAGTAATGCGGTCAGCGGCTGCGGTAACACCACTGGCGAGTGCCAGTCCGGTCGCTAGAGTAAAGGAAAGAAGTTTTGTTTTCATGGTCGCCTCCTCATGAGTGATGTACTTCACTATAACGAGGCTTTAAGGGAAATGGAGCAGGACACGACCAACGTCGCCTCCCACTCGATAATCAACTTGCAGGATTACTCAAGACCGAGGATCCATTCTGCGAGAATAGTAATTTGCTCATCGCTTAACTGCGCTTGAGCTGGCATTGGGATCTGTCCCCACTTACCGACACCACCATTTTTGATACTGTCTTTAACCTTAGCCAAGGCTTCAGGATCATCAGCATACTTGGCCGCGACATCTTTGTAAGCTGGGCCAACAATCTTGTTATCAATACCATGGCAAGCAGTACAAGCGTTTTGCTGTGCGAGCTTTTCAGCCTCTTCGTTCGCCTGTGCATTACCGGCAACTAGCAGAGCTGCCAGCACTAATGAACCACCAGTCACTTTCTGAAACATAAGTACGACTCCTTGATGAAAAAACCGTCAGATTCATGATAACGGAAATTAGGATAAGTACAATGGATACGGGAGAAAGGGAGGTTTGGGTTCACTCAGCCCATCCATGGGCCTCGCCCTGCGGGCCGTTTGTTACACGATTGCACTCTGATAGAAGTGGTAAAAAGCTTAACTGATTACAGGCAGGCTTTGACAGTATTATCCGTAAACATCAAGCGAAGCTTACATGTTTTCCTGGTAGCCGAATAGTGTGGGTTGTGTGGACCTCTTCAAAGTAGCTTTTTTTGAACTATGCGACAGGAGAAGTTCGCTGCACCACTTGCTATCGTCGGGTACACCAAAAGGACATCCCTATGAAATTTTTTCGTATCATCGTTTTCCTTTCCTTCGCTCTCGCTGAGCAGGTCCATGCTACTGAAGAGATTGGCGTGCAATCACCTTCTGATTGGAGTGAGGAGCAAGCTGAAATTATCGAAGTAACTCGATTTGTAGCCCTTGCCCCGAAAGAGGTTGGCTTTGAAGAGTATGCCAAATTATTTCATCCGGAATTCACCAGTTGGCACATGGCTAATGGTAAAGAAAGCCTTCGGAACAAGGAGCAATATCTTAGTCTCGTAAAAGATTGGCTCGGGCAAGGGAACTATGCGACCTATAGCCGGGTTGAGCCGATTAGTATTGAGGTCTTTGGTGATCTTGCCTATGTCCGTCAAGTTAAGGAAGAAAATTTTTTTCATCCTGATCGGGCACCGACAATGTTTATCGGACAATTCGCAAGTCTAATGAAAAAGTATAATGGAAAGTGGACTTTTTATCGTACGTCGTTCGACACCCGTTACCGTGGTCCGATGCCCGCTGAAAACACACAAAAATAGGAGTCGTTATGTTGAAATTCATGGGCTATGTGGCCGCACTACTATTGCCAACAGCTGTTCTGGCAGATGCTGGAGCAATACAGTTCTCAGGGGTTAATAAAGTTTCGTTCGTGCAGTCCGAGTATGACAAAGCATTTGCTGGGAACGGATTTTTGCTCGACTACAAAGGTGAAGTTTACGCCATTACTGTCAAGCATGTGTTATTTGAAGCAAACACTCCGGAAATGAAATCAGTCAGTATTGATGGGCACGTGGAAAAATGGCAAATCCATCCGAATAAGGAGCCCGAAAAGCCTGTTATTTTGGGCGAGCTGTTAAACGCATCAAAAGATGAAATGTTAGATATGGCTATTCTACAAAAAGATTGGTTGGTGTTCCGAGTTAAAGAAAACCGCTCAAGTTTAGTGCCTATTAAGCTTCGCGAAACACCGCTGACTCAAGGTGATGTGGTGACCGCCTATGGTTGTTCCTATGCGAATACTAAGACGTGCGAACAGGATGCTTACATAGGTTCATTTGTAGCTCAAGAAAGCGCAAATATGCGCGTTGCAATGCCTGGTTTGCAGCCCGAAACACTGAGAGGTCTTAGCGGCAGCCCTGTCCTTGATGAGAATAATCAGTTGGTGGGAATTGTGTCAAACGTCTTCCGTTCTCTCGACAATAGTGGTTTTGATTTTGCGCCAGCAAATCTCAACTATTTGAAGCAGGTGCTAGCTCAGTTGTAGCGGCTTACAGCCGATGCCGACTGGTTCGTCGGCATCGGTTCAGGTCATTTCGGCAATTGAAGTTGGCTCAAGGAGCGTAGTGAAAAGTTTGAGAGGTTTAGAATAGCTAAGTGGGCATCAGCTTTAGTTAAGTGGTCACCACGTAAAACGGTGTCATGAATTGTTTGCTCGATTGTCTGCTTTCCGTAAACGTACGTAATCACCTGGACTGGCCAACGTCGAATTCTTGCAATCTCCCTTGCCATAATCGGTTGCTGCTCAGGAATATAGCGCATCCAGATCTTGGCCGCTTCAGCGTCAGACCAATCCTGGGTGTGAATACCGATATCGAGTAAAACCCGAACGGCACGTAATGCCTGCCAATCGAGCGCATACGCTTGGCTTGACCTATCCGTGAACACGCCAAGCTGCTCACCAAGTGTCTCAACATAAGCCGCCCAACCCTCTGTGAAGAGTGTCGACCCGTGCGGACTTTGATAGCCAGCGCATTCTGCAGCAGCATTAGCGAATTCGTTAAAATAGTGATGGCCAGGCACGCCCTCATGCAAAAACAGCCAATCCATGTGTTTGTGAGGAAACTCATCACTACTTAAATGATAAATAAATTCGCGGCTCTCCGGGTTATAAATACCAGGCGCCGGAAAGCTCTTGGGAAGTGTTGATTCGACAATATTGACCGAATCGGGGACAAAGTCCGTACCAAAAACACGAGATAAATGAGCACGTATAACGCTTTCTCTTTGTCTAAATGCATTGATAATAGCGGTGCTTTGTTCTTTTGGAATTGCGCCCTGTACTGTATGTAGGTCTTTGCTTGCCAGTAAGGCGCGTTTTCTTCCCACTTGTTCCAGTTCATTCCTGGCCATACGTTCCAGCTCATCAATGGTAACGTTATCTTGTAGCCAGCTACTCAGCCAGTGCAGGTACCAACGGTTGTTGTCATTGAAATGAGCGAAGCTTCCTTGGTAGGGCCGTGGCTCATCCGTGTGGCTACGCAATAAAGACAGTCTGTTTTTTGCTGTGCCTAGTACAAATTCTGCATCATCAAGAGCGATAACGTCGCATCGTGAAAGTGAAAGCTGTTTAGCCATGATGCCGTTGAATTGTTGAACAAGACGGTCCAATAGTTGTGCTTGCTGCTCCAGCTCTTGTAGCTCAACGTTGCTAAGGTAATCGGCAAAATCCATGTGAGCTTCATGCAGCGTTAAGGGCTGCATATTCTCTAGAAGCCTAGCGACATCTGACTTAGCCGCTACGGGCCCTATAATGCAGTAGGCCGAAAGTAAAACGACTAAAGTTAGTTTTCGGTAGGGGCGATTAAGACGCCCCATACTCAATTTAAAATAGGTTTTATCAGTCATGTTGTTTCAGCACTTTTTGCATCCAAGAGAGTGAGGCGGCCGCAACGTCAGGGTTGTAGTGCTCATCTGGCTCAACGGGGCTGTGTGTACGCGAATTCATTGCTTCCTGTAAAGACTGTAATGAAGGGTAACGCATCAGTGCGTGCTCGGTTTTTTCTATCACCATAGCGGTGGCATGTTGCGGGTGATTCTGGTTGATGATCTCAGCAATATCGAATGCCCAATCACCGTTAATGGCTTGGATGTCATAGGAGCCATGCATCAGCAGCGCATGTGCGTCAGAATTGCTCCATAACTGCCTGAAGTCATACTGATTGAGGCTTCTAAAAAATGTATAGTGTCGCTGAAATACTTGCTCGTCTCCTATGGGAAGCAAGTTTTCATCGAGGACGCGTTTGACTTTATCGTCTTCAAGCATGGTCTCCCACGGCATGTTGGTGTTTAACCATTTTTGTAAAAAGGGCATAACGCGTTCCAGGTTCTCTTGCGCCTCCTGCTCATCGACGCCCCAGAACTGAGTCGCCTGTTCAGTCATTATTATTTGCATGTAATCATACCAAGACTTAAGCAAACCGCCGTAGCCGATGACACCTTGTACGAGCCCCTTCTCAGCAATGACCGCACTATGAAGTACGCCAAGAGAATGGCCAAAAACGAATAGCTTGTTCTTGTTCACCGAAGCTTGCGATGTGAAGTGATCTAAACCGGCAAGAAATGCGGCGTTTTCCGTGTCGAAGTCGTATTCGGAACAAGTTAACTCTCCCTGACTGTCGCCGACTCCGGGCTTTTCCATTTTAAATACTGTGAATCCAGCTTGCGCATAGGTCTCGAGTAATTGCTTTATGGTAAGGTTTGGCGCCATACCATAATCGATCGAGGAACAGGTGTAGCCCTGAATAAACATTACCGCAGCGTTGTCCTTTCTCAACTTGTCTGGGCGGTAAGTTATCGTTCTTATGTGATTGTCTTGCCAGGTGAAGGCACCGTACTCGGCTTGATAGCCGAGGCCTATTTCGCGCGGGCGAGCAATGGCTTCACCTTCTAGCGCAACTTTGGAGCCCTCTCGTAGAACAGTTATTTGGATATCATCGTTCTCATGAATTGCGCTTAGAATTTCACCGAGAGCAGCGAAGTCGCCCACCTCGTTGTGATTGATTGAAAGAATCTGGTCTCCCTCTTGCAAGCCGATCGCAGCACCCGTCCCACGCGGGTGGAGTGTAGCGACGACAAGCTCATCGCCACTATTCAATGACGTAGGGCTTACTCCTAGAAAGGTTGAGCGAGGCAGCAAAGGCTGCGCGAGGGTCGTTGCGCTGAATAATGCGGCAAAAACAATGATAAAAATACGAGTCATTCGATGCTCTCCTGTTAAGAACCAGTGTTCGATGTTTCGGAGTTGCGGAACGGCGAACCATCCGCATTAAAAAGTTGGTGCGAGCGCTGGCCGCTTTCATCGTACGTAAATTCGACATGAGCAGCACCACCAAGTGCGGGCGAAGGAACTTTCTCTCCCATTGCGGATACAGCACTGATCGCTTTTACTTTGGTTTGGTCATCGGTATAGGTACTTACAAGGCTTGTTAGTGCCTCACCGTTTGGTTCAATTTCGCCGCTGGATATTTGGTTGCCAAACGCGTTGTAGGTATAAACGTGTTCATATGCTCCCCAACTAAAGGGAATCTGTTTACCATAACGGTCAAACCCTCTTAAGCCGACCTTGTTACCGAACCGGTCATATAGGTGTTCCCCAACATGAACCATCGGACGGTTGCCTTCTACAGGATTGCCATCTTTATCGTAAACTTGCCAGCGAACAAAATTGCCATTGTGGTCATAGACAATTCTATCAATGCCCGCGCCCGAGTCATTATTGGTCGGCTCGCCCGAGGTGCCTAGGTTACGTATGAATACGAGCTGGCCTTTATGATCATACTCAAGGTCAACTTCGTAAAATTCAAACTCAGGGCGGAGAGGTTGTTGCACACCACTCAGGTTAAAGCGCTTCTCATTCACCTTGTTTCCGCTATAGCGCCATTCGTATCGATGAATATTCCAAGCATTTTGGCTCGGTTGACCGTCTTTATTGTAGAAATGAAGGGCAGTGCGTTTCCCAGACTCGTCCAGCGTATAACGTGCTGTATAAACATCGCCATGAACTGCAACTTGCTCGCCAACAATGTTGTAGTAAGTGTGTATTTCACTATTCTCGTCGTACTTTATCGCTACGCTAGGGGCAAACCAAATAAACGAATCCCACACTTGGTTGTCGTTGATGAGATCATTGTTGATCTGGTAGCGAATGCGCAAAGCTCTTCCTTTGGCGTCATAATCAAACTGATAATGGGCAAAAGCCGGAGGCGAATCACTTTCAATTGGGTAAAGACCACGGTAGCTCGCCCATGGCGTTTCCCTAAACATGATATGCCTGAAGTATTTGGATTCGGCACTGGGAATGCTTGTGGCTGTTTGGGCCTCCGCAACTGGAATTAAGCCTATGCTCGTGAATGTAAGTAGTGTCAATACAAAGACTATGCGAGCGATCGATGAATCTGTCATGTTGCAACCTTAATGTTACGGATTGAGACACCACTTATGACTGAAGGTGTGACTCAATACGTTAAAGTGGGCTGAGCTTTACACTTTCCCAGGCCAATTTTTTTAAGATATGCTGCATCTATACCGATACTTCCGAGAAAATGAATGGTTCACACAGTATTAGGCGTTGTTTATTTTGTTGCTTGCAGTCACGCACTTATGCTTGCTGCTTCGCTTTATAAAAGAAGCACGAAAAATGGTGCCGGACATTTGCTGGCATTGCTAATGATTGTTATGGGATACAAGTTGTTCGAGGGAGGGGCTCTGTATACAGGTCTGTATGCATTATTACCCCATACTCTGGATCTGCTCCCGCTAGCTACGTTGTTCATGGGACCGATTTTTTATCTTTATGTGCGGCGTGTTTCTGGTCTCGCCCCAAAGCCTTGGCACTATTCGTTTTTGCATTTTGTGCCGGGTCTCATACTTTGGCTTTACAACTCCCCCGCGGTGTTTCGACCCGCAGAAGACAAAATCGCCATGTGGCACGTTGTTCTAGCGACGAGCGAAAGTGTAAATCTACCGCCATTTATTATTGCGCTTTTGTTGGCGGTAAAGGTGCACCTAGGTGTTTATCTATGGTTGAGCTGGCGCGCAATTCAACAATTCGAGAAGGTATCGGCTCAGTTGCGTGCGGACAATACTCCTCACGTACTCAAACGGCTTAAACTCACGGTAATTGGGTTGATTGTATTAGAGAGTACCTGGGTGACTCTATTTGCGATGCAGCAGTTTTTGTCATTCGATACTCTGGGCTCGGTAAGCAGTATTTGGTTGCTTTTCGTTGCGGTATTCGTGCTGTCGTTTGGGTATATCGGACTTCAGCAGCCTAATCTAATCTTTGACAGTGAAGAACGTAAGTTAACCGAGCATGCGATAGACCATCCGCCCGGGAAAATGCTAGCAAGAACCAACAAAGAAAATAAAGTAAAGTATTTTCACTCGGCACTGCCTGAGAGCACCCTCGATGTTCTCGCTAAAGAGGTGGAGTCGAAGCTAAATAACGACAAACTCTATCTTGATGATGCGCTTTCGTTGACCAAGTTAGCTAAACAGACTGATATCCGCTCGCATACGTTGTCGCAAGTGATCAGTCAAAGTATGAATACCAACTTTTATAAGTTGATTAACGGTTATCGTATTTCGCATGCGGTAGCGCTCATTGAAGACGAGGCTAACTGTTGGTCACTAGAGCGTATAGCTTTCGAGTCAGGCTTTAGCAACCGTGTGACCTTCGTCAAAGCATTCAAAGAGGCGATGGGTTGTACGCCGTCTGCACATAAAAAGCAGTATCTGTCTAAACAAGCGTGACAGCACTAACCGTGTGGTGAGTCATCCACACAGAACTTTTTTAAGTTTCAGATAAATGCCTTTGCCTATGCAACTGACACTATTAAACGCTTTATATTTAATTTTACTCACGCAAGCTGGGTTCTTCGGGGTGTTTCTTTTATTTCAAAGACACTTGTTGGGGATCGGTATCTTCTTTACCGCGCTGTCGGTCCACATGGCCCTTAACTTAGGGTACGAAAACAACCTTTTAGAGGGCTGGCCAAACCTGACATTCGCTTGGAGCTTATTGTATCCGCCGAGTCTGTATTTTTACTTTAGAGAGCTATTAAACCGAGACTTCCGCTGGACGCTTGCATCGTTTTGGCATTATCTACCTTGGTTACTCGCGGTTACCATGCTCATCAGCGGCATTGCTTTTTATCAGTGGCTCCCTTTCATCATGTCGGCTTCAGTGCTTGGTTATCTTATCGCAATATTCTACCAATTTTACCGATTCCAACGAATTGTCACCGAACAGTACAGTCACGATATCAGATCAATGATGCGTTGGAGTTTTGTCATTCTAATCAATTATACGTTGATCATCTTTTTCGATATGGTGCGAAGTTTAATTCAATACTTCTCGTCGCAAAGCGGTCCATGGATGGATCCATTGTTAATTGTGTTACTTTTGCTCTTAGTTAATTTGATGCTCATCAAGCGGCTCACGCAACCCACGTTATTTAAGGGAATATCTGAAACCGATCACTTGCTGTTAGTTAAAAATAGCTGCCAGGAAGCCCATCAAGATTTCTCGGGAAAGCGTGTGCAATGGCAATTGCTGAGTGACAACCTTGATCAACTGATGCATGAAAAAGCACTCTATAAAGAAGCTGGGATCACCTTAAAACATGTTGCTGATGAGCTCGGTGTGCATAGTAAAAAGCTCTCTATTGCCATAAATCAAATCAAGCGCAAAAGCTTTTCTGAATATATTGCTGAATTACGAATTGATGCTGTTAAGGAACGCTTGCGAAACACCGATGATGCTATCACCAGCATTTTTTATGACTTAGGATTTAGCTCCAAAGCTTCTTTTAATACCACCTTTAAAAAACTCGTTGGAGAAACGCCCAGTCACTATCGAGCTCGACATGCCACCGATATGAGCGCGAACTGAAACTACTCTCAGTTTCCTTAGGAAAAGTGGTCTACTTTCCGGAAACTGAACTCATTTAAGTCGCATATTCCTTATTCTTCGCCTCAATTGATCTCCTTCGGGCAGTTTGTTGCCCGAATTGATAACTGAGGATTTGTCAAAATGCGTAAACTATTTTCGTTTAGTGGAAAGATGCTAATCGTGCTGCTGCTGTTGGTGGTCGTCATGCTCGTGGTGGCGATCCTATCCATTCCGATGAGTCGATTAAGTTCTCCGCAACTGGCACTGTTAAACAGTGATTCTTCGCAGGTGGTGCAGCCGCTCCTAATAACTAATGTACATTTGGTAGATGTCAAAAGTGGGCAGTTGGTCGCCGATCAAGCAGTGTTAATTGAAAACGGTAGCATCGCTCGTATTGGAGAGGCTGATATTCTGCGACTTGAACTTGGAACTGATGTGAATCAAATCGACGGTGAGGGGCAATTTCTGACTCCGGGGTTAGTTGATGCGCACGTGCATGTTTTTGACCCCCAAGATCTGGGTCTCTACTTGAGTCACGGAATCACTACAGTGCGAAATATGTCTGGTATGCCAGCGCACTTACGTTGGCAGGAACAAGCACGTAAAGGTGAAATACTTGCTGCAAGGCTTGTCTCTTATAGTCCTCCGCTGAATGCCGGTGATGACCTAGGTCCGTTTCATCAGCGCGTTCAATCGTCGCAGCACGGCAGAGAGTTAGTCCAAAAATACGCGGAGATGGGGTATCAAGGAATAAAGGTTTACAATGGATTATCTCTTGACATGACCCATGCGATTATCGATGAAGCGTCGCAACTGGGTTTGCCTGTCGCTGGTCACCCGTCTAATCAGTATCCCTTCGAACAAGTTGTGCAATTACCACTTGCTTCAATTGAACATGTCGAAGAGCTGTTTCAAATAGGATTGAAGTACCAAGCGAGTAAAACATCAGTCGCAAATTTAACAGAGGAAGTTGCGAACGCAAAAATACCAGTCGTTTCGACACTGGTCGCATTTGATAATA
This sequence comes from Pseudidiomarina sp., assembly GCA_048267225.1. Lineage (GTDB taxonomy): Bacteria > Pseudomonadota > Gammaproteobacteria > Enterobacterales > Alteromonadaceae > Pseudidiomarina. Next base: position 60,664 of record JBLWXY010000004.1, read on the forward strand.
TTTTCCAAGCAAGTGAAAAAGGCGAGGCTTACTTAAATGAAGTTGAATGGAGTTATTTAACCAGTTTCACCGCATTTATCGGTAAAAAACAACTCGGGCCGCAATTGTCCGGAGATAGTGGAGACTGGGAGACACAGAAAACGCGCGCACACTTTGCCATAACTAAGTCACTTTTTGAAAAAGGTGCCATTGTGGCTATTGGTACAGATACTGGACCTGCGTTAACGGTGCCAGGGTTATCATTTCATCGTGAACTTGAACTTTTGACCGAGTTGGAAATAAGCAACGCGGAAATAATGAAGGCAGCGACACTTAATTCCTCTGCATTACTTGCAGATCCAAGAATTTGTGGCGAAATTCAGGTGGGCTGCTTTGCTGACTTACTTTTGCTAAAAGAGAACCCGCTTGAAACCCTACGTACTTTGCAAGAACCAGAAGCTGCTTTTACTCAAGGACATTACCTAAATAGAGAACAATTACTTGAACTTAGAAAGCAAGGGAAAGCGCATCATAGTTTTTATACCGTGCTCGGCTGGCTTTTAGAAAGTCTCATGCAATAGGAGCGGGAGTTTACTTTTAGACTTAACTAATATGGAAAAGCCCCGTAAATACGGGGCTTTAATCGTAATTTGGCGGAGAGAGAGGGATTCGAACCCTCGATACGGGGTTACCGTATACACACTTTCCAGGCGTGCTCCTTCAGCCACTCGGACACCTCTCCAAAAGCGGCCGCAATGATAGGCCATCAAAGGCCTAAAAACAAGAGCGTGATTCGTTATTCGTACGTTCGGCGCTGTTCGTAGCCCGTGGTTCTACCACGGGGATTCTTGAATGCAACGAAAATGGTGGAAACGTCAGGCTGGCCCCGTGGTAGAACCTCGGGCTACTTGGATCACAAACAGCAAATAGCAAGCAACGCTTTCGGCTCTTACGACTCAAGTCGAATAGGCAGAATCCCATACTGCGCTACAGTTAAGCCATTGCAGTATGACAGAGGACTTCAGCCATGAACAATTATCCCCACGAGTACGAATCTTCGTTACAACAGCCGCGGCGCTTTTGGTTGCACCAAGCGCGCCGTTTGCATTGGTTTAAAGAACCTAGTGAAATCTTACAGCCGCGGGCGGATGGTACGGCGGATTGGTTTGTTGATGGCGAGCTGAATATGGCGTTCTGTGCGCTCGATTATCATGTGGATAATGGGCGCGGCGAGCAAACGGCACTGATTTATGATTCGCCGGTAACGCAAACTAAAGAACGCTATAGCTACCGAGAGCTGCGTGACCAAGTTGCGCAGTTCGCTGGGTTGTTGAAAAAGTATCATGTGAAGAAGGGCGATCGAGTGGTCATCTATATGCCGATGATCCCGCAAGCGGCGATTGCTATGCTGGCTTGTGCGCGACTGGGGGCGGTACACTCAGTGGTATTTGGTGGCTTTGCGCCGCATGAGTTGGCGGTGCGGATTGATGATGCTGAACCCAAGCTAGTGATCACGGCTTCGTGCGGCGTTGAAGTCGACAAGGTGTTGCCCTATAAGCCATTTGTGGATAAGGCGATTGAGCTGGCCGCGGTGAAGCCGCGCCATGTCGTAGTCTGGCAGCGGGAAATGTGTGAAGCAGAACTGCAGTCACCGCGAGATGTAGATTGGCAGCAGGCGTTGGCGGAAGTGACTCCGGCTGAGTGCGCGGTCATGAAAAGTACCGATCCGCTTTATATTCTGTACACCTCGGGCACCACTGGCAAGCCTAAGGGAGTGGTACGCGATACCGGTGGCTACGCCACGGCGCTGCGCTATTCGATGGACGTGGTTTATGGCGTACAGCCAGAGCAAGTCATGTTCACCGCATCAGATGTGGGCTGGGTGGTCGGCCATTCCTATATCGTTTACGGCCCATTGTTGGCTGGTGCAACCTCGGTTCTATACGAGGGTAAGCCAGTGCGCACGCCAGACGCTGGTGCGTTTTGGCGGATCTGCGCAGAGTATGGCGTGAGCGTGCTATTTTCCGCGCCGACAGCGTTTCGAGCGATTAAAAAGGAAGACCCTGAAGCGCGCCAGTTAAAACCTCACAATTTGAATAAGTTAGAACGCATTTATATGGCGGGTGAGCGCTTAGATCCGCCGACCTTAGCATGGACGCAAGAAGTGACGGGTAAGCCGGTGTATGACCATTGGTGGCAAACGGAGTCGGGCTGGCCGATTTGTGCGAATCCTGTCGGTATTAACGAGTATCCGGTGAAGCCCGGCTCATCGACACTGCCCGTGCCGGGGTACGATATTCGCATTCTGGCGCCTGATGGCAGCGAGGTTGAAGCCAATGCCCAGGGCGCAGTGGCAATCAAGCTACCTCTACCACCGGGCTGTCTAACCACGATTTGGCGCAATCCTGAGCGTTTTGTTGTTGGCTACTTGCGTGAGTTTGAAGGCTATTACAGTAGTGGTGATGGCGGCTACAAAGACGATGACGGTTATGTGTTTATCATGGGCCGCACCGACGATGTCATTAATGTTGCTGGGCACCGCTTATCGACGGGCGAAATGGAAGAAGTTTTGGCAATGGATGCCGCAGTCGCTGAATGCGCCGTGATTGGCGTCAGTGACGAGCTTAAAGGCCAAATTCCTGTCGGCCTAGTGATTGTTAAAGATGGGGTCGAGATTGACCCGCAAGAACTTAGTGCACGGCTAGTGCAGCGCGTGCGCGAGGAAATTGGTGCGGTGGCCTGTTTACGGCAAATCCATGTGGTGCCGCGTTTGCCGAAGACCCGTTCGGGTAAAATTTTGCGGCGCTTGCTACGGCAACTGGCCGATGGTGAGACTGAGTTGAGTATTCCATCGACCATTGACGATCCGAGTTGTGTCGACGAGCTTAAGCAGCAGCTTGGCAGCTAGATCTCGTCGGCAGCATCGTTATGTGACGGTTGCTCTTTTGCCTCTGGTTCTGGTTCGGGGGCTTTTTTTTGTCCGGCACCCTTAGCCACGCGTATTGCATCGTCGGCTTGCCAGCTTTTAATATGCAAATCACGCTGTGGAAACGGAATCTCAATACTGTTCTCAATGAGAGCCGTGTGAATTTCCCATAAAAACGCTGCTTGAACGGCGCCGGGGCGGTTTACGGCTTCAGGCTTCAACCACACCACCAGTTCGAAATTCAGGCTGCTTTCACCAAACTCGACTAACCATACTTGGGGCGGTCGATGGGAGGTGTCGCTCAGCGTGTGCGGCACGTTATCTGCGGCCGCCAACACAGCTTTCTTCACCAATTCCTTGTCGGTACCGTAAGCAACGCCAAAGGGCACTTTAATGCGTCGATAGGTATCGCGCATAGTCCAGTTAGTGACGCGTCCAGCCACGAACTCGGAATTGGGTACCACAATGTCAATGTTGTCGTTGGTAGTGATAATGGTGCTGCGGATATTAATTTCATTCACTTCACCGGTGACGCCAGATTCAAGCTCAACAAAGTCGCCTACTTTTAGCGTCTTATCAAAGAGCAGAATAATACCGGCACTAAAGTTACTGATGAGGTTCTGCAAGCCAAAGCCCACACCAATACCCAAGGCACTGGCAAAGATGGCGAACTTGGTTAAATCAATACCGATTGACGCTACAGCCACTAAAAAGCCCACTAACAGTATGATGTAGTGGGTGATGCGTTTTAACGCGTAAAGCGACGACCGCGAGAAGCTACTGCGCATATCACCATAGCGTTGCAGCGCTTTCTGAATGAGCACGGAAATAATGTAGGTGGCGAATAAAATCACCACGAAACGAAACACCGAGCCATAGGTAATGGCCGTCTCGCCTACGGAGAAGAGCTCTTTTTCGAGCCAATGAAAAGCTTCGGCGACCGTAGACACCACTGAGTCAATGGTGCCGGTCACTTGTTCGGTAGGTGTTGCGCTCACATTTGGGCCTGTAGGTAGAGCTCCAATCCTAAGCGGTCGATCAACTCGAGTTGCTGCCGCAGCCAATAGGCATGGTCTTCTTCGGTATCTTTGAGAATACCCACCAGCATGTCACGGGTAACAAAATCACCTGCTTGCTCACAAAAATCAATCACCTCACGTAGCGTTTTGGCATTGTTACGTTCAAGCTCAAGGTCATTCGCTAACATGGTGGGAACGTCGTCAGCGATGGTGTGGGCCTCGCGGTTGTCCATGTCGGGGCGCCCGCCAAGAAATAACATGCGGCGAATGAGTAAGTCAGCATGGCCACGTTCGTCGTCGATTTCATGGTTAATGCGTTCGTACAACTTATCTAAGCCCATATCCTCGTAGCGACGCGAGTGCGCGGTGTATTGATCAATTGAGGTCAACTCAAAGGCCAGTAAACGGTTAAGCTGCTTGACCACAGCTGCGCTATCTAAGCTCATCTTAGGACTCCTTGTGCAGTTTGGTTTGCAGATAAGTATTGGCGCCAAGGTGCGTGATCAAATCAAGCTGGGTTTCGAGCCAATCCAAGTGTTCTTCTTGTTGCTCTAAAATCTCTTCCAACATGTCACGGCTGACATAATCTTGATGCTTTTCGCACTGGGCAATAGCGTCGCGAATAGCTTCGACATCGGCAAGTTGAATCTTGTGATCGAGCTGCAACATTTCGCGTGGCTCTTCACCGATGTAGAGCTTGCTTAGGTCTTGCAGATTGGGGATACCGCCCAAAAAGAGTAGGCGCTCGATGATGTCATCGGCGTGCTTCATTTCTTCAATTGAAGCTTTATAGATGGTCTGATTCAACGCCTCGAAACCCCAGTTTTTGTACATGCGTGCATGCAAAAAATACTGGTTAATGGCGGTTAATTTACGGGTAAGAATTCGATTAAGTTCTTGAAGAACTTTGGGTTCGCCTCGCATGAACTACTCCTAACCTAGGTAATTTAAAACCTAGCTTAAGTGTAGCACACGTCCGTTGGCAACAATGTTTCGTCTAAAAAGCGCTTATTTCGTTCTTTAACGGCATCGGTGAGCACTTCTTTTGCGCAACTTTTGCAGCAGCCACACTGAGATGCAACGCCATACTGCTGGCGCAGTTCACGCATACTGCTCACACCTTCATCGTGCACGGCACGTTGAATGGTTTTGTCGGTGACACCTTTACAAAGACAAACGTACATAGAGACCTCGTTTCGAACTTGGTCTAAATACTAATACAAATACGAATGATTCGCAACAGTGCTGTTTGTTTTTGCGTCAGCGTTACAAGGAAATGATGATTAAGATCACGTGCAGCGCGACGACAGTGAATGTCAGTCGATTGCGCAACTCAAGGTACCACAGCTGTTCAGGTAGGTGACGCTTCTCAAAATTAAGCCAGAATAGGTGGGTTAACGCTAAAATAGTCAGCATGGTGAGTGGTGATAGCCATAGACCGGCAAAAAACAAACTGATGCCGACGATGCTTGGCAGCATACTCCATTTGAGGCTACGCGTGGGGTTGCCGTCAGTTTGCATGGCCACGCCCCAATGAATACCGCCAAGGAAACTCAGGATCAGTGCACTGTAAATAACGAAAAGGCGTATCGCATGTTCCGCGTAGACATCCAGCAGACCTCCCAGCGTAAAGGCTAAGAAAGGGATCAAGCCTGCGAAACCAAGCCGTTGTGCGGTTGAGATGGCCTTTTCGTCAATCATTTAGAATCCTGTTTTCAGTAGATAAAGCGTATACGCAGTATAACAAAGCAATAGTACGATACCGTGGATTCGGTTCAATCGGGTTGGGCGATTGATGCGGAAACTAAAGATCGCGAGCAATAAGGTTAACACCGTCATCGCCACCCAGTCACGGCTGAGGACCAGTGGCTCAAGGCTTACCGGGTGAATCGCACCGGCGATACCGACCACGGCTAAGGTATTGAACATGTTTGAGCCAATGACGTTACCAAAGGCTAAATCATGTTCGTTTTTACGCACTGCAGCGATGGCAGAGGCGAGTTCAGGTAACGAGGTGCCGATCGCCACCACAGTTAGGCCGATAACTAAGTCACTGACGCCCAGAGCGACGGCAATATCGACGGCACCCCAGACCAGAATCCGTGAGCTGATAACCAACAACACCAGACCAATAATCAACCAAGTGATGGCCTTACCCAGCGCCATTTGGTGTTCTTTGATTTCTTGGTCGAACTCGCCAGCTAGGGTATCGTCTTTGCCACGCATGCCCTGATAGATACTCCAGCCCATGTAGGCAGCGAAAATAGCCAGAATCATCCAAGCTTCGATGGCAGTGATGGTCAGGTCGTACAAGGGGATTGCCATGAGTAAGGTAATGGCAATAAGAATGGGCATTTCGCGTTTAAGTACTTGGCTACTGACAGCGATTGGCGCGAGCACGGCTGTGATACCGAGCACTAAGGCGATGTTGGTAATGTTAGAGCCAAAGGCATTCCCCAACGCTAGGCCCGGATTGCCTTGCAGTGAAGCGAGCGCTGAGACAACCATTTCTGGCGCGGAAGTACCAAAACCGATAATCACCATGCCGATCAGCAGCGGTGGCATGCCAAGATGGTTGGCGGTGGCCGCGGCACCGTCGACAAAACGATCAGCGCTCCAAACCAATAGTGCTAAGCCAAAAATAACTGCAGCAACAGCAAGTAACATGCAATATCCTTTATCGTGTAGTTTTTTCAATTACTTGCTATTGTAACCGCAAAGCGCATGACGTTGTAGCGATAGCGAAAGAGGAATTCTCATGACCACGACAAACCAACCTAAACGTCCAGATTTCCTGATCGACAGTTGGGATTTTTCGACTCAACCAGCACAGCCCATTGAGCATGACTTGCAGGGCGCCCCACAGCGCTGGTTTCACATTCAGCGCGATCTTTCTGGGATTGATACTTGGTTGGCCGCGTCTGGGATCCCGGCACCCTTGATCGATGCGGTGCTCGAAGAGGACACGCGGCCAAGGTTTGAACGCAATAATGAAGGCTTTCTGCTGATTTTGCGTGGCGTTAATTTAGCCGAGGGCGAGCGCCCAGAAGATATGCTAAGTCTGCGTATTCTTTACTACAAAGGTGCCATTTACAGCTTCCGCAAGCGACCCATTCGTTCGGTCGCCGTTATTCGTGAGCGTCTGCAACGACAGGAAGGCCCTGAATCGCTCAATGACTTTCTGGTGACGCTTATTGAAGAGATGAATAATCGCTTGGAAGAGCTCTTGGACGTGATCGAAGTTGAGATGGAACGTCTTGAAGATGACAGCCAAGGCACAACTTCAGAACGACAACGTAAACTGACCGCGTTACACCGGCGCATGCTGCGACTGGTTCGCTTCGTGCGCCCTCAGCTTGCCGCGCTGGAGCGCTTAGGGGTTGACGCGGCGAAATGGCTGGAAGCTGAGAATGTGCAGTGGTTGGTAAATGAGCGCGACGCGATTCAGCGTGAACTTGAGTCCTTGGAGATGTTGCTGGAACAGGTGTGGATGCTGCGCGAGCATCTGCAACAAGAAGTTGCGGAAAAAATGAATCGCAATACCTATTGGCTATCCATGGTCGCTGGCGTGTTTCTTCCCATTAGCTTTTTAACCGGTGTGTTCGGCATCAATATCGGTGGCATGCCAGGTGTCGACAACGCCAACGCGTTCTGGATTTTTTGTGGCGCACTTGGCGTGATCGCCGTGGTCGAGTTCTTGCTGCTACGCCGTTTGCGCTTTTGGTAACACTGGGCGAAAGGCTGGCGCTTGGCTATGAAAGCCCGGTAACTCACAATGGTCAGCAGCAAACACCACAAGGTGGTCAAAGTCGGGGCGCAGACCAATTTCTGTGCCGACTTCCAGTTGTTCATGTGACGCGCTTAAGGTTAGCACTTCGACGCCGCTTACGAGCTCTACGCTGTAAAGGTTGTGTGCGCCACGAAAGCCGCGCGCTTTAATGGTGCCGCGCAGACGTGACTCTGGATCGGGGACCAAATCATCAGGACGCACCAAGAAGCTCACCGGTGTTCCGCCTTCAACATTGGCTAAGCTCGGGTGCTCGAGCATGCCCAGCGGCGAGGCCATGGAGCCCGCAGAGTTGACCGTGCCTTGTAACAAAACGCCGTGACCAATAAAGTCGGCGACCATCTGATGACGTGGTTGATGATAGAGCTGGTATGGCGTGTCCCACTGCAACAACTCGCCTTGGTACATCACACCAGCTTTGTCAGCCATAGCAAAGGCTTCTTGCTGGTCGTGAGTGACAAGTAGGGCGGTGATTTGTTCTTTTTTTAATAATTCGCGCACTTCAACGGCAAGGCGCTCACGTAATTCGGCATCGAGGCTCGAAAATGGCTCATCGAGCAGCAGTAAGCGCGGTCGCGGCGCAAGTGCCCGCGCCAAAGCGATACGCTGCTGTTGTCCACCGGACAACTCATGAGGGTAGCGTTTCTGGTAGCCGGGTAAGCCGATACGGTCAAGCAACTCATCAACGCGCAGTAACTTTTCTTTTTTACTGGCGTTGCGCATGCCAAAACTAATGTTGTCGGCAACATTTAAGTGCGGGAAAAGGGCAAAGTCTTGAAAAACCATGCCAATACCGCGCTGCTCCGGGGCTTTGCTAAAGGCCGGGGTAGAAACTGTTTGCTCGGCAAGGCTGATACTCCCAGCGGCAAGGTTTTGAAAGCCGGCAATAGCGCGCAACAAGGTGGTTTTACCGCAACCACTGGGCCCTAACAAACAGCCGATCTCACCTGCTGCAAGGTGCACCGAAACACCACGCACAATCGCATTTTGGCCAATGTGGACATGCAGATGATCAAGCTGTAACAGGGACAAAGTCTTGCTCCTTCAGGGCATTTTGTTGTGATTTTAACATAGCTCGCGAGAGCAGAATAACCGGAATCAGACCGACCATCACCATCATCAGTGCTGGTGGTCCCGCGTCGGCAAGACGCTCGTCGCCGGCCATTTCATAGGCGCGCACGGCTAACGTATTAAAATCGAAAGGGCGTAACACCAGTGTCGCTGGCAATTCTTTCAGCACGTCGACGCCGACCAAAATGATAGCGGTGAGCACGCTTGGCCGCAGCAGCGGTAGATGGATAAAACGCAGCACTTGCATAGGTTTGTAGCCATGTATTCGCGCCGCCTCATCCATACTTGGGCGGATCTCGGCCAAACCGGCCTGAACCGTCTGTATGGCGACACTCAAAAAGCGCACGGCGTAAGCGAACAATAAGGCAAACAAGGTTCCGGAGAGCAGTAGTCCCGGGTTGTAATCGAACCACTGCTGACTTAAGTCGATGATGACATTGTCGAGGGAGGTTAACAGCACCAACAAACCAACGGCAATCACCAAGCCCGGGATCGCATAGCCTAAACCAGCAAAAGCAACGCTTGATCGCACTGCGCGGGTAGGTAATTGGCGACGGCCATAAGCGAGCCACAGGGCAATCATGACCACGATCACCGCTGCCATTATCGCTAAGCCAAAGCTATTCCAGGTGAGTTGCCAAAAATCAGCGGTGGTCCAAACCTGCCAACGCTCCAACGACCACGCGCCGAGCTGCAATGCGGGTAGCATGAAGCCAAACACCAAAGGCAACCAACAGGCAATACTGGCCAGCCATGCTTTAGCACCTCGCAGTTGAAACGGGGTGGCAGGGCGTGGGTTACGTTGGTCGTAACGCGCTTGTTTGCGCGACCAACGCTCGAGCAGAATCAAACTGATCACCGCGGCTAACAACAAGCCAGCGAGTTGCAGAGCGCCGGTTAAATCGCCAAGGCCGTACCACGTTCGGAAAATCCCAGTGGTAAAGGTGGTCACGCCAAAATACTGCACCGTGCCGTAATCGGCCAAGGTTTCCATTAACGCCAAGGTGGTGCCGGTGACAATGGCCGGACGCGCGAGCGGTAAAGCAATACGCAAGAAGCATTGCCATGGAGTTAAGCCCAAACTACGGCCCGCCTCCAAGGTAGTCGCAGATTGCTGTAAAAAGGTCGCGCGGGTAATCAAATAAACATAAGGAAAGAGCACTAAGCTTAGAACGACGATCGCGCCACCGAGACTGCGAATTTGCGGAAACCAATAATCGCCATAACTCCAGCCAAAGGCGCTGCGTAAGCCTTCTTGCACTGGGCCACTATAATCTAGCATACCGGTGTAGGTGTACGCGGTAATATAAGCCGGCATGGCTAGGGGGAGGAGCAGTGCCCAACTGAGAATTTTTTGCCCAGGGAAGCGACAGCTTGTGGTCAGCCAAGCGGTGCTGACACCGAGGGTTATAACGCCGACGGCGACACCTAACATCAGCCACAGCGAGTGCGTGACATATTCCGGAATGACCGTTTGCCAGAGGTGGCTAAGCGTGCTGAAGTCGCCACCAACGAGCAACTCGAACAAAGCAAATACAATGACAAACAGCGGTAGCCCCAGCACTAATGCTGCGGCTACCAGCGCGAGTTGTCTTCCGCGTGCCTGCATTAACGCCAGCCAGCGCGGTTCATTAATTTAACTGCAGCGGCGTTATTTTCACCTAAGTAACGCATTTCAATATCGTCCATTTTAAAATCGCCCCAAGCTTGCAGACGTTCACTCCATTCGACGCCTTTTACGGCTGGGTATTCGTTATTGGTTGCGGCATACCAGCTCTGCGCCTCAGCCGATAGCAAGTAGGCAATCAATTGCTGTGCTTCATCGGTGTGCTTGGCATATTTCGTTAAGCCAATACCAGAAACGTTGACATGGGTGCCGAAGCCGTCTTGGTTGGGCCAAAAAATCGCGACTTTACTGGCTGCTTCACGTTCATCAGCGTCGCTAGAGGCTTCCATTAAGCCCAAATAGTAAGTGTTGGCCACGGCAATATCGCAAACGCCAGCCGCAACCGCTTTAATTTGGTCACGATCGCCGCCGACCGGTGGCTTCGCCAAGTTGCCCACGAGACCTTCGGCCCAAGCTTCGGTTTTTTCTACACCCCAATGCTCAATAAGCGCTGCAGTAAGGGATTGGTTATAAATATTGTCTGACGAACGAATACAAAGGTTGTTGTCCCAAGCTGAATTGGCGAGATCTTCGTAGCCGCTTAATTGACTTGGGTCAACGCGATCCTTGGCATAAAAAATAGGCCGTGCGCGCAGGCTCAAGCCGACCCACAAGTTGTCAACGCCGAGCAGGTGCTCGGGTACCTTGTTGAGCACTTCGTTATTGGTCAGTGGCTGAAAAATGCCTGCTTGCGCTGCGCGGTGCAAGTTGCCCGCGTCGACCGTTAGAAACAAATCAGCCGGGCTATTTTCGCCTTCGTTTTGCAAGCGAGCCAATAGGGCGTCGCCGCCGCCGGTTAGCAAGCGTACTTCAATACCGGTTTTTTCCGTGAATTGTTCTAGAACTGGTTTGATAAGTGCTTCTTTTCGCGCAGAATACACGTTAACTGTTGCTGCATGGGCAATGCTGGCAGTTAATGCTAGAGTAATAGCGCTTAAGGAAACTAAATTTTTTAGGTTTGCTAATCTCATAACTTGAAGACCTCGTATAAGGCAGACCCGAAGGGGCAAGCATTTGATTGTCGATAGCTGTATTGTACGCAAATGCGAATGATTATCAACAAGAAGAGTTGAGTTCTTTCTTGAGCCAGATCAGTTTTTTCTGGTTCGCTGTAAATAGCTATGTACAGGGAGTAACCCCATTTATGTCAAACATGTCCGCTCTTGCACTTATCGGCGTACTCTCAATTCTTTGTCAGTGGTCGGCATGGCGCCTAAAAATTCCTGCGATTTTGCCACTGCTCATTGTTGGTATGATGGTAGGGCCATGGCTCGGGTGGTTACAACCTGATGCTGTTTTCGGCGATATCTTGTTTCCTTTAGTGTCCTTGTCGGTCGCGATTATTCTGTTTGAGGGTAGCTTGACCCTGAAGATGGAAGAGATCCGTGGCCATGGTCGCATGGTGACCAACCTCGTTAGTATTGGCGTGCTGGTGACATGGGTGAGCATTTCAATCGTCACCTATTTACTCATGGATTTTGGTTGGGAACTCTCGGCATTGTTGGGGGCGCTCGTGGTCGTGACAGGGCCCACGGTTATTATGCCAATGTTGCGCTCGGTGCGGCCGAAATCCAATATCGCTAACATTCTGCGCTGGGAAGGTATCATTATCGACCCCGTCGGCGCGCTGTTAGCGGTCCTTGTTTACGAATTTATTATTGCCAGCCAAGGTGCAGGCTTGTTACATGCGTTTCAGGCTTTCGGTATTACTATTGGTATTGGTTTTGCGCTTGGCTACGCAGCCGGCAAGTTGTTAGGCATTGCGCTGCATAAAGGCTGGTTCCCGCATTACTTAAAGAATGTTGCGACCTTAGCGTCAGTGTTGGGCGTTTTCGCCTTGTCCAATGCGTTGCAGCACGAATCGGGCTTGCTCACGGTGACCGTCATGGGCATGGTGATGGCTAACATGCGTAACTTAAACCTCGATGATATTCTCGAGTTTAAAGAGACTCTCAGCGTCCTGTTGATTTCTGGGCTATTTATTATTTTGGCGGCGCGACTCAATGTCGATGCCTTCAGCCAGTTGGGTATGCCGGCAGTTGTGCTGCTTGCCATCATTATTTTTGCCGTGCGGCCATTAAGCGTTTGGCTATCAGCAATTGGTACGCAGTTGAATTTCAAAGAGAAGCTATTGCTGTCTTGGATTGCGCCACGCGGGATTGTTGCGGCGGCGGTGTCGGCATTGTTTGCGTTGAAGCTACAACAAGCCGGTTGGGCCGAAGCTGAGCTGTTGGTACCTCTGGTGTTCTTGGTCATTCTTAGCACTGTGGTATTACAAAGTTTAACGGCTAAACCCCTTGCCCACGCCTTGAAACTGCGCGAACCGCCAGCACACGGCTTCCTCATCTTCGGGGCCAACGCCACCGCGCGGGTCATTGCGAAGGCCCTGCGCGAACATGAGCTGCCGGTGTTATTGGCCGACACTAACTGGGAAAACATCAAAACCGCGCGTATGGAGAATTTGCCGGTGTATTTCGGTAATCCGACTTCGGAGCATGCCGAAAACAACATGGATATGACTGGCATTGGCAAGGTACTTATTTTATCGCCTTACAAGCAGCTCAACCCAGTCGTGGCGTTGCACTTTATGGACTGGTTTGCATCGAATAAGATTTACGGCCTGCCAAGCACGGAACATGATGCCCCGGCCCGCAATCAGTTGTCGGAAAGCTACCGAGAGCGACTCAAGTTATTTGGCAAAGGTGTCACTTTTTCAAAATTAGCGAGCTTGACCTTCCAAGGTGCGCAAATGAAAACGACCACCATTACCGATAGCTTTAGCTTTACCGATTACCAGGAACGTTACGGTAACCGTGCAATTCCCATGTTTGCGATTGATGAACGCAAAGTCTTTCATGTGTTTACTACCGACCATACGTTTGAGCCAAAGCCAGGTTGGCAGATTGTGGCCTTGATCACGGCTGATGAAATCTCTGAACAACAGGCTGTGAAGCAAAACCGTGAGAAAGAAGAAAAGGAACAGAAAGAGCAAAAAGAACAGAAGGGAAAAGATAATACTGACAACGACACAAACACTTAGTAGATAAAAGTGTTATTCAAGTGTTGATTTTTGTTGGCGCTATCGTTAAGGTAGCGCCAAAGGATATTTGAAGTGGAGTTATGGATTGACACCACTTCACTCGAACAAGGATGTTCGACTATCATGTCTACGTTTATCCCGTTTCTAATCTTCGGTATGATGCCTTAACGCACAACGAGTCGTAAGGGTATTACTGTGGCACTTCAAAGTCTTTCAATACGCATGTTCGCGGCGTTCAGCTTAACCGCACTAGTCGCTTGTTCACCGCCACCCGTGGCTGAAGATGCGGCAGCGTTGGATGTGGTCGCGCAAGTTAATCTGCAAAACTTACCCAATCGCGACTGGCAACTCAGTGAAGGGACACTACAATTGAGTTTCTGCCGCAACAAAATCAATGATGCACTATTGGCTGAAGCCGAAGACTTGAATCGCTGGCGCCTTGTGCAAGAACCGTCCGCATTGCCTGAACGACGTCAGCTTGGACTGCAACAGCTTGCGTCACTTTATCAAAAGTACGATGTCTTATTGTGGCAGGAGTGGGGCACGGTCAGCTCACAAGGCTATCGCTTGGCAGCGCCAATCGATGCGATCGAGCCATCACTAATCGACGCACTGGCCCGCTTGGGGCGCGACGACGCTATTTGTTTTAGTGCCTTAGACAGTACTAAGGAGAGCAACCAAGGAGAGCTGATTCGATGAGCCAACATCCGACCGCTATAGCCATTACCGAGGCACTGGCCGAGGCGTTAAACCTTCAGCATCTCGACGTTATTAATGAAAGTGATCGTCATGGCACCCCCACCGACGATTCGCACTTTAAGCTGGTGGTGGTGAGTAAAGATTTCGCTGGAAAACGACTCTTGCAACGCCATCGACTGGTCAACAAAGCCCTAGCCGAACTCCTCGCTGGCCCCATTCATGCACTGGCATTGCACACCTACAGTCCAGACGAGTGGCAACAATTGCAACAGGTACCAGAGTCACCCGCCTGTCGCGGTGGTAGTAACTAATCAGATGTGTTTTCGACCAAGGGTCGGTTAAACTGCGGCTCAAGTAGAATAGAACAGGATAAAACTATGGTTATTAAGCCGAAAATTCGTGGTTTCATTTGTACCAACGCCCATCCAGTGGGTTGTGCTGCGCACGTGCGTGAGCAAATCGAGTATATTCAGCAACAACCGCAAATAAGCGACGCCCCAAAACGGGTCTTGGTGATTGGTTGTTCGACGGGCTATGGCCTGGCATCACGTATTACTGCCGCATTCGGTGCTGGCGCGCAAACACTTGGCGTGTGTTTTGAGAAAGAGCCGAGCGAAAAGAAAACGGCAACGGCAGGTTGGTACAACACCGCGGCCTTTCATGATGAAGCGGCCAAAGCTGGTTTGTACGCACACACCATTAACGGCGATGCTTTTTCTGACGAAATCAAAGCAGAAACCATTGCGCGTATTAAGGCAGACCTAGGGCAGGTTGATCTTGTGGTCTATAGCTTGGCGTCACCGAAGCGCAAAGATCCTGAGACGGGCGAAGTGTACAGTTCAACCTTGAAGCCGGTCGGCAAAGCCTATACCACCAAGACTTACGATACCGATAAAGACTTAGTGAAAGAAATTAGTCTTGAGCCAGCCAACGACGATGAAATTTACAACACCGTGAAAGTTATGGGTGGCGAAGATTGGGAACGTTGGTTGAACGCATTAGACGCTGCTGGCGTGTTAGCAGAAAATGCGAAAACCACCGCTTATACCTACATTGGTAAAGAGCTTACTTGGCCGATTTACGGTCACGCCACTATTGGTAAGGCGAAAGAAGATCTCGATCGTGCCGCCGCTGCGATTCGTGGCGACCACAAAGACTTGAATGTCGAGGCTTATGTGTCGTCATTGAAGGCGTTGGTCACCCAAGCGAGCTCAGCCATTCCGGTTATGCCACTGTATATTTCTTTGATTTACGGTGTCATGAAAGAAGAGGGCACACACGAAGGTTGTATCGAGCAGATTTATCGCTTGTTCACCGAAGGTCTTTACACCGACGAACCTAACTGGGATGCCGCCGGTCGCCTGCGTATGGATGGCAAGGAAACCAACCCTGAAACGCAAGCGAAAGTGAAAGCGCTGTGGGACCAAGTGACCCAAGAGAATTTTCATCAATTGGCGGATTATGAGGGCTATCATTCCGACTTTCTGAGGCTGTTTGGCTTTGGCATCGAAGGTGTTGATTATGACGCCGATGTGGATCCCGTTGTAAGCTGGTCATAAGCCGACACAAATCAACGAAATCACCTCAAAATTTGTGCGGTGTAAGGTGGTAACGCACCGCACAAAAGTGCTAAAATGCCCGCCCTAGATGACTATGTACAAAATTCAGTCAGCGTAGTGAACGCTCGGCTCGTTGAGCTTCAGTGCGCTAACTATATGATTTATCAGGTTTCAGAGGCTGCTAGTCAGCGTAACTGAAGAAAGATTCATCTTCCCTAACGAGTAGTGCAAACGCGTATGATTACGATCAAGAAAGGGCTGGATATCCCGATTACGGGTGCTCCCCAGCAAACTATTGAAGATGGTCAATCCATCACCACCGTTGCCGTTCTGGGTGAAGAGTATGTGGGTATGCGCCCAACCATGCATGTCAAGGTTGAGGACCGCGTAAAAAAAGGCCAGGTACTTTTCGAAGACAAGAAAAACCCAGGGGTTAAATTCACAGCTCCCGCTGCCGGCGTTGTTAAAGACGTACTGCGTGGTGCGAAGCGAGTGTTGCAAGCCGTAGTTATCGAAATCGATGGCGACGAGCAAGAAACATTTGCCAAGTACGATAGCAAAGAGCTCGCTAACTTGGATCGCGAAAAAGTCGTCGAACAATTGAATGATTCAGGTCAGTGGGTGGCGTTACGTACACGCCCATTCAGCCGTTCGCCGAAGCTTGATGCTGAACCTGCTGCAATTTTCGTGAACTGCATGGACAGCAATCCACTTGCCGCAGATCCAACGCTGATCATCAATGAAGAGCAACAAGCTTTTGTTGATGGCTTAAAAGTGTTAGGCAACTTGACCAAAGGCAAGGTGTACGTCACCAAAGCTGCTGATGCAAAAGTTGACACTGGCGACGCGCAGGCACAGGTCGAGAGCTTCAAAGGCCCTCATCCAGCCGGTTTGGTCGGTACGCATATTCACTTCTTAGAACCTGTAAGCATGAAAAAACAGGTTTGGCACATCAATTACCAAGACGTGATCGCTTACGGTAAGTTGTTCACGACCGGTGAGATTTTCACCCCGCGCACCGTCGCTTTAGGTGGTCCTGGCGCAGCTAAACCTCGTTTGTTGCGTACCCAAATGGGCGCCAACCTGAACGAGCTTACCAAAGGTGAACTTGCTGAAGGTAAACAGCGTATCGTTTCTGGCTCTATTTTGAATGGCCATACCGTTGACGATGCTCACCAGTGGTTAGGGCGCTTCCACATGCAAGTAAGCGTGCTGCCAGAAGGTGATGAGAAAGAATTCTTAGGTTGGATCAAGCCTGGTGTTAATCAGCATTCAGTGACCCGCGCATTTGCCGGTCACCTGATGCCGAAGAAGTTGTTCGCGATGAACACTTCAACCAATGGTTCTGACCGTGCCATGGTGCCAATCGGCAACTACGAGCGCATCATGCCATTAGATATTTTGCCAACCATTTTGTTGCGTGACCTGCTTTCTGGTGACACCGACGAAGCTCAACAACTGGGCTGCTTGGAGTTAGACGAGGAAGATTTGGCGCTTTGTACCTACGTTTGCCCAGGCAAATACGAGTACGGTCCAGTGTTGCGTAATGCGTTGACCACGATCGAGAAAGAGGGCTAATCATGGGCTTAAAAAATTATCTTGAGCGGATTGAGCCAGACTTTGAAAAAGGCGGCAAATATGAAAAGTGGTATGCCCTCTATGAAGCAGTGGCCACGATTCTTTATACGCCTGGCAAAGTAACCAAAAAAACCACGCACGTTAAAGACAATGTGGATCTGAAACGCATCATGATTTTGGTGTGGATGATGACCTTCCCAGCAATGTTCTGGGGTATGTACAACGTGGGTAACCAAGCCTTTATGGCACTTGGTAACGGCTACGAGTTGGCAGATGTTTGGCAAGTTGGCTTATTCCAAATGCTAGGCGGCGACATGGCCAACGCGGGCTGGGGTACCAAAATGTGGTACGGCGCCTGCTTCTTCTTACCCGTTTACGCCACCACCTTTATTGTCGGTGGTTTCTGGGAAGTCGTTTTTGCTACCGTACGTAAGCACGAAGTCAACGAAGGCTTCTTCGTGACCTCGGTACTGTTTGCCTTGACCCTGCCAGCAACGATTCCACTATGGCAAGTTGCCTTAGGTATCACCTTCGGTGTGGTTATTGGTAAAGAAATCTTCGGTGGTACTGGCCGTAACTTCTTGAACCCAGCGCTTACCGGCCGGGCGTTCTTGTACTTTGCTTTCCCAGCGCAAATCTCGGGCGACAAAGTATGGACTGCGGTTGACGGTTTCTCAGGTGCAACCTTGCTTGGTCAAGCGGCGATCGGTGAAAACTACTTCGCTGACATGGACATGTGGTGGAATGCCTTCTTGGGCAACATCCAAGGTTCAATGGGTGAAGTTTCAACCCTGATGATTCTCATCGGTGGCCTAGCTCTGATTTACTTCCGCATTGCCTCGTGGCGCATCGTTTCAGGTGTGTTCATTGGTATGGTCGCGTTGTCGTTGTTGTTCAACACCATTGGCAGTGACACCAATACCATGTTTGCAATGCCGTGGTACTGGCACTTAGTTGTCGGTGGTTTTGCCTTCGGTATGATGTTTATGGCGACCGACCCAGTATCGGCCTCGTTTACCAATAAAGCGAAGTTTGCTTATGGCTTCTTAATCGGCGCCATGACTGTACTTATTCGTGTGGTAAACCCTGCTTACCCAGAAGGCATTATGTTGGCCATTCTGTTTGCCAACGTATTTGCTCCATTGTTTGACCACTTTGTTGTTCAGGCGAACATTAAACGGAGGTTAGCTCGTGGCTAAGAAGAACGAATCCTTAGGCAAAACGCTATTTGTCGTGGTCGCCCTCTGTTTGGTGTGTGCGATCATTGTTTCGGGCTCAGCGGTAGGTTTGAAGCCGATTCAACAGAAAAATGCTGCGTTAGATATGCAGCGTAACGTATTGGATGCCGCTGGTTTGCTTGAGCCAAGCACCGACGTTGTTTCAGTTTTCAATGACCGTGTTGAGACCAAGCTCATCAACTTAAACTCATTGGAAGTTGTCGAGCAGGCCAATGGCCAAGATGCAACGAATTACGATCCGATTGCAGCAGCCAACAAACCTGAATGGAGCACCAAGCTTGAGAAAAGTGAGGACACCGCAGGTATCGGTACGCGTGAAGACGTCACCAAGGTGTACTTCATCAATAACGAGCAAGGTGAACTGGAAACTCTAGTCCTCTACATCCGCGGTTATGGCCTGTGGGGTACTATGTATGGTTTGATCTCACTACAGCCAGACTTGAATACCGTTCGCAGCGTAAACTTCTACGAACACAGCGAAACGCCTGGGCTTGGTGGTGAAATCCAAAATCCTAAATGGGTCGCACAGTGGTCAGGTAAAGAGATTTACGGCGACAGTAACGAACAAGTTGAGTTCGACGTTATGAAGAACCCAACCCAAGAAAACCACGATGTTGACGCACTTTCTGGTGCGACGCTTACCAGTAATGGTGTGGATAACTTGGTTCAGTACTGGTTCAGCGACAAGGCCTACGGCCCGTTACTAGAAAAAATTCGCAAGGGGGAGCTGAGCAATGGCTAGTAGTGCAAAAGAAATGAAAGAGGTCCTGTTTGGACCGATCTTTGCCAACAACCCTATTGCCCTGCAAATTCTAGGTATTTGTTCGGCGTTGGCAGTGACTTCGAAAATGGAAAATACCGTGGTGATGTGTATTGCATTGACCTTGGTAACAGCATTTTCAAACCTGTTTATTTCATTGATTCGGAATCACATTCCTTCGAGTGTGCGAATCATCGTGCAAATGACCATCATTGCTAGCTTGGTTATCGTTGTTGACCAAGTGCTTCGCGCCTATGCCTACAGCATCGCGAAGGAGCTATCGGTCTTCGTTGGTTTGATTATTACCAACTGTATCGTTATGGGTCGCGCCGAAGCCTTCGCCATGAAGAGTACGCCAGGTTTATCATTCCTCGACGGTATTGGTAACGGTCTTGGTTACTCAGTGGTATTGCTGTTTGTCGGCTTTATCCGTGAACTCTTTGGTTCTGGCAGTTTGTTTGGCTACCAAATTCTATCGTTGGCCTCTGAGGGCGGTTGGTATCAACCGATTGGCTTGCTTATCTTGCCACCGAGTGCCTTCTTTATTATTGGTGGTTTCATCTGGATTCTGCGGACCTTCCGTCCAGAACAAGTAGAGCCGAAGGATTAAGGAGCCGATCATGGAAGCTTATATTAGTTTATTTATTAAATCGGTCTTCGTTGAGAACCTTGCACTATCGTTCTTCTTGGGCATGTGTACGTTCTTGGCGGTATCGAAAAAAGTCAGTACGGCTTTTGGTCTAGGTGTTGCGGTTATCGTTGTTTTGGGTATTTCGGTACCGGTAAACAACTTGGTTTACCACAACATCTTGGCGCCTGGCGCTTTGGATTGGGCGGGTTTCCCTGACGCAGACTTAAGTTTCTTGCGTTTCTTAACCTTTATCGGTGTTATCGCCGCATTGGTTCAGATTTTGGAAATGGCACTCGATAAATATGTACCAGCGCTGTACAACGCATTAGGTATCTTCTTACCGTTGATTACCGTGAACTGTGCGATTTTCGGTGGTGTTTCGTTCATGGTTGAACGTGACTACAACTTCACCGAAAGTATTGTCTACGGTATTGGTGGCGGTGTTGGCTGGGCACTTGCAATTGTTGCTCTAGCTGCGGTGCGCGAGAAATTGAAATATGCAGATGTACCTGATGGCCTTCGTGGTCTAGGTATCACCTTTATTTCAGTCGGTCTCATTGGTTTGGGCTTTATGTCATTCTCTGGCGTATCCCTGTAAGCACCGGTAACGAAAGCAACGGATAATTAAGAGGTAAAAGTCGATGCAAGGGCAAGATTTAACACTTATAGCGCTCGGCGTAGGCATGTTTACCGTGATCGTATTGATTTTGGTTGCGGTGATTATGTTCGCCAAATCAAAATTGGTACCTCAGGGTGATGTCGAGATTTTGATTAATGACGACGAAGACAAGAAGATTACGACTCAACCGGGTGGTAAATTGCTTGGTGCGTTAGCCAACGCAGGTATCTTCGTATCGTCAGCTTGCGGTGGCGGTGGTTCGTGTGGCCAGTGTACCGTGAAAGTAACAGAGGGTGGCGGTGACATTCTGCCAACCGAAAAAGACCACATTAACAAGAAAGAAGCACGTGAGGGTGTGCGTCTGTCTTGTCAGGTCAACGTGAAGCAAAACATGAAAATCGAACTACCTGAAGAGGTGTTCGGTATTCGTAAGTGGGATTGTACGGTTAAGTCTAATGACAACGTTGCGACCTTCATCAAAGAGTTTGTCGTACAGTTGCCAGAAGGCGAAGAAGTACCTTTCCGTGCCGGTGGTTATATTCAGATCGAAGCTCCACCGCATCATGTGCGCTACAAAGATTTCGATATTGAAGAGAAATTCCGTGGCGACTGGGAGCGTTTTGGCTTCTTGGATGTTGAGTCTAAAGTTGATGAAGAAGTGGTTCGCGCCTACTCAATGGCGAACTACCCTGATGAGAAAGGCATCATCATGTTGAACGTGCGTTGCGCTACGCCGCCGCCAAACAACTTGAGTTTGCCAGCAGGTAAAATGTCTTCGTACATCTTTAGTTTGAAGGCTGGTGACAAAGTCACCATCTCGGGTCCATTCGGTGAGTTCTTCGCTAAAGAAAGCGAAGCTGAAATGGTCTTCATTGGTGGTGGTGCTGGTATGGCGCCAATGCGTTCGCACATTTTTGACCAACTCCGTCGCTTGAACACTGATCGTAAGATTAGCTTCTGGTACGGGGCTCGTTCGAAGAAAGAAATGTTCTACGTAGAAGATTTCGATATGTTGCAACGCGAGAATGACAACTTTGAATGGCATGTCGCGCTATCAGATCCGCAACCTGAAGATGATTGGGATGGCGATACAGGCTTCATCCACAATGTTCTTTACGAGCGTTATCTGAAAGATCACGACGCGCCAGAAGATTGTGAGTTCTACATGTGTGGACCGCCAGTAATGAACGCTGCGGTAATCAACATGCTCAAAGACTTGGGTGTGGAAGATGAAAACATCATGTTGGATGACTTTGGTGGTTAATTAAGTGATGACTTCTTCATTACGTCTGTTCTGGCTAGCCCTTGTTGGGCTAGCCTTTTTCGTTTCATGCTCGCATGCACCGCAGCAAATTGCGGTGTCGGGCGAGACCATGGGCACGACTTATCATATTCGCTATGTTTCAGCGAATCCCCGGCATGAAGCTGACAAGATAAAAGAGCGTGTTGACGCCGTGCTGGAACAGGTCAACAGTCAAATGTCGACGTATGACCCAGACTCGGAATTGTCGCGCTTTAACCAAAAACGCACGACCGATCCGGTAGTGGTCTCGCGATCGCTTGAGACGGTGGTTCGTCGGGCCTTAGAAATAGCCGATGAAACCGATGGTTTGCTGGATGTGACCGTGGGACCCTTGGTCAATTTATGGAGCTTTGGGCCTCAGCAACGCCCGGAGGTCACACCAACCGCAGAAGAGTTGGCGGCAGCGCAGGCGGCGACAGGGTATCAGCACTTGAGCGTTGAGAACCATCAGTTGCAAAAGGCCATTCCTGAGCTTTACGTGGACTTGTCGACCATCGCCAAAGGCTATGGTGTCGATCGCGTCGCGCGTTTGCTCGAGCAGATGGAAATTCATAACTATTTGGTCGAAATCGGCGGTGAGATGCGCATGAAAGGTGCTAAACCTGGTAACAAGGCCTGGCGCATCGCCATTGAAAAGCCTGACAATACCCAGCGAGCAGCGCAGCGCATTATTGAGCCGGGTAATAATGCTATCGCCACCTCGGGTGATTACCGCAATTACTTTGAGCAAGACGGAGTGCGTTACTCACATATTATTGATCCACGCACGGGTAAACCTATTCAGCATAATCTTGTCTCAGTAACAGTGCTTGCAGACACCGCCATGGACGCCGATGCCTACGCGACGGCGCTAACCGTGATGGGCCCCGAGCGAGCGCTAGAATTTGCCGAGCAAAAAGGCCTCGCCGTGCTCTTGATCACACGTGAAAACGGTGACTATAAAGAGTACACTAGTACCGCGTTCAAACCTTATTTGCAGTAACCTAGGAGGTCCGCATGGGATTATTCTTACTTGTATTCGCCATCTTCTTAGTGGTGGTGTTGGCCATGTCGGTTGGGTTCATTGTGCAACGCAAATCGATTTCGGGTAGTTGCGGTGGCATCTCAGCGCTTGGCATGGACAAGGCCTGCGACTGCGATGAGCCATGCGATGATAAAAAAGCGCGTATGGCCAAAGAAGAAGAGTGGCAGAAAAACCGCATTCACTAGAACCTTTCTAAATCACAATTAACAAACCGGGGTTGTTGTCGTTACCATGGTCACGCCTGTACAGATACGTCCAAAAGCTGATGAAATTTATTTAGACTGTAATGCAACGACGCCGGTCCTACCGCAAATTGCACAGTCTGTTTCACATACCATGGAACAGGTGTTTGGCAACCCCAGCAGTAGCCATATCACCGGTTTACAGGCTCGCTATATTCTCGATAACGCCCGGCGGTTAGGGCGTGAAGTCATTGGTGCACCGCGGGGGGAACTGGTGTTCACGAGCGGGGCCACCGAAGGCATCCAAACCGCCGTGCTCTCGGCGTTGATCGCCGCTAAACAAGCAGGCGCTAGTGGCGGTAAGTGGCTGCTATACGGGGCTACTGAGCACAAGGCAGTGCCGCAGGCGTTGGCGCACTGGAATAGCTTATTGGGCACCCAAGCGGAGCTGAAAGCCATCCCCGTTGATCGCAATGGCCTACTCGATCTTGATTTTATTGAAGCCCATGCGCCAGATGCGCTGATGATTTGCACCATGGCGGTGAACAATGAAACGGGCGTACGCCAAGATCTCGCTAAACTTGAACACGTCATTCGTCGTTGTGCGCCGCAACTTCCGTGGATGGTGGATTGTGTACAAATGCTCGGTAAGGGCGAGCTAAAGCTTGCCGAAACGAGCATTGACTATGCGCCTTTCAGTGGCCACAAACTGTATGGCCCCAAAGGCATTGGTTTTCTTTATGTACGGGAACAACGGCCGTTTACGCCACTGATCATTGGTGGTGGGCAAGAGCAAGGTTTGCGCTCGGGAACCGAAAACTTACCAGGCATTGCGGCCTTGCATACACTCTTCGAACTGCTTCTTGACCAACAGCAGCAAGTGTTTAAGCCCTTAGCCACCCTGCAAGGTTACCGCGAACAATTACTGGCGGCACTCCGCGAAGCCTTTCCAACGCTTGAGCTCAACCATGCCCTTGAGTACTCGGTGCCGACCACACTGAACTTCTCGGTGCGTGGCGTACCGTCGCGCGACATTATGGATGTATTTGATGCTGCGAATATTCGCGTGAGCTCAGGTTCTGCCTGCAGCTCTAAAGTGACCCGCAGCTTTGTATTGGACGCCATGGGCTTGGCGGACTGGCGCTCGCAGTCTGCAGTGCGTTTGTCGTTTGGCCCAGCGACTGAGCAACAGGTCATTGATGCCGCTTGCGCGCGTATTAAAGAAGCAGCGCAAGCGCTACGCCAGTCCTGCCTGCTGCTAAGTGATACCAACGAGGACTTTGATAGTGAACTCGATGGTGTTGTGCAGTTGCGCTTCGATGCCCAGTGTTGCTATTTGATTATTGATCGCCAAGCGCGTGAAATGGCGGTGATCGACCCGATCCCGCAGCTTGCAGAACGCATCGAGAAACTTGTTGAATGTCAGCATTATCGTGTGAAGGCAGTGGTCACCACTGAACCGCAAGACTCGCGAAGCACTGCGGCTATGCTGGCCCAAATCCTCTGTGCTAGTGGTTGTGATGCCGAACGTGATAATGTCGGTTGGCCTCAGCACGCGCAAGCCGATTGTCAGGCACCACAAGGTTGTGAGTTACCGACCAGTGGGTGTTTATTGGTGGGTAACCGGCGTCTCTACCGTGTCGGTAGTCGCCAACCGGTTTATCTACTCAGTTCACCGATTGCTCCTGAACGCCAAGCACAAGTCGACTTTGCCTTTGTCGGCGAACAAGCATCGGCTGCATTGCTAGGCCAAGCAGTGAGCGCGAAAACCTTATTGTGTGGTAAGTGGGACGAAGATTTCGCGATTGCGGAGCAGCTTGCTGAACTAAGCAACGAAGCCTGTGGTTGTGATTTAGTGGATATTCCGCCAGAGCAGCAACAAGAATGGCTGAGTCGCCCTGAAACACTGGTAGTGGACGTACGTGAGCAGCAAGAGCATCAAGTCACGCCACTCGACTTACCGGCGCAGGTCATGAGTGTGCCCTTAACGCGTTTGATTCAGTTTATTTATGACCATCGTGACGATTTTGCCCAACGGCCAATCGTATGTTTGTGCCGCTCTGGGCATCGCAGCGCAGTGGCCGCCCGTGCGCTAAGCCGCTTTGGTTTCTGTAATGTGAGTCACCTCAGCGGCGGCATGGCGTTGTTAGGGTAAATCCGAAGACGCTCAGTTTCGCGGTATGTTGAAACGTACCGCGTACCCCTCTTTACCTACCATAAAGCACGTCTCGTTATTACAGGTACTGTTCCAAATATTCGCGTCGCTGAGCGTCTGCCATTCTTGCGCGTCTAGCGTAGGCAAGAATGCAGCGCCGCTTGGGTTAGTGACGAGTATCCCTTGTGCGGGAGTGACCGTAAGGCTATAGAGCGCACCCTCGAGCGGCGGCTCAACGAGTGAGGTAAACTCATCGTTTTTGTACTCTACCAGGCGTGGTCTGCGCTCTGGATGGTTGAGGTCACCGCCAGCCAGTAACACATGTTTTTCTGAGAACGGCCAAACACTGGCAATACCGGCATTGGGACCGGCAACCATAGGGGTGTCAATGGCCTTGAAGCGAATCCCGAAGCTGCGCTTAATTAGCAGGCGGGCCGTGGTGGCATTGGCGGTCGCCATCGCCCAAATGTCGTTATTGAAGCGCACACAACCACCGCTCGCGGCTAAGCCGCCTTCGCCACCCAGTGGCGCACTGTCGATGGCGTTGCGTGATGGTAACCAGTTGCGGCCGTCGGGGCTGCGAACGAGGTCCCACTGACCATCAATGCTGTCACCATACACCCAAATTTCGTTGCGCTTAGGCGAAATCGCCAAGCAATTCAAAAATTGGTTGCCACCGGCGCGATAACTGAGCTGCCAATCGCGGCCACCGTTACTGGTGTAATAAACGCGAGAGTCGCCATTGTTACCAATACTTAAGGCATAGGCATGTCGGTCATCGAGTGCTTCGATGTCGCGAAATTGCAGATCGTTTGAGGTGGGTTGGCTGTATTGCCACGTTTTTCCACCGTCGCTACTGCGGGCTACGGTCGCCTTACTACCACTAAGCCAAACCACGTCTGGACTAGGACTACTGACGCCAATCCAGTTGATATCTGGGCGTGTAGCTAACACTTGTAAATCGATAGCGATAGCGAATAAAGCACTGCTGACCAGCATAGGTTTCCCGTTCGTTGGAAGTCTTCGTTCTACGATAAACTAACCTATCGCCGACCACAACGCTTATTGGTCACTGAGCTTGACGCGTTGCAAACGGAGGGCATTGAGTACCACTGAGACTGAACTCAGCGCCATCGCGCCACCAGCAAGCCAAGGTGCCAGTAATCCAGAGGCGGCAATAGGAATTCCTACAACGTTATACGCAAAAGCCCAAAATAAGTTTTGTCGAATATTGCGAACGGTTAAGCGACTCATTTCTAGGGCTTGCGGTAAGCCGTTGAGGTCAGCTCGCATGAGCGCAATATCGGCGGCTTCAATCGCGACGTCGGTGCCGGTTCCCATGGCAATGCCAATATCTGCGACCGCGAGTGCTGGAGCGTCGTTCACGCCATCTCCGACCATAGCCACAGTCGCGCCCTTGGCTTGTAAAGCTTTAACGTGTTCGGCTTTATCGGCCGGTAACACTTCAGCGATAACCTCATCAAGTCCGAGTTGGTCGGCAATGGTTTGTGCCGTGCGCTGGTTGTCGCCGGTCAACATGACCAGCTTAAGACCTTTTTGGCGCAGCTTAGTTAAAGCTTCCTTGCTAGTTTCGCGCAAGGTATCGGCAACAGCGATGTAGGCGACAAGTTCGCCAGCTACGGCAATAGCCATGGCGGTCTTGCCTTGATTTTGCAGCTCGCTCAATTTTTGCTCAGCGTGCGTGTTAACGTACACGTCTTGCTCTTGCAGTAAACGCAAACTGCCCACCCATACCTCATGGTTATTCCCGTGATAGTCGACCTGCGCACTTACCCCTTTGCCTTGGTGGGCAGTAAATTTCTGCACCTTGGGTGCACTGTTAGCGTCGTCGTCGGCATTGAGATGCGCCACCAGACCTTTGACGATGGCTTGCGCCAAAGGGTGCTCGGATTGTTGTTCAATGGCGTGCACTAAAGTGGCGACGGTCGTCTGCGGCACCGCTTGGCTAAACAATTCAAAGTCGGTAAGTTTTGGCTTGCCTTGCGTGAGTGTACCGGTTTTATCAAAAACCATGGTGTCGACCGCTTGGGTGCGTTCAAGCACATCGCTTTGCTTAAACAAAATACCCGCTTGTGCCGCGCGGCCAGAGCCTGCCATGATCGAGGTTGGTGTTGCCAAGCCCAGCGCACAAGGACAAGCAATCACCAGCACTGCAACGGTCGCTTCAAATGCAGCGCGCCAGTCACCGGGCGCCAATAGCACGATCCAGGTGAGCATCGTTAATGCCGCAATCACCAACACCGCGGGCACGAAGATGCTCGCGACACGGTCAGCAAGACGCTGAATGGGAGCTTTCGAGTTTTGCGCTTGCTCCACTACTTTCACAATTTTGGCTAACGCTGTTTCGGCACCTAGCTGTTGCACTTCAACGCGCATGAACCCCGTGGTGTTCATGGTGCCGCCCATGACCTGATCATCGGCGTGCTTGGCGACCGGCATACTCTCGCCGGTGAGCATGGATTCATCAACCGCAGATTCGCCGCTCACTACTTTGCCGTCGGTGGGAACCGCTTGGCCGGGCCGCACATGGATGATGTCACCGCGCCGCAGCTCTGCCACGGGTACTTCTTCGGTGGAATCGTTTGCGATCTCACGCGATGCGCGTTCGGGTTGCAGTTGCAAAAGCTTTTGAATAGCACTGGACGAGCGGCCTTTGGCGCGAGCCTCAAACCACTTGCCGAGCAAAATAAGGGTGATGAGTACCGCACTTGTTTCGAAGTAAAGCCCTTCGTGAGGGTGATAATCGGGCGCAAACCAGGCTAAGTAAATACTGTAAAAGTAGGCTGCTGAAGTGCCTAATGCCACCAACACATCCATGTTTGCAGCGCCGTTACGCAGCGCATGGTAGCTGCCACGATAGAACTGCCAACCCATAATGAACTGCACCGGCGTGGCCAATAGCAATTGTAGCCAAGGGTTCATGAGCACAGCAGGAACAGGGATGCCTGAAGTCCAACTAAAATGGCCAAACATGGTATAGAGCAGGGGGAGGGACAACAAAGCGGCGGCGATGAACTTAAGCAATTGGCGGCGTTGCGCTTCTTCACGAGGGTCGGTTTGTGCTGCACTGTGGTCGACCAACTGCGCGCTATAACCTGCTTCTTTTACTGCGGCAATGAGTTGTTCAGGTTGTAGTTGGCGCCCCTCTACGGCGGCAACTTCTGAGGCAAAATTAACATGAACACTGGTCACGCCGTCACACTTTTGCAGTGCCTGCTCAATACTCTTCGCGCAACCTGCGCAGCTCATGCCAGAAAGCTGTAGTTGCAGCTTAGTGTTGTTGCTCATGACTTTCTCCGTTACCGATTAAGTGCGTTTTAACAAACGTTCGATAGTGCTATCAAGCTCGCTCAGTACACTATCATCACCGTCGCGTAAACGTGCTTTCACACAGCTATGCATATGCTGACTTAGCAGTTTTTTTGCCACGCCATTGAGCGCGGACTGAACTGAAGCTACTTGTGCGAGTACATCGTCGCAATAGGCGTCGTTTTCGATCATGCGCTGTAGCCCACGAATTTGACCTTCTATGCGACTTAGTCGTTGATTGAGGTTTTTCTTCAAGGGGTCTGGATGAGGCGTTAGTGTCGTTTTCATCGCTTTTGTCCCAAAGTTAACGATAATTGGATTCTTTATAAAGTATACCCCAGTACCCTATATGTCAAATTAAAAAAAGCCGACCATGAAGGTCGGCGTAGGGGATCAATTATTGTGCGTCTAGGGACTGACCGTTGACGTCTCGGCTGGCATCGCTCATTAGGTAAAGATAAGTGGGCATGATCTCAGCCGGCGTTTTGAGCTTATTGCGATCTTCGGCTGGGTAGGCGCGTGCGCGCATGGACGTGCGTGTGGCGCCCGGATTAATGACATTGATGCGGACGTTGCTGCCTTCGTATTCATCGGCCATGACTTGGGCTAGGCCTTCGGTTGCAAATTTACTCACCGAGTAGGGCCCCCAGAATGCGCGGCCTTTGCGTCCAACACCTGATGAGGTAAACAGGATACTGGCATGCGCGGCTTTTTTCAGGGCTGGCATGAGCGCCTGCGTCATCAGAAATTGTGCGGTAACGTTAACTTGCATCAAGTCGTGCCAATTGCCATGGTCGATGTGCTCAAAAGGCGAGAGCACGCCGAGCAAGCTAGCGTTGTGTAATAAACCGTCAAGGTGGCCAAATTGTTCCACAATGGTTGCGCACAGACCTTGATAGTGGGTATAGGTTGCACCTTTCAGGTCGAGTGGAACAATAGCTGGTTCAGCGCCACCGGCAGCAACAATAGCGTCATACACAGCCTCGAGCTTGCTTACGGTGCGGCCCAATAAAATAACCGTGGCCCCGGCCTTAGCGAAGCTGAGTGCAGCTTCTTTACCAATACCATCTCCCGCACCGGTAACTAAGATCACTTTCCCTTTCAGCTCGTACTCTGCTACGTTGTCGTTATGCAAATTGCTCATTTTCGGCTTACACTACTCGTTAAATGAATGGTTAGCCTAAGTTTACTGGTTTTTGTCTAGATTCTCAGCTCTTGCCAAGAAAATCTTGAAAAATACTTTCAACTTGGGCCGCAGCGGTGTATAAAATTTTGTTAAGTGTGTCTCTTGTCCTACCAGTTAGAAAAAGCGATGATAGGCAAGATAAACAAAAGCATCCGAAGGTGCTCAATACATAACAACACGAACAAGGATTGGGGAAGCCTCATGAAAAAACTCTTGCTTGCTACGGCGATTACTAGCGCCTTTACCCTAGCCGGTTGTGGCGGTGGTGACGAAGCGCCACAAAGCGAAACAGTCGATTATCAAGTCAACGCCACCCGCGTTGTTTTTGACCCGAGCAACGGTGAAGTACCGGTGCCGTCAAATATTCTTTTAAGCGGTAGTGCCGATGGCACGCTGAATATTCCTGTAGCTGACCCAAGCGATAACGCCGACCCGCAAGTTGCGTTAAACGGCCTTGACGGTTGGGGCACGCACTCGACACTCACATTTAGCTTCTCGTTACCTTTTGATGAGAATGGTAATCAGATCGCTGTTGATGCTGCGTCTTTAGAAGCTGCTGGCAGTGTGCGCGTGTTTGAAACCGTTATGGGTGGTACCGCTGTTAGCCCTGAGTGCGCAGCAGCAAGCCCGGCAGCCACTTGTGCAGTGGCAGCAGAGCTTACCCATGGCGTGGACTTTATTGTTCGTGCAACCGGTCCTGATGGGGTAGCAGTTATTCCATTGAAACCGTTGAAGCCAAAAACCGGGTATGCCGCTGTGCTTACCAGCAATATCCAGGATGAGCTAGGCCGCGATGTGCGTCCTTCGCAAACCTATGGTTTGATGAAGCGTAATGCCGATACAGATCCAGTTTCAGGCGATGCTTCAGCAGTAGGTCTGCAACGTCTTATCAATAGTCACGAAGCGGCACTTGGTGCTTATGGCGTAGCACAAGAAGATATTCTTTATGTCTCGAGCTTCACCACGCAGTCAGTCAATGACGTCTTTGGTGCGATTAAAGGCTTGATGGCTCAGCAGTTCTCGGCTGGCGCTGGTCCTGCACTTATGTCACAACCAACCGGCATGACCGTAGGTGATGCGCTGGTGGCAGCGGGTCGCTTACAAGCAAACCCACAAGACCCTGCATACTTGGCGGCGTCTTCGGCGGTGCTGTATCAAGGTCAGGTGACCTTGCCTTACTACTTGCCAGTCCCTACTGCGGAAAACCAGCAAGCACCATTGAATGGTCGTTGGCAGGCGATGTGTGATAGCCCAGCATCAATCCTTGGTGCGGTAGGTGCAGGTTTGCTTCCGGCTGAAGCAATTGATCCTGCAGCATTGCAGGACCCGTCGCGCTTATTACCGCCGTACAACTGTTACGATTTCCCAGGTATCGATGAAGAGCGTCACTTGACCAAGTTCAACCCAGTACCTGCGACTACAACGGCAATGGATATTCCAGCGGTAGTGACTGTGCCTGATGTGAACATGGCGAACATGGTACGTGCAGCGCAAGGTTTAGACCCATTGAGCGAACCAGCGAACGGTTGGCCTGTGGTGATTTTCCAGCACGGTATTACGGGTGATAAAACCAATGCCTTTGGTATCGCTGGTACCTTAGCGGTGATGGGCTTCGCAACAGTAGCGATTGATCACCCACTGCACGGTGACCGTGGCTTTGGCCCAATCAATGCGACCACCGGTAGCCCAACAGCCTACATGAACCTTGGTAGCTTGTTGACTGCCCGTGACAACCTACGTCAGTCCGTTTCAGACTTGTTAGGTTTGCGTTTGAGCCTTAACGCCGCGCAAGGTGCACCGCTGAACGGCCAAAATGTATTCTTTGTCGGCCACTCTTTGGGCGCAATTGCGGGGACCGGCTTCACAGCAATGGCCAATGAACCTATGAGCGGTCAATTGGCACCTGCATCAGCGCTGTTCAAGGTGAACGCAAGTACCTTGATGGCACCAGGTGCAAGTGTGGCTAACTTCTTGTTGGCTTCAAACGCCTTTGGTCCGGTCATTAAAGGTCAGTTACTGTACGCAGCAAACGCAGACTTCGCTGCAGCCGTGAACGCTGCCGCACAACAAGCGGGTATCGGTCCAACCTCGCCGCAATTCCAAGGCTTGTTAGTGCAAGTTTACACGCAGTTTTGGGCTGGTTTGAGTGCTGCTGAGCAAGCGCAAATCAACGGTGTCTTCGAACAGTTCGCTTTCGCAGCGCAAGCAGCGATTGATTCAGCGGATCCAATTAACTATGCGGCGCAAGCAGTGGCTAACGATAGCCCAATTCACTTGATTGAAGTGGTAGGCAATGGCGCTGACGTGTTACCGGATCAGGTGATTCCGAATGCGGTAGAAGGTAAACCATTGGCGGGTACTGAGCCGTTAATCACTGCCCTTGAACTGCCGACTATCACGCAGACCACAGCGAGCACTGACGGCTCGAAAGTGTCAGGTGCGGTACGCTTTATTGCGGGTGACCATGGCTCAATCGTAGACCCAAGCGCTTCGGCGGCAGCAACGATGGAAATGCAACTGCAGGCGGCTGGCTGGTTCAGCACCAACGCAACCGCAATTCCGGTGACCAACACTGCAGTCATCATGCAATAACCTGTATACTCACAAAATATGAGTTCAAAAGGGCCGCTCGTCGGCCCTTTTTTATTGGAGGATGCTATGGATTTTCTGTTGGAGATTGCCGACTTTGTGCTTAAAGCCGCGATCATCATTTTGGCCTTTGGATTGATGGTTGGCATCATCGCCAATGCCGCGCAGCGGCAACGCAAGCAGTCGGGTGAACTGCATGTGCGTAATCTATCAAAACAATTGCATAAAATGGCGCAAGTGATTGAACATGAGCTGCTGAATAAAAAACAACGTAAACAAGCAGAAAAAGACGAGAAAAAAGCCACTAAAGCGCAAGAAAAGCAATCGAACGATGCGCAAGAGCGCGTGTTTGTGATCGATTTTAAAGGCAGCATGGATGCCCATGAAGTCACCAGCCTGCAGCGCGAAATCAACGCTATTATTGGCGCCGCAAAAGCGGGCGATACGGTGTTCGTACGTCTGGAAAGTCCTGGTGGAGTAGTGCATGGCTATGGTTTAGCAGCGGCGCAACTCCAACGCTTACGTGACGCTGAACTTAAGCTTGTGGTCAGTGTCGATAAAGTAGCGGCGAGTGGTGGCTATATGATGGCCGCCGTTGCCGATGAAATTGTGGCGGCACCTTTTGCCATCATTGGGTCGATTGGTGTGGTAGCACAGTTGCCGAATTTTCATCGCTGGTTGAAGAAACACGACGTCGACTTCGAACAAGTGACTGCCGGTGATTACAAACGCACACTGTCGGTGTTTGGCGAAAACACCGACGCCGGGCGGCGTAAATTCAAAGAAGACCTCGAAAATATTCACGCCCAATTTAAGGCGCACATCGGCCAATACCGCCCGCAAGTCGACTTAGAGAAAGTTGCGACGGGCGAATACTGGACTGCGCAACAGGCCAAAGAATTCGCTTTGGTCGATAGTATTGCGACCAGTGATACGTGGTTGCTGGAGCGCGCTAAAGAGCAAACAATTTTACAGATAACTTATCAAGAGAAGCGTCCTTTAGGCGAACGGATCGGAAAGAACGTCACCGCCGTACTTACAAGTATTCGGGAGTTTCTTAGTAAATCGTAATCGGGAGTTGTCATGCGTGACGATCTTAAAGATGAGCCTGCGGACGACTTCGCCGAGTTCCGCCAGCAAATGGCTGATGTGAAGCCCATCGATAATAGCGACGTTGTGCCCGTGCAAAAGGCAAAGCCAACGGCAGCACAGGAAGCGCGTCGGCAAGCGGCTGAGCGTCAGCTCGAGGACGATATCAATTATCTATCGATGGAGTTCGTCGATTTGCTCGAGCCAGAGGAGCTGGTAGAGTTTCGCCGTGACGGTGTACAGCATGGCGTGTTTAAACGTTTAAAACGCGGCGATTACGGTATCGAGGCGAGTTTAGATTTACACCATCATAGCTTGCGTCAAGCGCGCGAGGCATTGTTCGACTTTATTCAGCTTTGTCATCGTCGTGGGGTGCGTTCAGCGATTGTGGTGCATGGTATGGGCCGGCATTCGAAGCCTCACCCTGCGTTGTTGAAGAGCTATGTGGTGAAGTGGCTGAAGCAGCTTGAGCCGATTATGGCGTTTAATAGTGCGCAACGTCACCATGGCGGTGCCGGCTCGGTCTATATAATGCTGCGCAAGAACGCCGAACAAAAGCATGAAAACCGCGAACGCCATCAGAAGCGCTAAGCGAACTGCTGTAGGCGATACAGCCAAAGTAAGGGTACCCACATGAAGCGATTGAAGTTAACCACGCTAGCCGTATTTATGACACTCTCTGGCTGTGCCGAGGCGGTGCCCGAACAAACCTTGTCAGAGCGCGTGGCGGAACAGCTCACCGAGCGCGTTGATGAGCGCTACAATGCGCAATTTAGCTACCGCGAGTTCGAGCTCAATACCCTTACTGCCGAATTGTTGGCGACGGATATAGGTGTCGCGACGCGTGTACCAGAGCTCGATGCAGGCCTTAACCAGTTGCTGTGGGCTGAACGTGTTCGTTTAACCGGCGATTGGCTGACGCAACAGCAGGATCAGTTGCAGCTCGATAGCGCGACTATTGAGAACGCGCAACTCACCATTGCTTACTTTGCCGAAGGGCGCTCTAACTTGCATGTCTTGGTTGACAACGTTAAAGCGCAATTACCGGTCCACCGCGCCAGTCAGCAAGTGTTGTGGCAAGTGAACCGAGTTGAACTTGAAGATGTGGTAGTGAATTTATTTGATCAAGGCAAGCCACTGATGAGCGTTAAGCTCAAACGTTTAGAGCTGCCGCCATTAGCGAGTTCACAGAGTACAGAAGAATGGGTCAATAGCGTCCTTGGACCTTTGTTGGAGCAGCTTATTGAGCAAGCACTTCGTGGTCAAACGGATACTATGACGGTTGATATGCAAGGACTCACACGATTTTTCTGGCGTGAGTTAGGGGCCGGTATAGGGGCGTTTTAACACGCCCCTGATAACCCACACGAGCTAGCTTAAAGCTGCTCGCTAACATCGCGTTCTTTAACGTCAGCTTGCTCGTCGTTAAAGACATCTTGGTCAAGCTCGCCTTCACTTTTCGCAACAATCAAGCTTACCATCGCATCACCGGTCACATTCACCGCGGTACGCGTCATGTCCAGAAGACGGTCGACACCAATGATCAGACCAATACCTTCAACAGGCAAGCCCACCTGGCCAAGTACCATCGCCAACATGATTAGGCCTACACCAGGCACGCCTGCAGTACCGATACTGGCTAAGGTCGCCGTTAAGACCACCATGGCGTAATCTGCGATAGTTAGGTCAACCAAGTAGACCTGCGCGATAAAGACGGTTGCGACACCTTGCATGATGGCCGTACCATCCATGTTGATGGTGGCGCCAAGTGGCACGGTAAACGACCCGACCTTGTTACTCACGCCTAAACGCTTGGTCACGGTTTCTAAGGTCACCGGAATAGTGGCGTTACTGCTGGAAATGGTGAAACCAAAGATTTGCACTTCACGCATTTTCTTCAGGAACATCCACGGACTTAGCCCAGTCATGGTTTTGAGGATCACCGAATAGGTCACCAAGCCATGTAAGAGTAAGACGAAGAAGACCAATAAGAAGTACTTACCCAGATTAATGATGGTATCGAACTGGGTTTCACTAAACAGCTTGGCCATGAGCGCAAATACGCCGTATGGCGCAAGGTTCATCAAAATCACGACGAGCTTCATGATGACTTCGTTAAAGTCTTCGAAAACGCCTTTCATACGCTCGCCGGACTTGCCAATCAACGCCATAGAGATACCGAACAGCAAGGCAAACACAATGATTTGCAGCATGTTGCCGTCGGCCATGGCCGAGAATGGGTTTTTCGGGAAGAGGTCAATGATCACTTGTGCCAATGACGGCGCCTGAGTGGGTTCAAAGGTCGCATCCGACTGCATTTCAACGCCGGCACCGGGTTGAATGATAACCGCGGCAAAAATCGCAAAGGTAATCGCAATGGCTGTGGTGACCATATATAGGCTGACGGCCTTACCACCCAGTCGTCCTAAGGTGCTTGGGTCACTG
The DNA here is from genome assembly GCA_048267225.1 of Pseudidiomarina sp. GTDB lineage: Bacteria > Pseudomonadota > Gammaproteobacteria > Enterobacterales > Alteromonadaceae > Pseudidiomarina. The sequence goes on from JBLWXY010000004.1 coordinate 96,539, forward strand.
ATTGAGCAGGTACCTAACACTAGCGAGACAAAAACCAGCGGAACCACCAACATTTGCAGTGAACTAATGAAGATCTGACCGACCACGTGGAACAGACCTTTGGTGAGGTAGCCTTCGACTAAAACACTTTCCGGGAACAGTAGTTTAAGTAGAAAGCCAACCAGAATGCCCGCAAACATACCGATGACGATACGTGTTGTTAAGCTGAGCTTTTTCTTATTATCACGCATACTTTTTCCTGAGAGTTGAAAATGAATAACTGGCCAAGACTACCAGAAATCCTTGGCTGATTTTAGTCGTCTACGCATTCCTGCGACAAAACCATAAAAAAAACCGACCAAGGTGGGGACCCTAGCCGGTTTTTGGCTGTTTGGTAGACTCGTGTTTACATGTATTGCGGGCCGAAGCCATTGGTCCAGACGATGGCGGAACCCACCATTAAAATAACCAATAGAATCAGGCCAGCGGTCACCACCGAACTAGCATAAATAAAGCCGCGTTCTTCGGGAATGTGCATCAAGATAGGCACACCTGAATAGAGTAAGTAAACCGAATAGGCGATACCCGCTAAGAAGCCCATGGTCACAAACCATAGCTCTGGGTAGAGTGCTGCAACGCCAGACATGATCACTGGGGTTGCGGTATAGGCCGCTAATTCAACGGACTGGGTAAACGTAGGCGAAGCGCCGAAGGTCTTTGCCATCCAGTGGATGAGATAGGCAAGGGCAAATGTCGCAGCGACAATACCGATGTACATGGCCACACTCAAGGTGAGGGCACTTGATTGGGTTAAAAACGTGGCCTCGCGAGCACCGATGCTCCAGCCTAGGTGAGCTGATGCATAATAGGCCGCAGCACAAGGTATTAAAGCGACTAAAAGGATATGACTTAATGCATAAGTTAAGCTTTCATGGCGCTCATCAATACTTTTCCACTCTTCGCGTGGATGTGCGTACAGTCCCCAAATGTGATTCAAAATCATGGTGAACCTCTACTTCTCATTGTTGTATAGACTATTATTATTGTTATAACTGCTGTTTTTTATATTTAGTACATGCTTCTGTGGCACATTTAGCGTCGATATTTGTCTTCGACTTAACATCTATATTGGTCGGATTTTCAACAGTGTCAAGGCTTTTTCAGTGACAATGGCGCAACTTTCTTAGTACACTACGCGGCCTTGAACTTATATCCGTTTCCTCTTCTTTTGTGATGATAATCCGCGGTTCTCTTAATGAATGAAGCTCAAATCAAACCATTACTACAACCCATTCATAGTTTTTTGCAGTGCGAGACGCCCGATGAATGGCTAGCTGAAGCGCAAAGACCTGAGAATTTACCGGTTTTGTTGCGTGATCACATGGTTTGTGAACTAAAAGCCGCACAAAGTGCAATGTTATTGATCCGTCGCTACGCTGTGGACCAAGCCAGTGGTGATGCACTGTTACATTGGCTAGCACCCTATGAAGATTATACGTATCGATTGGTAGGGGATTGGCGTTCTCTGGCCCAGCGTAATCGCTTGCAGAAAAAGATGCTCCCCCGATCGGATAAGCCCTACAGCGCTGAGCTCATAGACAAAATGGTGATGCTAATCAAAGAGGAGCTGCACCATTTTTATCAGGTGTTGGAAATCGCCGAACAGCAGGGCATTGCCTACGACAAAGTGACCTCAAGTCGCTATGCCAAAGAACTTTTGCGCCATGTACGAACGCACGAGCCGGAAACTCTGATCGACAAGCTGATTTGTGGCGCCTATATCGAAGCACGTTCGTGTGAACGCTTTGCTAAGCTAGCACCGCTCTTGCCCGCAGAAATTGGTGAGTTTTATGTATCGCTCTTACGCTCTGAAGCACGTCACTATCAAGACTATCTAGCCTTGGCTGAGCAAATTGCTGGACATGACATTAGTGCGCGCGTGGCGCATTTCGGTAAGCTCGAAGCTGAGTTGATTTTAGCGCCCGATGAGGATTTTAAGTTTCACAGTGGTCGGCCGCAGGGAGCTGTTGCTGTATAAGGTCATGTGCCTCATGGGTCACTTTGAGCATACTGCCCTGAGTGTACCAATCTCCTAGCACAATACGTGTGGCACTGGCACCATTAAGCTGATGGTGATGTATCGCTGGACGATGGGTGTGGCCGTGAATCATCTGTGTGACGTTGTAGCGTTTGAAGTACTCAGCTGCGGTCTGGGCGTTGGCGTCCATGATCGCCAACTGCGCTTCACTCAGCGGCTGCTGGGTTTTGCTTCCCGCACGTAATTTGTTGGCAATACGCATACGTACCCGCAGGGGCAGGGCGAGTAGTAACTTCGTCAGCCAAGGTTTACGTATCCAGTGGCGAAAGCGCTGATAGCTGACGTCATCAGTACAGAGTAAATCGCCATGCAGAATCAGAGTCGGAGTGTCATACAGGTTGATGACATAAGGATCGGTGAGTAATTTTACCCCGGTCCGTTCAGCAAAGCGGCGACCAATCAAGAAATCGCGATTGCCGGCAACGAAGTAAGTAGGAATACCGAGGTCGGTAAAACGGCGCAGCTCATCTTGCACCTGCGCCGCAAAGGCACTGGTATCATCGTCACCAATCCAGGCATCGAACAAATCGCCCAAAATATAAAGGGCGTCGGCACTGCGGGCCGTATCACGCAAGAAATCAAAAAATAAATGCGCAATATCAGGCCGCGCAGGGCTCAGATGCAGATCAGAGACAAACCAGGTTGTCATAAAGTGAGCAGCCTTTACTCGCCTTCAACCGTGGCTTTTTCGATGATCACGTCATCTTTTGGCACGTCTTGATGGAAACCGGCTTGGGTGGTGTAGACTTGAGCGATGTCTTCAACCACATCCATACCTTCCACAACTTTACCGAACACGCAGTAGCCCCAACCACCGACACTTTCGTTTTTGAAGTTCAAAAACTCGTTGTCAGCATGGTTGATGAAGAACTGGCTGGTCGCTGAATGAGGGTCTTGGGTACGCGCCATGGCGACAGTGCCCTTAAGGTTCTTCAGGCCGTTATCGGCTTCGTTTTCGATGGCTTCGTGGGTATTCTTTTGCACCATCTCTAGGTTAAAACCACCACCTTGGATCATGAAGCCTTTAATGACGCGATGGAACAAGGTTTCTGCGTAAAAGCCTTCACGCACATAACGTAAAAAGTTTTCCACAGTTTTCGGCGCTTGCTCAGGGTATAACTCAAGTTTGATTGCACCATGATTGGTATGCAAAGTGACATGCATGGGACGAACTCCATTGATGTTTTAGCGAAAAATTTGCGACAGTTTAGCACTGTTTGTGAGAAGGCTACAGCATGCGGTATCATAAACAGTTCAAGAAACTAACGAGTTGGAGTCGTAAATCGCATGTTGACCATTTTTGATACCCTGCGCCGCCGTAAGGAAGAGTTTAAGCCTATCACCCCGGGTGAGGTGAAGCTGTATGTGTGTGGGGTAACGATTTACGATTACTGTCACATTGGGCATGCGCGCACCTACGTTGCTTTTGACGTAGTCGTGCGCTATTTACGTGCCAAAGGGTATAAGGTGAAGTATGTGCGCAACATCACCGATGTTGACGACAAGATCATCAATCGCGCCAATGAAAACAACGAAGCCATTGATGCCGTGACGGCGCGTTTCACCCAAGCGATGCACGATGACTTTGATGCACTGAATTTGTTACGCCCCGACATTGAGCCGACAGTGACTGGCCACATGGGCGACATCATTACCATGATTGAAACCTTGATCGCGCGCGGCCATGCTTATGTTGCTGACGATGGCGATGTGTTGTTCGACGTAAGCTCGTTCGAGAATTACGGTAAGTTAAGTCGGCAAAACCTCGAACAATTACAGTCCGGAGCGCGGGTTGATGTAGCGCAGAATAAATCGGATCCCCTTGATTTTGTGCTTTGGAAGCGGGCCAAAGCAGGTGAACCCAGTTGGCCATCGCCATGGGGTGAAGGCCGTCCTGGCTGGCATATTGAGTGCTCGGCCATGAATAAGCGGCATCTTGGCGAAAATTTCGACATTCATGGCGGCGGCTCTGATTTAATTTTTCCACACCACGAAAATGAAGTGGCGCAAAGCTGCTGTGCCAACGACCATGATTATGTGAACTATTGGATGCACAGTGGCATGGTGCAGGTCGACGCGGTAAAAATGTCGAAGTCATTAGGTAACTTTTTTACCATTCGCGACGTACTTGCAGAATATGATGCCGAAACTGTACGGTTCTTCTTGCTTTCCAGCCATTACCGTTCACAGTTGAATTACTCCAAAGATAATCTTGACCAGGCACGTGCCGGTCTCGAACGCTTGTATACTGCACTGCGCGATGTGCCAGAAGCTGATGTTGACGAAGCGCTCGCCGCGCCGTTTATTGAGCGTTTTAATGCCGCGATGGATGACGACTTTAATGTACCTGAGGCGTTACCCGTTCTTTATGATTTGGCACGCGAAGTGCACCGCGCGAACGATGAAAATAGCGCAGCTAAACATGCTGCAATACTGCGTCATTTAGGCGCTGTGTTAGGCTTGTTGCAGCAAACGTCGGAAGCCTTTTTACAAGGCGGCGCTGGCGAAGACGTCGACGCGGCAGCAGTTGAAGCTTTGATTCAACAACGTAATGACGCCCGGGCGGCGAAAGATTGGGCGGCAGCCGATGCCGCTCGTGATCAATTGACCGCGCTCGGTATAGAACTTGAAGACACGCCGCAAGGCACTCGCTGGCGACGTGTCTAAACTGACCACAACGAGGATAGCTATGGCATTTCCAACAGTTGAAGTAGTTGAAAGTTACAGCGCTGCACATAGTGACTATGATGCAGTGATTTTGGTCGGCGACTTTGCGCAGAATCTACCGCCTGAATTCGCCGACTATGTGGCGCAAGCAGAGCAATACGACAAGCGCGTCGGTAAGCAGCCTTTGTTGTTAGCGGCCGACGTTTTTGGTGGTCGCTTGATTACCGCTCCGACGGGACCCCTTACGCGGGATTATGACGATGTACGGAATATTGCGGATGCCGCCGGTGCTGGCGCTCGCATCGCCCAGCAAGCTGGCGTTAAACAACCACTCCTCGTCGTGTTCGGCACGCAGGAAGACGCGCGCTATGGGCAAGCGGAAGCCGTGGCTTATTGGGGCCTGTGTCAGGCACTCTACGAGCCACTTGAAGCGCGTGAAGCCTTAGGCGAAGAAAGCATTGAAACCCTGACCAAAGTGGGCGTTATGGGCACCCTTGACGCTGATTGGTTAAGCGCAGTTGAAGCCGGTAAGCGGGTAGCGCGTGACTTGTGCGGTACGGAACCCGAGCGCATGGCGCCGCCGCGCTTTGCTGAGTACTGCCAACAAGCCTTTGCGCATACTCCAGTCAAAGTGACGGTGATCGACGACATTCAACAGCTACAACATGAGTACCCATTGTTGATGGCGGTGGGTCGTGCGTCATTAGGTGTCGAACGCCATTGGCCTTGTGTTGTGCGACTTGAGTACGATGCGCCCGCCGCCGAGCAAACCTTGATGTTTGCTGGTAAAGGTATTGTTTACGATACCGGTGGTGCCGATTTAAAAACTGGAGGTCACATGGCCGGCATGAGTCGCGATAAAGGCGGTGCCGCTGGCGTTGCTGGCTTTATGAAAACTGTCGCTGAAATGCGTCCAGAAACAGTGAGCGTGGTTGCTGAGCTGGGTGTGGTTCGCAATAGTATTGGCGCCGAAGCCTTTGTTGCCGATGAAATCATCAAGGCGCACAGTGGTGTACGCGTACGTATTGGGAACACGGATGCCGAAGGTCGCTTGGTGCTGGCCGACTTGTTGTCACACCTGCGCGTGCAAGCAGGTAACTATCCACGGCCACAGCTGTTTAGCGTCGCTACGCTCACCGGCCATGCTGCACTAGCAAAAGGACCTTACACCGCGTTAGTACCTAATGGCCCAGCACGAGCTGTGGGCTTACATGATAAGTTGTGGGAAGCGGGTGAAGTCTATGGTGATCCTGCCGAAGTGAGCTGGTCACGCCGTGAAGACTTCAGCTTTGTCGCGCCACACACTAAGTCTGATGATGTGCTCTCGAGCAACAATGGCCCATCGGTGAGCACTAAGCGCGGCCACCAATTCCCAATGGCGTTTTTGGCCATTGCTTCGGGCCTTGATGGCCATGGTAACGATAGTGACCATCCACTGCCTTATGTCCACGTTGATATTGCTGGCAGTGGTGTTGAGGGCGGCGATTGGCAACATGGCAAGCCGAGCGGCACGCCAGTGACCTGCTTTGCCGGCGCATACTTACATAAGTGATGCACAAGTGATGCAGCAGTAAAGCAAAAAACGCCGGATTTATTCCGGCGTTTCTATTTTTATGGACTCTAATTCTGCCAAGGTTTTGCCGTGCGGCTGAGGCGCGCGGGTTGCAGGGTCAATATGCACAAAGACAATATCATCGGCGACGCAGATGTTTTGCTTGGTTTGCTTATTGCGTACCACACAAGTAAGGGTGACCGACGTCCGTCCGGCTTTTTTCACACCTAGGCCAAATTCCACCACATCACCTTGGTAGGCTGAGGTTTCGAAACTAATCGCGCCAATGTGCTTGGTAACGAGACTTTTTGCATCGAGCTGACAAGCCGCGAAGATGTATGCCTCTTCGTCGATCCATTCGAGAATACGACCACCAAATAACGAGCCAGCGAAGTTGAGATCGTTGGGCATGACTAGGCGGCGAGATAAAAAGCGCATCAGTTTCACTCCTTGAGGGTTATTGATGCGCTTAGTATATCCTATTGTAAGTGGCGAGCAAAAAAGTCTGCGATCAACTGGTAGCGATGAATAGATGTTTCGCGGCCACGCAGACCGTGTTGTTTGCCTGGGTAGGCCATGAGCTCAAAAGGTAACATGGCCTGTTGCAAGGCATAGGTCAGTTTAGCGGTGTGTGTATAGAGCACGTTGTCATCGGCCATGCCGTGGTAAATAAGCAGTGGTTGCTTAAGCCTATCGGCATAGGTCAACACATCAGCGGCACGGTAGCCGTCAGGGTTGTCTTGCGGCGTACCCATGTAGCGTTCGGTGTAGTGCGTATCATACAAACGCCAGTCGGTGACCGGTGCTCCGGCAACCGCCGCCGCGAAGTGCTCAGGGGCACGCAGAATTGAGTGCAACGCCATATAGCCGCCGTAGCTGTGGCCAAACACTCCAATCTTGTCATCGGCGACGTAAGGCAAACTGCGTAAGAACTCAACGCCTTTCATTTGATCAGCGAGTTCCGCTTGCGCAAGCTGGCGATGGATCACTTGTTCAAAAGCTTTGCCGCGGTTACCACTGCCGCGATTGTCGAGCTGAAACACCACGTAGCCCTGCTGGGCAAGAAACTGCGTAAAGTAATCTCCCCAACTGTTGGTGACCCGCTGTGCTCGCGGACCACCGTAGACCATCACGACAACGGGGTAGCTTTGGTTGTCGACCATGACCGTTGGTTTGGTCAACTTGTAATAGAGTGTTTGTTCATCCGCCGCCGTAAGGGTACCGAACTCGGGATACGACCACTGCTGGATATAAGGCGCTAGCGGATGCTGTTCATCAATACGATTTTCATGTAACCAAACGATGCGCTCCCCGGTGGGGCCATGCAGGCTCACTTGCGGTGGCTGCTCACTGCTAGAAAAATAGTCAATGTAGCTGCGTTGATTGGGGGCGAAGTCGATACTGTGGAAGCCATCACGCTGCGATAAACGCATGGGTTTACTCGGGTTTGTTGTGGTTAGACTGGCGCGATACAAATGGCGCTCGAGCGGGGTCGCTTCGCGGCCCATAAAGTAGACGAAGCCCGTGGTGTCATCTACCGCAGCGACTTCATCGACCATCCAGTCGCCGCTGGTCAACTGGCGGATAAGGCTACCGTCAGTGCGATAAAGATAGAGGTGTTTATAGCCACTGCGCTCCGATGCCCAAACAAAATGGCGAGCATCATCTAAGAAAACCAGATCATCGTGTAAATTAATCCAGCTGGTGCTGCTCTCATTGAGCACAGCCCTGGCGTCTCCGCCAGCACGAGGTTGTAGGTAAAGCGTGAGTTGCTGTTGATCAAGTGTTTGCCATTGGTAACTCACACTGCTGCTATCTGGCAGCCACTTTACTCGCGCCAAGTAGCCCGGTGGGTGGCGCTTAGTGAGCCCCAGCCATTGGGTTAGGTTATTGTCGCGATGCCAAATGGCAACATCCACTTTGGCATTGGCGCTGCCCGTGAATGGATAGCGTTGTTGCACCACTTCGGTGTGCTCGGCGTAAACTTCGGTGCGGGTATGCAGCGTTACCGAGCTCGTATCGACCTGTGTGAAGGCAATGCTTTGTTCATCTGGACTCCACCAGTAGCCGGTCATTCGCTTCATTTCTTCTTGCGCAACGAACTCAGCCACTCCGTAACTTAGCGTCGCTGTTGCTTCAGGACTAACACGACGGGCGTTGCCAGTAGCGAGCTCAAGAATATACAGAGCGTTATCCCGAATATAGCTAACAAAGTTGCTCTGCGGTGAAAAACGCGCATCGGTGACACTTACTGTGTTTGGCGTAAGGGATTTAATCTCACCAGAATCAAGGGCAACGAGAAAAAGCTGGCCAGCAATAGGGATCAGGAGTTGTTGGCCGGTGCTGTCCCATTGGTAATCCACAATACCACTGGCACGTATGCGTAAACGCTCGCGGCGTGCACGTTCGGCGGCAGACATTGCGGTCGGATCGGCAACCAGCTCACTGGCGGCGACTAACCGACGATGTTGCTGGGCACGAATATCATAAACCCACAAATCATTGACCTTGGGGTTATTCTCACTACCACGGAGGTAACCAATAAAATTACCATCTGCGGAAAATTTGAGGTTATTGGGTGCGGGGGTCGTAAGATCTGGTGCCGAAAAGATCCGCTCAATGCTCAGCCGTTGCTCGGCGGCGGGACGCGACTGTGCATGCAACCCCATGGGGAGCATGGCGGCCATGAGAACGAAAATGAACAGAGCTCGCATTGCTGCTTCCTTGTCTTCACTGAAATACGTAAGCGATGGCTTCAGTGTAACAAAGCAGCGTGCGAGCTCGGTTAAGCTGCGACAAAGTGCCGCAGGTTTGCGCTAGAATTCACCCCGCAGACCAATGCTGAAGTTACGACCGGCAACGGGCGCCGCAAATTTCAAGTACGAGGTATGTACATATCCCAGTTTGTCCGTCAGGTTCTCGGCTTTGACATACAAGCTCAAGTTATACTGGGCAAAACGCTGTGGGAACCAATTAAATTGTGCATTCAACAACCCATAGCTGGGCGTACGTTGTTCGTTTTCAGCCACCCGGTTTTGTTGCGCATACCACACATAACCCAGGCTTGATTCCCAGTTCCCTTCGTTATAGGTAACGTCAGCGCCGATGCGCTGTGACGGAATACGGGGAAGGTTCGCCGTGTCGTCTAGGGTGTAAGCACGGGTATAGTCGCTGAATGCATCTAAGCGCCAGTTTGGCGTGAACGGCCAACGACCATCGATTTCGTAGCCAAATAACAGTACATCTTCTTGCTGATACTGCACGACAGCCAAGCCTTCTTCATGATCGTGCGCGTCTTCACCAGCATCGCCATGTTCATCGTGATCGTCGTGTTCATCATGGTCAAAGCTGAGGTCCATGCTGTTCAAACCACTGAAGCTTTCATAGACAAAGTTATTAATACGGTTGACGAAAAAGTTGATGTTCAGGTGATGATCGCCGCCTTCGAAATGAGCGCCTAGGTCGAACGAGTGGGAGGTTTCTAAGTCAATGGCACGCTCACTCGCTTCAATTACATAAAGGTGTTCGGCCTCTTCATGCAAGCCATAGTTCAAACCAAGCTCGTAGGTTTGCGTGGCTAAGTGGGCACCATTGGCGAAAATCTCATTTGCGGACGGCGCGCGCTGGGCAAAGCTATAGTTAGCATTGAACATCACTTGTGGGCGCCATTGATAGGTCACTCCGAAAGATGCGGATAATGGGTCAAAGTCGTAGTTGCGTTGACCAAGCTCGACGGTCGGTGCGTCGATAGCGACATTTTCATAGCGCAACCCGAGCTGATAATTCAACGTGTCTGCACGGGTCTCAATGAGCCAAAACAGACCATGACGATCGGTGTCACTGGCGGGTGTATAGGCTTCCTCGCCAAACGCGGCTTGTTGTTGCATAAAACCGTGATAACCAAAGGCACCAAACCACTGGTCAGTGAGTTGATGATTAGCAGTTAAGCGTAGCTCGTGCTGCTCATTGGTGAAGGTTGTTGATGGCGTTGCGTCTTCAATCTCTTGGTGCTGATAATCGGTATAGGCATAACGTACTTCCAACTTCTCAATGCCGCTCCAAGGCTGGTCGAAACCGGCATGCAGTTGCCAGCGATCCTGAGTTAGATCCGCATAGGGTCCGACTTCAGCTTCTTCATGTTCGGCATGCTCATCGTCATGCTCATCATCATGTTCTGCATCATGCTCATCTTCGTGATGATGATGGCCCGGGATACCATACTCTTGATCGAGGCGGCCATAGGACATGCCAATGTAGCCCTTATCGAACAAGTAGCTTAAGCCAAGCGTACCGCCTTGTGCATCGACAAAGGAATTTTCGATGGTTGATGTGGTTTCGCCTTCCTCATTGGTAAAGGTTGGCACCTGGTAGTCGTCACTTTTGCGGACAAAGCCATCAATGTGAAACACCGTTTGCCCCAAATCACCACTTACGCCCGCGTTGAAATCTCGCAAGTCGTCGACACTGGCAATATTGCCACCAAAAAAGCCCCGAGTACCGCCGACAAAATCCTGCGCAATGCGCTCATCGACGACGTTGACTACACCACCAATAGCACCACTGCCATACAACAAGGTTGCCGGGCCGCGTAGCACTTCAACTTGTTGGGCGACGGAGGTTTCGGTGGTCACTGCATGGTCAGGACTGCCACGTGAGACGTCGGCGCTATCAAGGCCGTTTTGAGTGATTTTTACCCGTGGACCGTCAAGACCACGAATGATTGGGCTCGAGGCGACCCTCGCGAAGTGAGTTGAGTTGATTCCTGGCTCTTTGGCCAGGGTTTCACCTAGGGTATGGGCTTGCTTCTCACGCAGCTCGTCACCGCTGATCACTGATACTGGCTGTGCCGAATTGAGTTCGGTACGAGCTAACGGCGAGGCGTTGATGACAATAACTTCGGTATCTTCGTGCTTATGTTGCCCGGCGGTTTTTTCGTCTTCCGCTTGAGCAAATGCTGCCGGCGCTAATAATTGCGCAACGATAAGAGCAAGGGGACTGTACTTCATTAGTTGGTATCCTCGGGCTGTACGTTTTGGAATTATTGTAATGTTATAATATAACAATTCAAGTGTTTCTTTGAATTTGAAACAAACGATTACAAAGCACTGCAGCAATCGCTTCTGTTCTGGGTCGCGCTTAGGTACACTTTCGCTGGACTATATTTTTTAATCTCGAGTGATAGGAATTGAACCCCATGGGAATAAAAGCTTGGGTTGGTGCTGCCGCACTGACCGCATTATTGACGGCCTGCGGTGAACAGACGCCAAAGGCAGTCGCCGCTGAAGTAAGCGCCGACGCAAACAACCTGCAATCGCACCTTGAATTTCTTGCGAGTGATGCGCTAGAAGGGCGTGACACTGGCAGTCGAGGACATGAAATTGCCGCGCAGTACATTGCTGCACAGTTTAAAGCGTTAGGGCTTGAGCCGGCGGGTGACGACGGTAGCTATTATCAGCGCATCGCATTTCGCCGCAGTTCGCTGGTGGAAGGCAGTGCCAACATGGTCGTCGATACCGGCAGTGATACGGTTGAGTTAGAGTACGGCAAAGAGTTTTTAACTGGGCCTAGCGCCTACACCACCGAGTCAAGCGTGACCGCACCTGTGGTTTTTGTCGGCTACGGGCTGGTTTCAGAGGAGTTCGGACTTAACGATTACGCCAATGTCGATGTGGACGGCAAAATCGTTATGATGGTTTCAGGCCGTCCTGAATCACTCCCTAGTGAAGAAGGTGCCCACCTGAATAGTAGCAAAACTAAATTTGCGGCTGAGCGTGGCGCGGTCGGCATTATCACTTTGCATACGCCGATGCGCGAAGAAGTGCGACCCTTTAAGGTCAGTGCCATGTATCAACGTGCGCCGCGCGTTACTTGGTTAAACCCTGAAGGCGAACCTAATGTCGCGTTTAAAAATCTGCAGGGTTCCGCTTATGTTGACTTTCAAGCTGCGGAGCCGCTCTTTGCCAACGCGGCGATCAGCATGGATGAAGTTTTTGCCCAGTTAGAAAAGGGCGAGCAGCCGAAGCCATTTGAACTCAACAGTAAAGTCACTTTGGCGCGCAAGTCTTCACACGAAGAAATTTCGAGCCCAAACGTGGCGGCGATTTTGCCTGGTTCAGATCCTGAACTGAAAAACGAGTACGTGCTGTACACGGCGCATTCGGACCATATTGGTGTCACGCAAGACTTAAGCCAAGACGATCACATCAACAACGGCGCCATGGATAACGCGAGTGGCGTAAGTGTGTTATTGGAAACGGCACGGATGTTTGTGGAAGCCGACGAACAACCTAAGCGTTCGATTTTATTCTTGTCGGTGACCGCAGAAGAGCGTGGCCTGTTGGGAGCGGATTATTTTGCCTACTACCCAACTGTGCCATTACAACAAATTGTGGCTAACGTGAATCTGGACATGCCGGTCTTGTTGTATGATTTTGCTGACGTCATTGCCTTTGGTTCTACCCATTCCACCTTGGGTGACTCAGTCGCCGAAGCTGCCGGACAATACGGTATCGCTTTGAGTGAAGACCCGATGCCAGAGCAAGCCATTTTCACCCGCTCGGATCACTACCCATTTGTGAAAAAAGGTGTGCCTGCGGTGTTTTTAATGACCGGCTTTACCGCAAAAGGTGAAGACCAAGATGGCGGTAAGATTTGGGGTGAATTCTTTGCTGAGCATTACCATCGCCCAAGTGACGAGCCTAGCCTGCCAATCAACTATCAAGCAGGTGTGGTATTTACCAATATTAACTTTGAGATTGGCAAGACCATCGCCAACGATGCGCAGCGCCCACGTTGGTTACCGGACTCGTTCTTTGCTGATTTAGATTAAGCGCGAAACGACTTTCTTTTCGTGGTAAAGAAAAAGCGCCATTGCGAGAGCAACGGCGCTTTTTTTGTTGGGCGTTCTGAGGTTAAATCGGTGAGCCTGGTGGCAGGGAAGGTGCTGGCGCTAATGGCCAGGCTTGCTGCTCTTCCAATACGCCGCGTAGGGCGGCGACAACAAAACGTTGATGCGCACTTGCGGGTTGCGCTTGCCACGCCGCTAGCTGGTCGCCTAGGAAGGCGTATGCGTTCGCTTTAACCACGCCACTATTCGCTTGCTGGTAGAGCTCAACGCTTGCGGTTAACGCTTCGAATGCAAGGCGCTGTTCCAGGCTTGAAGCGTCGGCTGCGTGGGCTGGCGTAATCGCTGTTTGCGCAATAGTATCGAGAACCGAACGGACGCTCGGAATGGCACTATCGTAACGTTGCTGTTGTGCCAGACGCTCCAAACGTGCGCTATTGAGCATGAGTTGCAGGGTAAAGCGCGCTGTGCTCGCGGCAATGGTGTCTGCGTCAGGCGTCAAGCTGGTATAGCCGGCGAAATTCTCGCGACTGGCGCTGCTGCCATAAGCGTACGGCAGTAACAGTTGCTCGACCGTTTGTGGCAATTGCAACTGTTCGGCGCTCAGTGTCGCTGCTAACAGCTTCAGTGCACGTTGCTGCTGGGCCGCGTTGACCGGCCGTGTTGCCACACTTGCTGCGCTACTGTCAGCGGTTTTTACCGCGTAGTCGTAATGCACTCCGGCTAACATTTTCACTGCAGCTTCGGTTTGATAGCGATGCAGGAGATACATCGGCACTAAAAGTGTGCGCAAATCACTTACGGCGCTATCGTTTTGCAGGTTAGCTAAGCCAAACTGTTGTAATGCTGTGCGGCGGACCGCTAGCACGCGTTCAAGTTCAGCAACCGCATCACTACCGTTGTCCCACAAATGAGCATCAGGGTGAGCACCGCCCACCGGGCGGGCGTCAGCATCGGAAATAAAGCTCAACCCGAGCTGCTGGTTTTCTTTGAGGATCTCGCTGAGAGATCCGTCGCCGTAGCCGTAGCGCACCACTTGCTTATCCCAAAGACCTATGCCCTCAGCGTAAGCACCAGCAAGCGTCAGGCTATCGTTTTCCGTGCTTAAGCTAATGAGCGGGTGCGGATAATCCATTACCGAAGCGCGGTCGTGACTGCTAGCGGCAAAGTTATGGGCGATCCCTAACGTATGACCCACCTCATGAGCAGACAATTGGCGAATGCGAGCGAGTGCCATGGCTTCAATTGCCGCTTCCAGCTCTTGCTGTTGTTCGGCATTTAAGTCATCGGCATAAGGCGCAAGTAAACTTTGCGCGATAAGCATATCTTGGCGCACGCGCAGCGAGCCTAAGGTGACATGGCCTTTAAGGATTTCACCAGTGCGCGGGTCAATGACCGAGGCACCGTAGGACCAACCACGGGTGGCACGATGGACCCACTGAATGACGTTGTAGCGAATGTCCATCGGGTCGGCATCGGCAGGTAGTTCTTTGACCTCGAACCCGTCGGGGTGACCGGCTGCGGCAAAGGCATCTTGCCACCAGCGTGCACCGTCTAAGAGCGCACTGCGTACTGGCTCGGGAACGCCAGGGTCAAGGTAATAGGTGATGGTCTCGCCCTGGTTGAGTCGATGCCGCGGAATGTATTTAACCGCCATGGACTCGCCAAGTGGCGCTGCGTAGTCGCGATGTTCTTCGGCCCAAAAACCACTTTTCGGGTGAAACGCGCGCGGGCTGTAGTTGTCGTCGGGTAAGCGGATGAACGAATGGTGTAGGTGCAAGGTCAAGTGGTCGGCATCAGGTGCGACTTGACGTACATAACGTCCCTTACCCTGCCCACTGAAGGTGACTTTGGCTTCGAGCTCGGTGTTGTCGGCGAAGGCTTTACTGCGAGCCGGGTACACTACGCTGCGATCGGTGGCGACTTGAAAGTTGCCTTGCTCAGTTTGCTGCAAACGTTGCACCACGCCGTGCGTATCGCTTAAGAGGTAAGGCGTATAATCAATGAGCACGTGGCTGGTATTGGCGGCAACCACGCTAAAACCGGCTAGGGCAGAGTCGGCGAAAGCCTCGTCGATACTGGCGCGCTCGGCCTGATTCGAGGAGTTGGCGCGGTAAAAGGTGTTGTGTTGCATGAGCAACACTTTGTTGCCCTCAACATGAAAGCTAGCCAAACGGGTAGCGCCAAGCTGACCGCGGTCTAGACCAATATCATTGGAACCTAAACCCCAAGGTAAGCTGGTTTGGAAAATAAATTGCTGTTGCTGGCGCGGTACCTCTAAATAAAAGGCACCGTTGTCAGGATCATGATAAAAGCTAAAAAAGCCTTGGTATGGTTGCATGGATTCGGTAAATTCACTGATGGTTGGGGTGCTTGCATGCACTGGCACAATAGCTAGCGAACACAGCACGAGGATCAGTGCCGACATGAATTGTTTCATGAGGTTGTCCTTAAAACATGAATGATAAGAGAGTCATGTATGGGTTATAACAAACCTGCGGATGAAAGTAATGCTTTCACGCTTGATCAGCGGTTAGCGCACGATACTTTGCGACTAGGCGCATTGCCTTTGAGTGAGGTCTTGCTGTTTGATGATGCGCGTTACGATTGGCTGGTTGTGGTACCGCGGCGTGCGTTAGTTACTGAGTTTCTGGAACTGCCCGAAGCGGAGCAAGCACAATTAGCGCGTGAACTACAGCAGGTGAGTCGAGCGCTAAAACAATGGCAACCGCAGGCCAAACTGAATGTTGGCGCTTTAGGAAATGTTGTGGCGCAGTTGCATGTGCATGTACTGCTGCGGCATCCGCACGATCCGGCTTGGCCCGGCCCAGTGTGGGGACATTCGCCACGGCAACCTTATACCGAGCAACAAGCGCAAGAGCGCGTTGCGTTTTGGCAGCAACGCTTGCAATTGGAAGCTTAATTCAGCACTTCGGCCAGTTCTTGCTGTAGTTGCGCCACCCATTGGGCGATGCGCTCATCACTGAACTCATATTGACTGTCTTCGTCGAGTGCTAGCCCGACAAAAAATTCGCCGTCCGGTGTGAGGGCTTTAGAGGCCGCAAAATCATAGCCTTGGTTGGGCCAAAAACCGATCCGTACGGTGCTGCTGGCAGCGAGTTCGTCATGTAGCATCCCCAAAGCATCTTGGAACCAGTCGGTATAACCCACTTGATCGCCCATACCGAATAGCGCCACGACTTTACCGCTTAGATTGAGGGAGGCGATTTCGTCCCAGTGGCTTTCCCAGTCTTCTTGGATTTCACCAAAGTCCCAAGTGGATAAACCAAAAATCAGCACATCAAAGTCTTCAGCTTGCTGTAAGGGCACATCTTTAATATTGAAAAGCTCAACTTGGCCCGCAGGAAATTGTTGTTGAATTTTCTCTGCGGCAATTTCCGTAAAGCAGGTGGTAGAGCCGTAAAACAGACCAATTTGTGGAAGTGGGTTCGCTGCCGTCATAACTGCGCTAGGTTCCTTAATCGTGTTGCTTGCAAGTGTATCAGATTGCGCGGCGCTTGTGGTATCCTACGCAGCCCAACAGTTATCGCAATAAACAAAAATGACGGGAGTAGTGCGCGTGGCCGAGCAGGATTTTGCAGAATACATTGAGCGTCTAGAGCAGGTTTTTGACCAAGCTGTGGCTGAAGGCAATGATGACGAACTCTTTGCCAGCGGTTATTTACGTGGTCATTTTGACTTAGTCGTCGCGCAACTTGAATTGCAAGATCAGGCCGCAAAGGAAGCCGTTTTACCCTCGGTACGTGCGGCCGTAGAGCAAACCAAACACGAATTGGCACCTGCAGACCAGCAGCACATTGCGGACATGATCACACGCCTCGAGCAAGCGGCAGTTTAGTTCGCCTGTAAGCGTTGTGGCTGCAAGCGCTGCCAGAGCTGGGCTGGCATTGGCAAAGGTTGACCTTGCAGGGCAGCAACTAGGGTTGCAGCAGCCAAAGGCGCTGCCGTAAAGCCGCGTGAGCCCAAACCTCCCAGCACCCATAACTGCGGCGCAAGTTCGCCTACCATGGGCAAGTGATCACGCGTCGTGTTGCGCACAGCAGCTCGGTCCCGAACCGGTTCGAGCTGCGCTGGCCAAGTTGCTGGCGCTAAGTTGTCGCGCAAGTTCGCTAAATTTTCTTCACGATCTTTCGACTGCGTCTGCAGATCTTCACTGTCACGTGCATAAGTTGCACCCACGCAATGCAAACCGTCATCCGCGGGGGTGAAGTAGCCCTTATAGCAAACCACCAAAGGGCAGCTTTGGCTTATGTCGCTGGCTTGCACTTGGGTGACTTGACCACGCACATTTTGCAGTTGCACGGCAAAAGGCTCAAGCAAATGCTTCAGTGCAGCGCCGCAGGCTAGCACTACTTTGCCACAGTGCCGTTGGCTGCCATCTTGAAAGTTAAGTTGCCAACCGCTTGCATGCTGTTGTAGTGCCACAAGTTGTCGCTCTTCGACCTTCATACCTGCGAATAGTCGTGTGACCACGGCCGCAGGCCTTAGCCATCCACCCGCTGGATAATACAGGCTGGGATAGGCGGGCAGTGCCGGCCAAAGCTGCTGAGTTTCTGTGGCGCTGAGCTGCTGCACCGTGCGTTGATCATAGCCTGGGCCATGCTCGTGTAAACTGCGGCTAATTTTGCGATAACGTTCGTCACGCGCCGTCGTATAAGCCAATTGCACCACTCCGCAAGCTAACCAGTCCGGCGCGCAATGTTGCGCGTAAAAGTGGCAGGCATAACCAAAGGCTTGGCTAAAAAATTCCGCTAAAGGACTGCGTTCTGCATGCAGTAACGGGTAGACAGCGCCTTGTGGATTCCCGGACGCAGCGTCTGCTACGCCGGAGCTTATTACGCTCACCTCATAGCCGGCTTGTTGTAATTCAAATGCTGTGCAAGCAGCGGCTATGCCGCCACCAACGACTGTTATATGCTCCTTGCAAGGTTTGCTCGATGGGGCATGCGAAGGCGACTCCGCGGCTAGATGCCCGCGTAGCATTTCGCGTTTGCGGCCAAAGCCCTTCACTTTTTCGATGCTGAACCCGGCAGCTTGCAGCCCACGGCGAACGGCGCCAGCGGCAGTAAAGGTGGCAAAGGTCGCTTGCTCGCGGCCACTGATTGCCATCGCTTCATACAGCGATTGGCGCCACATGTCAGGATTTTTGTCTGGGGCAAAGCCATCGAGAAACCAGGCATCGACACTGTTTTGGGCGTGGGGCAACCACTTGGGCAAGGCATCATGAATATCACCAAGCCATAGATCCAGAATAATTCGACCCTCAGCAAAAACGCGCCGGTGGCAGCCAGGCTCGGCTGCTGGGAAAGCTTGCACCAGCTCTTCTGCCATGGTCTGCAGCTGCGGAAACGCAGCAAGTGCACGCCGTAAGTCTGCCACTTGCAACGGAAACTTCTCGAAGGAAATAAAATGAAGTATGCGCTCGGCGGGGGCATGTTCAAGAAACCATTGCCAGGTCGCCAGAAAGTTTAAGCCAGTGCCAAACCCGCTTTCCGCAATGACAAACTTAGGGTAATGATGCGATTGCCAGCGCTGCGGTAGATCATTATGCTGTAAAAAGACGTATTGGCTTTCGGCTAACCCATCTTGGTTGCTAAAATAGATATCATCGAAGGCGGTCGCTACCGGCTTACCGAATTCATTAAAATGTACTTGAGCGTGGGTAGAATCGGTCACAGGACATCCGTACACTGGCACATGGAAATTGTGCATTAGTGTAACAATAATTGTGTAGTATTGCGGAAAGCAGACCACTTTTTTATTCAAAACAGCTACCATACACAGGCGCTCAGCAAGACAGGAAACCAGAATGAGAAGAGCAGTGATAACCGGTATGGGCATTGTGTCCAGTATCGGCTTAAACCAACAAGAAGTACTTGAGTCGCTCAAAGAGGGCCGTTCAGGTATTGAATTTTCTCAAGAATTTGCCGATATGGGCCTGCGTTGTCAGGTGTGGGGACCGGTACGTACCAACCCGGCCGATCATATTGATCGCAAGGCACTACGTTTTATGGGGAATTCTGCCGCTTATGCCTACATGGCAATGGCCCAAGCGATTGAAGACGCAGGCTTGAACGAAGACGAAGTTTCGAACCCGCGCACTGGCTTGGTCGTCGGTTCGGGCGGCGCTTCTGGTGAACACCAAGTGGCGGCGGCCGATATTTTGCGCGAAAAAGGCGTTAAACGTGTCGGCCCTTACATGGTGCCGCGCTGCATGGCGTCAACCACGTCAGCTTGCTTAGCAACACCCTTCAAAATCAAGGGTGTGAATTACACCATAAGCTCGGCCTGTGCGACTTCTGCACACTGTATTGGTCACGCACTGGAGTTGATCCAGTTCGGTAAACAAGACCGTGTTTTCGCTGGCGGTGGCGAAGAGCTGCATTGGACCTTGGGTATGGAATTTGATGCCATGGGTGCGTTGAGTACCAAGTACAATGACAACCCAAGCAAAGCATCGCGTACCTATGACGCAGGCCGTGATGGTTTTGTGCCAGCAGGTGGTGGCGGTATTTTGGTTATCGAAGAGCTCGAAAGCGCGTTAGCCCGTGGCGCTAAAATTTATGGCGAGATCGTTGGCTATGGCGCGACCTCTGATGGTTACGACATGGTTGCGCCTTCAGGTGAAGGTGCTGTGCGTTGTATGCAAATGGCCATGTCGACTGTCGATACACCTATCGATTATTTGAATACTCACGGTACGAGTACGCCGGTGGGGGACACGAAAGAGCTGGAAGCGATTCGTGAAGTCTTCCCGGAACAGACACCAATGATTAGTGCAACGAAAGCAATGACAGGACATGCCTTGGGCGCCGCTGGCGTGCATGAAGCTATCTATTCCTTGTTGATGTTGAATCATGGCTTTGTGGCACCATCGATTAACGTTGAAAACCTAGATCCAGCAGCGGAGGGTATGAAGATCATCACCGCGATGGAACCTGCTGAATTGACGACAGTGATGTCGAACAGTTTTGGTTTTGGTGGGACGAACGCAACCTTAGTGCTGCGCAAATACCAAGGCTAAACAACACTGCAGTGTTGGGGTTGAACGAATGAAAAGGTGCGCCATGGCGCACCTTTTTGTATGCTAAGCTCATTCTTTTGCTGTTGTCGTGAACCTCTATGTTATTACTTGCTGATGCCAACCTACCCGGTTTTAGCCAACTCGTGGCTAAGCTGCAGGCGCAATCGTCTGTCAAGCTTGAGGTCCAGACCTATGACCAACGGCAACCGCCGTTGGCCCAGCTTGCCAAAGCCGATGCTCTGTTTATTCGCTCGGTCACCCGCATTGATACTGAATTGCTCAACCATGCGCCACGCCTAAAGTGGTTAGGTACAGCAACTATTGGTACCGATCATGTCGATGTAGCGGCGGTCACCGGAGCGGGAATACGTTTTCATAGTTGTCCGGGTGTTAATGCCAACGCCGTAGGCGACTACGTGACCAGTGCAGTGGCAGCCTTAAGTCTGCGTGATGGGGCCTTGCCACAAGGTGAGGTAGCGATTGTCGGTGCTGGCAATACGGGCCGCGCTGCTGGGCAGCGCTTAGCTGGACTTGGCTTAGCCGTGCATTATTATGACCCACCGTTGCTGCAACAAGGCGTAGCAGGGGTCCATGCAGATTGGCAGCGCGTGCTGAGCTCACAGGTCGTGAGTTGTCACGTGCCACTTGTGCAGACGGGAACTTTTGCCACACAGCATTTATTTGCCGCGCAAGCCCTCGAAGCCTTGGCCGCGAATCAGCGTGCAACCTATTTAATCAATGCCAGCCGTGGCCCCGTTGTCGCTGAGGCGGCATTGCTCGAAGCTTTGCGTGCGCATCCGAATTTACATGCGGTGTTAGATGTGTGGGAACACGAACCTCAGGTGCAGCCTGAGTTGCTGCAACGCGCGGCGTTGGCAACGCCACATATCGCCGGACACAGTTTTGCCGGAAAACTTGGCGGAAGTTGGCAATTGCTGAAAAAATGGTTGACGGATCAAGGCTTAGCTCTACAATTGCCAAGCTTTACTGAGGTCCTGCGAGGGTATCAGCAAGGCCAGCCAGTGCATTGTGAGGCAGCAGACGAACCGAATTGGCAAAACCTCGCGCACTGGGTTTTGCAGATCTATGATATACGCCGCGACGACCAGCTTTTGCGTGCCACGCCAACGCAAGCAGAAGCCTTTGATAGGTTGCGAAAAAACTACGCTGTGCGGGCTGAGTTGAGTCAGCTACACTTGCAGGCAGGCCAGTGGGCAGAACGCGCCGGATGGCGCCAACGTCTGGCACAACTAACATTTCAACTAGATTAACAAGGGGACGTCATGTCACGAGCGTTTAATGTCGCAGTTTTAGGAGCTACAGGTCTCGTTGGCCAACATATGATTGAACTTCTGGCTGAGCGCGATTTCCCAGTTGCGCAGCTATTCCCCTTAGCGAGTAGTCGTTCGGCGGGCAGTACCATTTCATTTAAAGGTGAAGAGATTGAGGTGCTGGACGCAGATAGCTTTGACTGGACCCAAGTTGAGCTGGGTTTCTTTTCCGCCGGCGGCTCAATTTCGCGCACTTTTGCGCCACGTGCCGCCGAAGCGGGTTGTATTGTTATCGACAACACCTCGGAGTTTCGTTACGAAGAAGACATTCCCTTAGTCGTACCTGAAGTCAATGCCCATGCACTCGCTGATTTTCGCAATCGCAATATAATTGCCAATCCGAATTGTTCGACCATTCAAATGTTAGTGGCTTTAAAGCCGATTTATGATGCAGTTGGTATTGAGCGCATTAATGTTGCGACCTATCAATCCGTCTCGGGCGCAGGCAAAGAAGCGATGGACGCTCTTGCGCAGCAAACTGCCAGTTTGATGAACGGTCGTCCGCTGGAAAATGACTTTTTTGCGCGTCAGATGGCGTTCAATTGCATTCCGCAGATTGATGTCTTTCTTGATAACGACTACACCAAAGAAGAGATGAAGATGGTCTGGGAAACGCAAAAGATCTTTGGTGATCCCAGCATTCGTGTGAATGCGACTGCCGTTCGAGTGCCGGTTTTTTACGGGCATGCAGAAGCGGTGCATATTGAAACCCAGCAACCCATCGATGCGGTGCAAGCAAAAGAATTGTTACGTCAAGCGCCAGGCGTGGTGCTGTTTGATGCTAACGAAGATTTCCCCACACAAGTCAGCCATGCCACTGGGCATGACGAGGTATTTGTGGGGCGGGTGCGTAATGATATCTCTCATCCACAGGGCTTAAACCTTTGGGTGGCTGCCGATAATGTGCGTAAAGGCGCAGCAACCAATAGTATTCAAATTGCTGAACATTTGATAAAAGACTATATTTAAGTAAGTTTTTGATTTCACTTAGTTCCAATAATGACAGCTATAAGGACGGGAAAGTGATGACACGGAATATTCTAGCGGCAGTATTGGCGCTGGCCTTGGCTTTTTCAGCCGTTGCCGCAGCGCAACAGGGAGCACGTGCTTCGCGCTGGCAGCCTGACCAGTTCGGGCCTATTGTGACCACAGATACCATGTGGAGTATTGCCGGTTATTACAGTCGCCAACAGGGCATACCTTTGCACCAAATGATGGATCGTATTGTTGCTGCAAATCCACGTGCCTTTCGCGATAACCGTCCTGACTTCATGTTGACTGGTTTTTACCTTGAGATTCCGCAAGTTGGTGAACGTGCACCTGCCGAAACCAGTGCGGTGACTGCACCTTCTAGCTCTGCTGCTACTGAAAGCCGCGAAGCAGAAAACACCGAAGCAGAAAACACCGATGTGGTTGATACCAGTGTGGAGTCTGAAATCGCTATTTCGGTCACTGAACTGCAAGCGCTACGCACTCAGTTATCCGATTCGATAGGCTTGATTGAGAACTTGCAGGGCGAAAATACTGAGCTGCAAGAGCGTCTTGCTGCCGTGACGCAAGAGCTTAACGAATTACGAGCGCGTGCCGATGCCGAGCAACAAGCATCGACGGAAATGGAATTGATGGCGCAGGAGCTAAGCAACGACGAAGTTACCACTGACACCATTGCCGCTGAACCTGAAACGTCATCGCCTGCCACTGAGCAGCCAGAAAATGTAGCAGAGCCAGAGGAAAGTGAAGGTGCTTCGGCGACCACCGAATCGGTCGCAAGCGTGACGGCGGAGAACGCCGACCCGCAAGCAACGTCGGCAGAAGCTGCGACACAGCCTGAAGCGAAACCGGCTGCGGTGAGTAAGCGCAAGCAAACGAGCTGGCTGGATTGGTTGTTGACGCCGCTGCATTTGATCATTGTTGGTGGCGTGTTGATTTTGCTGCTCGCAGGGCTTGCTTATGCGCTTTACGTGCGTCGCATCAACCGCGAAATTGAAGAAACAGGAGCGCCGGCGCCGACCACCGATGATGATACGCAAGTACGTGAGGATGACACGGATGCATTGGCCGCAGCGAGCGAAGTTGACGAAGAAGAAGCTGCAGCGAGCGACGAACTTAGTCAAGCCGAGGCCGCAACCAGCCGTGACGAAGATTGGCAAGAACGTGATGTTGACGACAATTACGTTGAAGTCACCGATGTTGATCTTGATGAATACTTGCGCGAGCGCAGCGACACTGACTCGGTAGAAGATACTAGCGACGACAACGCCTTTACGGATTTAGATGACGATGATCCGATGTCGAAAGAAGTCGATGCGTTGTTGGCGATGGACTTTCCTGAGCACGATGATGAACCCGAAGCAGAAGCCGAAGAGGGCAGTAAAGCCGACGAAGCAGCAGAAGATGTTGCAGAGTTTCGTGTGCCTGAACCGCCGTCAGAGGATGAAGCTGAGGCATCAAAAGAAGCAGACGACCGGCATCGAGACGAGCTGGATCAAGCCTTGGATTCGTTCGGCGGCTTACGCCTCGATGATGATGAAGCGAATGAAGTTGCGGGTAAACCTGAAACTTCAGATAAGCCAAGCGAAAAGCCCGAGGGCGCTGACGACGATGCGGATTATTTGTCGATTGAAAGCTTGATGGAAGAAGCTGAGACCGAAGCCAGTGAAGAGCATGAAGACCCTTACGATAAAGAAAAGCTGAATGAAGCGCTCGGTGGTGATGACAACGGTAGCAACGAGATCGATCTGAGTACCGAAGCCATGCTGGATGAAAGCAAATCACCGGCGGCGAAGCTCGACTTGGCGCAGGTCTATATTGATATGGGCGAAATCGATGACGCCCGTAGCTTGCTTGAAAGCATACAAGGCTGTGGCGACGAAGAAGCCGAGCGTGATGCCGCAGAATTATTAGATAAGTTGAGTGAACAGGGCGGTCGATGAGTAGTACGCGCTTTGCGCTGGGTATCGAATATGATGGTAGTCAGTATTTTGGTTGGCAACGACAACGTGAGGTCGTTGCCGTACAGGAAGTTCTTGAAAAAGCCTTAACCAAGGTCGCCAATCACCCCGTTGAAGTGGTCTGTGCGGGGCGCACGGACGCTGGTGTACACGCGACCGGGCAAGTGGTTCATTTTGACAGCAAAGAGCCGCGCAGTGACGCAGCGTGGACCATGGGCATCAATAGCAATTTACCGCACAATGTGGCTGTGCGCTGGGTGCGCCAAGTCCCTGACGAGTTTAGCGCGCGGTTCAGTGCCACAGGGCGGCGTTACCGCTACATCATCTGCAATACCCGTTTACGCCCGGCGATTTTAGGACGCGGCGTCAGTCATTACCACTTTCAACTGGATGCAGAGAATATGCACGAAGCAGCGCAGGGGTTGCTTGGCGAGCATGACTTTAGCTCCTTTCGTGCGGCACAATGCCAGTCGCACTCGCCCAACCGCTGTGTAACCCATATCAGGGTGTCGCGTCAGCAAGATTTTATTGTGGTCGATATTGCCGCGAACGCCTTTTTGCATCATATGGTCCGCAACATTGTTGGTACGCTGCTGGCGGTTGGACGTGGCGAACAGCCTATCAGTTGGCCGGCCGAGCTTTTAGCCAAACGCGATCGCACCTTGGCGGCGGCCACCGCCAAAGCTGAAGGTTTGTATTTGGTCCAAGTCGATTATCCCGAGCAGTTTGGCTTGCCAATATTGCCGCCTGGGCCTTTGTGGTTGCCCGACCCGCTCGACTAATAAGACCACTTTTTACTGCAAGGTCGGCGCAGAGTATGCTTTAATACAGGGAATATAGGGCCTTTGCCGAAGTCATTTACAGAGAATTAAGACACGATATGAGCTGGATTGAGCGAATTCTTGCAAAACCAAAAAGTGGTAAACGCCGCAACATCCCAGAAGGGGTGTGGACTAAGTGTACAAGCTGCGATGCCATTATTTATAGCGCTGACCTTGAGCGCAATCTGCACGTTTGTACCAAGTGCGATCATCACATGCGTATGTCGGCCCGGCGTCGACTCGAGAGCTTTCTCGACAGTGATACCGGCAGCGAAATCGGCGCTGAATTAGAGCCGAAGGATATTCTCAAGTTTCGTGATTCGAAAAAGTATAAGGACCGTATAGCGGCAGCGCAGAAAGCAACCGGTGAAAAAGACGCCTTGGTGGCACAAAAAGGCAAGCTTAAGGGCATGCCTGTGGTTGCGGTTGCATTTGAATTTGAGTTCATGGGTGGTTCCATGGCCTCGGTGGTTGGTGCGCGTTTTGTCAAAGCCGCCGAAGTTTGTTTGCGTGAGCGTATTCCGTTGGTGTGCTTCTCTGCATCAGGCGGTGCACGTATGCAAGAAGCTTTGATGTCGTTGATGCAAATGGCAAAAACCTCCGCCGCGTTAGCGCGCATGAGTGAAGAGGGCTTACCCTTTATTTCGGTGCTCACCGACCCTACTATGGGCGGCGTATCGGCAAGTTTAGCCATGCTTGGCGACGTGAATATTGCCGAGCCGAAGGCGCTGATTGGTTTTGCTGGGCCGCGCGTTATTCAACAGACGGTGCGGGAAACCTTACCTGAAGGTTTTCAGCGTGCGGAATTCCTGTTAGATCATGGTGCGGTTGATATGATTGTTGACCGCCGACAAATGCGTAACCGCATTGCGGCGTTGTTGGCAAAATTCCAGCAACACGCGCCGCTCGCGGACGAATATTGATCACAGCTGCATGAGTGAAACACCTCAATCTCCTTCAATAACAGCCGGGCTAGATGCCTGGCTGTCCTATTTAGAAGCCTTGCACCCGAGCGAAATTGAGCTGGGTTTAGAGCGTGTGCAAGCGGTTGCCGAACGTTTGGCTATCGACCCGGGCCGCGCCAAGGTTATTACCGTGGCTGGGACTAACGGCAAAGGTTCAACGGTCCGTTATTTAGAAACCATTTTGCGGGCGGCTGGATACGCGACCGGTGTCTATATTTCGCCCCATTTAGTGCACTACGAAGAGCGGGTGCGGGTTAACCGTGAACAACTTTCGGCGGCGCAACATGTGGAAGCTTTTGCCGCGGTAGAACAAGCCCGTGGAGACACCTCATTAACTTATTTTGAATTCGGTACCTTGGCCGCATTTTGGTTGATGCAACAGCAGCAATTGGATGTGTGGATCCTCGAAGTTGGCCTTGGTGGACGGTTAGACGCGGTCAATTGCCTTGGCGCTGATGTGGGTGTCATAACCTCGGTGGGTATTGACCATGTCGCTTTCTTGGGCCCCGACCGTGTAGGGATTGCGCGTGAGAAAGCGGGGATTTTCCGCCCTGGACGCGCCGCGGTGATCGGTGAACCTGACTTTCCCGCAAGCGTGTTCGCGGAATTGCAGCAGCGCGGTATCGAGCCTGTGCGGGTTGGTGTTGACTTTCATTATCGGCGTAATACCGACGGCACAACCTGGGATTATGTCGGCCGCTCGAGTGCATTACCTGGGTTACCGTTGCCGCAGTTACCTTTACCAAATGCGGCGACAGCGCTAAAAGCCATCGAGAAATTGGATTTACCGGTCTCACTTAAGGCTATTGAAGAAGGCCTGCGTAACGCTCGCGAAAGTGGTCGCTTAGAACTCCGTGTGGGTCCGCCGAAAGTATTACTTGATGTGGCTCACAACCCGCATGCTGCAACGTTCTTAGCGCAGCACATACAAAGCTGTTACGCGAATACCAAGGTTATAGCTGTGGTGGGTATGCTGCACGACAAAGACATTGATGGCACCTTGGCAGCGTTATCAGCAGTTGTTAGCGAGTGGTACTTGGCTGATTTAAGTGGTCCGAGAGGCGCCAAAGCAGAGCGCTTAGTCGCGGCACTTGCTCCTGAACAACAGCGCGCAGCGCGCACTTTTGCTGCCGTACCCGAAGCCTATCAAGCTGCTTGTGCAAAGGCCCTGCAACAATCCGTGGAAACACTAGTATTGGTGTGTGGCTCGTTTTACACTGTCAGTCAAATTCCTAATTCGGAGTAAGCATGGCGTCGCAACTTCAAAACCGTATTGTCGGCAGTATTATTTTAATCGCTTTGGCCGTTATTATTTTACCTGAGCTACTGGATGGTAAGCAGGTAAAACAACAACAAGAGCTGGCAGCGATTCCCATGCAGCCCGATGCCGATGTGGTTGAGAAGACGGTTATTCTGCCTGACGATGAGCCTGCTGGTACGCCAATTGACGTCGAGGCGATGCAACCGCTGCCTGAGCCCGTAGAGCTGACCGCCGATGATGCCCCTGAAGTGAGTGCTGAAGCAACCGAAACGGTAACTGCAAGTCCTGCCGAGCCAGTCACGTCTTCATTGACGGAAGCTGGCTATGTGATTCAACTTGGGGCATTTAGCAATGCCGACTCGGTGAAGACACTCATAGAGCAACTTCAAGCGCAAGGTTTTGCCGCCTATAGCGAAGAAGTTCAAGTGAACGGGAAAACACTTGTGCGTTTACTCGTGGGACCAGCGCTCAGCGAGGCCGAACTTGAAGCCCAACTTCCTGATTTACAAAAGCTCACCGGCCTGTCGGGTCGAGTCGTCAGTTATGAACCGTAAAGCTAAATAAAAAGTGGCGTTTTTCAGCCAATTTTCTGTTAAACTGCGCGCGTCTTAAACAGCCTTAGGAACTTCCTTATGGTCTGGATTGATTATGCTATTTTAATTGTGATTTGCCTGTCGACCCTCGTCAGCTTGGTGCGCGGTTTCATCAAGGAAGCACTGTCGTTGGTCGTATGGGTAGCGGCGTTTTTTATTGCGAGTTGGTATTACGCCGATCTTGCCTCCTATTTTACCGGACTCAATGACCCTATCGTACGCAACGCTGTTGCGGCACTTGCCTTATTTATCGCCACACTTATTGTGGGCGCGGTGGTGAATTACGTGATGGGGCAACTGGTACACAAAACCGGGCTTACCGGTACAGATCGCGTTCTTGGTGGGGTATTTGGTGCCCTGCGTGGCGTGCTGATTGTCAGTGCTTTACTCTTTTTCTTGGATAGTTTTACCGGTCTCGCCGGCACCGATTGGTGGCAGCAGTCTTTGCTGATCCCGCATTTCGGTGTGTTTATCCAATGGTTTTTTGAATATTTTGAGCAAACGTCGAGTTTTCTCCCCAATTAAGTCAATGAGGTTGTTCTAGCATGTGTGGAATCGTCGGTATAGTGGGTAAAGATCCGGTCAATCAAGCCTTGTATGACAGCTTAACCATGCTGCAACATCGCGGGCAAGATGCCGCAGGCATTATGACGGTGCACAACAATACCCTGCGTTTGCGTAAAGCCAATGGCTTGGTACGCGATGTCTTCCACACGCGCCACATGCACCGCTTAGCTGGACGGGTGGGTATTGGACACGTGCGCTACCCAACCGCAGGCAGCTCGAGTTCAGCCGAAGCGCAGCCTTTTTATGTGAACTCGCCGTTCGGTATCGCTATGGCGCACAATGGTAACCTTACCAACGCGCAAGAGATTCAAGAACAGTTATTTGCCAAAGCGCGTCGCCACATTAATACCACCTCAGACTCAGAAATCCTTCTTAACATTTTTGCTCACGAACTCTATCAGCAACAAAGTCTTGAACTGACTGCGGATGATGCTTTTGCCACCGTAAGTCGTGTGCATCGCCAAATTCGCGGTGCCTACGCTGTCGTCGCAATGATCATCGGCCACGGAATCGTGGCGTTCCGCGACCCATGGGGTATTCGTCCGTTAGTCCTTGGTAAACGCGAAACGGCCAATGGTAACGAGTATATTGTGGCCTCGGAAAGCGTTGCGATTGACGGTACCGGCTTCAAGTACGAGCGCGATATTGAGCCAGGTGAAGCTGTTTATATTACCGAAGACGGCGAGCTTTTCTCGCGTCAATGTGCTGATAATCCGCAACATTGCCCCTGTATTTTCGAGTATGTTTACTTTGCGCGACCTGATTCGTTTATCGATAAGATTTCGGTATACGCTTCGCGCGTCAACATGGGCCGCAAACTCGGCGAAAAAATCAAAC
The DNA here is from genome assembly GCA_048267225.1 of Pseudidiomarina sp. Lineage (GTDB taxonomy): Bacteria > Pseudomonadota > Gammaproteobacteria > Enterobacterales > Alteromonadaceae > Pseudidiomarina. The sequence continues at coordinate 126,050 of JBLWXY010000004.1, forward strand.
GCGACTATGCCCATCTTGATATCGATGTGGTGATTCCAATTCCAGAAACCAGCTGTGATATTGCCCTCGAGATGGCTAATGTGTTGGATCTACCGTATCGCCAGGGCTTCGTAAAGAATCGCTATATCGGCCGTACCTTTATCATGCCGGGGCAAACGCAGCGGCGTAAGTCGGTGCGCCGTAAACTCAACGCTATCGGTGCCGAGTTTAAAGGTAAGAATGTTCTTCTGGTTGATGACTCTATTGTGCGCGGCACCACCTCTGAGCAAATTATCGAAATGGCACGTGAAGCCGGAGCGAAGAACGTTTATTTTGCTTCTGCGGCGCCTGAAATTCGTTTCCCTAACGTGTATGGCATCGATATGCCAAGTGCCAACGAACTGATTGGTCACGGCCGTGAAGCTGACGAGATCAACGCGCTAATCAAGGCGGACGGGCTTATTTACCAAGAGTTAGATGACTTGATCGCGGCCGTTAAGGAAGAGAATCCGTCGATTCAACAATTCGAGACTTCGGTGTTCAGCGGTGAGTACATTACGGGCGACATCAATCAAAGCTACCTTGATCGTCTCGATGCGGCGCGCAACGACGTAGCGCGACACGGCAGTGAAAGCGAAGAAGACGCCAATCTAGAAATGCACAACGAAAACGACGATGATTGAGAGTCTGAAGAGCGATGTTTGCTATTTGCTGTTCGATGTTTGTTGAAAGCTAAGACGAAGAGCGATGTTTGTTGAAAGCGAAGATTAGTTCGTTTTTAATCACTATCGAACATCGAACATCGAACATCGAACATCGAACATCGAACATCGAACATCGAACATCGAAAAAAAAGCCCGCGGAGCGGGCTTTTTTTATACCAGTTGGAAGGGGTAGACTGAGCCTAGCTTAAGAATTTGCGTGAGCTCGTCGAGGGCGGTGCGAGACTCGTTCAAGAGCTGCGGATCGCGCAAGTCATCGACACTCAATTCTTCGCGATAATGCTTGTCGACCCACTCATTGAGGCGAGTAAAGAGACCGTCGTTCATGATCACTGCTGGGTTCACAGCGGCGAGTTCGTCATCATTTAGTGCTACGCGTAAGCGCAAGCATGCAGGGCCACCGCCGTTGCGCATGCTTTGTTTAACATCAAAGAAGTGCACCTTCTTGATTGGCGTATTGCGCTGTACGAGATCCTCTAGATAGGCTTTCACGCGAGGGTTTTCTTCACACTCAGTGGGCGCAATGATGGCCATGGTGCCGTCTGGCATTGTCAGTAACTGGGTGTTAAACAAATAGGTTTGTACCGCGTCTTCGACGGACACTTCGCTGGTTTTCACGCAGATGAAGTGGACCGGTTCAGCGCCAAATTTTTGCTGAATTTCCGCTAGTTTCGCCTCGGTGTCTAAAAAGGCTTGTTCGTGGTAGAACAAGACATTCTGGTTGCCCACTGCAATAACGTCGTTGTGAAACACGCCTTGGTCTATAACAGCAGGATTTTGTTGAATATAAACCGTATTTTCTTCGCTTAAGCCATGCATGCGTGCAATGGCTTGTGAGGCTTCAAATGTCTGGCGTGCAGGGAATTTAGTTGGCGCAGGCTTACTGCTGTCGAACGCATAGCGACCAAAAGTGAAGATTTCGACGCCAGCATGGCCATAGTTACTGCAAAGGCGTGTATGATTGGCGGCGCCTTCATCGCCAAAATGCTCATTGTCAGGCAGGTGCAGGTGATGTTCGAAATAACGTGAGTTATTGAACATTGCTTGTAGAATGCGACCGCTGGTCATAGGCTCAAGGGAACGATGAAACTTGTTGGTCAAGTTCGCTGGCGTAAAGTGTACTTTGCCGTTGGCGGTGTCGGCACCCGGCGATACGGTCGCCGCATTTGCGGTCCACATACTTGAAGCTGAGCACACAGCCTGATAAATTTGCGGCGCTTCGGTGGCAGCCTTGTAAAGCACTTCGCCATCGTTGCCGGTAAAGCCAAGACGACGGAGTGTGGCAATGTCGGGGCGCTCGTGAGGCGCAAAGACGCCTTGCACCATGCCCATGTCGTGCAACGCCTTCATTTTGGCAAGGCCTTGCTTGGCAGCAGAACGAGGACTAGAGACGGCTTTAGCGTTGGATAATGACGCTACGTTACCAAAGGAAAGGCCCGCATAGTTGTGGGTAGGGCCTACCAGACCGTCGAAGTTCACTTCAAAATGTTGAGTGCTCACGAATTCCTCCATTGCAGTTGCAAGCAAGTGATTGGCGGCTATTATACCTGCAACGGGCCGCTTGTGTAAGCCCTCAAGGCGCGTAAGTCCGCGTCTTACAAGGTGATCCGAGGAGCGCTTGCATAGCTATAAGTAATCAACGAATTTTTATTAAATTTGCTTCCCATGGTTGTTTACTGTGAACAGAAGCGATATATCTAAAAAAAGATCCCATCTTATTAGGACACGAAGGACGCATGGCAAAATCGCTAGTAATTGTCGAGTCGCCGGCCAAGGCTAAGACCATAAATAAATATTTAGGCAACGATTTCGTGGTGAAATCGAGTGTCGGCCACGTACGTGACCTACCTACGCGCAGTACCGCGGAAGTGGCGAAAAAGTCACCAGCAGAAGTGCGCAAAATGTCGCCGGAAGAAAAAGAAGCCTATCGGCAAGCGCGTGAATTCAAGAAGCTGGTTGCACGTATGGGGGTTGATCCTGAACATGGTTGGGATGCCCATTACGAGGTATTGCCCGGCAAAGAAAAGGTCGTAAGTGAGCTACAAAAGCTCGCAAAGAAAGCCGATGCCGTTTACCTCGCAACGGATTTGGACCGCGAAGGGGAAGCCATCGCATGGCACTTGCGGGAACTCATAGGTGGCGACAATGATCGCTTCCGCCGTGTGGTGTTTAATGAAATCACCAAAAATGCTATCCAAGATGCTTTCTCACAGCCTGCGCACTTGAACTTAGATAGGGTCAATGCGCAGCAAACACGTCGTTTCTTGGACCGTGTTGTGGGCTTTATGGTGTCGCCGTTGCTGTGGAAAAAAATCGCCCGTGGCTTATCAGCCGGGCGCGTTCAATCCGTTGCCGTGCGGTTGGTGGTAGAGCGCGAGCGCGAGATTAAAGCCTTTACGCCCGAAGAATATTGGGACATTTACGCCGATCTCACTACCGCGCAAAAGCATGAACTGCGAATGCAGTTGGCCAAGCATTTAGGTAAAACCTTTAAAGCCGGTAACAAAGAAGCTGCCGATGAAGCCGTAGCAGCGTTAAAGAATGCCGATTACAAAGTTATTGACCGCGAAGATAAGCCGACCAGTAGTCGACCATCTGCGCCATTTATTACCTCGACCTTGCAACAAGCAGCGAGCACCCGACTTGGTTTTGGTGTCAAGAAGACCATGATGTTGGCGCAACGCTTGTACGAAGCCGGTCACATTACTTATATGCGTACCGATTCGACCAATTTGAGTAAGGAAGCGGTGGCAACCTGTCGTGATTTTATTGGTAAGCAGTACGGTAAAGACTACTTGCCTGAAAAGCCAAATGTCTATGGTGCTAAACAGAATGCGCAAGAAGCGCACGAAGCCATTCGCCCTTCCAGTGTGACGGTGAAATCCGAACAGTTACGCGATATGGAGCGCGATGCTCAGCGCCTGTATGAACTCATCTGGCGGCAGTTCGTTGCCTGTCAAATGACCCCAGCGCGTTATGATTCGACCACTCTGACGGTGGGCGCTGGCGATTATGAATTGAAGGCGCGTGGTCGCGTGATGCGCTTTGCCGGTTGGACCAAAGTTCAGCCGCCAGCCGGTTCCAAAAACGCCGAAGACGCGACTTTGCCCGATGTAAAAAAAGGTGATGTGCTGAATTTACAAGCGCTCGATCCGCAACAACACTTCACCAAGCCACCGGCGCGTTTTAGTGAAGCCTCGTTGGTGAAAGAGTTGGAAAAACGCGGCATAGGTCGGCCGTCTACCTATGCATCTATTATTTCGACGATTCAAGACCGCGGTTATGTACGCGTTGAAAGCCGTCGTTTTTACGCGGAGAAAATGGGCGAGATCGTCAACGATCGGCTGGTTGAGAACTTTTCAAAGCTGTTGAACTACAACTTCACCGCTGAGATGGAACAAGCATTAGATGACATCGCCGAGGGTAAGCGCGATTGGAAGCAAACCCTTGATGCCTTTTACGATGAGTTTTCTAAGAAATTAGAGAAAGCCGAGCTACCGCCTGATGAGGGCGGTATGCGCGGCAATGAAATGGTGCTGACCGACATCGATTGTCCGAAATGCGGTCGCAAAATGGGGATCCGTACGGCATCAACCGGAGTCTTCCTAGGCTGTTCAGGGTATGAGTTGCCGCCGAAAGAGCGCTGCACACAAACCTTGAATCTGTTACCTGGTGAAGAAGCGGTTAAAGTCAGTGATGACGACGAAGCTGAAACCGAAGCGCTGCGGGCGAAAAAACGCTGTCCGAAGTGCGGCACGGCAATGGACAGTTACCTCATTGATAAAGAACGCAAGTTACACGTCTGTGGTAATAATCCGGCCTGCTCAGGGCAGTTGGTGGAGTACGGCGAGTTCCGCATCAAAGGTTATGACGGCCCCGTACTGGAGTGTGATCGTTGTGGCAGCGATATGCAGCTTAAAACAGGACGTTTTGGGAAGTATTTTGATTGCACCAACGACGACTGTAAGAACACGCGCAAGCTATTGAAAAATGGTCAGCCGGCGCCGCCGAAAGAGGACCCTGTGCCGTTCCCTGAACTACCCTGTGAGAACTCGGATGCTTATTTCGTGTTGCGTGATGGCGCCTCAGGGGTGTTTATGTCGGCCAATACTTTTCCGAAATCGCGGGAAACGCGCGCGGTTAAGGTCGCGGAACTGCAGCGCTTTAAAGATCGTATTCCCAAGAAGTTCCATTACTTGACCGAGGCGCCAGCGCAGGATGACGACGGTAACGAAGCGATTGTGCGCTATAGTCGCAAGCAAAAAGAACAATACGTGATCACCGAAGACAAGGGTAAACCGACCGGTTGGCAAGCCTATTACCGTGATGGTAAATGGCAGGTCAAAGAGACTAAAAAACGTAAGAAATAGCGCTCCGTAGAATACGTCCTTACCCGCTTGCGGGCGGGAAGGGCAGTGACTAAAGTTAGATGACACCGTGACGGAGAAACGGTGCAATCTGACAGGGAGGTCACATTATGGGCGTAAAGTTTTGTTTTTCTTATGTGGTACGTCGCTTGCCGCTGTTGTGTGTGGTGCTACTAAGTCTTTGGCATCCAACCAGCTTCAGCGGCACTACCCAAGTTACCGAACAAGTGGCAACTTGCCCCAGCTTTCAGTTTTCCACAACGCCGACCACCAAGCCCCCGGCAGCCTTAGCTGCAGCCAAAAACGTTTTCGCCACACTGCGCCCGGGTTTATTACAACCTCAGGTTGAAGCACTGATCCGACAGGGTTTTGGTGTTGAACACATCGAATGGCGGGCTTCGCCGCACTACCGTTGGTCGACAGACTTTGAGTTGACAGCACCGACATGGGATCTGGCGCTGACAAAGCTGTTGCGCCCCTATCAATTAAAGCTCACCTTGTTTGCAAACCAAACGGCAGTGATTGCGCCACGAGCGGAGGTTCAGCCATGAACGTTTCTCGACTGCTGCCACTAATGTTGGTGTTTTTGTTAGCAGGCTGCCAAATGCCGATGCAAAGTTCCGTTACCGAGCATAAACAGCGGGCCTTGGCTGAACTCGCTAAGCTAAACCAACCCCAACAAAGCCAGCCTGAGACTGTTGCTTATGCGGATGACTTCTTCGTCCCAGTAGTGGATACCGATCTGTTAGCGCAGCCGTCCTGGTATAGCAAAGAAATAAAGGTCGATGTGACCGATATGCCCTTGCAGCATGTGCTTGAATCAGTTTTTCCCGACCGTGAGGCGCGTTTTGCCTTTGCCGAAGCTGAACTTAAATCTGAACCTGTCACCATTACCTTTGCTGGTTATCGCGGTGATTTTATCAATGCGCTCAGTGAAAGTCTGAATTGGCACGTCGTTATCAGTGAAGATGTATTGCGCTGGAGTCGCTGGCAAACGGCCGAGTTCGATGTGGCCTTTATTGCCGGTGCCAGTGAGTACTTCATGGGCAATCGTGACGCTTCGGCACAGACGCAAAGGGCAACAGCGACGACCAACAGCTTAACGTCGCAGCGAAGTAGTGAGCAATACAGTAACTTTCGGAACGAGCGGTTGAGCGTTTGGGATGATCTTGAGCGCACCTTGGGTTTGCTCGTTTCTGCAGCGGGCGTCGTTAGCTTGAATCAAAGCTCAACATCGGTGCTGGTGCGCGATACACCTTACCATGTGCGCGCGGTTGCGGATTATCTTGCGCAACAAAATGAAAGGCTCACGCGACAGGTTGCCATCGAAGTGCAAATTATCGAGGTCAGCTTTACCGACGAACAACAAGTGGGTATTGATTGGCAGGCCTTAACCCAAAGCGCGGGAGGCAATGCAATTCTGGGCTTAGGCAGCGGCGGACTTGGGCAGTTGACGCAAGAGCTCGCCGGGCAGGTGTTCTGGCAGCGTCAGCAAGGACGCGCTGCGGGCTCGGAAATCTTTATCGAAGCGCTGGAACAGCAGGGCTTGGTACGTATCAATAATCAACCTCGGGTGGTTGGGCTCAACAACCAAATCGCCAAAATTGCATTGCAAGATAACGCCACCTATCTCGCTTCGGCGGGCACTACAAGTACGGCTAATGTCGGTGCAACCACAACCTTACAACCTGGGGTTGTGACGACGGGCTTCGAACTTTACTTGCTGCCGAGTATTAGAGACAACGAAGTTATATTGCAATTATCAACTGAACTTTCCGATTTGCAACGTATTGATGAAGTCCGTTCGGGCGAGCAATTAATCCAAACACCACATACCAACCGCAAGCAGTTCTTCATGCAGGCCGTGGTGGCTGACGGGCAAACGCTGTTACTGTCCGGCTTGCGCAATGAGCGTACTGAGCTGCAACAACAGCAGAGCTGGTTGAGCCTGCTACTTGGCGGACAACAACGCGACCGCGAGCAGCATAGCGAGACCTTGGTGCTCTTAACGCCAACGCTCTTGCAACGGGGTGCCCAGCTATGAACGACGTTTGGGTTATTAATGGCTGGCGGCAGCAGCACCGTAGCTTGAGTGCGACCAATAAAGCCTTAGCATGTGCACGTGAACGCGGCATGCAGTCCTACAGTATGAGCCGTCAAGGTAAGTATTTTTGGCTCGTCTGTAGTCGTGATTGTGTGGCGGCTTACGATGCCGCGTTGTGCGTGCGGCGTTATTTCGTTAGCACTTACAATGGTATTTATTTGGCGGCGTGGCGTGAGCAGTGGTTAGCGATTGCTTGGCGCGGCGACCAGTTGTTGCATTGTTTAGCTTGTAATGCGGATGCTGATGGACTGGCGGACCTGCAGCTCTTGTTGGCGCGTATTTCACGTAAAGGGAAGCGTCGCGCTGCTGTATTGCTGGCGAAGTCAGCGCCACCCGCGTTGCAGGATTATTGTGCTGAGCACTTAGCGCATTGGCAAATCCTGGCGCAGCAACCGGAGCTGGCGGAGCTACCACCAGTCAAAGTTGCAAAGCTGAGAGATATACAAGTGCCCACACCGTGGCAACAACGCCGACGCATCAGTATGGCGACGTTCGTCGTGTGTCTTCTTGCCGGTGCCGCAAGTTGGACGTTTTGGCCCCATCAAAGTGCAAATGCGGCGACGCAGGCACCTCCTATTCGGGCAGCCTTGCCTCACCCTGCGGGTGTTGCACCCGCGGTATTGCAGGAGTTGCCTGAATTACTCTTCGGCCTTGATCATTTAGCTGGCTGGCAATGGCGCGTCGCGCAGTTACAGGGACAGACATTAAAGCTCACCCTAGAGGCTTCCTATGGTCGCCGTGAGGAGCTGCGGGCGCAGCTCCCGCCGACCTGGCAGTTGCAGGGGAAGCGAGGGCAAGTGACTTTAACGCAGAATTGGCCGACCCTAGCGTACGCACAGCAAACCTTAGGCCAAGCTGTTGCTGAATTTGATTTAACCGCATGGCAAGCAGAGGTCGCTCGACTCTTTCCATACGTTGAGGTCATTGTCGAGCGTACCGCAAACACCACCGATTATCGCTATCAAACGGTGAAGTTGAAACTTGCGCAAGCCGACCTGCCAGAGTTAGCGCGGTTGAGTCAGTTGTTACGTCATCCCCACCTGCGACTCGTTGCGCTACAACTGCAGCCGGGTAAAACGCTACGTACAGAGCTTGAATTGCGGTGGTATCAACCCTTACCACCCGCCACGGAAGGAGAATCATGATGGTCTATTCGTTAACGCTTTTGTTGTTAAGTCAGCCGGTTCCAGTCGTGACTGAAAATCCGGAACTGCAACAGCAGTTTGCAAAGGTTACCGCATTACGCATTGAGGAATTAGCTGAGTTAACGGCTGCAGCGCAAGTGAGAAAGCTGCAACATCAACTTGAAGTCGCTGAATTAAAGGCAAAGATTGCTCAAGTTCAAGCACCAAAAACGGCTCGCGTGGAGGCGACTAGTGATCCCTTGGCGCATTTGCAAGTCTTGGGAGTGGTGGGGATCAATGCAAGTGTTCAGGTGTGGCTACGTGATGCCGAAAAGTCCTTTTTTATTAGTCCTAACCGTCCAGGCCCAAAGGGGCTGCAGCTTGTGCGCAAGCAGCATCAATGGGTGCTTAAACAAGGCGATTTTCAACGTGTGATCACGCTTTCGGAGACCTGGTGATGCGCTATATGACCAACGCCGAATGGCAGGCCGCCAGTGCCGATGAATCTTTTTTGCAGGAATGTACCCAGTTCACCGAGGCTGCGGATGACAGTAATGCCGCGGTGGTGGTCACTGCAGAGGGGTATCTGATCGCCAGTCCAGAAGCGTGGCGGCACAATTCCCTTGCCCTACTTAATTTGCAGGAAGAGCTCAAAGCACGGCAGCAATTTAGTCGTCGACTGCTGGCCGATGCGCGTCACATTCGTAGCTTTTTGCATGACGCTGAAGCCACGCGGCAGCGTCAAATCATGCAGCAGCAACGACCGGAATTTGACCGTACCAAAGCCCAGCTTGCGCTCGAGGACTTGGTTATTCAGGCGTTGCTGTTGGAGGCATCAGATATTCATTTGGTGTTCAACCATCAGCAAGCAAGCTTAGCGTTTCGTGTGCATGGTCGTTTGGTCGGTCACGTTGAGCGCGCACGCGAGGTCCTTGTGGCAGCCATTGCTGCCGCGCTCAATACCAGTTCTGATGACTTTCATGAACTCTTTGATGAGCAACGTTTATCGAGTGCCAGCATTAATGTTGTAGTAGTGGTGGAGGGCGAGTCGCAACGCATTCGTTTACGCGTGCAAAAATCACCCACCCGCAACGGTTTCGCGGTGACCATGCGCGTTCAGCACGAGCGTCAACAGATCTTGCGCTTGCAAGACTTGGGCGTTGCTGGCGAGTTGATCGCACAACTTCATGTTTTATTGGAGCAGCCGACGGGCATGTTGCTCATTGCCGGACCAACAGGGCAAGGCAAAACGACCACGCTAGCTGGACTTAATTTGATGATCCCGCCCGATCACAAAATCATCTCGCTCGAAGATCCGATTGAGATCATTCAACCGCACATCGAGCAGAAACCCGTTATTGCTGAACATGCTGAATTAAACTTTGCCAATATGGTGAAAGTCGCTTTGCGTGAAGATCCCGATGTTATTTCCATTAGTGAGATTCGCGATAGTAAAACAGCGCAGGCGGCCTATACCGCGGCGTTAACCGGACACCTAGTGACGGCAACCGTACATGCGCATGATTGCTTCGGCGTACTACAACGGCTCAATGACTTGGGTTTAAGTCAGGACATGTTAGCGCAACCGGGCGTACTTAAAGGCATTTTGGCACAGCGTTTAGTCAAACAATCCTGTGCACATTGCCGGGACTGGGAGCACGCCGACACTTGTCCACGCTGCCGTGGGACCCGCGTCGGTAAGCGCCGCTTTGTGGCGGAGTTTCTTCTCGTCGATCAGCAGCTTTGCCAAGCCTTGCGCAATAACACCTTGGATGAGTACCGCGCCAAGCTTGTGCAGCAGGGCTGGCGCACCTTGGATCAACAACTTATGGAGGCAAAGGAATGCCAACAAGTTACCGCCGAAAACTGCAGCTAGGGCCTTTATTGACGCGGCCACAGCAACTCGCGTTGCTCGAGGATATTGCCCTAGCGCTTGGCGATGGGCTATCGGTTGCGCAAGCTTGCCAAGAGCTAAAGCAGCATGCACAACAGCAAAAAATGCAACGTGAGCACCAAGCCATTTTAGATCTTGAACGGGCTGTGTTTCGCGGTCAACCGATGGCAACGGCGATGCGCCAGTGGTTTGCCCAGGACCTATGCATGTTGGTAAGTGTGGGTGAGCGCAGTGGTTTACTTGAACAACTTGTCGTGGCGCAACGGCAGTTTGAGCAACAACGCCGCCAAGCCATACAGAGTTTTTGGCGGCCGTTAATTTACCCACTGATTATGTTGCTGGTCACCATGTTGGCCTGCTTCGCAGTGGGCACCAAAGTTTTACCTAAGCTTGCCGCTGGCCTGCCGGAACTGAGTTGGCCACTGCTCAGTCAGCATCTGATGAGTGTCGCGGGAGGTCCTTGGTTATGGCTTTGTGGTGTGTTCATGCTGGTTATCGTGCTGTGGTTTTGGGGACCTTATCCGCTGGTCGATTTTCGCTTTCGAGTTTGGCGTTGGTTGGCCGCACATAAAGCCTTCATGATTCGCCGTTATTTTGATGGTGTATTGCTGCTGCAAACACTAACTGTGCTGTTGCGTGCCGGGGTACGGCTGGATCGAGCATTGCAAGCGATGCAGGAGTTTGGCGCGGGTGCGCTAGCGCCATTGCTACCCGAAATTCGCTACAAACTCGCACGGGGTGAGCGTTTATTGGCAAGTATTCTAGATTGCGGGCTGCTATCGCCGCGCATGTTGTTTCGACTTAGTAACGGCAGTCGAAACGCGACCGAACATGGCACTTTGCAACGGGTTGCACAGTATGCGGCGGCTGATGCTACCGCGGCTTTGCAGCGCTTGCGAGTGACTATGCAAATCAGCTGTTATGGGCTGATCTTATGGCTACTGCTAATCACGGTTGGTGGAATGGGCGCCATGCTCATGGCAGTAACTCAACAACACGTTCGTTAGTTCATGGACGTTTACTTAAACATGGAGTGTGAGGTATGAAAATGAAAATTACGAAACCACAACGAGGCTTTACCTTTATCGAAGTGCTTACTGTGCTGGCGATTATTGCTTTGGCAACTATTGGTACTTTAGCGGTACGTGATTGGGCGGTAGGTAACGCCCGTATTAGCGATGCAAAGAATCAGATTGTCACCGTGCAAGCGGGCGCGCAATTGTGGCGGCCTAGCACTGGTGATTTCACCGGCATTAGTATGACTTCAATGTCGGCGATTGCAGCGGTGCCTGAAGCTTGGGGTGACGGCGCGACCATTAATCCTTGGGGTGGCAGTATCAGCGTTGAAGCCGACACTTCGGATAGTAGCCGCTATGTAGTGACCTTGTCTGGCATTGCGCAAGATGGCGAAGGCGCGCGATTGGCGCGGGACTTTACCGAGTATACCGTGGACTCAACCTACACCGCAGGCACGCTGACTCTGCGTTTCCAAGGCTAGTTTAGAGAAAGGCGATTGCGATGATGAAGTTAAACTCAGTACGCCAATCAAAATGTGCGGGTTTTCTGTTACTCGAGTGGATTTTGGCTGGAGTGGTCTTAGGCAGTTTTGCGTTGTTCGTTATCGCCTTTGTTCAACGTGCTGACGCACATCGTGCAGCACAAGAGATAGTGCAACAGCAAGCAGCACAGGAAGCACACACCCAGCGCATGCAATCCGTGACCAACACCCATCGCTTTCTATTTGACTTGCAAGAGGGCCCCTTATGAAATCAAACCGTGGCTATATTCTCTTTGAGCTCGTTATTGCACTAAGTATTCTGTCGGGGTTATTACTCTTCAGCCAACAATGGCTCTTACAACAGCAGAAGCGACAGGGTAACGATTTCAGTGCCTCTGCGGCGCAACAGTTTTTAGCAGCTATCGAAACATTTTGGCTAGCGGAACGCCGCACTCCGGCAACTTTAGCTGAGTTAGTGAGCAAAGGCTATGTTGCAAAAGTCTGGCAGCCTTGGCCTGGCGAATGGTCAATCGAGCAATATGAGAATATGTTGCGCTTGCGACTAGCTGTGGACGCAGGTAGCGCTAGCACTGCCCAACGCCTGAGCGAGCAAGTGGCCGGTGCCCATGTTACGCGCGCCGGTGAATTCGTGATGCATGTCTTTGAGCCAGTCCAGTTAGCTTTGTATAAGCGCTATTTGCATCGCTACCCGGATGCCTTTTCGCCGGAATACAACCAAATGCAGACTCATCTCGATATGAACGGATTTTCTCTCACTAATGTCAACGAGATGCACGCCAACCAGCTGATTTCAGGACAAGCAATCATCACAGAAGCGAGTTTCGAAAACGTACAAGCGACGCGTCTCGAGGTCGACGACCTACAGGCACAACGGGCCTTTATTGGCGGCCATAATATCGCTCAGGTAGCGCAGCGGCTGAAGCAATTGCAGAACCAATGGAATACCTGTCGTGCCAACGGCGGCTGCCAATGAACCGGAGCAGCGGCTACCGGCGTCAGGTGGCTGGGCAGGCGCTTATAGAAACACTACTAGTGCTACCGGTTTTAGTGTTGAGTGTATTGCTTATACTGCAATTGTTTTGGCTTGGTCTGGCTCAGGCAACTGTGCAGACCGCAGTGAATTACAGTACGCGTGCCGGCACCATTCATCATGGTGATCGTACCGTGATGGAGCGCACTTTCATTGCTGGTGTGGCCAGCCTGGTACCGCAATGGTTCGCCGAACTTCCGCCGGGGCAAGGCGCAATCTGGCAAGCGAAGACGACGGCAGCAGCGCAACAGTGGGCTCATTTTCGCTGGGCGGGGAAACTTCAGATACACAGCCCAACCGCCGAGACGCTGCAGCGAGAAGGCGAGTTGCGCTACGATCTAAAAACCGCAACGCTAGTGCACGAGCTTGCCGTTGATCACGCAAACCTACGCAGTCGAGCGTCCGGCGCTGCGCAGCAATGGCAAGCAGAGCGTATGCTAGATGTCGAAGTTTGGTGGTGCTTGCCGCTCGAAATACCGCTGGCGGGCCAACTCCTTGGCGAGTTAAAGAATTATCTTGCCACTCCGGCGCAACGTTTTTGTCAGCAGCGGCAACTCTTAAGCGGGCAGCCCTACTGGGCGCTGGCGCATCGTGTGGCTTATCCTTTGCTTAGTGGCTATCGGTCAACGCAAAACTAGCTTTTTGCCGCCGGAGCGTGCCAGGTATCGCAGGCTTGCAAAGTGTTTTGCATTAACGTAGCAACGGTCATGGGGCCGACACCTCCGGGAACTGGCGTGATATAGCTGGCGCGTTCGGCTGCCGGGGTGAATTCGATATCGCCGACGAGCTTGCCATCGTCGCCACGGTTAATGCCAACATCAATCACAATGGCTCCGGGCTTGACCCACTCACCCGGAATAAAATTAGGCTTACCCACAGCAACAACCAACACATCAGCGCGCTCGACATGCTGTTGCAGGTCTTTAGTGAAGCGGTGGCACACAGTAGTTGTCGCGCCGGCTAAAAGGAGTTCGAGGCTCATGGGGCGGCCAACGATGTTTGATGCGCCCACGACAACAGCGTGCAATCCGTGCAGGTCAACGCCAATGGAGTCGATTAGGGTGATAACGCCGCGTGGTGTGCAAGGGCGCAGGGCCGGGTTGCGTTGGGCTAAGCGACCCATATTAAAGGGATGAAAGCCGTCGACATCTTTAAAGGGGTCGATGCGTTCGAGTAACTCTTGCGCATCGAGTCCTGCTGGTAGTGGCAATTGCACGAGAATACCGTCGACTGAGGTGTCGGCATTTAAGGTATCGATAAGCGCTAGTAGTTCTTGTTGCGTGGTGCTTGCAGGTAAGTCGTAAGACTTTGAAGTAAAGCCGACTTCTTCACAGGCGCGGCGCTTACTACCAACGTAAACTTCGGAAGCAGGATCTTCACCAACTAAAATGACCGCTAATCCAGGGGCGCGAAGTCCTTGTTGAACACGCTCGGTCACACGTTGCTTAACTTGCTCTCGAACTTGTTGGGCGACACGTTTGCCATCGATAAGTTGCGCTGTCATTGGATTCCCCAAATAAAAGATGTAGTGAAGGTCAATTTGGTGCGCTATTTTTGCATGTTTCCAACGCTGATTGTAGTTAAGATTAGGGATATTTCGTGCGGCGAAGTATAATTTAGCAACGAATTGATTTAAAAATCGGCAGTCGACTCATTTGCGCAAAAAAATGTTTGACGCTGCCCAACCGAGTGGGTATTATTCGCCCCCGTTGTCAGGCCGCGTCCTGCACGGGTTTACTTAGAGAAGTCGGCGAGTAGCGCAGCTTGGTAGCGCACTTGGTTTGGGTCCAAGGGGTCGCTGGTTCGAATCCAGTCTCGCCGACCATTCTAAGCAAATACGAGTACCATGCGCCCGTAGCTCAGCTGGATAGAGCAACGGCCTTCTAAGCCGTCGGTCGCAGGTTCGAATCCTGCCGGGTGCGCCATTCGAGCCCTGGCAAGACAAAGCACGTTGAAGTAAGTCAAAGTAAGTAGTGGTGGCTGTAGCTCAGTTGGTAGAGCCCCGGATTGTGATTCCGGTTGTCGTGGGTTCAAGTCCCATCAGCCACCCCATTTACGGCGAGTAGCGCAGCTTGGTAGCGCACTTGGTTTGGGTCCAAGGGGTCGCTGGTTCGAATCCAGTCTCGCCGACCATTACTCCCCCAGCATTTAAGTTCCCACAAAAGTTGAAATTTCGTTCGAACTAGCGCATATTGCTAACGTTTCGTTAATAATTATGACGAGTTTAGCTACGCATGACGACCGAACCAACTATAATAACAACACAGTCGACGGCTCAGTTTGCGTATCTTATTTCGCAAATCAGCACCAGTCTGATTAATGCGTCCCCGACCGAATCCGCGCACCATATTGAAAACGCGCTCGCAGCGCTAGGTAGCAATGATCGCAAAGATCGCTGTTATGTGTTTCTGTTTTCCGATAACTACAATGAAATGTCCAATACTCACGAATGGGTCAATGAGGGCATTAGTGGGCACAAAGATGATCTGCAGGGCGTTCCCGCTGCGGCCATGCCTTGGTTCTTTAACGAAATGAAGGCGACTGGACTCATCTTAGTGGACGATACAGCACAGCTCCCCGATGAAGCAGGTGGCTTTAAAACTGAGTTGTTGCGCGAGCATATTCAATCCATGATGGCGGTCGGAATGTACCTTGAAGGTCGTTTGATTGGCTTCGTTGGCTGCGATCTTGTGCATCGCCAAAGTAACTGGAGCGATGAAGATGTGCGACAAATGCGTCTCGTCGCTGACATGATCACCAATACCATTGCTCGCCATCGAACAGAATCGCGCTTGCAACAAATGGAAGCAGAGCTGCGTGCGGCGAATACGCGCTTAGCTCAATTGGCTCATGAAGATGGTTTGACCGAGTTGAAAAACCGACGGGGACTTGATGCCGCACTTAGCAGTGAACTCAGCCGCTTGCAGCGCAATCAACAAACCTTAACGGTAATGATGATTGATATCGACCACTTTAAGCAACTCAACGACCAATACGGCCACATGGTTGGCGATGCTGCACTACGTTGTGTGGCGAAGGAGCTCAAGCATACATTACAGCGCAGTGGTGAAACTATTGGGCGCTTTGGCGGCGACGAATTTTTAGCGATTTGCCCATTGCTAACTGAAACTGAAGCCCGGCATCGTGCCGAGACCTTGCTTGCTGGTATTAGCACCTGTGAGGGAGCCGCTCAATTGACCATAAGTATCGGAATTTACACTTTTATTCCAACCTCCAGTACCACTCCCGATGACGTGATGCGCAAGGTCGACCAAGCGGTCTATCGGGCCAAACATAACGGTCGAAATCGCTTCGAAATTGCCAGTTAAGGGCGAACTTCTACAAAAAGATAACCTTCACTACTCGACTCTATCGCATGGCTTCGCTATAATGCGGCGTCATTTTCAAGGGCCCCAATAGTGGTGGGCTCAAGGCCAATAGTGAAGCCGAGGTAAGAAAGCAATGCAGGTTTCTGTAGAGACAACCCAAGGATTAGAACGCCGCGCCACCATTACTGTGCCAGCGGCAACCATCGACGAGAAAGTCAAAGAGCTGTTGAAGAATGAGTACCGTAACCGTCGCATTAACGGTTTCCGTAAAGGCAAGGTACCACCGAATGTATTGCAAAAATTATTCGGCAAAGAAGCTCGTGCTCGCGCTGCGCAAGAATTGATGCAGAGCAAGTATTTTGAAGCGATCATGCAGGAAAAAATCAACCCTGCGGGTCCTCCGTCAATTGAACCTAAAGTCAACGAAGAAGGTAAAGACCTTGAGTTCGTTGCTACTTTTGAAGTGTATCCAGAAGTTGAAGTGCAAGGCCTCGATAAAATTAAAATCGAAAAGCCTGACGTCACTGTAACTGACAAAGATGTTGACGATATGCTCGACACTTTGCGCAAGCAGCACGCGAACTGGAAAGAAGTGAAGCGTAAATCGAAGAAAGGCGAGCGCATCACTATTGACTTCACAGGTCGTATCGACGGCGAAGAATTCGACGGCGGTAAAGCACAAGACTTCGCTTTAGAACTTGGTCAAGGTCGTATGATCCCAGGTTTTGAAGATGAAATCATCGGTATGAAAACTGGCGAAGAGAAAACCATTAAGGTGACCTTCCCAGAAGACTACCATGCGGAAAACCTTAAAGGTAAAGAAGCTGAATTCGACATCGTTGCCAAGAAAGTTGAAGAACAAGTCTTGCCAGAAATCGACGATGAATTTGTTGCTTTATTCGGCGTGAAAGAAGGCGGCGTTGACGCACTGAAAGCTGAAGTTCGCAAAAACATGGAACGTGAACTTAAGAACACAGTGCAGAGCAAAGTTAAAGAGCAAGTGTTGAAAGGCTTGGTTGAAAACAACGACGTTGAAACGCCTTCAGCAATGGTGAAGCAAGAAATCGACGTATTGCGTCGTCAAGCGATGCAGCGCTTTGGTAACAATGCTCAGCAAATGCCTGAGTTGCCAGCTAACTTGTTCGAAGAGCAAGCGAAAGAGCGCGTTAAAGTTGGCTTGTTGCTAGGTCAAGTCATCCGTGGCAACGACATTCAAGTTGACGATGCAAAAGTCGATGAGATTATCGCCAACAATGCTTCAGCTTACGAAGATCCAGAAGAAGTCGTCGCCTACTACAAAGGCAACGAAGAGTTGATGCAGCAGGTGCGTAACGTGGCACTTGAAGATCAGGCCATTGACTTCATTCTTGACCAAGCTAAAGTGTCGGCGAAAAAGGCCAGCTTTGACGAGTTGATGAACCCGAAACAACAGTAAGTTCGTTGATTCCGCGACCTAAGCGTTGACGGAATGACTCGCAACTTGGTTTAATGGCTCGTATAGTCTTATACGAGCCATTTTTATTTTAGGAGTAGTTTCTATGTCGGAACTCGCGCACGATCCGCTCGCGCAGTTAGTCCCTATGGTGGTCGAACAAACCGCAAAAGGGGAACGTTCTTACGATATTTATTCTCGTCTGTTAAAAGAGAACGTCATTTTCTTATGTGGCCAAGTGGAAGATCACATGGCAAATCTGATTGTGGCGCAGTTATTGTTCTTGGAATCAGAAAATCCAGACAAAGACATCTATATTTATATTAATTCACCGGGCGGCGCCGTGACGGCGGGCATGGCGATCTACGACACCATGCGCTTCATCAAAAATGATGTGAGCACTGTATGTATGGGCCAAGCAGCCAGCATGGGCGCTTTTTTGTTAGCCGGCGGCACCAAAGGTAAGCGCTATTGCTTGCCGAATTCACGGGTGATGATCCATCAGCCATTAGGTGGCTTCCAAGGCCAGGCTTCGGATTTTGAGATCCATGCGCGGCAGATCCTCGATATTAAAGAGCGCCTGAATCGTATGCTCGCAGAAAATACTGGGCGCGATTATGAGCAAATCGCCAAAGACACTGATCGTGATTACTTTATGTCGGCAGAAGAAGCCGTAAACTACGGCGTTGTTGATAAAGTACTGACGCAACGAGCTGGAGAGTAGCATGTCTGATAACACCCAAGGTAATGGCGAACAGCCATTGTTTTGTACCTTTTGTGGGAAAAGTCAGCACGAGGTCCGCAAGCTGATTGCTGGACCTTCGGTTTTTATTTGTGATGAGTGTGTCGAGCTTTGTAACGATATTCTCGAAGAAGAAATTAAGAATATCGCACCGAGTGAAACCTCTGATCGTCTACCTACGCCACGCGAAATTCGTGACCACCTCGACGCCTATGTCATTGGTCAAGAGTTTGCTAAACGCGTCTTAGCGGTAGCCGTCTACAACCATTACAAGCGCCTACAAAACTCGGGCAAAGGTAAAGAAGAAGTTGAGCTAGGCAAGAGTAATATTCTGCTGATTGGTCCAACGGGTTCAGGTAAGACCTACCTTGCGGAAACCTTAGCGCGTTTTCTTGATGTGCCGTTCACTATGGCTGATGCAACCACGCTAACCGAAGCGGGTTACGTGGGTGAAGATGTCGAGAACATTATTCAGAAGCTGCTGCAGAAGTGTGATTACGATGCCGAGAAAGCGCAGCGTGGCATTGTCTACATTGATGAGATCGATAAGATTTCACGGAAGTCAGACAACCCTTCAATCACCCGTGATGTATCGGGTGAGGGTGTGCAGCAAGCCTTGTTGAAACTAATCGAAGGTACAGTCGCCGCGGTGCCTCCGCAAGGCGGGCGTAAGCACCCGCAGCAGGAGTTCGTGCAGGTTGATACCTCGAAGATTCTGTTTATTTGTGGCGGCGCCTTTGCCGGACTCGAAAAAGTCATTGAGCAACGTGTAAGCACAGGTACAGGCATTGGTTTTGGCGCGCAAGTTAAGAACAAAGCGGCCGAGAAAATGGCGAACTTGCTGCAGCAAGTGGAACCGGAAGACCTCGTTAAATATGGTTTAATCCCGGAATTTATTGGCCGTTTGCCGGTGTTAGCGACCTTGGAAGAACTTGACGAAGATGCGTTGGTGCAAATTCTGCAAGAACCGAAGAACGCGCTCACCAAGCAGTATGCTGCCTTGTTTGACATGGAAGGCGTGGAACTTGAGTTCCGCGACGACGCGCTGCGGGCGATTGCGCGTAAAGCGATGCAACGTCGCACGGGTGCGCGAGGCTTGCGCTCGATTGTCGAAGGTGTGTTACTAGACACTATGTACGACTTACCTTCGCTTGATAATGTCGCAAAAGTGGTGATTGATGAATCGGTAGTGGCGGGTGAGTCGAAACCCATCATGATGTATCACAACCAAGAGCAAGAGAAGCACGCTTCAGGTGAATAAGCACCTCAGTTAGCTGGAAAATTGTGCAAAAAGGGCCGTTTAGGCCCTTTTTTTATGCAAATCATTGAACTTTCTTCGCACGGCCTCATATTAGAGAGTAAGATAAATTTATCGGACCCTAAGTCACGAATCTGGAGACAACTATGAGCGAAGCACGGGTTGAACACCTGAGTATTCCAGTTTTACCGTTGCGCGATGTGGTGGTGTACCCGCATATGGTCATCCCATTGTTTGTCGGCCGCGAGAAATCCATTCGCTGTTTAGAAGCAGCGATGGAAAACAATAAGCAAATTTTTCTATCAGCCCAGCAAGACGCGAGTATTGATGAGCCGGAGGAAAAAGATATTCACCGGATAGGTACGGTAGCGAATATCCTGCAGCTACTGAAACTCCCTGATGGCACGGTAAAAGTGTTGGTGGAAGGTGCCCAGCGCGCTGAAATTGATGCCTTTGAAGCGAATGAAGACTTCTTCCGCGCCAAAGTGCATTACCTTGATTCTGAGGCGATGCCCGAGAAAGAAGAAGAGGTCATGATCCGCTCGGCGATCAATCAGTTTGAGGGTTACGTCAAACTGAACAAGAAGATCCCACCTGAGGTACTGACGTCATTATCAGGGATTGAAGAAGCCGACCGTTTGGCAGACACCATGGCGGCGCATATGCCGCTGAAGCTCAATGACAAACAAAAAGTGCTTGAGATCACTGAGGTGCGTGAGCGTCTCGAGTTTTTAATGGCGCTAATGGAAGGCGAAATCGACCTATTGCAGGTTGAAAAGCGCATTCGTACCCGCGTGAAAAAGCAAATGGAAAAGAGCCAGCGCGAGTACTATTTGAATGAGCAAATGAAGGCCATTCAAAAAGAGCTTGGGGAAATGGAAGATGGCCCCGACGAATTTGAAGCCTTGGAACAAAAGATCCAAGACGCCAAAATGCCCGAAGAAGCGGAACAAAAGACCCGTGCTGAATTGCAGAAATTGAAAATGATGTCGCCCATGTCTGCCGAGGCGACTGTCGTCCGCGGTTATATTGACTGGATGGTGTCAGTGCCGTGGAAAAAGCGTTCACGGATCAAAAAGGACTTAGCCAACGCTGAGAAGATTCTTGATGCCGATCATTATGGCCTCGAGAAAGTTAAAGAGCGTATTCTTGAGTACTTAGCTGTGCAGCAGCGCACTAGCAAAGTTCGCGGCGCTATTCTTTGTTTGGTAGGTCCTCCAGGGGTGGGTAAGACCTCACTGGGGCAGTCGATCGCGAAGGCAACCGGACGTAAGTACATTCGTATGGCCCTTGGCGGCGTGCGTGACGAAGCGGAAATTCGTGGTCACCGCCGTACCTATATCGGTTCTATGCCTGGCAAATTAATTCAGAAAATGGCGAAAGTGGGCGTGCGTAACCCGTTATTCTTGCTCGATGAAATCGACAAAATGGCGGCAGACATGCGCGGTGATCCCGCTTCAGCATTGCTTGAAGTGTTGGATCCAGAACAGAACATTAACTTCAACGATCACTATCTTGAAGTCGATTACGATTTGTCAGATGTGATGTTCGTGGCGACCTCAAATAGCATGAATATTCCCGGTCCGTTGTTAGACCGTATGGAAGTTATTCGTCTCTCAGGCTATACCGAAGATGAAAAACTAAACATTGCCAAGCGTCACTTGCTACCTAAGCAGCTCGACCGTAACGGATTGAAAGAGAAAGAATTAACTATCAAAGATGATGCAATTCTTGGCATCATTCGTTACTACACCCGCGAAGCTGGGGTGCGAAACCTAGAGCGCGAAATTTCACGTTTATGCCGTAAGGCGGTGAAAAAGATCGTGCTGGATAAGCGCATTAAGAAAGTCGAAATCAATGCTGACAACCTCAAAGATTTCTTGGGTGTGCAGCGGTTCGATTACGGCAAGGCTGAAGAGAGCAATCAAATTGGTCAGGTGACGGGTTTGGCGTGGACCGAGGTTGGTGGTGACTTATTGACCATCGAAGCGACCAACGTTGCAGGTAAAGGCAAGATCACCTCAACGGGCTCACTTGGCGATGTCATGCAAGAGTCTATTCAGACGGCCCTGACTGTGGTGCGTAGCCGTGCTGATAAATTGGGTATTAGCGACGACTTCCATGAAAAACGTGATATTCACGTCCACGTACCTGAAGGTGCGACGCCAAAAGATGGTCCGAGCGCGGGTATTGCGATGGTGACCGCTTTGGTGTCATCACTGACGCAGATCCCAGTGCGTGCTGATGTGGCGATGACCGGTGAAATCACCTTGCGTGGTGAAGTGCTGGCCATTGGTGGTCTTAAAGAAAAGCTGCTGGCAGCGCACCGCGGCGGTATTAAGCATGTGTTGATTCCGAAGGATAACGAACGTGATCTGCAAGAAATCAGCGACAATGTGAAAGGCGATTTGACCATTCAGCCGGTGCAATGGATAGATGAAGTGCTTGCGGTGGCGTTAGAGCGTCAACCTGAGGTCAAAAAGGCACATTAAGACGGTAAAATGCGGGCTGTGAGGCCGCAACATGGCTACAGGCCGCATTCTTTCGTCAAAAAAATTGTGAAAAAGGGTTCTCAATCGAAAATCTTGTGGTAGCCTAGAGTCAAAGTGAATGGTCAGGGGCAACCTTAATAACCGCCTGACGTGGCACTTGAACGACAGGGAAACGTAAAAGTAGTCGGAGACCTGTTGAATCGCTTGAACAGATTGTTCAAGCTTGTTATAACCTTCGCTGGCCCATTTAAAAGCTAATGGAACCAAGCAAAATCTGATAATAACAATCTAAGGGGATGATACTGTGAACAAGTCTCAGTTAGTTGACAAAATTGCAGAGGGAGCAGAAATTTCAAAAGCTGCTGCAGGTCGAGCTCTGGACTCTTTCATTGAAGCAGTAACTGATGCTTTGAAAAAGGGTGATTCAGTACAATTAGTAGGTTTCGGTACCTTCGCAGTTCGTGAGCGTTCAGCTCGCACTGGTCGTAACCCACAAACTGGCCAGACGATCCAAATCGCTGCGGCAAAAGTACCTTCTTTCAAAGCCGGTAAAGCACTGAAAGATTCAGTAAACTAATCACTGCGGAGCGGTAGTTCAGCTGGTTAGAATACCGGCCTGTCACGCCGGGGGTCGCGGGTTCGAATCCCGTCCGTTCCGCCAGCGAATAGAGAAAGTAACCCGAAGCCTGTCTTCGGGTTATTTTTTTTCTGCGTAATGAGATAGAATAGCGCGCGGAAAAAACAGAACACTTTGAGGTTAAGAGACGATTATGTTGGAGAGGATTCGTGAAGGGTCACAGAGCCTGTGGGTCAAGGTCTTCCTTGTACTCATTGCGTTAACGTTCGCCTTGGCAGGGATTGGTGGTTATATCGCTAACCAGCCAGAGCCGTCGGTCGCATTGGTGAATGGCGAAGAAATTACACAAGTCGAGTTTGACCGTGCGGTCGAAAACGAACGGGCCCGTCAGCAGCAACAAATGGGTGACTTCTACGACCAATTGGCGCGCGACCCGCGTTTTAATCAACAACTCCGTACGCGAGTTGTTAACGATCTGGTTAATCAGAAACTATTAGAGCAAGCTGCCAAAGGGCAGGGCTTGCGCGTATCTGCGGCGCAAGTCAAAGCTGCGATTCGTGATATTCCTAGTTTCAAAGTTGCGGGTCAGTTTGACAACGATTTGTACCTCACTACCTTACGCAGCTTGGGTTACACCCCTGATGGCTTCGCCCAAGTGGTACGTCGTGACTTAGTTACGCAACAGCTTGTACAAGGTATTGTTTCGAGTGAATTCGTGTTACCGAGTGAAGTTGACGCCACCCAGCAACTTATCGGCCAAACACGTAGCGGTAAATATGCTGAAATTGCCTTGGCGGATTATATTGATCAAGTTGAAGTCGACGAAGCGGCTGTTGAAGCTTGGTACAACAATAATATCCAGCAATTTGCAGTTCCCGAGCAAGTTAAATTAGCCTATGTGCTGATCGATGCGGGCACTATTGCTGAACAGATTGCAGTGACCGATGAAGAAGTGCGCGCTTACTATGAAGGCAGCATGAGCCAATACTCAACGGCACCGCAGTATCGTTTTTCACATATTCTGATTGAGTCAGGTGACGATGCGGCAGCGGCAGAAGCTGAAGCACAAGCGTTGCTCGCCGAGTTGGAAGCTGGTGCCGACTTTGCTGAACTGGCGCAAGAGCATTCAGATGATGTCTTCTCGGGTGAGCAAGGTGGCGACTTAGACTTTATCGAAGAAGGCACCATGGATGCTGACTTCGAAGAAGCCGCATTTGCCTTGGAAAACGTGGGTGACACGACCGGTATTGTAGAAACCAGTTTTGGTTATCACATCATCAAGCTGACCGACATTAAAGAAGGTTCGGTCACACCGCTCGAAGAAGTCCGTGCTGAAATTGTTGCGGAACTGCAAGAAGAACGCGTGAAACAGCGTTACTACGAATTGCAGCAGCAAGTCGCTGAATTGACGTTTGAAGTGCCAGACACTTTTGGGCCTGTCACTGAAGACTTGGGCTTACAAGTTAAAGAAACAGAATTCTTTAGCCGCAACGCGGCCCCAGCACCGCTCGACAGTCCAGCGGTCTTGGAATCCGTCTTCAATGGTCAATTGATCAGCGAGCAACTTAACAGTGAACTGATTGAAGTGACCGATACCGAATCTGTTGTGGTGCGAGTCTTAGGTCATGAGCCTGCTTCGACGCAAAGTCTCGACGAAGTACGTGCTCAGGTGACTGAACAAGTTCGCCGCGAACGTGCGCAGCTTATGGCAGAAGAGCGTGCCGCTGAAATCGTTGCACAGTTGCAAGCCGATGAAGCCACTGGTGTGGATTTTATGGCACTAGATAATATCTCGCGTCAAAGCTCTGGTCATCCGCGCGCAGTAGTGCAAAAGCTATTTAGCTTAAGTGCTCCAGCAGCCGACGCATTAACTGTAGAGACTGCACAATTGAGTAACGGTAGCGTCGCTGTGGTTGCTCTGAGTGACGTACAGTCAGGTAGTGTTGATGAAGCACAGTCTGCACAGCTGCAAGAGCAATTGGTGAACAGCTACATGCAGGAAAGCTACCAAGCCGTGGTGAGCTCTCTTCGCGCTGATGCTGAGATTCAAATCTTACTAGATAAGCCTAGCGACGAGACGCAAAACTAAGTCTTGGCTTCGCCCAACGAAAAACGCATCCGTTCGGATGCGTTTTTTTTTGCTTTGCGAAAGGTACTCAACACCTATTCCGGGTAGAGCGGCGGTAGGTCAGAACTGGACCGCTGCTGCGTTTCAGCATAAGCCTTTAAAGCCGCCTGTAACGCCCGCCACAAGGCTTTCCCTTCTTGCCAGTCATGCTGCCCTTCGGTGGAAAAGCGAGCGCGCTGCAAGTGCTCCAGTTGCGTGCGTAATGGGGCATGATTAAAGTGATCGGCGAGGGCGCTTAACTGCCCCGATAGTTTAAGGTGGCTGCGCATCCATTGCTTCAACGCGATATCGACTGCCGGAGCGTCATTAGCATGACAGGCCTGTTGGATGGCGCGCAGGTCTTCACGTGCGCTCGGCGCTTGGGTTGTTTGCAGGTTGTTGCCCCGTGCTTGCAAGGCGCTTTGACGGACTGCGCG
Source organism: Pseudidiomarina sp. (assembly GCA_048267225.1). Lineage (GTDB taxonomy): Bacteria > Pseudomonadota > Gammaproteobacteria > Enterobacterales > Alteromonadaceae > Pseudidiomarina. The sequence goes on from JBLWXY010000004.1 coordinate 151,163, forward strand.
GGCGCGCAAATACCACACCATTAAAGTGAGTAACCAGAGCGCGACGGCGGCCGCTGTTGCGTATTGCCAAAGGCGCGTATCGGTGGCTAGAGTCGGACGCGTTGCTGCGGTCTCTGCAGTTGCAGGTTCAACTGATGCGCTGTCGCTCATTTGTTTTTCGTTGGTCGACTGCGTAGGTGTGTCGGCTTGCAGTTCGCGGCCATCACTTACCCCCGGCGCAACAGTGATACTCTGTGCCGGAGCAGAGGCGAGTTGACGTTCGCGTAATTGCGTATTGAACCATGGTAATTCGAGGCGCGGAATGTCGAGCGTGCCGGCACTATGCGGAATAATGGCCACACGCAATGTTTGTTGGGAGACCAAACGCCCATTACGTTGGTTCATCGCCGATTCGGGGGCCTCTGGATAAATACTTGCGTCGGCGAGCGGCAGTTGCCGTACCAACTCATCTAACCGTGGTAATTGATCGGCGAGTGGGCCCACAGCTGTGAGTCGGTAGGTAAGGGTGAGCGGTTCACCTTGGGTGATTTGCAATTGTTCCGCTTCGGGCTGCGAGCTTCCTTCATTGCCAACGGACACCGATAGGGTGACGAGCTCGGCGGGGAGCCAACTGTGCTGATTCGGCCAATCCTGCGGGATGGGTTTCACGGTTATGGGTAGATTTGTGGCCGCAGTGGTAACCGAGCGTGTTGACGAAAAGCTAGGAAACAAGGTGCGTTTGCTTTCTACATTGATCTGCCCTTGAAAAATCGGGCCGCGAATTTCTTGTGCGCCTGAGCGCTGCGGGATCACAATAAAACTGCGTTCAAAGACCTGAAACATACGGCCATCAATCACCTCTGTGCTGTCGGCATCACGACCGACTTGGCGAATATCCGCATCATCGAGTTGCGGTGGAATAATATTGCCACTGTGTAAGTTGGCGGCGAGATAAAGCTTGGTCGTTAAGGTCACCTGCTCTTGCACATAAATGTCGTCACGATCGAGCTCGACGCGCATGAAGGCGTCGCGTTGTTCTTTTAGGGCGGGGTCATCGGCCGGCAGCACCGTGAGGCTGACCTCATTAGATTCCGCTCCTGCCACCATGAAGGGGCCGAGTGAATAGTCGCCGGGAGTTTGTGGTGCGCGCGCAACAGTGCGAAAGGTTTTTTCGCGACTGGTTTCACCATTGATGATTTGGGTGGTGCTGCTACTCGACGTGCCCATGATTTCAAAGTCGGGCAGGTGTTCTGCGGGGCGCCAAGCTTGGTCGTCGATGAGCGCATCCACGGTTAGGGTTAAAATAAAGGTATCCCCACTGGCGACTGGATTCTTATCGACACTAACAATAACACTGCTGGGGCTATTGTCCTGCGCATAACTCGGGCTTGTCGTTTGCGCTGCGACGATGAAAAGCAGAGAAATAATAATTGAGTAACGTAAGGTAACTACCACTGTTTATCGACTCCTTGGGGCAGACGTTCGCGACCGCGTCGCCGAGCCTCGAGCTCCATTTTTCGTTGTAATAATACGGCTGGGTCATCTTCAATTCGGTTGAGCCAGTTTTCCATTTGCTGGCGTTGTTCTTCACTTAATTGATCAGCGCTAGGCATGGCTTGTGGCTCGGCTTTGTCGCCATCTTCTTCACTCTCTTGTTGAGCTTCTGCAGACTGTGCTTGCTCGCCTTCTGGTGGCGCGTTTTCTGTTTCGGGCTGTTGTGGCTGCTCGGCATCCGGTTGTGGTTCACTTTGCGAACCTGACTGCGAAGAAGGCTGTTGTTCACCTTCTTGTTCACCTTGCTGCTCACCCTGTTGCTGTTGTTCATCTTGCTGTTGTTGCTGGCCTTCCCCCTCACCCTGTTGCTGCTGACGCTGCTGCTGTTCAGCTAGGTGCTTGGCTAAGGCTAAGTTCTCTTCGGCTTGGCTAAGCGTAGGGTCACGTTCCAGGGCTTCTTGATAGACATTCGCCGCCTCATCAAAGCGTTCAAGCTGCATCAAGGCGTTGCCCTGATTGTAGTAGCCGGTAGCCGAATCAACTTGCGAGAAGTCCATTAGGGCTTGTTCGTAGTTACCGCGCGCATAATTAGCGGTACCGCGCTGCCATGGATCTGTGGCAATGGTTGCTGCGCGGTCATAGTTTTCTTCTTCTAGTGCCTCATGCGCTTGCTGATAAGGTGTTTGCCAGAGCTGTTGGTGCCAGGCGAGGCCTTGTTCATCAACTTCAGCGTTGCTTTGCGCGTAGGCAGTGGGACTGGTAAACGGCAGTAGGCTGCCACAAAGCAAAACGAAGGCAAAGTTAAGTGCGCCACGACGAATCAGCGGCAGCACGAGAAGGAGTGCCAAAGCAATAAACCAAGGGCCTTGATCAATCCAAGCATCTCCACGTTGATCATCGCTTTCACTGCCTTCGCGATTGAGCGGTGGCATGCTACTGAGATACTGCAGATCTTGCTGGTCTTGCCGCCATTCACTAAAACGGCCGTCGCTTAGGGCTGCTAACCGAGAAAGGCGACTGGCCAGCATTTTCGGTACCACAACATCGCCGCCGGCATCGCGCAGTAGGTTGCCGTTGGGGAGTTGAATCGGCGCACCTTGTTCGGTACCTAAACCCAAAATTGCAACGCGATGGGGATGACTGCGGATGAATTGCGTGACTTCATTTTGATCGCGTGTATCAATGCCGTCGGTGAACCAATAGATGTCGCCTTCCGCGTAACCGGCCTCGCGTAATAGACGATCGGCCAACTCCAATGCCGACAGCGGGTAGCTACCTTGCACCGGCATCAGGTCGGGCCGTAGCGCACGAATTAAGTTGCTCAAGCTGCGTGAGTCGGTGGTCAGCGGACTAATCACATAGGCATCACCGGCATAGGCAATAAGTCCGGTCTCACCATCAAGTTGTTCGTTGGCCAGCGCCATTGCTTTAAAGCGCATTTGCGTTAGTCGATTCGGGGTGATGTCGGTGGCCAGCATGGACTGTGAGACATCAAGCACGATGACCTGACCAGAGGCCAATTGATACACCGGTTGCGGCTTTTTCTCCCAGCTTGGACCCGCCAGTCCTAAAACCAGACTGGCAAGCGCCAGAGGGAGCAGCCAAGTAAGTTTAGAGCCATGCCGTTGGCGGTCATCGGCGATTAATAGCTGTGACAAGTGTGGGGCGACAACCTGATGCCAGCCTTGCTGTTGTCGATTACGGCGCCACAGCATGATGGCGCTGCACAGCACCATGATGAAGCCTAGCAGCCACCATGGACGAATAAAGTGAAACAATTCGAGATTGAAAGTCATGCTGCCGGCCTCCGTGACTTCCGCCACCACAAACTTATCAGCCAAACACAGCTGAATAGGGCAAAGGCAAGCCCCGCAGGCCAATGAAAGAGTTCGGTTTGCGGGCGCCGTAGTTGCTCGTCGCCACTGACGGGCTCATACTTGTCTAAGGTCGCATAAATCTGCTGCAACTCTTCCGTACTCCGCGCTCTAAAATACTCGCCACCGGTCGCTTGTGCGAGGCCTTGAAGCATGGCTTCGTCTAGGTCGCGGCTTGGATTGACTTTACGCTGACCGAAAAAGCTATCGACGATGACTTCTTCGGCCCCAACACCGATGGCGTATATTTTGACACCATAATAACTGGCGAGCTGTTGTGCCTGCTCCGGCGATACGAATCCTGCAGTGTTCTGGCCGTCGGTGAGCAGAATCAAAATCTTATTACTCTCTTCGTTATCGCGAAAGCGTTTGACCGCAAGAGCCACGGCATCGCCAATGGCTGTGCGCTCACCAATGAGCCGCAACTGAGCTTCTTCCAACAATTGTTTCACGCTGGCCAAATCATAGGTAATGGGCGCTTGCACATAAGCGGTATCGGCAAACAGGATGAGTCCCATTTTGTCGCCCTTACGGCGCTCGACAAAGTCGCTGACGACGTGTTTGACCATAGTCAGCCGATTCACTTCGTCGCCGTTAATTTTCATATCGGCGATTTCCATACTGCCGGAGAGGTCGACGGCCAATACCATTTCGCGCGCTTCGCTACGAATTTGCACCGGCTCGCCTAACCATTGCGGGCGGCAGAGAGCGCCAATCAGGAGCGTCCACAGCAGCAATAAGAAAGTGCTGCGCAGCCATGAGCGTGTTTGCGGCTGGGCGTCATCATGGACGCGTAAAAGTCGTGCCACACGCAGTGTTGAGAACTGTTGTTGCCGTGGGCTACGGAGCCACCAGAGGAGCGGACCAAGTAACCAAGTCAAAGCTAGCCAAGGCCAAGCAAATTCAACCATGCCAGAGCCTCCGCTGCGCTTTACTAGGCGGTAACGCGTGTTTCAGCCACATTTTGCTGAAATTAAAATAGCGTTGTTGTAGGTCAGTTGTTGCCGTTTTCGGGGCATAGGCGGCTTGTTCAACGTCGATGAGTAGATCGTAGTACTGTGCGGCCTTACGTTCGCTCAGGTGTTGCAAGAGAAAGTCACGCCATTGTTGTCCGCTGAGTTGGGCCAGCCGATGCCGTGGGTAATAGCCCATGCAGGCTTGTTTAAGCAGCAAATTTAGCTCATTGAGCGCAAGCTGCGGTTGCAGCTTGCGTAAAGCGGCTTTGCGCACGCGGCGACGGCGGATGCTGCGTACGGTGATAACGCCTAACAGCACAACGAGGGTTAGGGCAATCACAGCGGCGATATACCAGCCGGGGGCGAGCGGCCACCAACTCGCAGCGGGCGCAGCGATAATAGGATTGAGATCATTTAACGCGGGATTATTCACAACATGACCTCCGGCCATTGTTCTTCAATGGCTCGCGCGGCACTGAACTGACGCAGCTCAAGATTGAGTTGCTGTAACTGACTTTGCAACTGTTGTTGCTGCTGCGAGCTTTGTGCGGTGTAAGCATAGCGTTGCGCGCTGTCACCGGCAGCGAACTCAAGCTGGTGTTGACCATCGCTTAAGGCAATGTCTTGCTGCGCCAATGCTGCTGGAAAATGATGTTCAAGCGGATCAACGCATTGAATTACTTGCAAACTACAGTGACGTTGCAGCATTTGTAGCAAGGTGAAGGTGGCCTCTGAGAACTGTTGCCAATCGCTAACAATATGAATAATGGTACCTGGCTTGGCCACTTGTTGCGCGCGTTGCAATAAATCATGCAGGGTTGTATTCGCGGCGTTTGAATTCCCTTGTTGCCAGGACGCTAAGCTCTCATTTTGTAATTCTACGAGGCCATGAATAATACGCAAGACGCCGTGTTGTCGGGCTTGTGGACGAATTTCAACGTGCCGTTGTGGGTGACCAATGAGCGCCCCTACACGATCGCCACGTTGCACGGCAAGCCATGCCATAGCGGCAGTTAAATGACAGGCCAAAACACTCTTTAACAGCAGCTCACTACCAAAGTGCTGGCTTGCGGATAAATCGACGACAAACATGACCGGGCGCTCACGCTCTTCGCGAAAAAGCTTGGTGTGGGGCGTGCCGGTGCGTGCGGTCACGCGCCAATCAATCGCGCGGACATCGTCGCCCGCTTGATAGTGCCGCACTTCATCAAACTCCATGCCGCGCCCTCTGGTCTTACTCAATAACGCGCCGGTCTGCGCCTTCGGCGGATGCAGTTTGCGGTGGCGTGCGAAGGCTCCGACTTTGCTACGGTAGTACATCAACTCGGCACTGCCGACGTGTATACCGTCGCTGTGCCATTGTTGTAGCCATTCATTAGCTTTGCTCATAACCACCTACGGGGTTGGTACTTCTTGCAAAATAATCGCTAAGGCTTGGTCGGCCTTAACGCCATCGGCTTCAGCTTGATAGCTTAAAATAATACGGTGGCGCAAAACATGAGCAAAGACCGCTTGAATATCATCTGGCGTGACAAAGTCGCGCCCTGCGAGCCAAGCTTTGGCCCGAGCACAACGATCTAGAGCAATGGTCGCTCGCGGGCTTGCACCATAACTTAACCAGCGTGCGAGGTCAGCAGAGTAGTGTTCGGCTTGACGGGTAGCAATCACTAGTTGTACGAGATAATTCTCGACATGCTCATCCATGAAGATTTCCAGTACTTCTTTGCGCGCTGCAAAAATATCTTGTTGGCGCAGAGGATCGGGCATGGCGACGTCACCGTGTAGCTCTTCGCCCCGCGTTAGGCGTAAAATATCGAGCTCGGTTTCTGCTGCTGGGTAGTCCAGGTTGAGCTGCATCAAAAAGCGATCTAGTTGCGCCTCTGGTAGCGGATAGGTCCCTTCTTGCTCCAACGGGTTCTGGGTGGCTAGCACCATAAACAGCCCTGGCAACGGGTAGGTGGTTTGGCCTACGGTAATTTGGCGTTCCGCCATGGCTTCAAGCAGGGCGGATTGAACTTTGGCCGGCGCACGGTTTATTTCATCGGCCAAAATGACATTGTGGAACAAGGGTCCTTGTTGAAATACAAACTCGCCGGTTTCGGGCCGATAGATATCGGTACCTGTCAAATCGGCTGGCAATAGATCTGGAGTGAACTGAATACGGTGAAAATCACCCTCAATACCTTTGGCTAAGGCATTCACGGCGCGAGTTTTGGCCAGCCCTGGCGGACCTTCGACCAATAAATGACCGTCGGCAAGGACGGCGATCAGCAAGCTTTCGGTGAACTCAGGTTGCCCGAGTACTTGACTGTCTAAGTAATTTCGCAGGCTTTGAAATTGTTCTGCGGCCATGATAACCCCTAATGTGATAGCTGTGTCTATACTCTAGTATGTACTTTACCTAAAACAACAGTTTAATTCTTGGGATGAAACCGCTAGAATTTGTAATAAATCGTGAGGTCTGACCAGATCAGAAATCCGCCAATTTACCGAACAGAGGTAGTGAATTATGACGTCACGTCAGCAACTGACTACGCCACAGGGAGACCGCATTGCGGTAGTCGCTGGGCTGCGCACACCATTTGCCAAGCAAGCGAGCTATTATCACGGCATTCCGGCCTTGGATTTAGGCAAAATGGTCGTGCAAGAAATGCTCAACCGTTATGGCCTTGATGGCAAAGAAGTTGAACAGCTCGTGTTCGGGCAAGTCGTGCAAATGCCGTCGGCACCGAATATCGCTCGCGAAATTGTGCTAGGTACCAGCCTTCCGGTGAACACCGACGCTTACAGTGTATCACGCGCTTGTGCCACAAGCTTTCAAGCGACGGCCAATATTATCGAGACCATGGTGGCTGGAAATATCAGTGTTGGTATTGCTGGTGGTGCCGATTCATCGTCGGTATTACCCATTGGGGTATCGCGCAAATTAGCCCACGCTTTGGTCGACTTGAATAAAGCACGCAGCCTTGGGCAACGTTTAAGCATTTTGAAACGTTTAAGCTTTAAAGATTTGCTGCCGGTGCCGCCGGCCATCGCCGAATACAGTACTGGCTTAACCATGGGCGATACGGCCGAGCAAATGGCGAAAACCCACGGCATTGATCGTGCAGACCAAGACGCCTTAGCGCATCGCTCGCATAGTCTAGCCCACGAAGCGTGGGAAGCGGGTAAGCTCGATGACGAGGTGATGACGGCCTTTGCCGAACCTTACAAAGATTTTCTGCGGCGCGATAACACCATCCGTAGCGACAGCAAACTGGATAGTTACGCCAAGTTACGTCCAGTGTTTGACCGTAAACATGGCTCAGTAACGGCGGCCAACAGCACACCGTTAACCGATGGTGCAGCGGCAGTCTTGCTGATGACCGAGAGCAAAGCGAAAGCCTTGGGATACGACATCTTGGGCTATATCAAGAGTTATGCCTTCAGTGCTATTGGTGTCGAAAAAGACATGCTCATGGGACCGTCGTTTGCGACACCGATCGCGTTGGATCGGGCCGGTATGAAACTGAGTGACCTTGACCTTATCGACATGCATGAAGCTTTTGCCGCACAAACGCTAGCTAACGTGAAAATGTTTGGCAGCAAAAAGTTTGCCCAAGAACAATTGGGTCGCAGTGAGGCCATTGGCGAGATTGATATGGATAAATTCAATGTGTTGGGTGGCTCGATTGCCTACGGGCATCCTTTCGCGGCAACCGGCGCGCGTATGATCACCCAGACCTTACGTGAACTTAAGCGCCGCGGTGGCGGTACCGCGCTCACCACAGCTTGTGCTGCTGGTGGCCTTGGCTCAGCAATGATTTTGGAGAGTAACTAATGACTGATACGAAACGCGCATTTACCTTAGAAACGCGTGACGATGGCGTCGCGGTTATTCACATTGATGTGCCAGGCGAATCAATGAACACCCTCAAAGCGAGCTTTGCTGACGAAGTAAGCGAGGTGCTCGGACAACTTGAACAGTTGAGCACGTTAAAAGGAGTGGTGATTATAAGTGACAAGCCGGGCTCTTTTGTTGCTGGCGCAGATATTAGCATGATTAGTGCATGCGAGAACGCCGCCGATGCCGAAAGCTTGGCCCGCCAAGGGCAGGCCATGTTTGATCGGATCGAACAATTGAAAGTGCCGGTGGTTGCTGCGATTGACGGTGCTTGCCTGGGCGGTGGCTTAGAACTTGCTCTGGCGTGTCATTATCGCATTTGTACAGATAGTGAGAAAACCGCATTAGGCCTACCCGAAGTGCAGCTAGGTCTATTGCCTGGTTCTGGCGGTACTCAGCGTTTACCACGATTGATAGGTATCCAGAAAGCTTTGCCACTTATTTTGGCGGGTAAACAGTTGCGGCCGAAGCAGGCGAAGAAACAGGGCATTGTTGATGATGTCGTTCCTGCCAGTATTTTGCTAGAAGCCGCGGTTGAAAAAGCACTTAATAGCAAACCCAAAGTACAAAAGGTCCACCATAGCCTGCTAAACAAAGGCCTTGAGGGCACTAGCTTTGGCCGTGGGATTATTTTTAAGAAGGCCCGCGAGCAGGCCCAAGCGAAAGCGAAAGGCAACTATCCAGCCATTGATGCGATTATTGATACCATTAGCTATGGTGCCGATCATGGATTCCAAGAAGGCCTGCAATACGAAGCGCGCCAGTTCGGCATGCTGGCAATGACGCCTGAGTCAAAGCAGTTACGTGGCATTTTCTTTGCCACCACGGCAATGAAGAAAGAGACTGGCGCTGGCGAAACCAAGCCGGCGCAGGTGACTCGGGTTGGCGTCTTGGGCGGCGGCTTAATGGGCGGTGGTATTGCTTATGTCACAGCGGCGAAAGCGGGTATTCCTGTGCGTATTAAGGACATTGCTGAGCCGGGTATCGTGCACGCGATGAAGTATAGCTATGACCTACTGAACAAGAAGGTTAAGCGCAAGCACATGCGCCGCGCGGAACTAGAGAAAACCATGTTGCGTCTAAGTGGAACTCTGGATTATTCAGGTTTTGAACGCACCGATGTGGTGATTGAAGCAGTATTCGAAGATCTTGAGCTGAAGCAAAAAATGGTGGCTGATGTTGAAGAACATGCACAAGAGCATACGATTTTTGCCACCAACACCTCGAGTTTACCGATCACGCAGATCGCTGCGAAGGCGAAACGCCCGGAAAATGTGATTGGTCTGCACTATTTCTCTCCGGTGGATAAAATGCCGCTGGCTGAAATTATTACGCATGCTAAAACCTCAGACGAAACCATTGCGACCACAGTGTCGCTGGCGAAGAAGCAGGGTAAAACGCCGATTGTCGTGAAAGACGGTGCCGGTTTTTATGTGAACCGCATCCTAGCACCTTACATGAACGAAGCCGCGCGTCTCGTTCTTGGCGGTGAACCTATTGAGGTCGTCGACAAGGCGCTGGTAAAATTTGGCTTCCCAGTCGGGCCAATGAAACTCATGGATGAAGTGGGTATTGACGTCGCCGCTAAAGTTGCCCCCATTATGGCCAATGAATTAGGTGATCGTTTCCGAGCCCCAGATGCTTTCGGTAAGTTGCTTGACGACGATCGTAAAGGTAAGAAAAACAAAAAAGGCTTTTACGCCTATAGCGGTAAAAAGCCAGGCAAAGAAGTCGACAGCAGTGTCTACTCGCTGTTGGGCGTGCAGCCGAATGCGCAACTCAGCGCCAAGGAAATTGCCCGCCGTACTGTGTTCTTGATGCTTAATGAAGCGGTGTATTGCCTCGCCGAAGGAATTATTCGTAGCCCGCGCGATGGCGATATTGGCGCTATCTTTGGTATCGGCTTTCCGCCGTTCCGCGGCGGCCCATTCCGCTACATGGATAGCTTAGGTTGTGCGGAAGTGGTCGGGCAGTTGCGCGGTTATGCGAAAGAGCATGGTGAGCGTTATGAACCCGCACCTTTATTGGTGGAAATGGCAAATGAAGGCCGTTCGTTTTATAATGATGCCGACTAACATGTTGTAACCGAACTGCAAGGCCGAATCCAATCGGCCTTGCAGTGGTTGTTTGAGGAGGTTGTTGTGTTACTTGCGCTGTGTTGTTTGTTGTCTGCGCTACTTGTCTATGTTCAAGCCTTACGTAATGCCATGGGCGCTAAACGTTGGGGCGTTGCGGCATTGCTGCTTGGACCTGTTGTCCTACCCCTGTTTATCTCACACAAACGTATGAATTTGTTGCGTGCAATGGGTCGTGAAAACGTACTTTGGTCACCACGTTAGGTTGGCTTCTTAAGCGTTGCCAGTGTTGTACCTATATGCGCTAAGAAGTTTTCGCGGCGCAGTGGCTCTGCAAATAGAAAGCCTTGCGCAAACTCACACTGCAAGGTGTTGAGCGTTGCCGCTTGTTCCAAGTTGACTACGCCCTCGGCGACCACATCTAGACCAAGGTTGTGCGCCATAGCGACAATAGATGCCACCATATTGCGGTCGCGTTCAGCGCCATTGATATCGTCAATGAAAGCTTTGTCTATCTTCAAGGTCTGAATAGGGAAACGTTTTAGGTACGCCAGCGAGGAATACCCCGTGCCGAAATCATCGAGTGCCAGGTGAATGCCCAAATCGTTTAACTCGGTCATGATTTCAATTGCGCGTTCCGGATCATCCATGACGACCCCTTCGGTGATTTCAAGCTCGAGATAACTTGGATGCAGTTTCTCTTCCTGTAAGATCGCTAAGATGCGTTGTGCCAGATCCGGTTGCAAGAACTGTTTCGCCGAGAGGTTGACTGCAACTCGGCCTTGCACGGCACCAGCTTCGACCCAATCACGCATATCGCGACAGGTCTGCCGCAGCACACGCTCACCGACGTCAATGATAAGTCCGGTTTCTTCTGCCAGCGGGATAAATTCTGCCGGACTCACTATGCCAACCTCTGGAATTTCAAGCCGCACCAGTGCTTCTAAGCCAACAAATTTATTGGTCCGCAGCGAGACTTTGGGTTGGTAATGCACTTGCAGATAATTATTCCGCAATGCGTGACGCAACTGGTTTTCCACCTGCAGACGCCGTACGGCGTTTTTGTTCATTGATTCATTGAAGAACTGATAGCTCGCACCACCGCGATTCTTCGCGTGATACATGGCGGTGTCGGCATTTTGCAGGAGTTCTTGCGAGGACTGTCCATCGCTAGGGTAAACCACAATACCGATAGAACTACTGACCACGATGTCATGGCCGCTAATATGGAACGGCTGTGCTAGTGACTCAAGGATGCGTTTCGCGGCTGAGGTTATCACCCGAACATCAGTCGTATCTTCAAGCATCAACACAAACTCGTCACCGCCTAAGCGATAGAAAGTGTCTTGTGGTCGGCCGACTTCACCGACCCGCTCGGCAACGTGCATAAGAAGATGATCGCCGACCTCATGGCCGAGTGAGTCGTTGATTTTCTTAAAGTCATCAAGATCAAATAACAACAAGGCATGCATAATGCGCTTGCGCACCAAGTTAGAATGACTCACCTGAAAGTAAGAACGGTTAGGGAGGCCCGTTAAGGTATCGGTATTGGAAAGTCGGCGTAACTCGCGTTCGGCATTCTTGCGATCAGTAATATCTGAGAAGGTCGCGACGTAATACGAAATTTCTTTGCTTTCATCGCGAATCGCATCCAGCGTGAGTTCCATTTGATAAACGGTACCGTCCTTGCGCAGGTCTTCGAGTTCACCGTGCCAGGTACCTTGTTGTTGCACGATTTGCTTGATCTGCTCTAAGTGATCAGGGCTGTACAGACTGAAGCGCAGCGAACGTCCAAGCATGTCATCGCGACGGTAACCGGTAATGCGCGAAAACGACTGGTTGGTCTCAACTACATTGAACTGGGCGTCATAAATACAGACACCATCAGAGATATTGGTAATCGATGCCGCAAGCATTTTTAAGCGCTCTTCTGCGGTCACCAGAGGAGTAATATCCTTGAGGGTACCCGTCATACGGCGCGGGCGCTGTTGTTCGTCATAAGTTACAATTTTGCCGCGATCAAGAACCCACATCCAACCTTTGTTCGAAGCGACTCTATAGGTCTGCTCGTAATGATCGGTCTTACCTTCTAAATAATTACGCAAGGTCCAGCGCACTTTTGCTAGGTCAGCTGGATGAATGTTGGACTTACCTGAATCATCACCGTAGCGGATACCATCTTCTGGAAAGGTTTTAAGTTGGCGCCAAGTGTTGTGGCGATGTAGCTCGTCGGTATCGATATGCCAATCCCAGAGCTGGTCACCGCTGCCCCAAAGGCTCAATTTCAAGCGCTCTTCGCTATCGCGTAATAGATGAATGGCTTGACGTCGCGCGCTGATAATGGCGCCTAGACCCACCAGAATGCCAATCAATAATGCCGCATACAAGGCAATTGCCCACGGCGAAAGCCACAAGGGGGCGGCAACATCCAATTCAATCGTCCGGGTGCCGAACCAATAATTACCATTCGGAGAAGCTTCGACGCGGAAGGTATAATTACCAAAATCTAAGTTGGTATAGGTGGCGCGACGGTAATCGGCGTCGGTGTAGATCCAGTTTGCATCGAAGCCTTCAAGTTTATAACGGTACTGTAGCTTTTGCGCACTGGGCGCATAAGGCGCACCAAACTCGATGGTCAGTGGTTCTTTTAAACGCGGAACATGTATCTGATTGGCATTGTAGAGCTGCGCTAAGTTGCGCTCATCAAGGGTATCGGCACTGATGGGCTTGTTGGCAACGCGCAGCGTAATGAGTTCGACGCGCCAATCATTGCTGGCATTGGCTTGCGCGTGAGCAGTGGAAAGGGCCACAGACGTTGAAACTATACTGCTTAGGATGAATAGAAAAGCGACAACAGTGCGCCCTAGAACTATTCTGTTAAGGGTACAAGTCGACCACCACTTTCTCAATTGTGTATCAAAGCGCACGCGTCATCCCGTTGTCGGGTTGTGTTTTGCCACAACTCTTATTCTTGTAATAGAGCTCAAGTTACCCAATTAATTGGAGGCTGTCAAAGTTCTTTAGGGCTTGCTGTAATATAGCCTTGATGGCCTGCCGTAGCTAGGATTTTGCGTAATTCATTGATGAAAAACAAAGTTGTTTTGGATTCTAGTTGCTGAGCCATTTGCTCCAAGCGATCAAAATTAATTTCAGGTGGTGAAATTGTGTTCCATAATCGTTGACTGCGTAAGCGCAGATTAGTGTCCGGCTCGCGAAGTTTACGAATCAAATAGCTTTTTACTTGCTCCAACTCTGCTTCGATGCGTTCATCGATTTGCGTCACAAGGTTTTCACGGAACTCCTCAAGCGCTTGGCATAAGTGTGCCGCATCGTATTGACTTGATTGCACGTAAAGCAGGACATGGGGGCGCTGTTCAATGGGCATATAGGTACTGCCGACTAAATAGCCGAGTTGCTGGCGTGTGCGCAATTCGTTGAACAAATGAGGCTGTATAAACTGATTGAGTAACAGCAAGTTGGTTTGTTGCGCGACACTCGTATCCGTGCCTTGAATGACCAGCATGGCCGCATGATCTGAGTGACGCGTGGCCAGCTGGCCGCGAGCTTCGAGTTTGCCTGATTGTTTCAACTGGGCAAGGTCGCGTGTGGCCGGCATACGCGCTTGCAGATTTCCGCGCAACGGGAATTCCTGCTGTGCGCAGGACGTCATTGGTTGCAGCACATCAGCCGTAAGGTCGCCATGTGCAAACAGCTTCAACTCAACCTGTTCAAATAGCGTTGCGTGCCAAGCGGCAAAGCTATCCCGGTCAATTGTTTCCAATGCTGCAGCGAGATCGCTCAGCGCGTACATGTGTGGTTGCAATAGCACGTTTAGTCGCGCAAACAGCAGATTTAAAGGTTTATTGGACAGCGCTGATTGCCAATTGACGCGGAGTTTCTGGTGAATGTCAGCAAAACGCGCGGCGCTAAATGAAGTGCGTTGCAGCCGCTCAATCAGATCTTTACCTAGCTCGACGATACCTTGAGAATAACCACTGATGTGTAAGGTGATGCCGTAATGCTGCGGGTAGATATTGAAGTGCAAACCAGCGATTTCGGCGTCATAACAGTCTTCGTTAAGACGATCGATCATGAGCTCACACCATAATCGGGCACTCGCGTAATGATGTGCGCTGGCGGTGACATTAGGTAACGTAAACTGGCAGTAAATATGTGCTTTCGGCGCGCGAAAATCAGGATCCTGCAGCAACCATAATGTGAAGCCATCATTGAGTTCGAGCTTCTGTGGTAGAGGACTGACCGGCTCAAGCAACGCCAACGGCGGACGTAATGGATGCAGGTAGGGATTTGGCGCTGGTAGTTGAATACCTTCGCTCAAAGGGTTCTGCCATAACTCGACTTGCGCGGCGGAAAAGGGCCGTAATTGATAGTCGGTGCCATATATGGGTTCGTGCTTATCGACTTCGACGTGACGATGGATAAGTGTTGCGCGCAGGTTACCAGCATGCATTAGGCCGAGAAGTTCGCGAGCTTTGGTCACATTCAACTGGTCCATGCGATAATCGCCGAAAATCAGATCGCGAGGCGCGTAATGGTGCATGTTAATCGCGAGCTGAGGGGCAAGGTCAGCAGTACGTGCTGGCTCTTGAAAGCGAAAGGCATTAGCTATGGCGACTTGGCGTTCACGGTAGCGCCAATCCTCTAAACCTTCGTGCTTTATCCGCTCAATAGCGCCCAAGACCGTAGAGATGATTTTATCTGTTTGCTGCAGACCCTCGGTGGTGAGCTGCATATTGATATTAAAGTCTTTGAAATTGCTACCGCTAATACCACCGCCAGCGGACAAGCTATTGATTAGATTGGCGTGATGCAGTTCTGCATAGAGACTACCGGGGCCTTCGTAGCCCAAGAGATGGGCAATAAAACTTGTCGTCTTATAAGCGTAGTCATTATCGATGCTCGGCAGCGCAAAGGCTAAAATCAGCCGCCGCGCGTCTTTGATTGGCCGCACATGTAAGTGCATACCTACTTGCTCAGGCAGATAGAGCGGCTCTTGTACTGGTTTGACTGCAGGGCCAGCGCCCGGTATCGGACTAAAGTAGGTTTGCGCGTAAGCTTCAAGTTCGCTCATTGCTTGGGGCCCGGCAAGCACAAGAGCCATACGATTCGCACGATACCAGGTGGCGAAGAAATCGCGCATCATCTGGTCCAAACCTGCGGTATCGCCTTTATCCGTTAAGGTATCGAAGTTACCGACGGAAAACTTGGCAAAAGGATGTGCTGGATTGACTGTCGCCTTGTGGACCTGATACAAGCGGCGCAGTTCATCTTTAAGCTTCATTTTAAATTCAGCGTCAACGGCATTCACTTCTTTAGCAATCCAATCAGGATTGAAGGTCGGCTCATAGAAGAACCGTGAGAAACGGTCGAGCGCGGCGGTGAAGCTGTTCGCATCAACACTACAATAATAATTGCTAAACTCAGTACCGGTCCAAGCGTTGTGGTGGCCACCATGTTGATGAATGAAGTCTTGGTAAGCCGTTGCGTCGGGGTACTTCTGGGTCCCGAGAAACAGCATGTGCTCGAGAAAGTGGGCGAGGCCTTGAGCCTCAAGCGGATCGTGAAAGTGGCCTGCAGCAACTGCCAAGGCTGCGGTGCTTTGTTGTGCTTGTGGATCTTGAATGAGTGTACAGCGCAAGCCATTAGGTAAGGTGACCATCGCATAGTGACGATGGTCAGTTGGGCTTTTTATGATATCGGTGAAACGCTCAAGACTGCTGCTTGGTTCCATACACTCCCCAGATTGTTTGGTTTTGGAAGTGCGCTGGCAACAGCCTAGTTATTGATCCAGCGGCGTGTCAAAGTTCTTAGGACGGTCGAAATCACCTGCATAGTTGGCAAGTTGATTGTCGACAAAGGTCAGGGTGACCGTTCGACGATAGTCATTGCCACTACCTGAGTCCATATTAAATACGTAGTACCAAGTGTCGTTGGCAAACACATTTTCTGCAACCGGAGCCCCTAGTACATAGTTTACTTGTTCTTTGGTCATACCGATGCGTAATTGATCGACATCACGCTGTTCTAGGTAATTGCCTTGCGGTACATCAATACGGTGAACCAGTCCATCGAATACGGAGCAACCACTCAGCGCGATCACTAGGCCTGCCAGTAATAATTTCTTCATAAAATCGACTTTACTTCTAGTTTATGGAATTCAATAGCTCTGATGATAAACAAAGCAAGGCTGAATAACTAGCCTTGCTCGCTTTAGATTGACCGATTTATTGCAGAAACGTTCACTCTGCCAATGCTAGTTAGCCGACATTAGCTAGTAATTCTTTGGCATTTGCTTTGGTCGTGTCAGTGATACGGTCACCACCAAGCAGTCGCGCAAGTTCAACGACACGCTTGTCGTGGTCCAGTGCCACCATTTGTGTTTCGGTGTGTTCGCCGTCGGTCGCTTTATCGACTCGCAATTGTTGGTGCGCCTGCGCGGCAACCTGCGGCAAGTGGGTTACGCAAATGACTTGGTTTTGCTGCCCTAATTGTCGCAATAACTTGCCTACAGTTGCTGCGGTAGCACCGCTGACCCCAACATCGACCTCATCAAACATTAAGGTTGGTGTGGTCATTTGCGCCGCCGCAATCACTTGTATGGCCAAGCTGATTCGCGATAATTCACCACCCGATGCGACGCGTGCAAGAGCTTGTAAGGGTTGGCCCGGGTTGGTGGTGACTTGGAACTGAACCTGATCGGTGCCGACGCGTGTTGCGGGTGCATCCGCTTGATGGTCGACAGCAATCACGAAACGACCATGAGGCATATTGAGCTCACGCATGGACTGGGAAATTTGCTCACTTAATTCTTGTGCGGCACTGGCGCGCTGTGCTGATAATTTAGCCGCACACTTGCGGTAGGCTTTCGCGGCGACTTGAACCTCTTCGTCAGAGTTAGCGAGCGCTTCGGCTGCGGCATCAAGCTCGGCCAATTCGGCTTTAAGTTGAGCATGAAGCTGCGGCAGCGCTGTAGGTTCGATGTGATGCTTACGGGCGAGTTGCACGGCTTGGGTAACCCGCTTTTCGGCATTCGCTAAAGCCGCTTCGTCGAGCTCGATAGCATCACTATAATGACGAAGCTCGCGCGCGGCTTCTTCGATTTGGACGCTGGCTTCGGTCAGCATTTTCACCGCGGGCTCTAAGGCAGGGTCATTGTCGATTTGCTGCTCAAGCCTTTGCACCGCTGCTTGCACCAAACCATAGGCATTATTATGTTCGCCTTCGAACAACGCATTGACCGCAAATTGGCTATCTTCCTGTAACGCGGAACTGTTGCTCAATTTTTTATGGAGCTGTTCTAACTCCTCATATTCACCCTCCTGCAAGGCAAATTGGTCTAACTCTTCAACTTGATAGCGAATCAATTGCGCTCGCGCTTGCCGGTCTTCTTGCTGCTGTAGCGCCTGCTTTTGTGCTTTGCGCAAGTTATACCATTGCGTGTAGGCCGAGCTCACTTCAGTCAATAATTCACTGTGGCGGGCGTAGGCATCCAGTAACGCGAGCTGATGCTCCGGTTTGGTCAGCAGTTGGTGCTCGTGTTGGCTGTGAATGTTGACCAAAAGCGGCGCAAGTTGCTTTAACTGAGTGACGTTCACGGGGCAACCGTTGATCCAAGCTTTAGAGCGCCCTTCACGCGTAATAACGCGGCGCAAAACACAGTGCTCAGGGTCATCTTCATCATGCAGCTCTTGGGTGTTCAGCCATTGGTGCGCGGGTTGACGTGGCGCAACCTGAAAGCTGGCGATGACCTCAGCTTTTTCGGCATCAGGGCGAATAGCATCGCTATCGGCACGATCCCCCAAACAGAGCCCTAGCGCATCAAGTGCGATGGATTTACCCGCTCCAGTTTCACCAGTGATGGCGGTCATACCTTGTTTGAAATCAACGTCGAGCTGCCGAACAACGGCAAAATTGCGAACGTGTAGATGCACCAACATAAATAGCTCCTTACGCGTGACGTGCTACAACTACTGTGTTTACATACAGTAGTTATACAGTATTTATACAGTAATGCAAGTCAGCACTTAAAAGAGTCGGCTACCCCAGCCCAGCTTGTTTCTTAACACCTTGAAATAGCTATGGTCTTTAGGATGTAGCAGGGTCAGTGTGTAGGCGTACTTATGAATGAGTACTTCATCTTTGGGGAGCACTTCCATGCGCATATGGCCGTCGCAGCTTAGCTGTAAGTGGCCGTTATCTGGCGAGGGCTTAAGGTGCAATGTGCAGTTCGCGCCAACCACGATAGGGCGGCTACTTAAGGTATGAGGAAACATAGGGACAAGGCTAATGGCATCTAAGCC
The DNA here is from genome assembly GCA_048267225.1 of Pseudidiomarina sp. Classification (GTDB taxonomy): domain Bacteria; phylum Pseudomonadota; class Gammaproteobacteria; order Enterobacterales; family Alteromonadaceae; genus Pseudidiomarina. Next base: position 169,745 of record JBLWXY010000004.1, read on the forward strand.
AGGGGTTAAAATAGGCCCACCACCCGACAGCGAATAGGCTGTGGAACCTGTTGGTGTGCTAACGATCAAGCCATCGGAACGTTGGCTGTAGACAAAATCACTATCGACGTACACCTCGAACTCAATCATGTGCGCGACTTTGTCGGAGTGCAGAACCACTTCGTTAATCGCGCGCCCGACATTGTGTCGATGGCCATTGCGTATGACCTCCGCTTGCAGGAGAAAGCGTTCTTCGGTGATGTATTCGCCGGCCAGCACTGCACGTAACTGTTGCATCACGTGATCGGGATCAAGGTCGGTGAGAAACCCAAGGTTGCCGCGGTTAACCCCAACCACGGCGACATTATGTTCACAGAGTATTCTTGCGGCACCTAACATGTTGCCGTCACCGCCAACTACCACGGCAAGGTCAGCGGCTTCACCGAGTTGCTCTAACGGTAAGGTCATGCGTTGGCGTTCATCAAGTTGTTGAGCCGTGCGCTCTTCGATGATCACACTTAAACCTAGCGCGTTGAGTTCATCCTCTAACGCCAGTAAGGTCGCACGGGTCGCCTCATGATTGACCTTACCCAGCAGGGCGATGCGCTGGAATGCCAGTTTATGTGTGTTCGCCATAAAACTTCCTTCGATTTTTGCGCCAGATGACTTGAATCAAAAAATCATGCCCCCATAACAGTGCACAAGCTTAGTTATATCACATTGAAAGAGTAACGAAACATGACGAAACACGATACCGCGAATGAAAATGAGCAAAAGGTCGCGTCAGAAGCACCTGAGCAAACAACCGCTGAAGAGGTTGTGAGTGAAGCCGAAGCAGCAGCGCAAGAGCAAGAAACAACTGGTGAAGAAACCATGACCAGCGAGGCCGATGAGCGCATTGCCGAGCTTGAACTTGCTTTAAGCCAAGCGGAACAACGCGCCGAAGAGTCGAAAGACCGCGCCGTGCGAGCGGTTGCTGAAATGGAAAACGTGCGTCGTCGCGCCGCGCAAGATGTCGAAAAAGCACATAAATTTGCGCTAGAAAAATTTGCCAATGAGTTGTTGACCACAGTGGACAACTTAGAGCGTGCTTTAGCGATTGCTGAGCAGGAAGAAACCATCAATGCCAATTTCCTTGAGGGTATTGAGCTCACACACAAAAGCCTACTGAGTACGTTGACGAAGTTTGGTGTGGAAGCCGTAGGTGAAGAAGGCGAAAGCTTTAATCCTGACTTGCATCAGGCGATGTCAATGCAAGCAGCCGAAGGCAAAGAAAACAACACTATTTTGGCAGTTATGCAAAAAGGCTACACCTTGAGTGGCCGATTATTGCGTCCAGCCATGGTGATGGTCGTAAAAAATTAAAATTACAAAGTGTAGGGGTATTGAAAAAGCGATTTGCGCCCCGATATGAGAGTTAAGAAACAATTTTTCCTGAAGTTTGGAGATCAGTTATGGGTAAAATTATTGGAATCGACTTAGGTACAACCAACTCTTGTGTGGCTGTACTTGATGGTGATAAAGCACGCGTTATCGAAAACGCCGAGGGTGATCGTACGACCCCTTCAGTCGTCGCATTTACTGACGATGGCGAGACATTGGTAGGTCAACCGGCGAAACGCCAAGCGGTGACGAACCCGAACAAAACCTTGTTCGCCATTAAGCGTTTGATTGGTCGTCGCTTTAAAGATGACGAAGTACAGCGTGACATCGGCATTATGCCGTACAAAATTGTCGAAGCGGACAACGGTGACGCTTGGGTACAAATCAATGACGACAAGAAAGCTCCACCGCAAATTTCTGCTGAAATCTTGAAAAAGATGAAGAAAACAGCAGAAGACTTTCTTGGTGAGAAAGTAACTGAAGCGGTTATTACCGTGCCTGCATACTTTAATGACGCGCAGCGTCAGGCCACTAAAGACGCTGGTCGTATCGCTGGCTTAGAAGTGAAGCGTATTATTAACGAGCCAACCGCAGCAGCACTTGCCTACGGTATGGACAAGAAGAAAGGCGATAACACCATCGCAGTATACGACTTAGGTGGTGGTACTTTCGATATCTCTATCATCGAAATCGATGAAGTTGAAGGCGAGCACACCTTTGAAGTTCTAGCGACCAATGGTGACACGCACCTTGGTGGTGAAGACTTTGACAACCGCTTGATCAACTACTTGGTGGAACAGTTCGAAAAAGACCAAGGTATTGACTTGCGCAAAGATCCGTTGGCGATGCAGCGTCTGAAAGAAGCTGCAGAAAAAGCCAAGATCGAATTGTCATCTGCGCAGCAAACCGAAGTCAACTTGCCGTACATCACGGCTGACAACACTGGTCCTAAGCACTTGGCCATTAAAGTCACGCGCGCCAAGCTTGAATCATTGGTTGAAGACTTGATCAGCAAGTCGTTAGAGCCAGTAAAACAAGCCCTCGCTGATGCTGATCTATCGGTAAGCGATATCCAAGATATCATTATGGTGGGTGGCCAAACACGGATGCCGAAAGTACAGCAAGCCGTTACCGATTTCTTCGGTAAAGAGCCTCGCCGTGACGTCAACCCTGACGAAGCTGTAGCGGTAGGTGCTGCGGTACAAGCAGGTGTCTTGCAAGGTGATGTGAAAGACGTCTTGTTGCTTGACGTAACGCCATTGTCGCTCGGTATCGAGACCATGGGCGGCGTCATGACCAAGCTGATCGAGAAGAACACGACGATTCCTACGAAACAGTCGCAAACCTTCTCAACTGCAGAGGACAACCAGTCAGCAGTAACTGTTCATGTTATTCAAGGTGAACGTAAGCGCGCTGCGGACAACAAGTCACTGGGTCAGTTTAACCTTGAAGGTATTCGTCCAGCACAACGTGGCGTACCGCAAATCGAAGTCACCTTTGACCTTGATGCTGACGGTATCTTGCATGTGTCTGCGAAAGATAAAGACACAGGTAAAGAACAGAAGATCACCATTAAAGCTTCATCAGGCCTGAGCGACGATGATGTCGAGAAAATGGTACGTGACGCCGAAGCACACGCTGAGGAAGACCGTAAGTTTGAAGAAATGGTGCAAGTACGCAACCAAGCTGACGGCTTAGTGCACGCGACGCGCAAGCAACTTGAAGAAGTTGGCGATGGTTTGGATAGCGCTGAGAAAGAGAAAATCGAAGCGGCTATCGGCGAGCTTGAAGCGGCTGTTAAAGCGAACGATAAAGAGCAAATCGAAGCGAAGCAGCAAGCGCTCATTGAAGCGTCGAGCAAGCTCATGGAAGCTGCACAGCAAAAAGCCCAGCAAGCTGGCGCTGATGCTGGAGCTGGTGAGCAACAAGCGAAGCAAGACGACGACGTTGTTGATGCTGAGTTTGAAGAAGTCAAAGACGACGAGAAAAAGTAAGCATACGCCCACCGGGTGTCTGTGATAACAACGCACGGGGGTTGCCAGCAGGTGGCCTCCGTGTGTTTGTGTCAGGACAGAGCAAATTTAGAAAAGTGGAAGACGCAAGATTATGGCGAAACCAGATTTTTATGAAGTGCTGGGCGTAAGCAGAGATGCCAGCGAACGCGACATCAAAAAAGCTTATAAGCGCATGGCGATGAAGTATCATCCGGACCGTACCAAGGGTGATAAAGAGCTTGAGCTAAAGTTTAAAGAAGTAAAAGCCGCGTATGAGGTCCTCATGGATCCGCAAAAGCGTGCAGCCTATGACCAATATGGGCATGCAGCTTTTGAACAGGGCCAAGGAGGCTTTGGCGGTGGCGGTGCAGGTGCTGCTGACTTCGCGGATATTTTTGGTGATGTGTTCGGTGATATCTTTGGTGGTGGCCGCCGTGGTGGTGGTCGTGCCCAAGCCGCACGCGGCGCTGATCTGCGCTACAACCTCGAGTTATCGCTCGAAGAAGCTGTGCGTGGGAAGGAAGTTGAACTGAAGATTCCAAAACTCTCTGAGTGTGAAGACTGTGATGGTTCAGGTGCGCGCAAAGGTAGCAGTGCCGAAACCTGTTCGCATTGCCACGGTGCCGGACATATTCAAATGCGCCAAGGCTTTTTTGCGGTGCAGCAACCCTGTCCACACTGTCGTGGCCGCGGTAAGGTTATCAAAGACCCATGTCGCACCTGTCATGGTGAAGGCCGCGTAGAGCGCACCAAAACCCTGAATGTAAAAATTCCGGCAGGCGTTGATACGGGCGACCGTATCCGCTTAAATGGTGAAGGTGAAGCGGGCGAAATGGGGGCTCCGGCAGGTGACTTATATGTGCAAGTGCATGTGCGCGAGCATCCGATTTTCAAACGTGATGGCAATAACCTGTATTGTGAAGTACCTTTAAGTTTCACCCATGCAGCGTTAGGCGGCGAGATCCATGTGCCGACACTTGAAGGAAAAGTGAAGCTGAAGATTCCGGCGGAAACCCAAACGGGGAAACTTTTCCGTATGCGTGGTAAAGGTGTGCGTTCAGTTCGTACGGGCGCAACTGGCGATTTAATCTGTAAAGTTGTGTTGGAAACCCCAGTCAACTTGTCAGATAAACAGAAGGATTTGTTACGCCAACTCGATGAGTCGATGGGCAGCGGCGAAGAAGCCGCACGTTATCGCCCGAAGGAAAAAGGCTTTTTCGATGGTGTAAAACGTTTCTTTGATGACCTCCGCGGTTAGTCCGGAGGTCCATATTAGGAGATAAGCTATGCGCACTTTGAAGACCGCTCTTTTCGTGACTGCGTTGACCAGCTTGGTGGCTTGCACACAATCGCCAACGGGGCGTTCGCAACTGCAATTGTTCAGCAGCGACGAAATAGCGCAATTGGGTGCGCAAAGTTACAGTTCGATCAAAGAACAAGAAAAGGTCTCGCGCGATCCGCAACTGAATCAATATGTGCAGTGTATTACCAATGATTTAATTGCGATATTGCCTTCGCCATGGGCGCAACAACCGTGGGAAGTCACGGTTTTCGAAAGTGAGCAAGTCAATGCATTTGCTCTCCCAGGTGGCAAGATTGGTGTTTACACGGGCCTAATTGATGTTGCCGAAACGCCAGATCAGCTTGCGGCAGTTATTGGCCACGAGATTGGCCACGTGATTGCACAACATAGCAACGAGCGTATGTCGAATCAGTTCGCTGCGGGTCTAGGTATGCAACTCGGTGGCATGCTCATCGGGCAAGAGATGGATCGTGAGCAAGCGGCACTGATTATGGGCGTGCTCGGTGTTGGTGTGCAACTGGGCTATATTTTGCCGTACTCGCGTATTCATGAAAGTGAGTCCGACGAGTTGGGACTGCGCTATATGGCTGCTGCGGGCTATGACCCGCGTGAAGCGGCCAACTTATGGCGCAACATGGCCAAACAAGGTGGTCCAACACCGCCTGAGTTTTTATCTACGCACCCATCCCCACAAACGCGCATCGATGCGCTAGAGAAATTGAGCGCTGACGCCATGCCAACTTATCGCCAAGCCCCACGCGCGAATTGCCCCAAACCTTAAAAGCGTTCTTTGCTATCCGCTGTTCGCTGTTTGTAGCCCGTGGTTCTACCACGGGGTATGCGGACTTCAACGAAAATGGTCAAAACGTCTGGTTTTAAAGCGTTTTTCGCTATTCGCTTTGAGCGGAAGCTTAGACTGAAAGCTTAGGGACGCCGTGAACCCATCCGTGGGGGCTTGTGTGCCGCATCCCTGCGGCACGCACCCTAATCTTTCAGTCCAAGCTTCCCCCCCCACGCTCCTAGCTCGCGCTTTTTGCTGTTGGTTTAAACAAACAGCGAACAGCGAATAGCAAACAACGCTCTTCAAATAACGAATAACGAATAACGATTCGATCTAATCGCAAAGCTAGCAAGCCCCGTACAATACCCCAAACTCAATAAAGAAGAGATTGTATGCTAAAAGCGTGGTTTGCGATTCCATTTTGGCAACGGGTGCTCGGTGCCTTTGTGATTGGTGTTGCCGCGGGTCTGTTGGTGCCGGACGTAGCGGTACAACTGAAGCCTTTGGGCGACTTGTTTATTCGGGCGCTGAAAATGCTAGTGGCGCCGTTGATTTTCTGTGCCATTGTGAATGCCATCTTGCAGTTTGGTGAAGGCGAGGGGCTGGGTCAGATTGGCGCGAAAACGGTCGGGTTGTTTCTGCTGACGGCGGTGATTGCCAGTGTCATCGGTTTGAGCGTGGGTAGTTTGCTGGATGTGACGGCGACGCAGGATTTGAGTGCGGCGGCGGACTATCAAGAAAAAGATGTGCCAGGACCTGCGGCGGTATTCTTGAATATGATTCCGGTCAATCCGTTTGCGGCGTTGGCGGAAGGTAAGATTTTGCAGATTGTGGTGTTTGCGGCGCTGGTCGGTATTGCGATTCGGCAGGTGGGTGAGCCGGCGCAGGCGTTGGGCAATGTGCTGAAATCTGGTGCGCAGGTGATGTATCGCATTACCAAGATGGTGTTGGAGTTGACGCCATTTGGTGTGTTGGGCTTGATGGCTTGGGTAGTAGGTCATTACGGCATTGCTAGCCTAGCGCCGTTAGCAGCCTTCATTGGGGCGATTTACCTGGCCTGCTTGCTACATATATTCTTGACCTACGGGACTATGGTGCGCTTGGCGGGAATGTCGCCTTGGTACTTTTTTAAGTCGGTGTTTTCGGCGCAGTTGGTGGCGTTTACCACCTGTAGTAGCTTTGGCACAATCCCGGCGGCGCACCAAGCCATTACTGAGCGTTTAGGAGTGAAAAAACCCTACGCCAGTTTTGTGCTGCCGTTGGGGGCAACCATTAATATGGATGGCTGTGGTGGAATTTATCCGGCCATTGCGTCGATTTTTATTGCGCAACTCTATGGTATTCCGCTGGAATTTACCGACTACATGCTCATTACCGCGACGGCGACCTTGGCGTCCATAGGTACCGCTGGGGTGCCTGGCACAGCATTAGTGATGCTGACGGTTACGTTAAATGTGATAGGCTTACCGCTTGAAGGTATCGCTTTTATTGCAGCGGTCGATCGTATTATCGATATGATGCGTACGGCAACGAATGTAACGGGCGATATGGCAGTGTCTGTGGTCTTGGGACGACAGGAACGGGAACAAAGCTTAGCAACGGAATCAGCAAATTCATGAAAGTAGGGGTCATTGGCGCCAGTGGGCGCATGGGGCAAGCGGTGCTGCATGAGGTACAAGCGCAAGAATTCACGCCAGCAGCGGCGCTGGTGAGTGCGCAGTCATCCAAACTAGGACAAACGACGGTTGCTGATCTGCAATTCACTGACGGTGGTGAGTTACAGCGTGGCGCTGTGGATGTGTTGATTGATTTTAGCTTGCCTGAAGCATTGGCCGACAATTTACAATTGGCACAGCGTCTTGCTGTGCCAATGGTGGTTTGTACGACGGGTTTAAGTGCAGCGCAGTTAACCTTACTCGATGAAGCCGCACATTCTATTCCTTTGTTATATGCGGCAAATACCAGTGTTGGTGTTTGCCTGTTAGAACAACTGGTGCAGCTTACCAGCGCTAGTCTGCCTGCTGCCGATATTGAGATTACCGAAGCGCATCATAGTGCTAAGCGTGATGGTCCATCGGGGACCGCACTGCTGTTGGGTGAAGCGGCGGCGAAGGGACGCGGTACAACGCTTGCCCAAGTTACTGCAGGGGTTCGCGGCGATGGTCTGCGTCAACCAAGCAGTATTGGTTTCTCGGTCATTCGTGCGGCCGATATTATCGGTGAACATAGCGTGCTCGTGGCCCAGCCAGGTGAGCGCATTGAGCTGCAACATCGGGTCAGCGATCGCGGTATTTTTGCGCGCGGAGCGGTGCAGGCAGCGCAATGGTTAGTGCAACAGCCTGCTGGACGTTACCGCATGGCCGATAGCCTCAACTTGGCAGCACACCTCAGGCAGTTACTGGAGCAAATTTAGCTAGACGCCGCGACGCTTTTTTAATAGAATACGACCAATTTGCCGACGCAAAGTTGGCAAGCTGAAAACGCGCACTTTTTAGCTGGTGCAAGGTAATCAACGGGGAAGTCAATTTTTGATTCACCCGTTTTTTTATGTACGGAGGTTAACCTTGAGTATTCTAGCGAGCCATTCAGCGAGCAAAGCCATATTGGTGCTTGCGGATGGAACTGTTTTTCACGGCACAGCCATCGGTGCCGGTGGTACGGCAGTCGGCGAAGTTGTTTTTAATACCGCCATGACTGGTTACCAAGAAATTCTCACCGATCCCTCCTATGCTGAACAAATCGTTACTCTCACATATCCCCACATTGGCAATTACGGCACGACCCACGAAGATGAAGAATCCAACCGCGTTTGGGCTAAAGGTCTGGTGATTCGTGACATGTCATTAAAAGCCAGCAATTTCCGCCAAGAACAATCGTTAGGTGATTATCTACGCCAGCGCAATGTGGTCGGTATTGCCGATATTGATACCCGTAAGCTGACCCGTATTCTGCGCGAGAAAGGTGCGCAGAACGGCTGCATTATGGCGGGAAATGTTGATGGCGAACTGGATATTGATAAGGCATTGGAATTAGCCCAAGGTTTCCCGGGCTTGAAAGGAATGGATTTGGCCAAAGAGGTTACCATTCGTACACCACATGAATGGACCAGTACCAGTTGGCAGTTAGGCGAAGGTTTCGGTGAGGTAAGCGAACCGAAATTTCATGTCGTCGCCTACGACTACGGTTGCAAACGTAACATCTTACGCATGCTAGCTGACCGCGGTTGTAAGGTCACCTTGGTCCCAGCGCAAACGCCAGCCAAGGATGTGCTTGCGATGAATCCAGACGGCGTGTTTTTGTCGAATGGACCAGGCGATCCAGAACCTTGTGATTACGCGATTACTGCGATTCGTGAACTGATTGAAGCGAAATTACCGGTGTTTGGTATCTGTTTAGGTCACCAGCTGTTGGCGCTCGCCAGTGGTGCGAAAACAGGCAAAATGAAGTTTGGTCACCATGGCGCCAACCATCCAGTGCAAGATTTAGCCACTGGCCGCGTGATGATTACCAGCCAGAACCATGGCTTTGCGGTGACCGAAGACAATCTTCCGGACAATTTAAAAGTGACGCACAAATCACTCTTTGATGGCACGTTGCAGGGCATTCACCGTACAGATGTTCCCGCGTTTAGCTTCCAAGGGCACCCTGAAGCAAGTCCGGGGCCACATGACGCAGCGCCATTGTTTGATCACTTCATTGAATTGATGAGCCAGCACGCTTAAGCGTAGCCGCAACGGAGGACGAATTTAATTATGCCAAAACGTACCGACATAAAGAGTATCCTCATTCTTGGCGCTGGCCCAATTGTCATTGGTCAGGCCTGTGAATTTGACTACTCGGGCGCGCAAGCGTGTAAAGCGTTGCGCGAAGAAGGCTACAAAGTCATTCTGGTCAACTCGAACCCAGCCACCATAATGACAGACCCAGAAATGGCCGATGTCACCTACATTGAGCCGATTCATTGGGAAGTGGTGGCCAAGATTATTGAAGTTGAGCGCCCCGACGCTGTGTTACCCACCATGGGTGGACAAACGGCATTGAACTGTGCGCTTGACCTTGATCGTCACGGCGTGCTGGAAAAATACAAGGTTGAAATGATTGGCGCCAATGCTGACGCGATTGATAAAGCAGAAGACCGTGATCGTTTTGACAAAGCCATGAAAGCCATCGGTTTAGAAACGCCGAATGCTGAAGTAGCCCATAACTTAGATGAAGCCTTTGATGTACTGGATCGCTTAGGCTTTCCGTGCATTATTCGACCGTCGTTTACCATGGGCGGTAGCGGTGGCGGTATTGCCTACAACCGCGAAGAATTTGAAGAAATTTGCCGTCGTGGCCTCGACCTTTCAACAACCAATCAGCTGCTGATTGATGAATCCCTGATCGGTTGGAAAGAATACGAAATGGAAGTGGTACGCGACAAAAATGATAACTGCATCATTGTCTGTGCCATTGAAAACTTCGACGCCATGGGTATTCACACTGGCGACTCGATCACTGTTGCACCAGCACAAACCTTAACTGACAAAGAATACCAGTTGATGCGTGATGCGGCGATGGCCGTTTTACGTGAAATCGGTGTTGAAACCGGTGGTTCTAACGTGCAATTCGGTATCGATCCGAACACCGGCCGCATGGTGGTGATTGAGATGAACCCGCGCGTTTCACGCTCGTCGGCCTTGGCATCGAAAGCGACAGGCTTCCCGATTGCCAAAGTGGCGGCTAAATTGGCCGTGGGTTATACCCTTGATGAACTTGAGAACGAAATTACCGGTGGCGTAACGCCAGCATCGTTTGAGCCTGCGCTTGACTACGTCGTTACCAAAATTCCACGCTTCAACTTTGAAAAGTTTGCCGGTTGTAATGACCGTCTGACGACGCAAATGAAGTCGGTGGGCGAGGTGATGGCCATTGGTCGTAACCAACAAGAGTCGTTGCAAAAAGCACTACGTGGCCTCGAAATCGGCGCTACTGGCTTTGACCCTATGGTTGACCCAGCGGATCCGGAAGCACGCGGTAAAGTTATTCGCGAGCTGAAAGAGCCTGGTGCTGAGCGTATCTTCTACATTGCCGATGCCTTCCGTTTAGGCATGACCGTGCATGAAGTCTTCGAGCAAACGCGCATTGATGAATGGTATTTGATTCAAATCGAAGAAATCGTCTTGCTGGAAGCTGAAATTCAGAAGCTTGGTATGGCTGGGCTTGATGAACGTGTGTTACGCGTTCTGAAGCGCAAAGGCTTCTCGGATGCGCGTATCGCTGACATTCTCGATGTTGCAGAAGCGGAAATTCGCCGTCGCCGCCATGAGCTCAACGTGGTACCTGTTTACAAGCGAGTTGATACCTGTGCGGCAGAATTTGCATCAGATACGGCTTACATGTACTCCACCTATGACGAAGAATGCGAAGCAGCTCCTTCGGATCGTGAGAAGATCATGGTCATTGGCGGCGGTCCTAACCGTATTGGTCAAGGTATTGAATTTGATTACTGTTGTGTCCACGCGGCGCTGGCGCTGCGCGATGACGGTTACGAGACCATCATGGTGAACTGTAACCCTGAGACAGTTTCAACAGACTACGATACGTCTGACCGCTTGTACTTTGAGCCCATTACCCTCGAAGACGTACTGGAAATCGTCCGCGTTGAACAACCTAAGGGCGTTATTGTTCAGTACGGTGGCCAAACGCCACTTAAACTTGCGCGTGAACTGGAAGCCAACGGTGTGCCTGTCATAGGCACATCACCAGATGCGATTGACCGTTCTGAAGACCGTGAGCGTTTCCAAAGCGCTGTGCGTCGCCTTGGTTTAAAGCAGCCAGAAAACGCGACTGTCACAAAAGTTGACCAAGCCTTGCGTGAAGCTGAGCGTATCGGTTACCCGTTGGTTGTCCGCCCAAGTTACGTACTGGGTGGCCGGGCCATGGAAATCGTCTACGACGAGAGTGATTTGCATCGTTATTTGACCGACGCGGTGAAAGTTTCGAACTCGGCACCGGTGTTGTTGGATCGCTTCTTGGACAACGCTATTGAGGTCGACGTGGACGCCATTTGTGACGGGCAAGATTTGTTCATTGGTGGCATCATGCAACACATTGAGCAGGCCGGTGTACACTCAGGTGACTCCGCTTGTTCGTTACCGCCATACTCATTGAGCGACAAGATCCAAGACGAGTTGCGTGAACAAATGCGTAAGCTGGCGTTCGAATTAAACGTGCATGGCCTGATGAACGCGCAATTCGCGATTAAGGACGATGAAGTTTACTTGATCGAAGTGAATCCGCGCGCTGCACGTACAGTGCCTTTTGTGTCGAAAGCGACCGGAGTACCACTGGCTAAAATCGCAGCACGCGTTATGGTTGGCCAAACCTTGCAACAGCAGGGCTATACCAAAGAAGTGATTCCGCCATATTTCTCGGTTAAAGAAGTGGTGATTCCTTTTGCCAAGTTCCAAGGTGTGGATCCGATCCGCGGCCCAGAAATGCGCTCGACGGGTGAGGTTATGGGTGTTGGTGAGAGCTTTGAAGAAGCTTACGCTAAAGCCAACCTTGGTGCCGGTGAAGCCTTGGCCAAAGCAGGTAAAGCATTATTATCTGTCCGTGATGGCGACAAAGCCCGCTTGTTTGATCTTGCGCGTGGCTTGCTTGGCCTCGGCTTCTCGTTAGAGGCGACTCGCGGTACAGCGAAGATGCTCAGCGAAGAAGGTATTACTTGTTCGGTAGTGAATAAACTGCAAGAAGGTCGCCCAAATATTGTTGATGCAATCAAAAACGGCGAGTACAGTTATATCATTAATACCGTAGAAGGGCGCCAGGCAATTGAAGACTCAGTCTACATTCGTCGCGAAGCACTCTTGAATAAAGTGATTTACACCACCACGTTAAATGCAGCCTTTGCTACAGTTAAAGCAAACACTGCAGATGACCGAGCACGGGTAAATTCACTGCAGTCATTACATAAAAGGGTTCAAACAGCATGAGTCAAATTCCAATGACGACCCGCGGCGCCGAGATGCTGCGGGAGGAATTGAAGCGTCTAAAAACTGAAGATCGGCCACGCATTATCCAAGCTATTGCGGATGCGCGGGAACATGGCGACTTGAAAGAGAATGCCGAGTATCACGCGGCGCGCGAGCAACAAGGCTTTTGCGAAGGGCGTATTCAAGAAATTGAAGCGAAATTGTCGAACGCACAGATCATCGATGTCACCAAGGTACCAAACCAAGGCAAGATCATCTTTGGTTCAACGGTGACGCTTTACAATACGTCAACCGACAAAGAAGTGAAGTACCGTATTGTCGGCGATGATGAAGCCGACATTAAACAGAACCTCATTTCGGTGAATTCACCCATTTCGCGTGCCCTCATTGGTAAGCAAGTAGATGATGTCGCACGGGTGAATACACCTAATGGTGAGGTCGAATATGAAGTGGTTAGCGTAGAGTATATTTAACGCTAACGACGCTTAACGGTCACTTTTCATCATTTAAGAGCGCGATTAATTCGCGCTCTTTTTGTTTCCGGTCATGACGATTCTTAGGTACTGGCTGGTGGTACTCTTGCACGTCTGGGAAAACATCTTCAATCGTACGGTCCAACGCCTTAGCGATAGCGGCAGCAACTGCCTGCGAACGTGCTTTACGCGCGGCAACCTTTGAAATAAGAGAGGGGCTTTTGCCTAGAGCTTTCGCCAGCATCGAGAAATCGAAACCGCGTTGCGCTAATTCCATTTTTATTTTTTGACTATCCATTGTGGCTCGGCTGTGGTTGAATGTTTTCCTTGTGAACTCACTATGAGTTCACATAGAGTTCAATTGAATGAAAGTAGAGGTCAAAAGACACCAAATAAGGAAAAAAGATGTCAAATGACGCTGAAATAAATACTACACAAGGACCGCAGAAAAGCAATATTGAAATGCTCAATATGGATGAGGTGATTGCGCGGTTACGCTTGTACTTTGGTGATGAATCCATTGCTTCATTGATGCGCAGACTGGGGATACCAAAGTCGACGTACGGTAATTGGCGCAAACGCGATTCGATTACCTATGATCATCTCGTGCAAGGTTTGTTGCAGGCGGGTATTTCTTTAGATTGGTTCTTTGCGCCGCGACAACAGCTCAACTACCCGCGGCCGTCAGAGCTGCATGTCAACGAGCCGATCGTGTTGCATTATCAACCGTCGTCAGATACCGAAGAGGTGTTGCGTGCCACTGCTGAGGTCAAACCCTTTCTGCAGCGCTACAATTTGCCGGAAACGCCACGGAATCAGCAATTATTGGTGGACACCTATTTGGCCTCAAGAGCTGACCACATTGGGATTGACTTTGCATTGAATCAAATAGCGCGCGCTTTGAGTTGGGATCCCGACGATGGGGCGGATGAGTTTTAAAGGAAAGAGTCTATGCGGCGGTGCATCGCGCGTTTGCGATGCACACCGCAGCTAGAGTAAGCTCACCGGCGGGGCAGTTGAATTTTGCCTTCGGGGCTTGGTTTGTAGAGCGTTAAGATTTTGCCGACGACTTGCACGCGATAGGCTTGCGTGTGGGCAATGATGGTTGCATACACTTGTTCACGTAATTCACGGTCTTCTTCTGGTACTTTAACCTTGATCAATTCGTGATGATTAAGTGCCAACTCGATTTCTGCCATAACACCTTCAGTCAGGCCATTAGCGCCTAATAACACAACCGGTTTCAGGCTATGCGCCAGACTTTTTAGGTGCTGTTTCTGTTTATTGCTTAAAGTTAACCCTTCGGCCATGTAATAATATCCCACTATCACTTGAATTTTCGCTATTCTACCGCCATCTGGGTAGAAGAAGCCAGTTTGGTATTGAGGCAATGGGAAAAAAACGATCAGCAAGTAGCACGCGATGGCTACAGGAACACTTCAGCGACCACTATGTACAGAAGGCCCAAAAGAAGGGGCTGCGCTCGCGTGCAGTGTTCAAAATTGAAGAAATTCAGAACAAAGACAAGCTCTTAAAGCAGGGCATGACGGTAGTCGATCTTGGTGCAGCACCAGGTGGCTGGTCGCAGTATGTGGTGGATACCTTGCAAGGTAATTGCCAGGTGATTGCGTGCGATATTTTACCTATGGATCCTATTGCTGGCGTTGATTTTCTGGAAGGCGACTTTCGTGATGAAGGCGTTTTAAGTGCTTTGTTGAACCGCATCGGCGGCAAAAACGTAGATATAGTATTGTCAGACATGGCGCCGAACATGAGCGGCAATGACAATGTCGATCAGCCGCGGGCGATGTACTTAGTCGAGCTGGCACTGGATATGTGTCATCAAGTTTTGAAACCGAACGGTAGTTTTGTCGTCAAAGTATTTCATGGGCAAGGTTTTGAAGAGTTTTTGAAAGACGTGCGGGCGGCATTTAAAACCGTAAAAACACGTAAACCCGACTCGTCGCGAGCTCGCTCTCGTGAAGTCTATTTGGTAGCGACAGGATACAAATTGTAGTAGGCTGTTGCGCAGGCAACGCAAGTAAATGAGGTAGTCAGCTTTGAGCGATATGGCAAAAAATTTAATTCTATGGCTAGTGATCGCTGTTGTTTTGATGACAGTGTTCAATAGTTTCAGTCCTGGCGCGAACAACAGCTCGCAAGTGGCGTACAGTCAGTTCGTGTCACAAGTGAACAATGGTGGTGTGCGTAAAGTCGATATTGACGGACGCATGATCACGGCCCAATCGCGTACTGGAGATACCTTCACTACGGTGATGCCAGTGAGTGATCCGGACCTGCTGAACGACTTACTCGAAAACAACGTTGAAGTGGTCGGCAAGCCACCGGAAGAGCCGAGCATTCTTACCTCGATTTTTATTTCTTGGTTCCCAATGTTGCTGCTGATTGGTGTATGGATTTTCTTCATGCGTCAAATGCAAGGCGGTGGCGGCGGTCGTGGCGCGATGAGCTTTGGTAAAAGCAAAGCGCGCTTGATGAGTGAAGACCAAATCAAAACCACCTTCGCCGATGTTGCCGGTTGTGATGAAGCCAAAGAAGAAGTTTCTGAATTGGTGGACTACTTGCGTGACCCAAGCAAATTCCAACGTCTGGGCGGTAAGATTCCGAAAGGCGTACTCATGGTTGGTCCTCCGGGTACAGGTAAAACGCTGATCGCCAAGGCGATCGCTGGCGAAGCAAAAGTACCGTTTTTCTCTATTTCAGGTTCTGACTTTGTTGAAATGTTCGTGGGTGTTGGTGCATCTCGTGTGCGTGACATGTTCGAGCAAGCCAAAAAGTCAGCACCATGTATCATTTTCATCGATGAGATTGATGCTGTTGGTCGCCAGCGTGGCGCCGGTCTTGGCGGCGGTCACGATGAGCGTGAGCAAACCTTGAACCAAATGTTGGTTGAAATGGACGGTTTCGAGGGTAACGAAGGTATTATCGTTATTGCTGCGACTAACCGCCCAGACGTGCTTGACCCTGCGCTCTTGCGGCCAGGCCGTTTTGACCGTCAGGTGCCAGTAGGCTTACCTGACGTGCGTGGTCGTGCGCAGATTCTTAAAGTGCACATGCGTAAAGTACCGCTTGGCGATGATGTTGATGCGTCAGTGATCGCCCGTGGTACCCCAGGCTTCTCGGGCGCTGACTTGGCCAACTTGGTCAACGAGGCGGCATTGTTTGCGGCGCGTAACAATAAGCGCGTGGTGGCAATGGAAGAGTTTGATAAAGCCAAAGACAAGATCATGATGGGTGCTGAGCGCCGCTCAATGGTTATGACCGACGAAGAGAAAGCCATGACCGCTTATCATGAGGCGGGCCACGCGATTGTAGGTCGTTTGGTTCCAGAGCATGATCCGGTGTATAAGGTCTCGATTATCCCACGCGGACGCGCCTTGGGTGTGACCATGTACTTGCCAGAGCAAGATCGCGTGAGTCATACCAAGCAACATTTAGAGAGTATGATCTCAAGCTTATTTGGTGGTCGCTTGGCTGAAGCTATCATTTATGGCGAAGATAAAGTCACGACGGGTGCATCGAACGATATTGAGCGGGCCACACAGATTGCGAAAAAAATGGTAACGCAATGGGGTCTGTCTGAGAAAATGGGTCCATTGTTGTATGCGGACGATGAAAACGAGGTGTTCCTTGGTCGTTCCGTCACCCAACACAAACATATGTCCGATGACACCGCGCGCGCGATTGACCAAGAGGTGAAACTCTTTATCGACCGCAACTATGATCGTGCGAAGCGTATTCTTGAAGAGAACATTGATATTTTGCATTCGATGAAAGACGCACTGATGAAGTACGAAACCATCGATGCAGATCAAATTGATGATTTGATGAATCGCCGCGACGTGCGTGAACCGCGCGACTGGCGTAAGCCGGACCAAAACGACGACACCAGCGGTGGTGCTACTGCAAGTTCCGATGAGCCACCTTTGACAGATGGTAAGCCGGGCGATGCGCCGGCGAGTTAGATGAAGAAAAGCCCCGACTTCGGGGCTTTTTTATGAGGATTGATGAATGGGCACAGGTGTACTTCCTAAGGTGATGGGGATCTTAAACGTGACCCCAGACTCATTTTCCGATGGCGGCCGTTTTAATCACGTTGATGAGGCCCTGCGGCAGGCTCAACAAATGCTCAGCGATGGAGCCAGTTACATTGATGTGGGTGGTGAGTCCACGCGGCCGGGAGCGGCGAGTGTGGGCGTGCAAGAGGAAATCGATAGAGTGCTGCCGGTCATCGAGCGGCTGCGCGCCGAAACCGATGCCATGATTTCCTTGGATACCTGTAAGACGCAGGTCATGGCCGAAGGCCTTAAGCAAGGTATCGCAATGATCAACGATATCCGCGCCTTGCAGGATGAAGGCGCTCTTGCGTTGCTGGCCAAGCACGATGCCGATGTCTGTTTAATGCACATGCAGGGTGAACCGCGCACTATGCAGCATGAACCACGCTATGATGACGTAGTTATTGAGGTAAAAACCTTTCTGCAAGAGCGTATGCGGGCTTGCAACGACGCTGGAATTGCAAAAGAGCGGTTATTTCTCGATCCAGGCTTTGGTTTTGGTAAGTCAGTAAGGCATAATTACCAGCTATTGCAACGTATGCAGGCTTTCCATGAGCTGCAGTTGCCGTTGCTTATTGGCGTGTCGCGTAAATCGATGCTCGGTCATGTAACTGGCCGTGAGGTCGCCGACCGCTTACCAGCGAGCATTGCTGCGGCAACCATTGCAGCAATGAAAGGGGCACGCATTATCCGCGTGCATGATGTCAGGGAAACGGTTGATGCAATGAAAGTCGTTGCAGCAACCTTGGCTGGAGATTTCAGTTGAGTCAACGTAAGTATTTTGGCACTGACGGCGTGCGTGGCCGCGTCGGTGACTTTCCAATTACCCCAGATTTTGCCGTTAAGTTAGGTTGGGCTGCGGGTACGGTTTTATCGAAGTCAGGCAACCAACGGGTGTTGGTGGGTAAAGACACGCGTTTATCTGGTTATATGTTGGAATCGGCACTGGAAGCAGGCTTATTGTCTGCTGGCGTTAGTGTCGAATTCTTAGGCCCAATGCCGACCCCAGCGGTAGCGTATTTAACGCGCAACTTCCGCGCCGCAGCAGGTATTGTGATCAGTGCCTCGCATAATCCTTATTATGACAACGGTATCAAATTCTTTTCTGATTCAGGCAGTAAGCTGCCCGATGCTGTCGAGAGTGAAATTGAACGTTTACTCGACGAGGATTTAGTTTGCGTGCCATCGGAGCAAATGGGCCGCGCCAGTCGCATTGATGACGCCCCTGGGCGTTACATCGAATTCTGTAAAAGTGCTTTCCCAAGCGATTTGTCGTTGGCTGGATTAACGATTGTGGTCGACTGTGCCCACGGCGCCACCTACCATATCGCGCCAGATGTGTTGCGTGAGTTAGGTGCGCAAGTGATAGAAATTGGCACTGCGCCAAATGGCGTTAACATTAATGCCAACTGCGGCGCAACAGACTTAGCGGCGTTGCAAGCCAGCGTTAAAGAGCATCAAGCCGACTTAGGTTTTGCCCTTGATGGCGATGGTGATCGGTTGATGATGGTGACCGACAAAGGGCGTGTCATCGATGGTGACGATGTCATTTATATTCTGGCTCGCGCAGCGCAGCAAGACGGCTTGTTGCAAGGCGGTATTGTCGGCACCTTAATGTCGAATTTTGCCTTAGAAAAGTTTTTCGCCGATCGCAATATCCCTTTTGTTCGGGCTAAAGTTGGCGATCGTTATGTCATGGAAGAACTGGTCAAACGCGACTGGAAAATTGGCGGAGAGAACTCGGGCCATATTATTAATCGCCAGTTCCACAGTACCGGTGACGGTATTATTGCAGGCTTGCAAGTACTCACGTCCATGCAACGCGAGCAGTGCAGCTTAGCCGACCTTATGCAGGGCTTTGAAAAGTACCCGCAAACCCTAATCAATGTGCGCTTTAAAGCAGGCTCTGATCCGTTAAGTGACGAGGCCGTGAAAGCTGCAGTAAAAGACGTTGAAACGCGCCTTGGTGATGACGGGCGAGTGTTGCTGCGCAAATCGGGCACAGAACCCCTCATTCGGGTCATGGTTGAAGGTCGCGACGAGAAGATTACCAAGACCTTTGCCCAACAAATCGCCGGTGAAGTTGAAGCGGCGGCGAATTAATAAGCAGTCTCACTGATTTATCGTATTCAGTACTTGTAAGTTAGCGGCAGGTTATGTAATATCTCGCCGCTCTTGAGGTAGCAACTTTAGACCGAGAGGCAATTATGCAACGGCAATCGTTAGTTATCGCGAACTGGAAAATGAATGGCTCACGCCATCTCGTCAAACAGTTGGCAAACACCCTGCGCAATGCGCCAGAAGTGTTAGCTGAAGTGTCCGTGGCAGTCTGTCCTCCGGCAGTACTCTTAGCTGCATGGCAAAGTGAAGTCTTTTACGATCAAGTGCACCTAGGTGCGCAAGACGTGAATGAACATGCTGCAGGTGCTCACACCGGTGAGCATAGCTTAGCGCTTATGGCGGAAGCCGGAGTTGAATACGTGCTCGTTGGGCATTCGGAGCGTCGGCAGTTTTACGGCGATACTGAACAGCGTATTCAGGCGAAAGTTGAAGCAGCCTTAGCTGCTACCGAAACTAAGTTTAAAGTCGTTCTCTGTGTTGGCGAAAGCGAGCACGAACGCGAAGCTGAACAGACCATGCAGGTCGTGCAAGCGCAACTTGAGAGCGCTTTGCAGAATGTAAGCAGTGCGCAGTTGACGCAATTGGTTATCGCTTACGAACCGGTTTGGGCAATTGGTACGGGTAAAACCGCAAGTCCAGCTCAAGCGCAGGATGTTCATGCATTTATTCGACAGTGGTTGCAACAAAAGTATGCTGTTGCAGGCACGAGCGTACCACTGCTGTATGGTGGTAGCGTAAAGGCAGAAAATGCCGAAACATTGTTTGCAGAAGCAGATATTGATGGCGGCTTGATCGGCGGCGCAAGTCTTGAACCTGAAGCGTTCCTTGCTATTTGTCGCGCAGCGCAGGCCCGGAGAAGTTAACTATGTACGAATTTTTATTGATTGCGTATTTGATTGTAGCCATTGTGCTGATCGGTTTCATTATGATTCAGCAGGGTAAAGGTGCCGACATGGGTGCATCTTTTGGTGCTGGTTCATCAAATACCGTATTTGGCTCTGGTGGTTCGGGTAACTTTTTGACCCGTACGACTGCGGTTATTGCGATCATCTTTTTTGTTTTAAGTTTGGTTTTAGGTAATCTTTCCTCAGGTAACGGCGACGTTGAAAGCGAGTTCGAAAGCATCGAAACGCCAGCGCCAACCATGAATGAAGTGCCAGCGTCGAATGAAGAAGTTCCTAGCTCTTCAAATGACGTACCAGAGTCAAACTAAGTATTTGTTTTCGCGGATGTGGTGGAATTGGTAGACACGCTATCTTGAGGGGGTAGTGCTTTCGGGCGTGCGGGTTCAAGTCCCGCCATCCGCACCAAATTTAGCAACCGAATCTTGGTTGCGTTTCCTTCGGGAATCCTTATAATATGGACACGTTTTCGGACGCGGGGTGGAGCAGTCTGGTAGCTCGTCGGGCTCATAACCCGAAGGTCGTAGGTTCAAATCCTGCCCCCGCAACCATTTAACAAAGGGTCCAGTGTTTTAAAAGCCCCGCAGCAGTTCGGGGCTTTTTACTATGTGACCTCTGCTGCAACGCGGTACGGCTTGAGAAAGCGGTCGAGTTGGCAGCACTAACACTGGGCGTTTACGCCCTTTTTTTGTTTCAGGAGTTCAAGAATTTGGCACGTATTGAAGAACGCTTAGTCGAGATGCTGGAGCCCGCTGTGGCTGCATTAGGCTTTGAATTGTGGGGCGTGGAGTTTGTTCGCGCCGGCAAGCACTCAACCTTGCGCGTTTATATTGATCATGACAACGGTATTAGTGTTGATGACTGTGCCGATGTGAGTCATCAGGTGAGCGCACTGTTGGATGTTGAGGACCCGATCTCTAGCGAGTACTACTTAGAAGTATCGTCGCCCGGTATGGAGCGACCGTTTTTCAGTGCAGCACAAATGCAAGACTATCTGGGCGAAACGGCAGCCGTCGAGCTGACCATGGCACAGCAGAACAAACGTAAATTTAAGGGCGTGATCAAAGCGATTGATGGCGACCAAGTCGAATTCGAAGTTGATGGTGAACCACTGAAGGTTAGCTACTCAACAGTTAAAAAAGCTCATTTAGTTCCTCAGTTTAACTAAGGATTGCGCAGGCGAGGCAAGATAATGGCAAAAGAGATTTTATTAGTTGCAGAAGCTGTTTCGAATGAAAAAGACGTGTCGAAAGACAAGATCTTTGAAGCGCTAGAGTCTGCGCTGGCACATGCAACCAAGAAAAAATACGATGGCGACATCGAAGTACGTGTCAGCATTGACCGCACCACCGGTGATTTCGACACTTACCGTCGCTGGTTAGTGGTCGATGACAGCGAACAGCCGCTTGAGCATCCCTATCGCGAGATTAGTTTAGCTGCAGCTCAATATGAAGACGCGTCAGTAGAAGCGGGCGACTATGTGGAAGAACAAATCGATTCGATCGAGTTTGACCGCATTACCACGCAAACTGCGAAACAAGTCATTGTGCAAAAGGTACGTGAAGCTGAACGTGCGAAAGTCGTCGATGAATACAAAGATCAAGTCGGTGAGTTAGTGAGCGGTATCGTCAAACGTGCGAACCGTGAGCATGTATTACTCGACTTGGGTAACAACGCCGAAGCGATGATTTATCGCGAGGAAATGTTGCCGCGCGAATCGGTACGAGTTGGTGACCGTGTACGTGGTTTGTTGTACGACGTACGCCCAGAAGCTCGTGGCGCGCAACTATTTGTAAGTCGTACGCATCCAGACTTCTTGGTCGAATTGTTCCGTATTGAAGTACCGGAAATCGGCGAAGAGATGATTGAGATTCGTGGCGCTGCACGCGATCCAGGTTCACGTGCAAAAATTGCAGTGAAAAGCAACGACCGTCGTATTGACCCAGTTGGTGCTTGTGTAGGTATGCGTGGCGCACGCGTGCAAGCAGTATCGGGTGAGCTTGGCGGTGAGCGTGTCGATATCGTGTTATGGGACGATAACCCAGCACAGTTTGTGATTAATGCGATGGCGCCGGCAGAAGTGGCATCAATTGTTGTCGATGAAGATGCACATACCATGGATATCGCAGTGGAAGAGGGTAACCTTGCCCAAGCCATTGGTAAAGCAGGACAAAACGTTCGCTTAGCAAGTCAGCTCACCGGCTGGCAGCTCAACGTGATGTCAGAAGAAGAATTTACCGAGAAGAATGAAGCAGAAGCACAGCGCTTGCTTGATTTGTTCACTAAACACCTTGATATCGATGAAGATTTCGCAGCGGTATTGGTGGATGAAGGCTTCTCAACACTCGAAGAAATCGCTTATGTACCTATGGACGAGTTATTGGCCATTGAAGGTATGGACGAAGACATGGTTGACGAGTTGCGCAATCGCGCCCGTGCCGTGTTAACGACCAAAGCGTTGAAAGATGAAGAATCACTCGAAAGTGCAGTGCCTGACGAAACCCTGCTGAATTTAGAAGGTTTGGACCGTCACATGGCATACGTGCTAGCCAGTAAAGGGGTTATCACCCTTGAAGACCTGGCGGAGCAAGGTATCGATGACCTTGCCGAAATCGAAGAGTTAACCGAACAACGAGCTGGTGAGCTGATTATGCAAGCGCGTAATATTTGCTGGTTCGGTGACGAAGAATAAGATCAACGGGGGTACGACGGACTATGGATGAAGTAACGCTGGATAAACTAGCTAAAGATGTAGGTACGACAGTTGATCGTTTGGTCACCCAATTTGCCGAAGCTGGCATGAAAAAGTCAGCGGGCGACTCGGTGACTGAAGACGAAAAACAAGCGCTGTTGGCGCACCTGAACAAGCAGCACGGCGGTAAAGGCCCACAAGAACCAAGCAAAATGACGTTGAAGCGGAAAGAGAAAAGTACGCTGAGCATTGGTGGCGGCCCGCGCAGTAAGTCGGTGCAAGTTGAAGTACGAAAAAAACGTACCTATGTGAAGCGTTCTGCACTTGAAGACGAGCAGAAGGCTGAGCAAGAAAAAGCTGAACAAGAGCGTGTAGCTGCGGAAGCGAAGCGTAAGGAAGAAGAAGCCAAAGCTGCGGCGGAAGCCAAAGCTAAGGCTGAGCAGAAAGCTGCCGAAGAAAAAGCCAAGCAAGAAGCCGCACGCAAAGAAAAAGAGAAAGCTAAAGCCAAGGCTGAAGCAGAAAAACGTGCAGCAATGACGCCTGAAGAGCGCAAGAAAGCCGACGAAGCGAAAGCTGAAGCTGAGAAATTGCGTAAAGCACAGGAAGAAGAAGCGCGCAAGAAAGCTGAAGCAGAAGCTGCACGTCAAGCTGAAGAAGCACGCAAGTTGGCGGAAGAAAATGAAGCGCGTTGGCAAGAAGAAGAAGCCAAGCGTAAGCAAGCTGAGCAAGAAGATGTTCACTTCACGACCTCGCAATACGCACAGGAAGCTGAAGACGAGCAAGACGTTGATGAAGAGCGTCGTAATCGTAAGAAGTCTAAGCGTCGTGCTAAAGATGATGAGCGTGATGAAACGCCACGTCGTGAGAAGCGTCGTAAGGGCTCGAAGCGTTCTAGCTTACAGCAAGCCTTTACCAAGCCAGCATCGCCGGTCGAGCGCGAAGTGAAACTGGGTGAAACGATCACTGTAGGTGAGCTTGCCAATCGCATGGCGATAAAAGCTAGCGAAGTCATCAAAACTATGATGAAGATGGGCGAGATGGTCACCATCAACCAAGTATTGGACCAAGAAACCGCGTCACTTGTGGTGGAAGAAATGGGTCACAAAGTACAGTTGGTGAGCGATAACGCCCTTGAACAAGAAGTGCTTGCCGAGCGCAACGAAGGCGAAGAGAAAGCGAAGGCGCCACGTGCACCTGTAGTTACCGTTATGGGTCACGTTGACCACGGTAAAACCTCTTTGCTCGACTACATTCGTAAAGCCAAAGTTGCTTCAGGCGAAGCCGGTGGTATTACCCAGCATATTGGTGCATATCACGTCGAAACCGGCCATGGCATGATCACCTTCTTGGATACTCCAGGCCACGCCGCATTTACTTCAATGCGAGCTCGTGGTGCGAGTGCAACGGATATCGTTATTCTTGTCGTTGCAGCCGATGACGGTGTTATGCCGCAGACTATTGAAGCGATTCAGCACGCTAAGGCGGCTGGAGTGCCAATTGTGGTTGCGGTGAACAAAATGGATAAGCCAGAAGCTGATCCAGATCGTGTGAAAAACGAACTTGCGCAACGCGATGTTATCCCTGAAGACTGGGGTGGTGACGTGCAGTTTGTGCCAGTTTCGGCGCATAGCGGTCAAGGTATCGACGAGTTACTCGAAGCCTTGCTGTTGCAAGCAGAAGTTCTTGATTTGCAAGCTGTATCTGATGGTATGGCGCACGGTATCGTGATTGAATCACGCCTTGATAAAGGTCGTGGTCCAGTGGCTTCAATCTTGGTCCAAGAAGGCACCTTACGCCAAGGCGATATTGTGCTTTGTGGCCTTGAGTACGGTCGTATCCGCGCCATGCGCGACGAACTTGGCCGTGAAATCAAAGAAGCCGGCCCATCGATTCCAGTCGAGATCTTAGGTCTGTCAGGCGTACCACAAGCCGGTGATGAAGCTACTGTTGTGCGTGACGAGCGTAAAGCTCGTGAAGTAGCAAATTATCGTCAAGGCAAATACCGTGACGTTAAGTTGGCGAAACAGCAGAAAGCGAAGCTCGAAAACATGTTCGCAAACATGCAAGAAGGCGACGTACAAGAACTCAATATCGTTCTGAAATCAGACGTACAAGGTTCTTTGGAAGCCATTGCAGACTCGTTACAGAAGCTTTCTACTGATGAAGTGAAAGTCAACATCATTGGTAGCGGCGTTGGTGGTATCACCGAAACGGATGCGTCACTTGCGAGTGCTTCAAACGCTATCGTGGTGGGCTTTAACGTTCGTGCTGATGCTTCTGCGAAGAAAGTCATCGAGCAAGAGAGCGTGGACCTGCGTTATTACAGTGTCATTTATGACCTGATTGACGAAGTCAAACAAGCCATGGGCGGTATGCTTGCACCTGAATTCAAGCAACAGATCATCGGTTTGGCCGAAGTTCGTGACGTATTTAAGTCACCGAAGATTGGTGCCATTGCTGGTTGTATGGTTACCGAAGGCATTGTCAAACGTTCAGCACCGATTCGCGTCTTGCGTGACAACGTCGTTATCTACGAAGGTGAACTTGAGTCACTGCGTCGCTTTAAAGATGACGTGCAAGAAGTTCGTAACGGCATGGAATGTGGTATTGGCGTGAAGAACTACAACGACGTCAAAGTCGGTGACCAAATTGAGGTATTTGAAACGGTTCAAGTCGAGCGGAGTCTATAACCCTTATGGCGAAAGACTACAGTCGTACAGAACGCGTCGGCCAGCAGTATCAACGTGAAATCGCGTTGATACTGCAGCGTGAAATCAAAGACCCTCGGGTATCGATGGTTACGGTTTCGGCAGTCGAAGTGTCACGTGACCTTGCGTATGCCAAAGTTTTTGTGACCTTCTTGCAAGACGATGACGAGCGCGTGAAGCAAGGTTTAAAAGTGCTCAACGAAGCCTCAGGCTTTGTGCGTTCACTTTTAGGTAAGCGCGTGCGTGCGCGCATCACGCCAGAGTTACGCTTTGTCCACGATCCATCGTTGAACGAAGGCATTCGCATGTCACGTTTGGTGGATGATGCCATTCGCCGTGACGAAGAACGCACCCATTCAAAGGATGAGCACGGAGACGATTAATGGGACGACGTAAATCGGGTCGCGATATCAGCGGCGTGATTGTCTTAGATAAGCCTCTGGAACTCACATCGAACGCCGCACTGCAACAGGTGCGGCGTTTTTTTGATGCCCGCAAAGGCGGCCACACCGGCGCGCTGGATCCATTGGCAACCGGGGTTTTACCGCTGTGTTTTGGTGAAGCGACCAAACTGTCGCATTTTGCCCTCGAAGCCGATAAAACCTATGTGGTCACGGCTAAATTAGGACAACGCACAAACACCAGTGATGCTGAAGGCGAGGTGGTGGAAGAGCGCCCCATAGCTTTTACAGAGCAACAGCTCTCGGCTGCGCTAGCACACTTCACCGGTGCGCAAGTGCAATCGCCGTCGATGTACTCGGCTCTCAAGTACGAAGGCCGTCCACTGTATTACTATGCACGCCAAGGTATTGATGTACCGCGCAAGTCGCGCACCATCACTATTCACAAGATCAACTTAATTGAGCTTGAGGGCGATCTGTTAACCCTTGAGGTCACCTGTTCAAAAGGCACTTACATCCGCACCTTAGTGGACGATATGGGGCAATACTTAGGTTGTGGTGCACATGTGCAAGCGCTACGACGCACCTGGATTGAGGGCGTTGAAGGGGCCATGATCACACCCGAGGAGCTGGCTGCTCGAGCAGCACAATGCGACCCAGAAAGCGGTGACTTTGCTGCGCTTGATGCATTGTTGTTACCCTGCGATGCGGTAATTCAGCAAATCCCGGAAGTGTACATTGAGCCGACGGATGGACCGCGCTTTAGCGCCGGTAACCCAGCGCAAGCTATCAATGCCAATCCGCAGACAGAAGAGGTGATTTTGCGCGTCAAAACTGCAGACCAGCATGATCTCTTAGGTTTAGGCTTTTGGCGCGACAATAAAATTATGCCGAAGCGGGTGCTTAGCATTGCTAAAATTTAGCTGAGTACGTATAATGCTCGGCGATCGCGTCGGTGCTGAATTAGTGATTGGCACTGACTGTTTTAACTACTAGGAGTAATTTATGTCACTAACTGCGGCACAAAAAGCTGAAATCGTTAAAGATTATGGCCAAGGCGAAAACGACACTGGTTCACCAGAAGTTCAAGTCGCTTTGTTAACCCATAACATTAACGAGTTACAGGGCCACTTTAAAGAACACGCAAAAGACCATCACTCACGTCGTGGTTTGTTGCGCATGGTAAGCCAACGTCGTAAATTGTTGGACTACCTGAAGCGTAAAGACAATCAGCGTTATGCAACTCTGATTGAGCGACTCGGTTTACGTCGCTAAGCAATGTTCGAAAAAGGGGGCCGCAAGGCCCCTTTTTACTTATAGAATACCGAGAGCGTTATTCGTTAGTCGTTATTCGTTATTCGTCAGTGATGTTCACCACGAGTAACGAATAACGAGTAACGAGTAACGAATTTAAAGAAGAAAGTAGGAAAGGAAAAAAACGTGAATCCAATAACTAAGCAATTTCAATACGGTCGTCACACTGTGACACTCGAAACTGGTGCGATGGCGCGCCAAGCGACCGGAGCTGTGCTAGCAAGCATGGACGATACAACTGTTTTGGTAACTGTGGTTGCCAAAAAAGAAGCCAATGAAGGGCAAGACTTTTTCCCATTAACAGTTAATTACCAAGAGCGTACTTACGCTGCGGGTAAAATCCCTGGTGGTTTCTTCAAGCGCGAAGGCCGTCCATCTGAAAACGAGACCTTGACGTCACGTTTGATCGACCGCCCAATTCGTCCGCTGTTCCCAGAAGGGTTCAAAAACGAAGTTCAAATCATTGCTACAGTCGTATCAGTTAACCCACAAGTCAGCCCAGACATCGTTGCTTTGATTGGTGCATCTGCTGCCCTGTCAATTGCGGGTGTGCCTTTTGCAGGCCCTATCGGCGCGGCTCGTGTTGGTGTATTGAACGACGAATACGTGTTAAACCCGACCCTTGATGAGTTGGCGGAGTCAAAGCTTGACTTGGTTGTAGCCGGTACTGAAAACGCGGTATTGATGGTTGAGTCAGAAGCGCAATTGCTGTCTGAAGACGCGATGCTTGGTGCTGTGGTCTATGGCCATGAGCAAATGCAAGCGGTCATCACTGCTATTAACGAGTTTACTGCTGAAGCTGGTAAGCCGAAGTGGGATTGGCAAGCTCCTGCAGCAAACACTGCATTGAACGACAAAATCAAAGCATTGGCCGAGCAGGGCATTGGTGATGCGTATCGTATCACTGAAAAAGCTGAGCGCTATGAGCAAATCAGCAAGTTACGTGATGAAGTTGTCACGCAATTAACCGCTGAAGACGAAACTCTTGATGCCAAAGAAATCGGTGACATCTTCCACGCACTCGAAAGCGACGTGGTACGTAGCCGCATTATCGCTGGCGAGAAGCGTATCGATGGCCGTGACCCAGACATGGTGCGTGGCTTGCATATCGCGACTGGCGTATTACCACGCGTGCATGGCTCTGCGGTATTTACTCGCGGTGAAACTCAAGCATTAGTTGCTGCAACGCTTGGTACTGAGCGTGATGCGCAGATGATTGACGACCTTGTCGGCTCAAGCAATAACCGCTTCATGTTGCACTACAACTTCCCTCCATACTGCGTGGGTGAAACCGGTTTTGTCGGCTCACCTAAGCGTCGCGAAATCGGCCACGGCCGTTTGGCGAAACGTGGTGTGCAGGCAGTAATGCCTTCACAAGAAGAATTCCCATACACCATTCGTGTGGTTTCTGAAATCACTGAATCGAACGGTTCAAGCTCAATGGCTTCTGTGTGTGGTACTTCACTTGCATTGATGGACGCTGGTGTACCTATCAAAGCATCTGTAGCGGGTATCGCTATGGGCTTGGTGAAAGAAGGCGATAAATTTGTCGTGCTTTCTGACATCTTGGGTGACGAAGATCACCTTGGCGATATGGACTTCAAAGTTGCCGGTAGTAAAGACGGCGTGACTGCTTTGCAAATGGATATCAAGATTGACGGTATCACCCGCGAAATCATGGAACAGGCTCTTGAGCAAGCGAAAGCCGCGCGTTTACACATTTTGAATGTGATGGACGACGCAATTTCTGGCGCTCGTGAAGAACTGTCTGACTTCGCTCCGCGTTACCACACCATGAAGATCAACCCGGACAAGATCCGTGACGTGATCGGTAAAGGTGGTGCGGTGATTCGTGAATTGACGGAAAGCACGAATACCAACATCGAAATCAACGACGACGGTACTGTGCGTATTGCTGCAACTGACCAAGCGTCAGCGCAAGCGGCGATTGACCGTATTAAAGAGTTGACCGAAGATGTTGAAGTAGGTCGCATCTACCAAGGTAAAGTGGCACGTATCGTCGATTTCGGTGCGTTCGTAACGATTTTGCCAGGTAAAGATGGTTTGGTGCATATTTCACAAATCGCTGAAGAGCGCGTCAACGACGTGAACGAATACTTGAGCGTGGGCCAAACGGTTCCGGTTAAAGTTCTTGAAATTGACCGTCAAGGCCGTGTGCGTTTGAGCATGAAAGACGCCGCAGAAAAGCCTGCGCAAGCAGAGACTACTGAAGCAAATGATAATGCAGAAGAGAAAGGTCAAGACGAAGCGGAGTAAATACTGCTTAACGTTCTTTACAATTCTTTTAAAAAAGGGGCTTCGGCCCCTTTTCTTTTTTGCCTTAAGTTGCGCTATCATGGAAGTCACACCAGCGAGTAAGGAAGTCGTATGAATTACGCTAAGGGAGTTGCCGTGCTGCTGACAATTGCAGCGCTAAGTGCATGCACAGCAACGCCACAAGGCGAGCAAGGTATGCTCGCTAACCTCGTCGTACCGACCCCGCAGGTTGCCGACGGGCGTTTTCAACTTGAAGTTGCGAAACTGACTGAGGTGATCACGCGTGGCGAAGAGGAGCTTGATGCCGAGGCGATGGGGCAGCTGCTGTATCGTCGCGGTAGCCTTTATGATGCTTTGGGCCTAGCAACGCTCGCGCGTATCGATTTTAATCGCGCCTTGGACTATCAGCCACGCCTGGCCGATGCTTACAATTACTTGGGGATTCACTACACGCAAGTAGGGCAGTTTGACTACGCCTATGAAACGCTCGATGCGGCGTTAGAGCTTGAACCTGAGCATCCGTATGCGTATTTAAATCGCGGCGTTGCAGGTTATTACGATGGCCGTTTTGATTTAGCGCTTGCCGATTTACAGCGCTTCTACAAAGATGACCCGGAAGATCCTTATCGGGCGTTATGGCGTTATCTTGCTGCCGTTGAAGTTCAGTCTCCAGAGCAAGCATTGCAAGACTTAGCCGCCGCCCGTTTAGCCAATACATCGGATGCTTGGGCGTGGGGGATTGTCGATCTTTATGTAGGTGGCATGAGCGAGCAAGAATTTTTGCAAAGCTATGCGACCCAGCAGCTGGGCGCAGACGAAACCCTTGCGGAACGTATGTGTGAGGCTTACTTTTATTTAGGTAAGCTACAGCAGCTTCAAGGCAATTGGGACACCGCTGCGGTTTATTTCCGCTTAGCCTTAGCCACCAATGTGCATTTGTTCCTTGAACACCGTTATGCTGCGATTGAAATGGACGCGAGTCAAGCGCGTGCCAGCTATCAAGCACAAAACAAATAAGCCGGTGAGCGCCATGGCGCTCGCTGTTTTTGCGCTAGTCGTTACGCACAACGTGGCGGCTAACAATCTCACCGAACCACTCCCTTCACTCGGCAGCAAGCCAACGCTGGTCGATAATTGTGTGGCTGAAGATCAAACCGTAACCACGGTATGGCTGCCGGCGCACACGGCAACGTCAGCCGAAACACTACTTGCACGATGGCCCGCACATCCACTTGCTAGTTTTAGTGGTTGTTTAGTGCGCCGCTATTATGCCAGTGCAGATGCTTTGCAGTGTGCAGAGCAAGGCGAGCGTAAACATATGCGTTGTGATTTACCCTTGCTACCGCGCGAGGTTATGCAGCGGCATATTGTTTTTACCGAAGCTAAGGTTGCGAGTGCCTCGACGCGGCAAATCGTTTTGCCGCTTAATGCGAAGTTATCGGTGTTTGCGCATGAAATGGGCCATTGGGTTGGTTTTGCCGACGAATATGCAATGTCATCGCAGTTGGCAGAAAAGTATTGTCGTGGGCGCTACGACCACCCCTCGTTGAATGTGGTGCGAACCCACGCGAAAGAACTTTCGGCCGAGCAATTGCAGGCATTATGGCAGCAACTTCCCTGGCGTGACGCAGTGCCGGACTGGCGTTTATTAGGGCAGCCCATGGGCAATGGCCTGTGGCGATTAGGCTCGGCGGAAACGACTCAGGTAGGGCTTTTCCCTAGTCAAACTTGCGCTACAGTGAAGGGTGTTTACAGTTGGAAGCCGGTGGCCAAACTGACCGCGATGGAGTATCACGATGTTAATGTTTGGCCTGCCGTCTATTTAGATACTGCGCGACAGTTACAAGGCCGTCGCGGTTTGCGCGATCATGATGATCGGGCAGAGCAGGGCGAAAAACCACACTAAACTGCGCAGTTTGTCCCAATTCGCTAGATACAACACATGATAGGCAATACGAAAGCCAACAAAGCCGACAGCAAGCCACTGATTTAACGCGGTGATTTGACCCGTAGCGATAACTACCAGCACCGCTGCAGCGAACAATGGAAAGGCTTCATAGGCGTTGTAATGGCCAGCCACGGCGCGTGCCCCTGCGCCGGTTAAACGTTGCTGTTGGGCACGCGGATGGCGGTTGTCGTAGCCATTGTCGCGGTTCTGAAAATAAACCACAGGAGCTTTGGCGGCGATGGGTAGCAGGCCGGCAATTAATAAACACCAAATCAAGAGACTCATCGCACACTCCTTTCCATTAATGGAACTGTTTGTTATTTGACTTCTTCACCGGCGGCTTGCAAGTCAGCGTGGTACGAAGAACGCACGAGTGGGCCACTAGCAATATGGGTAAAGCCCATTTTGACGCCTTCCTGACGGAACATTTCGAACTCGTCGGGGGTGACATAACGGGTCACCGGTAAATGGTGACGGCTTGGCTGCAAATATTGGCCAATGGTCAACATGTCGACGTCATGCTCACGCAGATCGCGCATGACTTCGAGGATCTCGTCGTTGGTTTCACCAAGACCGACCATTAATCCAGACTTAGTACGCACGTCAGGACGGGCTTCTTTGTAGCGCTGCAGTAACTCCAATGACCACTTGTAGTTGGCCCCTGGGCGTGCTGCTTTGTACATGCGCGGCACGGTTTCTAAGTTGTGATTAAACACATCAGGTGCTTCGTCGCTTAAGATATCTAACGCGACTTGCATGCGGCCACGGAAATCAGGCACCAAGACTTCGACTTGAATTCCAGGGCTGTGCGCGCGGATCTCGCGAATACAGTCGGCAAAATGCTGTGCACCACCATCACGCAGATCGTCACGGTCAACTGAGGTGACGACGACGTATTTGACTTTCATGTCACGAATGGTGACACCAAGCTTCACTGCTTCTTCTGGATCCGGCGGCAATGGGCGGCCGTGCGCCACATCGCAAAACGGACAACGACGGGTACAAATCGCACCCAAAATCATGAAGGTAGCCGTGCCGTGATTAAAGCATTCGGGTAAGTTTGGGCAAGACGCTTCTTCACAGACGGAGTGCAAGCCATGCTTGCGCATTGCTTGTTTGATTTCGTCGATACGCTGCGTCGAAGCGGGCAGTTTTACTTTCAGCCACTCCGGTTTACGCAACATTTGGTCGCGTTCAGTTGGGACCACTTTTACCGGGATTAATGCCATTTTATCGGCATCGCGTAGTTTGACGCCCGGTTCAACTCTAACTGGCTTGGACATAAGCGTTGTCGAATCCTGTCTGTTGGTGAATATCTTGATACCCCAAACGCTCAGCAAATAGTGCTGTAACGCGTTGCGCTGCCGTTGCAACGTCTGCGGGACCACCGAGTTCAGCAGTTTGAATCATCTGCATACCGGCATAGCCGCAGGGGTTTATCCGTAAAAATGGACTTAGGTCCATATTAACATTGAGTGCAAGGCCATGAAATGAGCAACCACGGCGAATTCTTAGGCCCAATGAGCATAACTTAGCACCATCAACGTACACACCGGGCGCATCTGGACGCGCTGCTGCACTGACACCATGCTCGGCCATAAGTGCTACGATGGTTTCTTCAATATGGGTCACGAGTTGACGTACACCTATTTTCAGGCGGCGCAAATCAAGCAAGAAGTAAACGACCAATTGGCCCGGGCCGTGATAGGTCACTTGCCCGCCGCGGTCGACTTTAACCACGGGAATATCGCCCGGCGCTAAGAGGTGTTCCTCTTTACCGGCTTGCCCTTGCGTGAACACGGGTTCGTGCTCCAATAGCCAAAGTTCATCTGGGCTATTTTCATCGCGCTGATCCGTATAGTTCTGCATCGCCTGCCAAACGGGCTCGTAGGGCTGCCGCCCCAATTGACGCAGAATCAATTTAGAGGACATAGCGTACGTCTTCGATTGCAGCTAACGCTTGGTAAAGCGTTTCAATGTGCGTTTGGCTTTCGACGCGAACCTGAATCGAGATCGAATGATAATTACCTTTACTACTTGGTTTTACGGTGGGGCTGTAATCGCCCGGCGCATGCTCTTGCGCAACCGCAACGACCACGTCAGGAAGCTCTGGTTTAGCCAAGCCCATCACCTTAAAGGTAAAGTGGCAAGGGAACTCAACCAGCTCGTCAAAACGGGTTTTCTGCATTACCTACTCCTCTAAACTTCTACTGCGCGCTGAGTTGGCGCTTGCTAGCGTGGAAAGCTTGAACTAACCGTTCGGTGATCTCTCCACAATTGCCTTGACCGATGATTATATCATCAATTTGGCCAATCGGCTGTACTTCGCGGCTGGAACTGGTAAGAAATAGCTCATCCAGTTGCGCTAAATCAGCGACCTGGAAAGCTTCTTCTTTGACGGTCAGACCTAAATCATTTGCGAGTTTCAGTACCCACATGCGGGTGATGCCGGGCAAAATCAAGTGGTCGGTAGGAGCGGTATAGAGAATGCCATCTTTGACAGCAAAGTAGTTGCTTGATGCGCCCTCGGTGATCAGGCCATCGCGGTGCAAAATAGGTTCAAGTGCGCCACAGGCCTGCGCCTGCTGCTTGAGCATAATATTGCCGAGCAGACTGATACTCTTAATGTCGCAGCGCAACCAGCGAATATCTTCAAGTAAGGTCACGCGCTCAGGCGTAGGCGTATCCCAGTGCACCGGCATTGCCGATACGCTAGCAAAGATGGTCGGTTGCAGGGCGCCTTGGGGTAAGTGCGAGCGCTTTGTTTCAGCACCTCGGGTGACTTGAATATAGACTAGCGCATCGCTGCTTTGATTACGTTCGAGTAAGTCCTCGATGAGCTTCAGCCAAAAGTCGCGACCGGCATTTGCGATATTGAGGGCGGCGAGTGAGCGTTCCAGACGATCAAGGTGATGAGTCAGGAGAAAGGGGCGGCCTTGATAAACCGGCACAACCTCATAGATACCGTCCGCAAACAAAAAGCCTCGGTCAAAAACCGAGACTTTTGCGGCTGCAGGGGCGAGCCACTCGCCATTTAAATAGACGCTCTCAGGCATGATTGCCCCCTTACAATAGAATCTTACTCGCTTTCAAACTTACGCAATACCCAGTCGGTAAGTTGTTTGAACATACCACCTTCAGGAACGTCATTTAAAGTCACCAATGGGAAGCTCATTAAGGTCTCGCCCTCAAGCTGAATGCTTACGGTGCCGACTTCACTGCCTTTGGCGATAGGAGCCTCAAGTTCACGGGCCAGTTCAATACTCGCCTTTAGGTTGTCGCGCTGGCCGCGTGGCAAAGTTAAGACAGCATCTGTGGCAATACCAAGCGCCACAGTATCTTGCTCACCACCCCAAACGCGTTGGTCGATGAAGCTTTCGCCGGCGTTGTAGGCTTGCACGGTTTCGTAGTAACGGAAACCATAGTTAAGTAGTTTTTTACTTTCGACTTTACGCGCTTGCTCACTGCTCGTGCCCATCACCACGGCAACCAGACGGGTATCGCCTTCAACGGCTGACGAAACTAAGCTATAACCCGCTTCTTGGGTATGGCCAGTTTTAATGCCGTCAACGTTCATGCTGGCGTCCCACAACAACGAGTTGCGGTTGTATTGCTTGATGGAGTTAAAGGTAAATTCTTTTTCGCTATAAATCGCGTACTCTTCTGGTACGTCGCGAATCAGGGCAATACCCATAGTCGCCATATCGCGCGCCGTAGTAAATTGCTCAGGGTCTGGTAAACCATGACTGTTCTCGAAGTTGGTATTGGTCATACCCAGTTCGTAAGCATAGTTGTTCATCAGGTCTGCAAAGGCGCTTTCACTGCCAGCAATATGCTCTGCCATAGCGACACAAGCATCGTTGCCTGAAGAAATGATAATGCCGCGATTTAGGTCAGCAACACTGATTTGCTTGCCCACTTCAATGAACATTTTCGACGATTCAGGGAAGTTTTTCGCCCATGCGTTCTCACTGATCGTGACAAGGTCATTAGGGCTTACACGGCCATCTTGAATCTCGCGACCAATGATATAGCTGGTCATCATTTTGGTCAGACTTGCTGG
Source organism: Pseudidiomarina sp. (assembly GCA_048267225.1). GTDB lineage: Bacteria > Pseudomonadota > Gammaproteobacteria > Enterobacterales > Alteromonadaceae > Pseudidiomarina. The sequence goes on from JBLWXY010000004.1 coordinate 205,140, forward strand.
CGCCAGTTGTTCGTCAGCATTCCCTTCGGCAATCACATAGCCCGTGGTGTAATCCACTAAAATGTAGCCATTGGCATTCACTTGTGGAGCCGGCGGAATAATCGACGCATTTGCGGCGACGGTAACAAGGCCGGCAACCACTGCGAGGGCACGTGTTAACTGTGATACGACAGATTGCATGATTGATTTCTCTAAGTTGTCTTTAATTTGGATTTAGCGCGCCGAATAGTAGCACAGCCGCGCTCGAAAGGCAGCGTCTATGGGCTCACCGGCACTCGAAAAACATCATTGTAGCCATCAGCGCGGAGCTGGATCAGCATCTGGTTGGTTTGCGCAGCGGCAAAGGGTCCCAACATTACTGCATGTAGACCATTCTTGGCTCGAGTAGTTGCAGGAACTTCATAGATTTGCGCCAGTTTGCTAGCCTCTTGCTCCACACGTTGCGGGTCACTGCTCGCAACAACCTGAATATAGTACTGGCTTTGTGCTTCGGCTTCGAGTGGGGAAACTACGGCGAGCGCTTGGTTATCAGCTTCAGGATGGAGAGCTTCAATGCGTACCCGTGCGGTGCCGGTGGCCAGCATACCGAGTTTATAGGCGGCGACATAAGATAAATCGATCATACGGTTGCCATGAAACGGACCACGGTCGTTGACGCGCACGACGACGGACTTGTCATTGGCAAGGTTGGTCACCCTAACATAGGTCGGTAACGGCAGGGTTTTATGGGCGGCGCTCATGGCGTACATGTCATAGGTCTCACCATTGGAAGTCAGGTGGCCATGGAACTTTTCACCATACCAAGATGCGGTGCCTTCGGCAGTATAGCCGCGCGCATCAGGCATAATGGTGTAGGTTTTGCCGAAGAGTGTGTAAGTGCGGTTGCCTTGTCGACTCGGCGGTAAAGTTTTTGGCGTGGGTTCGACCAATTCATCGGCATTAGGTAAACGCGCCGGGATGCTGTCGTGCGTTTGACTGTAGCGACTGCTCGGGCTTGGCGCGCTGCTACAGGCAACCAATAGGAAGAGTGGCACAGCGAGACTTAAAAATACGCGGATCATGCTTGCTAGGATATCCCCAATGCGTGGTGTTAGCGTTAGTATTAAACAGCGACAACTTTTACACAATAGCGCGCCAATGCGTAGTCACTCAGAGGTAAAACTTACGCAAACGACTAAGCGTGGATTAGGCGGCGATTGGTCGCAATAGCCATTAGTAAACCAAAGCCGGCAAACAATGTCACCATGGATGTGCCGCCATACGAGATAAGTGGTAAGGGCACCCCGACCACCGGCAGCAAACCTGAAACCATACCTACATTAACCATAACGTAGATGAAGAAGGTGAGGGTGAGGCTGCCCGCTAGAAGTTTCTGATAGACGCGTTGTGCGCGCATGGCGATAATCATGCCGCGAAAAATGATAAAACCATAAAGCACAAACAATCCAATGACGCCGAGCAGACCAAACTCTTCACTGAATACCGAAAAGATAAAGTCGGTATGGCGTTCAGGTAAAAATTCAAGCTGTGACTGCGTGCCTTGCAGCCAACCTTTGCCTTCAATACCGCCGGAACCTATGGCAATCTTCGACTGGATTATTTGATAGCCAGCACCGAGGGGATCGCGTTCGGGGTCTAAAAAGGTGAGCACGCGCTGACGTTGATAATCGCGCATCAAAAACATCCATAGTACCGGCACAAAAGAGCCCACAGCGACCACGAAGAAACCGATCAGTTTCCACGACATGCCGGCCAAAAACAGCACAAAAATGCCCGAGCAGGCAATCAGCAATGAGGTTCCCAGATCCGGTTGGTTGGCAATCATGAGTACGGGGATGATCAGTAGCACAAAAGCGCTCGCAAGGCGGGTCAAGGTCGGCGGCATGCCTTGTTCGGAGATAAACCATGCGAGAGCCATAGGCACCGCAAGCTTCATTAATTCAGAGGGTTGAATGGTGGCCACACCGAGGTTCAGCCAACGCTGTGCACCTTTACTGCTTTCGCCAACCAATAACACGGCCACCAGCAGCACCAAACCAAGGGTAAACAGCGGTAGCGACCAGCGTTGCACGCTATCCAGCGGGATTTGCGCGATGACGAACATGGCGAAGAAAGCGGCACCAACGCGAATCACTTGGCGTTCGGTCATCGCCATACTTTCACCGCTGGCCGAGTAAACGGTGAACAAACTCACCACTGAGATCACCAACAAAGCCAAAAACAGTGGTGGATCGATGTGGAGGCGTTGCAGCCAAGACGTGCGTTGTTGATCAGGGAGCATTTGCGGCCACCGTTGCTTCAGGTTCTTTTGCGGCAAAATAAAAATCTAGGAGCTCACGCGCCATTGGTGCAGCTACGGAGCCACCACCGCCGATGACGTTCTCGGCGGTAATAACAATCACCACCTCAGGGTTTTCTGCTGGAGCATAGCCGACGTACATGGCATTGTCGCGGTAGCGTTCGGCGATTTCTTCGGCGTTGTATTCTTCATCTTGCCCTATGCTACGCACTTGCGCGGTACCGGTTTTTCCCGCCGAGGTGTAAGGCGCACCACGAAAAGCTTTGTGCGCAGTACCTTTAATGCTACTCACGACTTTTTCCATACCGTCCAGAGCGACATCCCAGTGTTCGGGATTGCGCAGCTGTACGGGAGGCTTTTGTTCGACCACCGCTGGCAGCTCGATACCGGCGTCTTGAATTGAATTCAGCAGTCTGGGCACTGGGCGTCCGCCGCGATTGACCATAACCGCGGTAGCAACGGCGAGCTGCATAGGGGTGACGGTCCAATAGCTTTGCCCTATACCAATAGATACCGTTTCGCCCGCATACCATGGTTGATTGAAGCGTGCGCGTTTCCAACCTCGGCTGGGCATGACCGCAGATGATTCTTCACCAATGTCGATGCCGGTTAGCTCGCCAAAGCCGTAGTTGTACATGTGTTCAGAAATGGTATCGATGCCAAGCTTCAGTGCGAGGTCGTAATAGAAGGTATCGCAACTTTCAATAATCGCAGTGTCGACATTGACCCAACCATGGCCCCACGACAGCCAGTCGCGGTATTTGTGATTCACGCCTTTAATTTGGAAATAGCCGGGATCCCAAACTTGGCTCTCACGGGTAATAATACCTTCTTCTAGGCCAACTACAGCCAGTTGCGGTTTGATGGTCGAAGCTGGCGGATAGCCACCTTGGGTGGCGCGGTTAAGCAACGGCGAATGGCGCGAATTGAGCAGGCTACGGTACTGGTCGACGGAGATCCCTTGCGCAAACCAGTTCGGGTCATAACTTGGCTGGCTGACCATTGCCAGCACACCACCATCCTCGGGGTCCATAACGATAATGGTACCGCGCTGTTCGCCAAGTATTTGTTGAGCTTTGCGTTGTAACTCGATGTCGACCTCGAGCACTAGGTCTTGCCCTGGTATCGGCGGCTCAATTTCAAGTGTACGTAGCTGGCGGCCGTGAATATCAACTTCGACTTGTTGATAGCCGACGGTGCCATGCAGTTGTTCTTCGTAGTAGCCTTCGACGCCCAACTTACCAATGGTTCGGGTAGCGGCATAGTTGGCGTTGATGCCTTGCTCTTTCAGGCGCTGCACGTCACGTTGATTGATCTTAGCCACATAGCCGAGCGCGTGGGTGAGGCTGTCACCATAAGGGTAATGACGCACCAAGCGTGCCTCAATGCTCACACCTGGGAATTCATGCTGACGTGCGGCAAACCGTGCCGCTTGGGCTTCACTCATCCGATCAAGCAAGATAACCTGCTCAAAGCGGCGTTCACGCTTGCGGTTACGCTCAAATTGGTCCAGTTGGGTTTGTGTAAGCCCAAGTAAATTACTTAAGTCCGTGAGGGTTTGGTTCAGATCCGCGACCCGTTCAGGAATCACTTCAAGACTCAGCACCGGTATGTTTTCGGCGAGCAACTGACCATTACGGTCATAGATCAGTCCGCGGTTAGGTGCCAAGGGCACAACCTTGATACGGTTGTCATTAGAGCGGGTTTGGAAGGTCTCAAATTGCTTCACCTGCAATTGATACATATTGACCAACAAGACCACGAAGACGCTTACCACAATAACTAACGCAACAATCACCCGCCGTCCGAAGAGAGCGTTCTCAGCATGGTGATCGCGAATCGTGGTGCGGCGTAGTCTCATCATTTATTCACGGTGGTAAGGGTGGTTAGCGTTAACACTCCAAGCGCGGTATAGCGCTTCTGCTAAAATGACCCGCACCAACGGGTGGGGCAAGGTCAGTGCTGATAAACTCCAGCGTTCATCAGCGCTGGCGCTACACTCGGCGGCAAGACCTTCGGGTCCGCCAACGAGGAGGCTGACGTCACGTCCATCCATTTGCCAAGCACTTAAGCGTTCGGCAAGTTTTGGGGTGTCCCAAGCGCGGCCATTGACTTCGAGGGTGACCACGCGGTCGCCTTTACCTATGGCGGCAAGCATTTGCTCGCCTTCTTGTTTAGTTAAACGGGCAATATCGGCATTTTTGCCACGTTTGCCGGCGGCAATCTCGACTAATTCGAGTTGGCAATCACTCGGCAGACGTTTGGCATAGGTGTTGTAACCTGTGGTGACCCAGTCGGGCATTTTTTGTCCGACAGCAATCAACCTAATACGCATTAACGCGGGCCCCAAAGCTTCTCAAGTTCGTAAAAGTCACGGATGGATTCCTGCATAACGTGGACGACCACGTCACCGAGGTCAACCAATACCCACTCAGAACTCTCAGCGCCTTCGACACCAATCGGCGGAACGCCTTGATGTTTGGCTTCTGTGGCAACGTGATTCGCTAAGCTCTTCACGTGGGTTTTTGAGTTACCCGAGCAGACGACCATGAATTCGGCAACATCGGTTTGTTCGTGTACATCAAGAACCTTGATGTCGCGCCCTTTTAAATCTTCTAATTTATCGACCACAAAGTCGCGTAATTGTTCAGCTTGCAAAAGTGAAATTCTCCATGATTTAGTTCAGCCGCATAGTTTACCACGAGCGTCAGCGAAAAAGCAGTGCCTAACGGCCGTACAAATGGTGCTGTTCGATATAGTTTGCCACGGCATTGGGGACTTGGTCGCGCCAAGCTTTATTGTTGGCAATGGCCGCCCGCAGTTCGGTAGCTGAAACCGCAATGTTCGGGGTCTCCAGCAAGTAAATTGAGTCGCTGTGGCTGCGCACCAATTGCTCAACTGCAGGTGTCCATGGGGTATCTTGTGCGTCGCGCCGCATCACCGCTAAATCAGCGTACTGGAGGAGTTCCTGCCAACCGTACCAGCTATCTAGCTTGGCAAAGGCATCGTTGCCGAGCAGAAACACTAGTTGGTCCTGCGGCCAACGCGCATGCATTTCCTGGAGCGTGAGCAAGCTATACGAGGGACCTTCGCGCTTGAGCTCGCAATCTTCAGCAATAATCTGCGGGTGGCCAGCATAAGCGAGCTCCACCATGGCTAAACGCTGCTCGGCACTGGCTCCGGGATAATCACGATGGGGTGGCTGTGCACTTGGCATCACGTGCATCAGGTCGCCATTGAGTTCGGCGAAGGCGGCTAAGGATGTGGTCACATGCCCTTGGTGAATGGGATCAAAGGTGCCGCCGAAAATTACGCGTAACATGAGCTGATAAATTCAGGTTCTTTTTCTGGTGCGCACAGCAGTACCACGGCATGGCAATAAAGCGTGGCGAAGTCTTCACCAGAGTCGCGCTTGAAAGCGTACTCTAGGCGCACCAACAAGCGGCTTAAGCGGGCAAGGTGCGCGGGGCTAATGCGTTTTGCAAAGGCCTGATAGGCACCTTCTTGATTGCGCCAGATCCCCAGTGACATGAGTTCCCGTGAACCAAGGTTGCCTTGCTGCAAGCGCTCAATCTTTTGCAGTTCACGTTGCAGCATCCAATTGAGAATGGCCACTTCGGCTTCTTCTTCGAGCAGCCGTTGCAGGCGTTTCAAGGCGGTGGTTAAGTCGCCAGCCAGAATCGCATCTTGCAAGGCGAACACGGTAAAACGGCTTTGATCTTGCGCCGCGTCCATCACCGCTTGCGGTGTGAGCGGCTGGGGTAGGTCAGTTAAGGCTAACTTCTGCAATTCTTGATCCAAGGCAAGTAGGTTACCTTCAAACCAATCGGCAAGGAGTTGCACTGCATCGCTGGTTAAACTGACATTATGGCGTTGACTGCGTTGCTGAATAAAGCTTGGTAGCTGGCGCCGCTCGGGGCTATTCGCTTGTACGACAGGACCCGCATCTTGCAGTAACTTAAACCATTTAGCTTTGAGCTGTTCTTGTTTCAGCTTGGGGCCGGTGATGACTAACACTTGATCATCAGGAAGCTCAGCGCAATAGCGCTTGAGTGCTTCGGCACCTTCACGTCCAGGCTTGGCCTCGGGAAGCTCCAGTTCGAGCAACCGTGTGCTCGAGAATAACCCAAGGTTTGCGCCTTGGTCCTGCAACTGGGACCAGTCGAATTGGCTGTCTTGAATGAAGCGTGTGCGCTCGTCTATACCTTGCTTGCGCGCTTGGGCGCGGACCAGTTGCAGGGCATCATCAAGCAACAATGGCGTATCACCAAACACACAAAGAAGTGCAGGCAAGCCATGTGTGGTGAGGTGTTGCTCGAGTTCCGCCAGTTGCATTAGGGGTTCTCGGCGAGTTGGGCGATGACTTGGCGTAACAGCTGCTGAGCCGCCTGCTCGCGCATTTCGGCCACTAAAACTTCACGTTCGCGCGTTTTAGCGAGGGCGAAATTCGGATCGTCTTGGTAGTCGCGGAAGACTTCGACTTGCAGGGTTTGAGCTCTTTGCTCAGGCGCGCGCAACTGATAGTCAACGGTGTAGATAAGTTCGTACTCCGCCACTTGACCACTTGCCGAAAGGCTGAGCGTGCGGCGGGTGAGGCTGTCACGTAAAATCTCCACGTGCGTGTGCGCCGAACTACTACTCTCGAGCACTTCAACCCCGGCTAAAGTAAAGCGTTCGCGCACTTGTTCAGCAACTTCACTGAATTGCGGCGCTGAAATTGACGCCTGTTGCAGTTGCGGCGGCAGCTGATAACTGCCGCGCAATTGGAAGCCACAACCTGCTAACGATATTACCGAAAGTAATGTGAGAGTGAGCAGTAGCTTACGCATTGTGGCTTTTCCCTTGGTTCGTCTGCTTAGTTGGCAACAATGTTGACCAATTTACCCGGTACATAGATTTGTTTGCGAATGGTTTTATCGTCAATGAAGCGTTGCACGTTTTCATCGGCAACGGCTGCGGCGATAACAGCTTCCTGATCCGCATCAGCAGGTACGTTGATCTTGCCACGCACCTTACCATTGACCTGCACCACAACCAAAATGCTGCTCGCCACCAAGGCTGAAGCATCGACTTGTGGCCATGCGGCGAACGTAATGTCGCTGTCGTGACCCAGCTCTTGCCATAAGACTTCGCTTAAATGCGGTGTCACAGGTGCGAGCATTAACACCACTGCATCGAGGGCCTCACGCATGATGCCACGGTCGATGGAGTCGTCGAGATTGGCTTTTTGCAGTTTATTCAATAACTCCATGATTGCAGCAATCGCGGTATTGAAGTTTTGTCGGCGGCCCATGTCGTCGCTGACTTTTTCAATGGTGCGATGCACTTCGCGACGCAAATCTTCTTGAGCGCTCGATAACTGGCTAAAGTCAGTGCTGTGCTCTTGTTCGGCAACGGCTTGATAGTCAGCGACTAAGCGCCATACGCGGCGTAAGAAACGTTGTGCACCTTCAACGCCAGAATCGGACCATTCAAGGGTCGCTTCCGGTGGCGCCGCAAACATCATGAACAGGCGCACGGTGTCCGCGCCGTATTTATCGATCATAACCTGTGGGTCAATGCCGTTATTCTTCGACTTCGACATTTTGGTCATGCCGCCGTAGAACACTTCTTCGCCGTCGCTGGTCAAAATGGCTTTAACGATCTGACCTTTGCTGTCGCGCTCTACAATTTCCACGTCGAGCGGCGAGTACCAGGTAATTTTGCCATCGGCCGCTTCACGATAGTAACTGTCGGCTAACACCATGCCTTGCGTGAGCAAGCGCTTGAACGGTTCATCAGAGCTGACCAAGCCGGTGTCGCGCAGTAATTTATGGAAGAAGCGCGCGTACAACAGGTGCAAGATCGCGTGTTCAATACCACCGATATATTGGTCCACGGGCAGCCAGTAATTGGCTTGTTCTGGATTTAGCATGCCGTCGTGGAAATTGGCGCTGCAGTAGCGTGCGTAATACCACGACGATTCCATAAAGGTATCGAATGTATCGGTTTCGTGTTCTGCTGGCGCACCTTTATAAGTGGTTTTGCGCCATTCAGGATCGGCCTTGATCGGCGATTGCGTGCCGTCCATGACCACGTCTTCTGGCAAAGTCACCGGGAGCTGGTCTTCTGGCACAGGTGCTGAGCTGCCATCTGGCAAGTTCAGCATTGGAATTGGCGTACCCCAATAGCGCTGGCGTGAAACACCCCAGTCACGTAGGCGGTAATTCACCTGACGGCGGCCAATGCCTTGTTTGCCAAGCTCTGCGGCAATAGCGTCAAAGGCTTCGGCACTGCTCATGCCAGTGTAAGGGCCAGAATTAATCGTCGTGCCCTTGGCGGTAATTGCGGCTTGCTGAATGTCGTGTTCGCCTTCGGCAGGCTCAATCACCACATTAATGGGTAATTTATAGGTGGTGGCGAATTCCCAGTCACGTTGATCGTGTGCAGGTACCGCCATCACAGCGCCAGAACCATAATCCATCAAGACAAAGTTGGCGACCCAAATCGGAATTTGCTCGCCGGTCAGCGGATGCTTGGCGTAGAAACCCGTAGCCATACCTTTCTTCTCGATCGTGGCAAGGTCGGCTTCGGCCATCTTGGTGGTTTGAATGCTTTCAATAAAAGCGGCCAACTCAGGATTCTTCGCTGCAGCTTCTTGTGCTAGCGGGTGCTGTGCAGCGACCGCCATATAGGTCACGCCGTACAGTGTATCAGGGCGCGTGGTGTAAACCGTGAGCGGCTGTTCGTGATCAACCACGCTAAAGTCGATTTCGACGCCTTCAGAGCGGCCAATCCAGTTGCGCTGCATGGTTTTGACCTGTTCAGGCCACCCCTCGAGCTGTTCGAGGTCCTCGAGCAACTCATCGGCATAAGCGGTGATTTTAATAAACCATTGTGGGATTTCTTTTTGCACGACTTTGGCGCCTGAACGCCAGCCGCGCCCGTCGATCACCTGCTCGTTGGCAAGCACGGTATTGTCGATAGGATCCCAGTTTACCGTAGCGTTTTTCTTATAGACCAAGCCTTTTTCGTAAAGCTTAGTGAAGAACCACTGCTCCCAACGGTAATAATCTGGACGACAGGTCGCCACTTCGCGGGACCAGTCGTAGCCAAAGCCTAACGACTTAAGCTGATTGCGCATGTAGTCAATGTTTTGATAGGTCCACTTTGCTGGCGCAGTGTGGTTGGCGACTGCAGCGTTTTCAGCAGGCAGGCCAAAGGCGTCCCAACCCATAGGCTGCAACACGTTTTTGCCTTGCATGCGTTGATAGCGCGCTACAACATCACCAAGGGTGTAATTGCGCACATGGCCCATGTGCAGTTTGCCGCTCGGATAGGGGAACATCGACAGGCAGTAGAATTTTTCTTTACCCGGTTGTTCCGTGACTTCGAAAACTTTGTCGTTTTCCCATCGCTGCTGCACGGCAGCTTCAATCTGTGCTGGATCGTAGTTATCCTGCATAAACTTTGACATCGGAGAATCCATTAAATCGCTGGCGAAAATTAAAAACTTACAGTGCGTACCACATCAACAACATCACAACGATGCCGGCGAGACCAAAGAAACCGTACTCGAAGCGCTCACGTTGCTCGCTGTCACGATCGTCTGGATTGCGGTGAAAAAGAAACATGCCAATGCTCGATACACCCAAGGTGCCCGCTGCAGTTAACAGGGCAAAAAGGACTGCTGCAAAGATATTTTCCATGATGTGTTCCAACTGTTAGTGATGAGACGCGAATAAAAGTGCTTACAGTTTACTGATTTTAGCGGCGAATGACTACGGGTAATACGCCGCCAAACAGGATCAAAATAGCTAAAATCCATGCGCCGTAACCGCCCCACAAGGCAAACGGCGTTAAACCTTGCACCACGGGAACTTTGGCCGACAGTGTGGTGGCCTCGAATTGGTCCGCGCGTGCGAGCCATTGGCCGTGTTCGTCGGTGATCGCCGTGATGCCGCTGTTTGTTGAGCGCACTAATGGCCGGCCGAGTTCAATGGCACGCATGCGGGCGATTTGCATATGCTGTGCGGGGCCGTGGGAGCGGCCAAACCAAGTGTCATTACTGACCGTGAGCAAAAAGTCCGTGGCGGGGCTGAAGTTCGCCCAAACTTGCTGTGGAAAAGCGATTTCGTAGCAGATAGCAGTGCTGAAGTCCCAGCCGCCGGCGCGCAAAGGTGCTTGTGTATACTCACCGCGACTGAAGGACGACATGGGCAAGTTAAACAATGGTGCAAGTGGCCGCAGTAAGTCGCCGAAGGGAACAAACTCGCCAATCGGCAAGAGTTGATGCTTTTGATAGCGATTGCTGTGCCCGTGGTGATACGCCTCTTCAACACCAGCGCTGCCGTCTTGGCCAAGAGCTATCACGGAGTTGTAGTAATTGTCTTCGACACTATCGATGATGCCCGTGATCAAACCCGTTTCTGTTTTCGCCATTTCGTTTTGCATGATGGCGAGAATGTCATCGGTGTAGGGTTCGGGCATGGTGATCGCTGATTCCGGCCAAATCACCACGTCGTGGTCGTTATAGACCGTGCGCGTTAAGTCGAGATAGCGATTAAGATTGGGCCAATGTTGGTCGGGATCCCATTTGATCGACTGGCTAATGTTGCCTTGCACCAAGGCAATTTTTGCGTGCTCGCCTGTGCGCGAAATGGCCGTGAGCTGCGGTAAAAGGAGTGGTATCAATAACAATCCCAGAATGACCGCTGGCGCACGCCAATGGCGTTGTTCGAGGGTACGCACCAAGAGCAAGGCAATGGTCATGATAATGACACTGAGCCCGGTGCCACCGAACCAACTGGCGTAACTTGCCAGCCAGGTATCGGTTTGGGTGTAGCCTAAATCTAACCAAGGGAAGCCGGTCAATAGCCAGCCGCGTAATGCCTCTGCGGCGAGCCAAGTGAGCGGTAAGCTCCAATAACCGACGCGCGGGAAGCGCACGCTGAGCCAGCGCCAGGCGAATAACGCCAAAGCAGGGAACAGACTGAGATAAGCGAATAATAGTAATAGGATCCCTACTGAAGCAATGGGATGCAGGCCGCCAAAGGTGTCAATACTGACGTAGATCCAACTGAGTCCAGCAGCAAACCAACCGAGCCCGAAGAAGTAGCCTAAACGCCATGCGTTGCCGGGCTTTTTGTCTTTTACCAGCCACAGCAGGGCAGGCATGACGAAGAATGGCAACCAAGCTTGAGCAAAAGGTGCGTAACTAAAGACCAGACTGGCACCAAGAGCTAGGCAAGCCAGACGACTAAGCGCGGCCTGCCAACGTCGCTTTGCGTGCGGCATGCTTAGACGTCCGCTTCTTGCTCAGGCGGCGGCTCGGGAAAGCTCACCTGCAACTGCTGAATGCGGCGTTTGTCGGCTCCTGTGACTTTAAAGTTGATGCCACTGAGCACAATTTCTTCGCCAGGTTTGGGTAAATGGCCAAAACCGTGGGCAACCATACCACCAATGGTGTCGTATTCTTCGTCGCCAAATTGGGTTTCGAAGTAGTCATTAAAATCTTCGATGGTGGTTAAGGCCTTCACCGAATAGCGGGATTTATTGATACGGCGAATATCGGCTTTGGTGTCTTCGTTGTAATCGGTTTCGTCTTCGATGTCACCGACAATTTCTTCCAGAATATCTTCAATGGTCACGAGGCCGGAAACACCGCCATACTCGTCGACCACAATAGCCATATGGTAGCGCTGCGAGCGGAATTCTTTTAGCAACACATCGACGCGTTTGCCTTCAGGCACAATCACCGCAGGGCGAATGACCTTGGTCAGCGCAAATTCGTCGTCGGTCATGCCAAAGCCATAGGCCAGCAAGTCTTTTGCCAGCAAGATACCTTCAACATGGTCTTTGTTTTCACTAATGACAGGGTAACGACTGTGTTGCGCATCAATCACAATAGATAAGAATTCATCGACCTTTTGATTAATGTCGATAGTGACCATTTGCGAGCGCGGCACCATGATGTCGCGCACTTTGAGTTCGGCGACGTCAAGCACGCCCTCAATCATTTCTTTGGTGTCGTTATCAATCAGGTCGCGTTCTTCGGCGTCCTGAATCATATCGACTAACTCTTCGCGGCTGTTCGGCTCTCCGGTAAACAGTTGCAACAATTTCGTTGCCCACGATTTACGCGCAGAACCGTTGGTAGAGTGGGGGTGGTCATCGCTCATTAGCTGGTATTGCTCCGTTTAGTTACCAACTTCGACATAAGGGTCAGCAAACCCTAAGCCGGTTAATATAGTCGTTTCGAGGCGTTCCATACGGTCCGCTTCATCGTCTTCAATATGGTCATAACCTAGCAAATGCAAGGTGCCGTGTACAATCATATGCGCCCAGTGGGCGACTAAGGTCTTCTGCTGCTCACTGGCTTCTTGTTGTACCACAGGGGCGCAAACCACCAGATCGCCCAATAAGGTTACTGGCATTGGAATCGGCGCAGTGAACGGAAACGATAGCACATTGGTGGCGTAGTCGCGTTCACGGTAACTATGATTCAACTCACGGCCCTCGTCTGTATCGACAATGCGAACGGTAAGTTCAGCGGCGCCGTCCTGCCATTGCGCGCCTTGCATGGCTGCTTGCACCCAAGCTTCTATCTGTTCTGCGCTGGGCAGATCAGGTGCAGTGGAAGCGTTTTGTACATCTAAGGTGAGCTCAATCATGCGCGACCATCGAAGTCTTCATAGGCCTGCACAATACGTTGCACCACAGGGTGACGCACGACATCACCGGCTTGGAAAAAGGTGAAGCTAATATCTGGCACGTCACGTAGTACCTCGATGACGTGGCGTAAGCCCGATTTTTGCCCACGCGGCAGGTCAACCTGAGTGATGTCGCCGGTAATGACTGCGCGTGAATTGAAGCCAATCCGGGTGAGGAACATTTTCATTTGTTCACAGGTGGTGTTTTGGCTTTCATCGAGAATGATAAAGGCGTCATTCAGTGTGCGGCCACGCATGTAAGCGAGTGGGGCGACCTCAATGACGTTGCGCTCGATGAGCTTTTCGACGCGCTCAAAGCCCAGCATTTCAAACAGGGCATCGTACAGCGGACGCAGGTAAGGGTCGACTTTTTGCGCGAGGTCGCCAGGTAAGAAACCAAGCTTTTCGCCAGCTTCAACCGCTGGGCGGGTAAGCAGAATGCGGCGTATTTCTTGCCGTTCCAACGCATCAACGGCCGCGGCTACGGCCAGATAGGTTTTACCCGTACCCGCAGGGCCCACGCCGAAGTTCACGTCGTGACTTAAAATCGCACGCACATATTCGGCTTGGTTATGATTACGTGGCTTGATCATGCCGCGCTTGGTCTTAATGTGCGTCATTTTCTCGGCGGCAGGATCACCTTGGCCTTGCTCGAGCACATTGGCTTGTTGGATCGCCAAATGCACTTGTTGTGGCTCGATTTCGCCGGCTTTGCCTTTCACTGTCGCCGTTTCAACGTACAGGTCACGTAGCAGCTTTGCTGCGGCGTTGACGGTATGTTGCGGACCAATTAAGCGAAAGGCATCGTTACGGTAGGTGATTTCTATGCCGAGACGGCGTTCAATGTGTTTTAAATTTTCATCGAACGGGCCGCAGAGCTCGGCCAGACGCCGGCTATCCGCCGGCTCTAGGTTGATATCTAATGTAGTGAGCTGTGGACTCAAAAGAACCTCTTTTAGCTTGCTTACGACGACTGCTGTGGCGGAATGAAGCTAGCCACACCAAGCTCATCAGGTTGCGTGCGAGATTGGCGCGCAAGAATGGTCTGCGGTGCAGTATCGACGCGCAGTCCCATTTCATCTTCAACCCGAATCACGTCGCCGCGCAGTGAGTTTGCAAACACGTCAGTGATCTTCACATCGACGAATTTACCGACCATGCGTGGGTCACCCACGAAGTTGACCACGCGGTTGTTTTCGGTACGCCCGCTCAGTTCCATCGGATCTTTCTTCGATGGACCCGTCACCAAAATACGTTGTTCGGTGCCGACCATGCGGCGGGCATGGGCGTGCGCCTGTTGATTCAAGCGCTGTTGCAAAAGCTGCAGGCGCTGTTTTTTTGTTTCTTCAGTGACGTCATCAGGCAAGTCCGCCGCTGGTGTGCCCGGGCGTGCACTGTAAATAAAGCTGAAGCTCAAATCGAAGTCGACGGCTTGAATCAAGTCCATAGTCGCTTCGAAATCCGCATCGGTTTCACCTGGGAAGCCAATAATGAAGTCAGATGACATGGCCATTTCAGGGCGAATCTTCTTCAGCTTGCGAATTTGTGCTTTGTACTCAAGCGCCGTGTGGCCACGTTTCATGAGCGTTAACACGCGATCGGCGCCACTTTGCACTGGCAAGTGCAAGTGATTCACAAGTTCTGGAATGGTCGCGTAGGCTTCGATAATGTCATCGGTAAATTCAACTGGATGCGAGGTGGTGTAACGAATGCGGTCAATACCGTCAATCGCCGCCACTAAGTGCAATAATTCCGAGAAGCGGCAGACCGAGCCGTCGAAGTGTTCGCCGCGAAACGCGTTGACGTTCTGGCCAAGCAAGTTGACTTCACGTACGCCTTGCTCTGCCAACTGCGCGATTTCATACAGCACGTCATCCACCGGGCGGCTAACTTCTTCGCCGCGGGTATAAGGCACCACACAGAACGTACAGTATTTGCTGCAACCTTCCATGATCGAAACAAACGCCGAAGGGCCATCTGAGGTTGGCTCTGGCAAGCGGTCAAATTTTTCAATTTCCGGGAAAGAAATATCCACCATTGGCGTGTGGTCGCTTTGCACTTGCTTGACCATTTCTGGCAAGCGGTGCAAGGTTTGCGGACCAAACACGATATCGACAAATGGCGCACGACTGCGAATGTGCTCGCCTTCTTGTGAAGCCACACAACCGCCAACCCCGATCACCAGATCTGGCTTGCTGTCTTTCAGTGTTTTCCAGCGACCGAGCTGATGAAACACTTTTTCTTGGGCTTTTTCACGAATCGAGCAGGTATTGAGCAGGATCAAATCAGCATCTTCTGCTTCGGCTGCGACTTCATAGCCGTGGGTTGCCTTCAGTAGATCTGCCATTTTCGCAGAGTCGTACTCGTTCATCTGGCAGCCCCAAGTTTTGATGTATAACTTCTTGCTCATAAAATTGTTGCGCTCACTTGCGTTGGTGTATGTCAAAAGGGTCGTTATTTTAGCCTGTTCTGACCTCAACTGCCAACTTTGCCGCTGCTTTCTGCTTTACGTCGTGTGCGAATGGCAAGATAACCTGCCACAGTGATGATTGCAGCGCCCAAAAACATGTACCAAGTGATGGGCTCTTGCCAGAACCAATAGCCCATTAACGCGGCAAAAATCACCGAGCTGTAGGTAAACACACCGACCCTTGCTGCGGGGGCGAGGGAGAAAGCTTTGGTCATGCCAAGTTGACCGCCGACGGCCAATAGACCCATGGCTAAAATACCGAACCAATGCTCTGCGGCAATTGGACTACCGAGCCAAATTAAGGGAATGGCGGAAAGTAAGGTCGATAGCGCAGAAAAATAGAAGACAATCTTGCTCGAGGATTCTGTCGCTGACATTTGTCGAATCAAGGTTTTAGTAAATGCTGCGAGACAGGCGGCAACAAAGGCAACGGCAATAACCGGCGAGAGTTCAGCGGCGGCTGGGTTTAAGAAGATAAACACACCAATAAAGCCAATCCCGATAGCCAGCCATGTTTGGGGTAGCACCATTTCTTTTAGCCAAAGCCGACCAATGATTGGAATCAAGAACGGTGACAACAGCAGAACGAGTGTCGCTTGGGCCAGCGGAATAGTGGCGATGGCATAGAAGAATAAATACATTGCGGCTAAGCCAGCGATACCGCGACTTAAGTGAAATTTCCAAGCTTTGGTTTTAAACGCACTTGGCCCTTTGCGCCAAAGCCAAGGCAGCAGTACCACAAACGCCATCAAATTACGGAAAAACACCAGTTGCTCGGAAGGCACGTCGGTGCTCAAATACTTGACCAGCGCACTCACCCCAGCGAAGCATAGTTCCGCTGTTATCACTAGCAAGGAAGCAATGACCACCGTGCGCTGTGGAGTTTCCATAACTGCCATAGATTCAAGCCTTAGATGCAAGCCTTAGATTCAATAAGGAAAAGTGAAATGAACCGTTATCTTATCACGATCAGTTATTTCAGGGGCGGGGCTGTGTATACTTGGAGCTGTGTTTTTTATTATGCGGGCTAAGTTAACTGGGTAAGAGCTAACGATGCAAATAGTGATTGTAGGTGGTGGTTTGGTGGGAGCGAGTGCGGCAGTTGCTGCGTTGCGTGACGGACACCAAGTAACGTTGCTTGAACGCGGTGCAGCACCTGATGCTGAGACGGCTAAGAGCGATTGGGATTTACGCATTTCATCAGTCCACCAAAAAAATGTGGAATGGCTAGACGAGCTCGGCGTTTGGACTCATGTCGATGGGCAAAAGTTCTTGAGCTATGACGGTTTAAGCGTCACCACCCGCGATCGACAAAAACTTCATTTCGCCGCAGACGAGGTCAATGCTGAACGGTTAGGCGTGATGGTCGAGAATGTAGCCTTAGTGCGCGCTTGTTGGCAAGTACTGCGCACGCATGACGCCGCTAAGTTGCTGGCTGAAACAGAAGTAAAGAATTACGACCTTGAGCAACGAGCGATAACACTTAGCAATGGTCAGACGTTGAACTACGATCTATTGCTGGGTGCCGATGGCGCAAATTCTGCCGTTGCCAAAGCTGCTGGCATAGGCATGCGCGGCTGGGATTATGGCATGCGTTGTCTATTGGCGATTGCGGAAGTTGAACAACCGTTGCCGACAGAAACCTGGGAAGTTTTCCGCGCTGAGGGCCCTTATGCACTATTGCCGCTGGGTGAACATTTAGCATGTCTCATTGATTACCGAGCAGAAGAAGAATGGCACAATGCGACCAAGACTGAAGTTGAACAAAAACTACAGGTCACTTTCGCTGATGTGATCGGCCCGTATAAGTTACAAAAACAGGCAAGTTTTCCATTGCGCCGCCAGCGCGCGTTACGGTATTTTGATGCACGAGGTGTGGCACTGATAGGCGATGCAGCGCACAGTATTCATCCGTTGGCCGGGCAGGGCGTGAACTTGGGCTTTGCGGATGTGCAGGCTCTTTTTGCGCGGCTCGCTGCAGAACCATTTACGTCAGCGCTAGCAAGTTACGAACGACAACAAGTGCGCGTGAACCAGCAAATGATGCGCGCCATGGATGCCATTCACTTTGGCTTCCGTAGCGAACATTTTTTACCGCGTGCGGCCATAGCCCTGGGGTTAGGTGCCGTGGCGCAGATCAAACCGTTGAAACATCAGATCATTAAAACTGCAATGGGGTGGACCTAAGATGAAAAAGCTAGGGCTTTCGCTTGTTGGCACGTTGCTATTGAGCGGTTGTGCTGCTGAAGGTTGGTACCATAGTTGGGAAGATGAGCGTCTTGAGCAATGCCAATATGCCAAGACCAATGCTGAACGCCGCGAATGTGAGCGCGAGGCCACCAAGAGTTACCAAGAGTACAAGCGAGAACGCGAAAGGGTATTGGAAGAAAGCGAAAAATAGGCATAAAAAAACCGCCGGAGGGCGGTTTCTTTGCATCGTTGCGGCCACCATGTATGAGATGGTGCGGAGGGAGGGACTTGAACCCTCACGTCCTTTCGGACACTAGCACCTGAAGCTAGCGCGTCTACCAATTCCGCCACCACCGCAACAAGCAGTGAGATGGCTGGGGTACCAGGATTTGAACCTGGGAATGGCGGGATCAAAACCCGCTGCCTTACCGCTTGGCTATACCCCAACTTAGGCTTAAAAACTTGCGCTCACCGTGAAAGGTTGGTGCGGACGGAGAGACTTGAACTCTCACGCCGTGAGGCACTGGAACCTAAATCCAGCGTGTCTACCAATTCCACCACGTCCGCCCATTGCAATTTGGTTGGTGGCTACGGCGAGATTCGAACTTGCGACCCCAGCATTATGAGTGCTGTGCTCTAACCAGCTGAGCTACGTAGCCATACCAAAATTTTTCAAACTGCGCTCGGTGAGTGCGGCGCGTATTATGCAAATCAGGGACTCAAGCGTCAACCTCTTTTTCGCAAAAAAACGCGTTTGCTGGCGCGTTTGCTCAAAAAACCGTTCGTTTGGTTATTTAATCAACGCCAGTATCTTTACCAGGGCAAATCTTCGCCATTACTGTGGCGGAAGCAACCGGTAGTCGCGAGCGTGAGCTCGTCGATGCGTTTAACCAAACGCGAGGCGGCTTCTTCGGCGCTGATGTCGCCACGGTTGTTGACCATGTCGGTTTGTACGTAGCCGGGGTGCAGCATCGCAACGGCGATTCCGGCATCTTTGAGGTCATTGGCCAGTGAGACGCCAGCGGCGTTGAGTGCGGCCTTGCTCATTCGGTAACCGTACTGTCCGCCAGAGCCATTGTCGGCCATTGAGCCCATGCGCGAGGTGATCAGAATCAACTTGCTGTCTTTCTTCAATAGTGGCCGCAGCGTGCGGCTCAGCTCTAATGGTGCCACGGCATTGACGGTGAACTGGCGTTGTATGCTGTCGGTGGCAAAGCTGTCGAAGTTGTCGCCTTCGAGAATGCCGGCGTTATTGATAAGAATATCAATCGGCTCGTCAGCAAGGCGCTCGGCGAGTAGCTCACGCGCCTTTGCGTCGGTGACGTCAATGCCATCAATGATAGCAACGCCGAGTTGTTCCAGTTCAGCTGAGGGTTTGCGGCAGACCGCAGTGACGTTTGCGCCGCGTTGTTTAAATTGCGTGGCGAGGGCTAAGCCAATACCGCGGTTAGCGCCTGTAATCACAACATGTTCGCTCATAGTTACTCCTTTGATGAGATCAAATTAATCGCCCCCGGGAATGCCCCCGTGGGTAAGTTTTTTCGGATCCAGTAAGGTTTCAAGTTCGGCCCGTGAAAGGTCGGTCATTTCTTCGGCGACGTCGATGACAGGGCGTTGCTCCTGATAAGCTCGCTTGGCGATTTTTGCTGCTTCGTTGTACCCAATCACCGAATTCAATGCCGTGACCAAAATTGGGTTGCGCGCCAATGCTTCTTCAAGGCCGTCATGTTTAACGTTGAAATCAGCAATGGCGTCATCGGCGAGGCTGCGCATGGCTTTGGCGCTGATCTCAATGCTTTCAATGAGGTGATACGCAATCAGCGGTAACATCACGTTGAGTTGGAAGTTACCCTGTTGTGCCGCTGTGGCGATGGTCTGGTAACTGCCGGCAAGGTGTGCGGAAACCATGGCCACGGCCTCAGGAATGACTGGATTCACCTTGCCGGGCATAATACTGCTGCCGGGTTGTAAGGCTTTTAGTTCAATTTCGCCAAGCCCTGCCAATGGCCCGCTATTCATCCAGCGCAAGTCATTGCTGATTTTCAGTAACACGGCGCCACAGGCATTTAATGCGCCCGCCAGTTGCAGACTGAGTTCTTGCCCCGAGATCCCAGCGAAGGCATTAGTTGCTGGGTGAAAATACTGCTCGGTACGTTCGCTCAAATGCTGGCAAAACTGTTGGCGAAAGGCTTGTGGTGCGTTAATACCGCTGCCGACGGCAGTGCCGCCTTGGGGCAGGGCACGTAGGCGTTCACACACTTCATTAATATTCAGTTGGCAGTGATGTAACTGGGTGCTCCACGCACGTAGCTCCTGCGCCATAGTGATCGGCATGGCATCCATTAAATGGGTGCGCCCCGTTTTCATCACTTCTTCTAGGCTTTGAGCTTTTTCTTCAATGGTGCGCTGCAAATGCACAATGGCGGGCAGCCATTCGTCGTGCAAAGCCAATACGCAACTGACCTGAATGCTGGTCGGAATAACATCGTTACTGCTCTGGCTGCAATTAACGTGGTCATTCGGGTGCACCTTGGGGCCGTTAGCGCGGTGAACCGTTTCCGCCAAAACCTCGTTCATATTCATATTGGTGCTGGTACCAGAACCGGTCTGAAAGATATCGAGGGGGAACTGGCTCATATCAGGCGCTGCGCTAATAGCGTCGGCCGCCTGCACAATAGCTGCAGCCTGAGCTTCGGTGAGTAAGTCGAGGTCCGCGTTAGCTTGAGCCGCAGCCGCTTTAATATGAGCTAGGGCACTGATGGTGCGTGCGGGAAAACGCAGGTTGCTGAGGTGAAAGTTCTGTCGAGCACGTTCGGTTTGCGCGCGCCAGAGCGCTTCTGCTGGTACCTCTATTTCTCCCATGCTATCTTTTTCGATACGAGCTTTCTTCGACATACTTGTTTCCTCTAGTCGGGATTCACTGAATCATAATAATAAGCATGGGGTGCAAATGCTGAACTTTCAAACTGCCCGTCGAAATTTATTCGCTATGACAGCTTTGACGAGCCTGCTGTTTTGCTCGGCGGCCACCGCCCGGCAAGTGCAAGTGACCGTCACCGATAGTCAAGGACAACCCTTACCTTTGGCGGTGGTTTCGACCGACCAACCACGGCAAGAGCCAGCTAGTGAAACGGCATTTATTGATCAGGTGGATCGGCTCTTTTCCCCATTCATCTCGACGGTTCAGCCGGGAACGCAAGTACGTTTTCCTAATAGCGATAACATTCGCCATCAGGTCTATTCGTTCTCACCGAGCAAAACCTTCGAGTTACCTTTGTATAGTAACCTCGAGGCGCCAGCGATCACTTTTGATCAACCTGGCGTCGTGGTCTTAGGCTGTAATATCCATGACCACATGCGCGCTTATCTTTATGTGAGCCCACGTGAACAGTCGGTTGTGACTGATGCGCAAGGTCAAGCGCAACTTCACTTCTACAATGACAGTGCGGACATCTTTGTTTGGTATCCGGGTCTCGGTGAAACGGCAACCAGTGAGCGTCGTGTGGCTGTCGCCGAAGGTGTCGAGCAGATTGCTGTGCAATTGCCGGTACAACCACAGCAACAGACACCACCAGAACCTTCATCGCTGCAACAGCGCTTCAATAAGTTGAAAGAGCATGCGCATTAGTTTTCGTTCGCGGCTACTGCTGATCTTCATTGGTTTAGCGGGGGGCGTGTTGCTTGCTACCTTGGTGGCGGTGTCGTTGGCGACCAATAAGCAAGCTGAATTGACCGTTGAGCGCGAGCTGGCGGTAAGTGAGCGGGTCCTCGGTGAGCTACTGAAACGTCGCGGCGAGCAGTTAGAGCAAGCGGCGCAAGTCTTAGCCGACGATTTTGGTTTTCGTGAAGCGGTGGCGAGTGGCGACCAAGCTACCTTGGTTTCCGCCATGGTGAACCACGGCGACCGTATTGGCACACAGCTAATGGCGCTGTACGGCGTGAATGGTGAGGAGCTTGCCAGTACGCACCAGCTCTCGGTGGAGACAGACTTCACTCGCCTGCGTGGGATCCGGCTTATTGATGGTGAATTGTTTCAATTGGTCACGGTGCCGGTGCGCGCGCCTGATGTGATTGCTTACGCTACATTGGGCTTCGTCATTGATGATCAACTGGCCGAAGGATTGAAGCAGCTTACCAACGCTGATCTGACCTTCTTCGATAATCAAGGTCAGCGGGTGCTAGCCTCAAGTTTAGCGCAGCCACTGCAACAAGAACTCTTGGCCGCGGCGGCAGACCAACGCCTTAACGAATGGTTATCTGGAGCGGAGTTGGCGGGCCATTTTTCAACGTTCAATGCTATCGACTTGTTGGTCAGTACTTCGCGTAGTGAGGCGACACAAGCCTTTGATACCTTGCGCACTCAATACTTGGGTTTCGGCCTCGCGACTTTGCTGGTCGCGCTGGTTTTGGCGTTTGCCACCGCTCGCTATTTTAATCGACCACTGGCGCGTTTAACCCAAGCTGCAGAAGCTTTGCGCCAAGGCCGCTACGATGCACCGCTAAATTTTCAGCGTCAAGATGAGTTTGGACAGCTCGGTGAGACCTTTGACACCATGCGTGAGGCTATTGCCGAGAGGGAGCAACGCATTGTCTATCAGCTTGAGCATGATTTGTTGACCCAGTTGCCTAACCGCGAGTCGTTCACCAAGACACTTAATGAACGCTTGGCTCAGCAGCAGTCAGGGGTCATGTTGGTGCTGAATATTATGCGCTTTCGGGGGCTTAACGATCGGCTGGGGCAGAGCTTTGGCGATAAAGTATTGCAGCAGGTTGCGCAACGTTTACAGGAGATTTTCGCCCCAGAGTGTTTTGTTGCGCGCTTGGCCAGTGATGAATTTGTAGTGCTTTGTGCGACAACCGCAGAAAGCAGTCTGGCGCAGCGCCTTCAGGCCCTGCAACGCACACAGTGGCATGTCGGTGAAGCGAGCTATCGCTTAGAGTTTCGCGCGGGCAGTATACGTTTTCCTGAATTTGGCCACAACGTCGATGTACTTGTACGTCGTGCACAGCTTGCGGCGCAGCTCGCACGCTCCGAAAAACAGCTTATTGCTAATTATCAGCAAGGTAGCGACGAAAGTTACTTACGCCGGTTACAGATCTTGCAAGCATTGCCCGACGCGATTAGTCATCGCAAGTTGCAGTTGCATTATCAACCCAAGATGGATTGCGCGACAGGACGCGTTATCGGCGCAGAGGCGCTCATTCGTTGGCAGCACGATCAACTTGGCGTGATTCGACCCGATGAGTTTATTCCACTCGCTGAACAATCCGGTGATATTTTGCGGGTCACGCGGTGGGTGTGCCAAGCGGCGCTAGACCAGCAGCAATATTGGTTGGAGCAGGGTATCGATGTGCAGATGTCGGTCAACTTGTCAGCGTTAGACTTACAAGATGAGGACTTTGTCACCTTTATCGCCGCGGAACTTACTGATCGTCACCTACACGCCAGTAAGCTTACCCTTGAAGTGACCGAGAGTGCGGTCATGGCGGATCTGGAGCAAGCCCAACAACGCTTAGAAGAGCTGCGTCGTTTAGGTTGTAAAATTGCACTTGATGATTATGGCACCGGCTATGCGTCGCTGGCGCAGTTGAAACATTTACCACTCGATAAGTTGAAACTCGATCAGAGCTTTATTCGCGGTCTCGATAGTGATGAAAACGACCGCATCATCGTGCAGTCAACACTGACCCTCGCCCATCAGCTCAAGCTGCAGACCGTCGCTGAGGGAGTTGAAGAAAAAGCAGCTTGGCAACTCCTGCAGACCATGGAATGTGACACGCTGCAGGGCTACTACTTTAGCCGACCACTGGCGGCACACGAGTTCGAACAATGGTTAGCGCACGATGCAGAGAAATTTAGGGTACAGAAGAGTCCACAGCAAAAGAAGGGCAATAAAGATGACTAAAGCAGGGGTGCAGCTTGCGGGGCTGTGTTTAGTTGCCACTATGGGTGCGATTTGCCCGGCGGTTTACGCCGACGATGGCAAGTTATTAGCCACAGGTGCGGTGACCT
Source organism: Pseudidiomarina sp. (assembly GCA_048267225.1). Classification (GTDB taxonomy): domain Bacteria; phylum Pseudomonadota; class Gammaproteobacteria; order Enterobacterales; family Alteromonadaceae; genus Pseudidiomarina. The sequence goes on from JBLWXY010000004.1 coordinate 228,803, forward strand.
CCATTGAAGGCTCTGGCGGTGGTGGTATCGTGCCTTGGGCAACAACAGCTAGCTATGCCGAAGAGGGGCAATGGGGCGCCACCGTGAACGGCAACTTTGCCGACGTCGAAGACTTTCAACTTGGCGTGCAAAGTCTCAATGTTACCTACGGTAACCGAGTTGAAGTCAGCTTCGCGCAACAACGCTTGGGCCTCAATACTATTGGTGGTGACCTTAAACAAGATATTTTCGGCCTCAAAGTCCGGGTTGCCGGCGACTTGGTTTATGGCGATATGCCGCAGTTGAGTGTGGGATTGCAGCACAAACGCAATCAAACCTTTGATCTACCAGCAGCAGTCGGCGCTAAAGACGATAGCGGTACCGATTTTTACTTCAGTGCTGCAAAAGCCTGGTTAGCAGGGCCTTTAGACCGTACGTGGGTGGCGAATTACACCTTGCGGGCAACCAAAGCGAACCAGTTGGGTTTACTTGGTTTTGGCGGCGATAAAAATGACAGTTACGACTATGTCAGCGAGGCGAGTCTGGGTATGTTCGTGAATCGGCATTGGTTGGTGGGTGTCGAGTATCGGCAAAAGCCCGATAACTTAGGTTTTGCCAAAGAGTACGACTGGCGCGATGTTTTTGTCGGTTGGTTCCCCAATAAGACCGTGGCAGTAGTGCTGGCCTACGTGGATTTGAAGTCGATAGCAGGCCTTCCGGATCAAACTGGTGCTTACGCCTCGCTGCAGGTGAGTTTTTAAGGAGTGGTGGCAATGAAATTCTTGAGAATGAGCCTGTTTAGTCTTGGCTTTTTTTTGGCGAGCTTTACTGCTCAGGCGAGTGACTTGTACCAAGCGCTAGGCGAAAAGCAGGGCATTGACGACTTAATGGCGACCTTTGTGCTGGAAATCGCTGAAGATGAGCGAGTTATCGAACACTTCGCAAATGCCGATATTGATCGCTTTCATCGCATGATCAGTCAGCATGTTTGCGAGCTGGTGGGCGGCCCTTGTAGCTATGAAGGCGCCAACATGGTTGAGGTGCATACGGGCATGGGAATAACCCGTAGCGAGTTTAATGCCATTGTAGAAAATCTAATTACTGCGATGGAGCAGCATGAGGTGCCGGTCTCGGCACAAAACCAACTGCTCGACATTCTCGCCGATTTTCACGCCGAGATCGTGGGGCAATAACGGTGAGCTTGCCTGCATCTTTACCATCTGCGCCAACCGTCAGTACAAAGTGGCTTGCGGACCACTTAGATGACTCGCAGGTGAAAATCTTTGATGCCAGCATGCAAAACGTTGTCGGCCGTACACCCATTGAATACGAACAGCTACAAGTGATTCCAGGAGCTCGAGATCTTGCGCTTGAGCGCGAGCTTACTGATACGGGTGCACCGCTGCCCAATACCTTCCCTTCCGCTACACAGGTGACCTCTTGGTTACAGCGCAATGATGTAAAAGCCGATGACATTGTGGTGTTGTATGACAATCAAGGAATCTATTCTGCGCCTCGTGCGTGGGTTGTGCTGCAAGCCATGGGTATTACCAACAGCTTTATTTTAAATGGCGGTTTACCGCAATGGTTAGCCGAACAACGTCCGCTTGAAAGCCGTTATCAAACACCGACGGATACGGGAACAGTGGTAGCGCATTTGAATATTGAGTGGCTAGCAGACTGGCGCGAGGTGTTACAGGCTTGTCAGTCGGGAGATGCTTTGGTGGTCGATGCACGTTCAGCCGAGCGCTTTTCGGGAGCAAAAGGTGAGCCGCGCGAGGGCATGCGTGCTGGGCATATACCAAATGCTAAGAACTTACCGTTTGCGCAGGTAATAGAAGGTCATCGTTTTGCGTCTGTTGAAGCGCTCAAGCAGACGTTTTCAACCTTGGGTATTCAGGTTCAACAACCTGCGATCACGACCTGCGGCTCTGGAATCACCGCCGCGATTTTACTTGTAGCAGCGCATCTTGCGGGCTGTCGGAATATCAAACTCTATGATGGCTCGTGGTCGGAGTGGGGCAGTCGCGACGATCTTCCTGTGGTATCTGACGGACACTAAAAAGCCCACCGAAGTGGGCTCTTTTGCAAAGATGTCTAGCTAGGTACTTAAACGTTAAAGCGGAACAAAATCACGTCGCCGTCTTTAACGATATACTCTTTCCCTTCTTCGCGACGTTTACCGGCTTCTTTAGCGCCTTGCTCACCTTTGTGGGCAATGTAGTCGTCAAAAGCAACCACAACAGCGCGGATAAAGCCTTTTTCGAAGTCGGTGTGGATTTTACCTGCGGCCTGCGGGGCCGTTGCGCCGATAGGAATGGTCCATGCACGTACCTCTTTCGGACCTGCTGTAAAGTAAGTCTGTAAGTTTAGCAGCTCGTAACCGCCACGAATAACACGGTTCAAACCAGGTTCTTCGATGCCCAAGTCCGCCATAAATTCGGCTTTTTCGTCGTCATCAAGCTCGGCAATTTCACTTTCAATCTCAGCACATACTGGAACTACGATGGCGTCTTCCTTCGACGCGATTTCGCGAACTTTGTCGAGGTACGGATTGTTCTCGAAGCCATCGTCATTGACGTTGGCAATGTACATGGTTGGCTTGAGGGTCAACAGGTTGTAAGAGCGAATGGTTGCGCGCTCGTCTTTGCTGAGCTCAACTGAGCGGGCCATGTCACCGTTTTCCAACGCTGGCAATAACTTCTCAAGCACGGCAATTTCAGCTACGGCTTGTTTGTCGCCGCCTTTGGCCTTTTTGCCTAAACGGTGAATAGCTTTTTCGACGCTGTCGAGGTCGGCCAACGCCAGTTCGGTATTGATGACTTCAATATCTTCTTGCGGGTTCACCTGCCCGGCAACGTGCACGATGTTGTCGTTTTCAAAACAACGTACCACGTGACCGATGGCGTCGGTTTCACGGATATTGGCGAGGAATTGGTTGCCCAAACCTTCACCTTTCGACGCGCCTTTAACGAGGCCGGCGATATCCACAAATTCCATAGTGGTTGGTAACACCCGCTGCGGATTCACGATGGCTGCAAGCTGGTCTAGACGTGGGTCAGGTACTGCAACCACGCCAGTATTTGGCTCAATGGTACAGAAAGGGAAGTTGGCAGCTTCAATACCAGCTTTGGTTAAGGCGTTAAACAAAGTAGATTTACCGACGTTTGGCAAACCAACGATACCGCATTTGAATCCCATATTAATTCTCTCTCTGTGCTTTAAACCTGTGCTTTAAAACTATGCAGATGCTGTTGGGCAGCACGCATATCTTGGTCGAGCAACAATTCTATACTGTTGCAAGCTTGCGCAATGGTATCGTCCATCAAATGCTGGTCCTGTGCAGGCGCTTTGCCAAGCACATAGCCGGTCACTTTGCTTTTGTGTCCAGGATGACCGATACCAATACGTAAGCGATGAAAATCCGGGCTACCAAGGGCAGCAATCATGTCCTTGATCCCGTTATGGCCACCACTTCCGCCGCCGGTTTTAAATTTTGCTACGCCGGGAGGTAAATCGAGTTCGTCATAAGCAACCAGAATTTCCTCTGGTTTGATTTTGAAGAAGTTCGCCAAAGCACCTACCGATTTTCCGCTTTTGTTCATAAACGTCATCGGTTCGAGCAGACGTACGTCCCATGCACCTTTTTGTAGGCGCGCGGTATGACCAAAGAATTTTGTTTCGGGTTGCAAGCTCAAGTTATGGCGGCGGGCGAACTCTTCGACCAACCAGAAGCCTGCATTATGGCGGGTTTGGGAATATTCGGGGCCTGGATTTCCCAGGCCCACGAGTAGACGAATTGTCGACATAATGCCTTATTCTTCGTCTTTTTTGTCTTCTTCGCTTTCTTTAGCGGTTGGTACTTCTGGAGAAACTTCTTCAGTTTCTTCAGTTTCTTCTTTCTCTACACGTGGTGCAGTGATAGAAACGACCGCTTGGTCATGATCTTCACCTTTGGTTAACTCAACCAGCTCGATGCCGTTTGGCAATGCTAAGTCAGTTAAGTGCAAGGTGTCGCCAATCGCCATGTTTGCTACGTCAACTTCCAAGTACTCTGGCAAGTCTTTCGGCAAACAAGTGATTTCAACGTCATTTACGTGGTGAACAATAACACCGCCTTCGTCTTTCACGCCTTTCGCTGACTTCTCGTTCAAGAAGTGCAATGGTACGTGCGTGTGTAACTTCTGACCTTTTTCTACGCGTTGGAAGTCAAGGTGAGTCAATTTAGGCTTGTATGGGTGACGTTGAATGTCTTTCAAGATAGCCTGATGCTTCTTGCCGTCGATGACCAAAGTCAAAATGTGCGAATAGAAGCCTTCGTAATCAGCCATATTGTTCACTTTGTTGTGATCAAGGGTCAATGACACAGCTTCTTTGTTCGCACCGTACAAGATTGCAGGCACTTTGTCTGCGCGACGCAGGCGGCGGCTCGCACCTTTCCCTGTATCAGTACGCAGTTCTGCTTGAATAGTATAATCGATATCCGACATAGTGGATTGTCTCCGTTAAATAAAAATAAGTCGGTGATTCGCGACCAAATCCCGACACTTTCCTCGCTCATTTTCGAGGGCGCGGAATAGTACCACCCGCGCCCGCAAAATTCAATCAATACTCGAACATGGCCGAGATGGATTCTTCGTTGCTTACGCGGCGCAGCGCTTCTGACAACATGCCACTTAGGGTCAACTGATGGACCTTACCTAATGCTTTCATTTCGGCACTTAATGGAATGCTATCGGTCACGACCACTTGGTCGATGTTCGACTCGCGAATATTGGCGACGGCATTACCTGAAAATACGGGGTGTGTTGCATAGGCGAAGACGCGACGGGCACCGTTTTCTTTAAGTGCATCTGCGGCTTTACAGAGTGTACCGCCAGTGTCGATCATGTCGTCGACAATAATGCAGTCACGGTCTTGGACGTCACCGATGATGTGCATCACTTGTGATTCATTGGCGCGCGGGCGACGTTTATCGATGATCGCAAGGTCGATATCTTCGAGCAGTTTCGCCATTGCGCGGGCACGAACGACACCACCGATGTCAGGTGAAACGACAACCGGATTGTGGAATTCTTGCTTGCTCAAGTGCTCAAGTAACACCGGCGTACCAAAAACGTTGTCAACAGGAACGTCGAAGAAGCCTTGAATCTGCTCGGCGTGCAAGTCGACGGTCAAGACACGGTCAACACCAACGCTGGATAAGAAATCAGCGACAACTTTCGAGGTAATCGGCACCCGCGCTGAGCGTACACGACGGTCTTGGCGCGCATAGCCAAAGTAAGGCATGACAGCAGTGATACGGCCAGCAGAGGCACGGCGCAACGCATCAACCATGACAATAAGTTCCATCAGATTGTCGTTGGTCGGTGCACAGGTCGATTGAATGATAAAAACGTCAGAACCACGAACGTTTTCGTTGATTTTGACGCTGATTTCACCGTCACTAAAACGGCCAACTTCGGCGTCGCCGAGTTTGATATAGAGTCGGTCAGCAATCTTTTGGGCGAGTTCTGGCGTGGCGTTGCCAGCAAAGAGCTTCATGTCAGGCACACTAAACCTCAATCTTGGTTGGTCAGGTTGTCAGTTGAAGCCTGCCGCAGTTGCTGGCAGACCGGGGATTCGTTTAAACCGCGTGCGACAAAGCCATTCCATTGAGCAGGCATCCGTGCAAGCGCTGCACGCGCTAATTCTTGGCTCTCAAAAGCACCGAAAATACAGGCACCGGTACCGGTAAGCCGAGTTGGCGCGTATTCTACCAACCAGTCGAGGGCCTTGGCAACTTCGGGATACAGTTGGCGGACCAGTGGTTCAAAGGCATTTTCGGTTGTGTGTTGCTGCCATGTTTCGCGCGGCAACGGAGCGTAATCTCGTTTCAATTCAGGGTGTTGAAATAGCGTTGCGGTACTGATGTGCACGCCAGGATCAATCACTAAGTACCAAGGACTACTGGGTTGTACGGGGTAAAGTTTTTCGCCTACGCCCTCGGCAAAGGCCGCTTGGCCCCGCACAAACACTGGGACATCGGCGCCAAGTTGCAGTCCTAGCTCAGCAAGCTGATCAGCACTAAGCCGCAAATCCCATAGTTGATTTAGGCCCAACAGGGTTGTTGCCGCGTCAGAGGAACCACCGCCTAGTCCACCGCCATAGGGTAGGCGTTTATCGAGAATAATCCGCGCGCCTTGTGCAACAGCTTGCTGGCGTTGCAGCAGTTGCGCCGCGCGCACAACCAAATTATCGGGTGTGTCGAGGGCTGGATCGGAGCATTGGAAAGTGATTTCCGGTGAACTTAAGCGCGTGAAACTCAGCACATCGTGGTGATCCAAATATTGAAAAACACTTTGTAGTTCGTGGTAGCCATCAGCGCGCCGACCGGTAATATGCAAAAACAAATTCAGTTTTGCTGGCGCTGGTAAAACTAGAGTTTCCATTCGCTCACCCGTAACTTAATGCGCCAGTCGGTGCTGCGTAGCTCAACACTTTGCGGTAAGAAAAGCACATTTTGCTGCTGCTCGTAATCGCCCAGTTGCACTTGCCACTGTTGGTTATTGCGACTGACTAGGTAGCTCATTAAGGGCGCTAGGGGTCGTTCTTGCTCATTCAGCAGCAGGTAGCGCTGTTGCTCAGCGCCTTTGGGTTGCACGCCCGTCACCACTTGTTGCAGCAGGTTGATCGGCAGCTCAAAGTTGAACAGGCGGGCGACCAGCGCTTCTGCGTTAGCGCCGTGGTAGGCTTGTTCGTCTTCGTCGTAATAGATTGCCCCCGTGGCAGTTTGTTCTAAACGTGCCAGCGTGCCTTTGAGTGGGTGATAAAAACGTAGATTGAGCTGCTCAGGGGTTTGTCGCCACTCCAAGTACACCGAGTCGCGTTCGTCTTGGGTGAGGTTGAACAGGGCAATTTGGCCGCGCAAGCGCCATTGCTGCAAAGTTGCAACTTGATCTTGATGCCGTGCGACAGCGTTGGCATCGATTGCGCTCATCGGAATTTCTGCTGGCGGCGCTGCGCAGCCTGCCAGAGCAAGAGAAAACAAGAGCAATAAGCGTCGTATCATGGACTTGTCCAAGGTTTGGTGTGCTTTTCATCATGCGGCCTTTAACGTACAATTAGCGGCGTTTTGCTGTGCCAGAGGCTCGCTTTTTTCCATTATGACTATTTTTGCACTCGGTGTTAACCATAAAACCGCTTCCGTTGACTTACGCGAGCAAATAGCGTTCTCGCCTGAGCAGCTCCATAGCGCTCTGCCAGCTCTGCGCGAGCAGACGGGTGTGCGTGAAGCTGTGATAGTGTCAACCTGCAACCGTACCGAGATTTATTGTCATGCAGATGGCGTGAACGGGCCCTCAAGTGATTTATTGCTGGGCTGGCTAGCGGGCTATCATGGTGTTGCTGCCACCGCTTTGCAGAGTCACAGTTACTGCCACACCGATGCCGCCGCGATCGATCATTTAATGCGTGTCGCCAGTGGCTTGGATTCGCTTATTTTGGGCGAGCCGCAAATTCTGGGGCAAGTGAAGCAAGCCTTTCAGTTTGCTAAGAATCAAGCCAGTGTTGGCGGCATTCTTGAACGCCTGTTTCAGCAAACTTTTCACATTGCCAAACGCGTACGCAGCGAGACTGCGGTGGGCGAAAATGCAGTGTCAGTGGCCTTTGCCGCCGTCAATTTAGCACGGCACATTTTTGCTGATCTCGAGCAGTCATCGGTGTTGCTGGTCGGTGCCGGTGATACTGCAGAACTGGTAGCACAGCACTTGACGGAAATCGGTGTACAGCGACTAATGGTTGCGAACCGAACCTTGATGCGCGCCGAAGCTGTGGCGACCAAGTTTAAGGGGCAAGCCCATACCTTGGGTGAACTGCCGGAGTTATTGCCGCAAGCCGATATTGTCATTTCATCCACAGCGAGTACCTTGCCCATTATTGGTAAAGGGCTGATTGAAAGCGCCTTGAAGCAACGTAAGCGCAAGCCTATGTTACTGATTGATTTGGCGGTGCCGCGCGATATTGAAGCACAAGTGGATGAGCTGAGTGATGCTTACTTGTACAGTGTTGATGACCTGCAAGGCATTATTCAAGAAAACATGCGTAACCGTGAAGAGGCGGCTGCGCAAGCGCAAGCCATGATTCTTGAGCAAACCGAACAGTTTATGACCTGGTTGCGCGGTCTGGATCATGTCGATGTCTTGCGCGACTATCGCCAACATACCGAGCAGCTTGCGCAGGACCAGTTACAGCGGGCACGTAATCAACTCGCGGCGGGTAAGCCAGCGGAAGAAGTCATGACCGAATTGACGCAGCGTTTGACCAAACAGTTTTTACATGCCCCAACACGAACATTGCGTGAAGCCGGAGCGAAAGGCGATTACCAAACGCTCGCGGTCTTCCAACAACTTTATAACGATAACGATTAAGGTTTCTTAAACTTATGATGAATCCTTCGATTACCCGCAAACTCGAAGCCTTGCTCGAGCGCTACGAAGAAGTGCAGCATCTCCTTAGTGATGCTGGCATTATTGCGGACCAAGAGCGCTTTCGAGCGCTCTCACGTGAATACGCGCAACTGGAAGAGTTGGTAAAGTGTTTTCGTGATTATCAACAGGCCCAGGAAGATGCCGCCGCAGCCGAAGAAATGCTGGCGGAAGATGACGCCGAGATGCGTGAAATGGGGCAGTTGGAGTTAGAATCAGCGCAAGCCAAACAAGAAGAACTGGCCCAACAACTGCAAATCCTGTTACTGCCGCGCGATCCCAACGACGATCGCCCATGTTACTTAGAAATTCGAGCTGGCGCCGGCGGCGACGAAGCCGCTATTTTCGCCGGAGATTTATTCCGCATGTATAGCCGTTATGCTGAGCAGCACGGTTGGCGGGTCAGCATCGTCAACGCCAATGAAGGCGAACACGGTGGCTACAAAGAAGTGATTGCCCATGTTTCTGGCGCCGGCGCTTACGGGCGCATGAAGTTTGAATCGGGCGGCCACCGCGTGCAACGGGTCCCAGAGACGGAGTCGCAAGGGCGTGTGCACACTTCAGCTTGTACCGTGGCGGTATTGCCAGAAGTGCCTGAAGCTGAAGCCATTGAAATTAATCCAGCCGATTTGCGCGTCGATACCTTTCGCGCATCTGGCGCAGGTGGCCAGCACGTTAACCGTACCGATTCAGCGATTCGTATCACCCACATTCCGTCGGGCATAGTGGTGGAGTGTCAGGATGAACGCTCGCAGCATAAAAACCGCGCCAAAGCGATGTCCGTGCTACAGGCACGTTTGCAGCAAGCAGCCGATGACAAGCGCTTAGCTGAAGAACAAGCGACTCGGCGTAGCTTGGTGGCTAGTGGCGACCGCTCAGAGCGCATTCGTACCTACAACTATCCGCAAGGGCGGGTCAGTGATCATCGCATCAATTTGACTCTGTATCGCTTGGATGAAGTCTTGAATGGCGCGCTAGACTTGATACTTGACGCCATAGTGCAAGAACACCACGCGGATCAACTTGCTGCGTTAGCTGAACAGCAGGGCTAAAGTGCAAATTCAGGCCTGGCTTCGGCACGCGCGCGATAGCATTACTGTCAGTATTTCTGAGCGTGATGCGGCGCATGCAACGCCGCAATTAGATGCCGAAGTCATACTGACGCATGTGCTGGCCTGTTCACGCACCTTTCTTCATACCTGGCCTGAAAAAGAGCTCGAGGCAGCGCAACTTGCGACGGCTGAGCACCTTTTGCAGCAACGCCTAAGTGGCGTGCCTGTGGCACACTTGCTGGGAGAACGGGAGTTTTGGTCGTTAACCTTAAAAGTGAATGCGAGTACCTTGATTCCGCGGCCAGATACCGAATGCTTGGTTGAGCGGGCTTTGCAATTACCCTTGCCAGCGCAGGCGAGAGTGCTCGACTTAGGCACCGGTACCGGTGCCATTGCCTTAGCGCTGAAAAGTGAGCGCCCCAATTGGCAGGTCATGGCGGTCGATAAATCCGCTGCCGCGGTAACCTTGACCCAAGACAATGCCCAAGCTTTAGGGCTTGATGTGGCTATTCGCGAAAGCGATTGGTTTAGCCAGGTTGGCCCGCAGCGCTTTGATCTGATTGTGAGTAATCCTCCCTACATAGATGCCGCTGACCCGCATTTACAACAAGGTGATGTGCGTTTTGAACCGCATTCAGCTCTAGTTGCCGATGCCGAGGGCTTTGCCGATCTGCAAGCCATCATGAACGCCGGGCCCGATTACTTAAATGCCGGAGGTTGGTTACTGTTGGAGCATGGCTGGCAACAGGCCGAACAATGCCGCAAGGCCTTGCAAGCGGCTGGCTTTACACAGGTTCAAAGCGCACGAGATTATGCTAATCTGGAGCGCATGAGCTTGGGCCAAGTGCCCGCAGGAAAGAGGAGTGAACCGGATGTCGAATGAATTCATCTTCGCCCATGAACGGCCAGAAACGTCTACCACAGATACTGGCTCAGCGCGGCCGAAATGGAAAATTTTGATCGTCGACGATGAAAAGGAAGTTCACGCGGTGACACGTCTGGCGCTCATGGACGTGACCTTTGAAGGCGCCGGCCTAGAATTCCTGAGTGCGCACTCTATCGCAGAAGCAAAAAGCCAAATCGACAGTCATGATGATCTGGCCCTGATTTTGCTCGATGTGGTCATGGAAACCGACGATGCAGGGTTGCAAGTCGCGAACTACATTCGCCAGCACAAGGGCAATCAGCAAGCGCGGATTATTTTACGCACGGGGCAGCCGGGGCAGGCACCGGAGCGTGCCGTGGTATTGAATTACGATATTAACGACTACAAAGCGAAAACCGAACTTACCTCGCAGAAACTGTTCACCAGTGTGATGTCCGCTTTGCGTTCCTATCGCGACATTATGCAGGTTGAACAGCAGCGGCAGGCGCTCGAGCAGCGTCTCGCGCAGGTGATCGAATTACTGACCAACGACTATCCAGACGCCGCGCGTGCGGTGCAACAACAATTAGAACAAGAGGACTCAAAGTGATCCCATACATCGCGTTAAAACATCTCCATGTCACGTTCGTGGCCATAAGTGTGCTATTATTTGTGCTTCGATTTTTTTGGCGCAGCATCGATGCCAAAGTGGCGCAACAGAAGTGGGTGAAGATTGTTCCCCATGTGATTGATACCTTCTTGTTGTTAACCATCATTGGCTTGTTGCTGCATCTAGGCCAATGGCCATGGGAAACTTCATGGCTGGGTAACAAGTTACTCGGTTTAGTGGGCTACATTGCGTTTGGTTTAGTAGCGATGAAGGCACAAACGGCGGCGCTACGCTTCGGCGGTTTTATTGTTGCCTTGGGCTGGATCGGCTTTTTGTTTCACGTTGCTTTTAGCAAGCAAGCGCTGATTGGTTAATTCGTAATTTAAAGGATGCTATGCAAAGTACTATGCGGTTTTCGTACTTAGAACACGTCGATCACGAACTGTTACCGACCATTGAGATTTTATGGGAGGTGAGTCGTGTTTTCCATGCGGATAGCGACCATTATGTCAGTTCGTTTTATCAACAGCTTAGTGGTCTGAAAGAGCACTCGGAGTTGAGTAAACTTGATGGTGTTGAACGATTGCGCGAACTTTGCCGCGTTTTTTATTGGCAATTAGGCTTTAGTAAGGCACCAGAGCAACTTTTAACCAATAAAAGGGTGCTTGTTGATCGCGCGATTCGGTTGCGTACCGGTGAGCCTTTTAGCTTGGCATTGCTGCTGCAAGAAGCCGCGAATTACTTTGGCTTAGAGCTTGAGCTCATTGATTTTCCAGATTATCCGCTGCTGCGTTTTGATCACGAACAGCACAGCTACTTTGTCGATCCAAGCAGTGGTGATTTGTTGCTGGGTGAACAAGTGCAGGAACGTTTTGAAGATGCCACTGAAGGTAGCGAAGACTTCAGTTGGGATAAGCTTGAAGCCGCTGAACAAAAGCACATTTTGGTACGCTACCTAAGTGAGCTCAAACACGCATTTATCAGCGACCGGCGCTTTGCAGATGCGTTAACCACGGTACATATGTTGTTGGCGATTCTGCCTGACGACCCCTACGAGATTCGTGATCGTGGTTATATCTTGGAAGAATTAGACTGTAATCACGTTGCGCTTGACGACTATCAGTATTTTGTCGAACAATGCCCCGATGATCCGAGTGCGCAACTTTTGCGCCTGCAGTTAGAAAATTGGACAACCCCGCAAACCGTTTTGCATTAATTATAATAACGATAAGAGGTGAACGTGGAAGCTGCTCCCTTAATTACTAATGATGGCATTATTTTTGGCCTCTTGGCCGTAATTCTTGGTGCCATATTTTATACGCAACAGAGTACGAACTCTTTCTGGCAGAAATTCTATCAGTGGGTACCCGCACTGTTGCTTTGCTATTTTGTACCATCGCTATTGAACACCTTTGGCATTGTTAATGGTAGTGAAACCGCGATCTATCCGCTGGTCATGGACTACTTGTTACCTACCTGTTTGGTGTTACTGACCTTAAGCTTGGATCTGAAGGCGATTTTCCGTCTGGGTCCGAAGCTGCTAATTTTATTCTTGACCGGTACCTTAGGTATTGTCATTGGTGGTCCGATTGCCTTGCTTATCGTTTCGGCTATTTTCCCTGAAATGCTGGGTGGCGCGGGACCTGACGCCGTATGGCGCGGAATGACCACTATTGCCGGTAGCTGGATTGGTGGTGGTGCGAACCAAGCGGCCATGAAAGAAGTATACGAAGTCGGTGGCGAGATCTTCTCGGCGATGGTCACCGTCGACATTATCGTTGCCAACCTCTGGATGGCGGTATTGTTGTACATGGCGGCCAACAGCAAAAAAATCGATGCACGCATCGGTGCTGATACTAGCGGTATTGAAGCGATTAAAGAGCGCGTTGAAAAATACGAAGCCGAACACCGCCGTGAAGCGAAATTACCGGATTTAGTGTTCATCTTAGCCGTCGGTTTTGGTGTCGCGGGTCTTGGTCACTTGGGCGCGGATCTTATTGCGCCTTACATTTCCGAGAATATGCCGGTACTGAAAGATTTCAGCTTAGATAAAAAGTTCTTCTGGCTGATCGTGATTGCGACCACTTTGGGTGTCGCCTTGTCCTTTACGAAAGCGCGTAAGCTTGAGGGGGTGGGTGCATCTAAGATCGGCTCTTTGTTTGTCTACATTTTGGTAGCGACCATTGGTTTGCATATGGACGTGAGCGCCATTATGGAAGTGCCTAAGTACTTCTTGATTGGCGGCATTTGGATGCTTATCCACGCAGGCTTGATGTTGTTGGTTGCGCGTCTGTTGAAAGCGCCAGTGTTCTACATGGCCGTAGGCAGCCAAGCCAATGTCGGCGGCGCAGCCTCAGCGCCAGTTGTCGCCTCAGCATTCCATCCGTCACTGGCACCAGTAGGTGTATTGTTGGCGGTACTTGGTTATGCACTGGGGACTTATATGGCCTATATTTGTGGACAAATTCTACGCGTTATCGCAACGGGTTAAGGATCGAACGTGTTTAATACTGAAGTGATCAAAGTTGGCGACGTGCAAGTGGGGAACCACTTGCCGTTTGTCTTGTTTGGCGGCATGAATGTTCTCGAGTCGCGAGACATGGCGATGCGGGTGGCGGAACATTACGTTGAAGTGACCCAGCGTTTGGGTATCCCTTACGTGTTCAAGGCTTCTTTTGATAAAGCCAACCGCTCATCGATTCACTCCTATCGCGGTCCAGGGTTAGATAAAGGCCTGGAGATATTTGCCGAGATCAAACGGACCTTCAATGTGCCTGTGATCACTGACGTGCACGAGCCGCATCAGGCAGTACCAGTGGCAGAAGTGGCTGATATTTTGCAATTACCAGCGTTTCTGGCACGCCAAACAGACCTGGTGGTAGCGATGGCAAAAACCGGCGCGGTGATTAATGTCAAAAAGCCACAGTTTTTAGCGCCCCACGAAATGCGCCATATTCTGAAGAAGTTCGCCGAAGCCGATAATCACAAAGTTATTTTGTGTGAGCGAGGCAGCTGCTTTGGCTACAACAACTTAGTGGTCGATATGCTCGGCATGGACGAAATGCGGCAAATGGCGCCGGTGATGTTTGATGCGACCCACGCGTTACAACGTCCGGGTGGACGTGCTGATTCTGCCGATGGCCGCCGTGCGCAAGCCGCGGTGCTGGCGCGCTCAGGTATGGCCTTAGGGCTGGCCGGACTCTTTATTGAAGCGCACCCTGATCCTGATCAAGCGAAGTGTGATGGCCCATGTGCTTTACCGCTGAGCAAACTTGAGCCTTATCTGCAGCAAATGCAGGCTGTAGATGAACTGGTAAAAGGCTTTAAACCCCTCGATACGGCCAATAGCTAAACCAAAAGCGCGGCTTACCACCTTGCACCCGTGGGCAACATGCTTTAAATTGAAACGCATGTTTAAAATGGATGTTCCAAACGGTGGTGAAGATGGCCAAGCGCATCACAACCCAAGAAAAAATTCTTAATGCTGCCGAAGCTTTGTTTGCTGAACAAGGCTTTGAGCAAACCTCCCTGCGGCAAATTACGACTGAAGCGCATGTGAACTTAGCTTCGGTGAACTATCACTTTGGTTCGAAAAAAGCCCTCATTCAAGCGGTCATGGCACGTTATCTTGAAGTGTTTATGCCCAAGTTAGCGGAGCAGTTGACCCAACTTGCGGCGCGAGGTGATTTCACCACGCGTGACGTGTTCGATTGTTTTCGTGAACCTCTCGGTGAACTCAAGCAAGTCCGCAAACATGGACCGACTTTATTTCTCAGTTTGCTCGGTTTCGCCTATGCTGAAATACAAGGGCACTTGCGGCGCTATACCATGGAGCACTTTGGTGAGGTAATGGCCTTATTGCTTGATACCTTGCATCAAGCCAATCCGCAATTGAGCCCAGTAGATATGTTCTGGCGTTTGCACTTTGTGCTCGGGGCCACGGTATTTGCCCAAGTTTCTGGGCCAGCGTTACGCGAAATTGCTGCCGCCGACTTCGGTGAAGCCGTGGCAGCCGATCAAGTGATCGATCGACTCATTCCATTTCTTGCCGGCGGTGTTGACGCGGCGAGTCATTCTTCAACTGTGGAGTAAAGAAAGCTATGGAAATTCTCATTCTACTCATTGTCGCTGTGGTGTTGTTGTTCGCGGTGAAAGAGATCCGACGCAGTTTGATTAGTCGGCCGATGTTTAGCTTCTTTAAACGAGTGTTGCCGCCGTTATCCAATACTGAGCGGGAAGCCATGACGGCCGGCGATGTCTGGTGGGACGCGGAGCTGTTCAGCGGCCGTCCAGATTGGCATCGCTTCCATCAAGCGAAACCACCGCAATTCACAGAAGAAGAACAAGCTTTCATTGATAATCAATTGGAGAAGCTGTTGGCCATGTTGGACGATTTTCAAATTGTTCAGCAGGACCGCGACTTACCTAAAAAAGTCTGGGACTTTATTCGTAAAGAAAAATTCTTTGCCATGATCATTGGTAAAGAATTTGGTGGCTTAGACTTTTCGCCAGCGGCAAACTCTTACATTGTTTCGCGCATTGCTACACGCTCCATTAGTGCGGCGGTAACCGTGATGGTCCCCAACTCTCTGGGCCCAGGCGAGCTGCTGACCCACTATGGTACTGACCAACAAAAAGACTATTGGTTACCGCGATTAGCCGACGGTACTGACGTACCCTGTTTTGCCTTGACGGCACCGGAAGCGGGTTCCGACGCTGGGGCGATTCCTGACACAGGGATCATCTGTAAAGGCGAGCATGACGGCAAAGAAGTGGTCGGTATCCGCTTAAACTGGGACAAACGCTACATCACCTTAGCGCCGGTGGCGACGGTACTGGGTCTGGCGTTTAAACTCTATGACCCAGACGGACTCCTGGGTGACAAAAAAGATATCGGCATTACTTGCGCACTCATTCCAACGACGCACCCAGGGGTCGAAACCGGCGAGCGTCACTTCCCCTTGAATCAGGCCTTTATGAACGGCACTACCTATGGCAAAGATGTGTTCATTCCTTTGGACTGGATCATCGGTGGGCAAGATTATGCCGGTAAAGGCTGGCGCATGTTGATGGAATGCTTGTCAGCCGGACGTGGCATTTCATTACCTGCTTTAGCAACTGCGACAGGGCATATGGCGCAGCGGATGACCGGTGCCTATGGCTACGTACGTCAGCAGTTTGGCTTACCCATTGGTAAGTTTGAAGGCGTGCAAGAGGCGATGGGGCGTATTGGTGGCTATAACTACAGCATTGAATCCATGCGTCGACTTACCGTTGCCGCGCTATGTGAAGGTAAGAGCCCGTCGGTGATCACCGCCATGACCAAATACCATATGACGGAAATGGGTCGACAGGTCATTGAAGATGCCATGGATATTCATGCGGGTAAGGGGATCCAACTCGGTCCGAAAAACTATTTGGGTCATGGTTATATGGCGACGCCAGTATCGATTACCGTCGAGGGCGCCAATATTTTGACCCGTAACCTGATGATCTTTGGGCAGGGTGCAACGCGTTGCCATCCTTACGTGTTAAAAGAAATGGACGCCGCCGCAAACCCTGATGAAGAGCAAGGTTTGCGAGATTTTGATGAGCTGCTCATTAAACATATCGGTTTTGCCGCTAGTAACTTCTTTGGCAGCTTGTGGATGGGCCTAACTGGAGCGCGTTTTAACGCCAGTCCAATTAGCGGTCCAACGGCACGTTACTACCAACATCTGACGCGCATGAGCCGCGCGTTAGCACTGACCGCTGATGTCGCTATGTTAATTCTAGGCGGCGATCTGAAGCGCAAAGAAATGCTTTCTGCGCGTTTGGGCGATGTTTTAAGTCATTTGTACATGGCGTCAGCAGTGTTGAAGCGCTATGAAGATGATGGCCGGCAGAACGGCGACATGGCCTATGTCGATTACGCCGTGCAACGTCATCTGTTTGAGATTGGTGAAGCTTTCCGTGGTTTCTTCGCGAACTTCCCGAACCGCTTCATTGCTTGGTCGCTGCGTTTAGCAATATTCCCATTGGGGATTCACTACGAAGCACCGAACGATGAACTGTTGCAAGATATCGCCGACGATATGATGGTGCCTGGTGTGACGCGTGACCGACATACGTTCCTCTGTTATTGGAAAGACGATCCGAAAGACATGACAGGTCACATGGAGTTGGCGTTTCTTGGCATGAAGGAACATGAGGCGATTTATAAGCGCCTGCAAAAAGCTGAGAAACGCGGCGAGATCCCACCTGATTTAGCCGGTGATGAACTGGTGAAAGCAGCGCGTAAAGCGGACTTAATTACCGCGGAAGAGGCGAAAAGCTTGAAGAAAGTTGAGCAATTACGCTTAACGGCGATTGCCGTTGACCAATTTGCGCCTGGAGCACTAGAAAAGAATACGTTCGCCTAATCGTCAGAAAAGGCGAACGTTTACCTATTAACCAATCGGCTTATAGCGCATGCGGTGGGGTTCCATCGCTTGCTCGCCGTGGGTTTGCTTCATGTACGCTTCGTAGTCGGTGTAGTTACCTTCGTAGAAGTTAACTTGCCCCTCATCACGGTAATCCAAGATGTGCGTCGCAACGCGGTCGAGGAACCAACGGTCGTGCGAGATCACCAAGGCTGAACCCGGGAACTCCAACAAGGCTTCTTCGAGTGCACGCAGGGTCTCAACGTCAAGATCGTTGGTTGGCTCATCGAGTAACAGCACGTTACCGCCAGCCTTAAGCAGCTTGGCTAAATGTACGCGGTTGCGTTCACCACCCGACAACTCACCAATACGCTTTTGCTGGTCGTTGCCACGGAAGTTGAAGCGGCCAACATAAGCACGGCTATTGATTTCAAAGGTACCAATACGTAGAACGTCTTGACCGTCGGAAATTTCCTGCCACACGGTGTTGCTATCATCCATGTCGTCACGGAACTGATCGACACTTGCAAGCTGCACGGTATCGCCAAGCTCAATAGTACCTGCGTCGGGTTGTTCTTTACCGGTGAGCATACGGAACAAGGTTGATTTACCCGCACCGTTTGGACCGATAATACCGACGATTGCACCTTTTGGAATGCTGAAGCTCAAGCCGTCAATCAAGACACGGTCGTCGTACGACTTTTTCAGGTCGTTGACGTCAATCACCTTGTCACCTAAGCGCGGTCCAGGTGGAATGAAGAGCTCGTTGGTTTCATTACGTTTCTGGTAATCGCCGCTTTGTAATTCTTCAAAGCGAGCCATACGTGCTTTGCTTTTCGCTTGGCGGCCTTTCGGATTCTGGCGTACCCATTCAAGCTCTTGCTTAATGCTCTTCTGGCGGGCTTTCTCGGATTTCTCTTCTTGCTCAAGGCGTTTCTCTTTTTGTTCGAGCCAAGACGAGTAGTTGCCTTCCCAAGGAATACCGTAACCGCGGTCGAGTTCAAGGATCCAACCGGCGACGTTGTCGAGGAAATAACGGTCGTGGGTAATAGCCACAACAGTACCGTCGTAGTCGTGCAAGAAGCGTTCAAGCCAAGCTACAGATTCCGCATCCAAGTGGTTGGTCGGTTCGTCGAGCAGCAGCATGTCGGGTTTGCTGAGCAACAAACGACAGATGGCCACACGACGACGCTCACCACCTGAAAGTACGCCAACTTTAGCGTCCCATGGTGGTAGGCGAAGTGAATCGGCGGCGCGCTCGAGAATATTCTCAAGATTATGCCCGTCTTTGGCTTGGATAATGGCTTCAAGTTCGCCTTGGCGTTTCGCTAAGGCATCAAAATCGGCATTTTCGTCGGCATAAGCCGCATAAACCTGGTCAATCTCGGCCAAAGCGTCTTTGACTTCGGCAACCGCTTCTTCCACGGTTTCACGCACGGTTTTGTTTTCGTCGAGTTGTGGCTCTTGCGGCAAGTAGCCAATCTCAATGCCCGCAAGTGGCCGCGCTTCACCATCGATTTCTTTATCGATGCCCGCCATGATGCGTAACAGGGTTGACTTACCGGCGCCGTTTAAACCCAACACGCCGATTTTAGCGCCCGGGAAAAACGACAAGGAAATGTCTTTCAAAATGGTCTTTTTCGGCGGGACCACTTTACTTACCCGCGACATGGAATAGATATATTGTGCCATAACAGCAACGGTTCCTTTTTTAAGGCTAAAACAATGGTCGCTATTTTAACCCTTAAGTTGGCGTGAACCCAAGTATATTGGTAAACTACCGCCACAAAAGTTGTCCCGTTAGAAGTCAGGAGCCCCGATGTTAAAAAACAGCATGAATATTGCCGATTATGATGCCGATCTTTGGCAAGCGATGACAGGCGAAGTAGAACGCCAAGAGCAACACATTGAACTCATCGCGTCGGAAAACTACACCAGTCCACGGGTGTTGCAAGCACAGGGCTCGCAACTGACGAACAAATATGCCGAAGGTTATCCGCACAAGCGTTACTATGGCGGTTGTGAATACGTCGACATGGTCGAAGATTTAGCGATTGAACGCGCCAAGCAATTGTTCGGTGCGAAATACGCTAACGTACAGCCTCACGCCGGCTCGCAAGCGAATTCAGCAGTCTTTTTAGCCTTGCTTGAGGCTGGCGACACCGTACTCGGCATGAGCTTGGCCCATGGCGGTCACTTGACCCACGGTTCAGGCGTGAATTTCTCGGGCAAATTGTACAAAGCTGTGCAGTACGGTCTGGATGAAAGCACTGGCGAAATTGACTACGCCGAAGTTCGTGAACTTGCGCTTGAGCACAAACCGAAAATGATCGTCGCGGGTTTCTCGGCCTACTCAGGTATTGTTGATTGGGCCAAGTTCCGTGAAATCGCCGACGAAGTAGGTGCCTATTTACTGGTAGATATGGCGCACGTAGCAGGTTTAGTCGCCGCCGGTTTGTATCCAAGTCCAATTCCACATGCTGACGTAGTGACCACCACGACCCATAAAACCCTTGCTGGGCCACGTAGCGGGTTGATTTTGTCAGGTAAAGATGACGAAGCCTTACATAAAAAGCTCAATAGCGGTGTGTTCCCAGGTAGCCAAGGCGGCCCTCTGTGCCACGTTATTGCGGCCAAAGCCGTAGCCTTCAAAGAGGCGATGGAACCAGAGTTTAAAGCCTATCAACAGCAAGTGCTTGATAACGCCAATGCGATGGTCAACGTTATGCAAGAACGTGGCTACAAAATCGTTTCTGGCGGTACACAAAACCACTTGTTCTTAGTTGATTTGATCGATAAAGATATTACCGGCAAAGATGCTGATGCAGCTTTAGGTCGTGCTTATATTACGGTGAATAAAAACTCAGTACCGAACGACCCACGTTCACCTTTTGTGACCTCTGGTCTGCGTTTAGGTACACCAGCGATCACCCGTCGAGGTTTTAAAGTTGCGGAAGCCGAGCAGGTTGCAAATTGGATGTGTGACGTGCTTGACGATATCAACAACGAAGACACCATCACGCGCGTACGTGAAGATGTGAAAGCGCTATGCAAGCGTTTTCCGGTTTACGGTTAAGCCACGCGAAGTAGAGCAAAGGAAGGGTTATGCATTGTCCGTTTTGCGGTACTCAAGATACCAAAGTTATCGACTCGCGGTTGGTCGCTGACGGTGCGTCTGTGCGTCGCCGTCGCGAATGCACCGATTGCAAAGAGCGCTTTACAACTTTTGAGACCGCAGAACTGATCATGCCGCGAGTGATCAAGTCCGATGGCTCGCGTGAACCTTTCAACGAAGATAAGTTGCGTGCAGGCCTACTGCGCGCACTTGAAAAGCGTCCAGTGAGCCTTGAGGCGATGGAACAAGCGATTCAGAACGTAAAGTCAGCGCTGCGCGCGACGGGAGAGCGCGAAATCACCAGCCAAGTCATTGGTGGCTTGGTCATGGATAACTTAAAGGCGCTGGACAAAGTTGCCTATATTCGTTTTGCATCGGTCTACCGTGCCTTTGATGATATTCGCGAATTCGGTGAAGAAATCGCCCGTCTAAATGACTAAGCGAGGAGCCACTTATGGCCCAGCTTAACGAGCCAAGCGCACAAATTGATGAACACTTCATGCAGCAGGCGTTAAATCTTGCTGCTCGTGGCGCTTTTAGTGCTGCGCCAAACCCGAAAGTCGGCTGCGTCGTGGTCCAAGACGGCAAAGTCGTGGGCGAGGGTTGGCATGAACGTGCCGGTGAACCGCACGCTGAAGTTTACGCATTGCGTGCCGCAGGCGATAAAGCTGCTGGCGCAACTGCTTATGTCACCCTTGAACCCTGTAGTCACCACGGCCGTACACCACCATGCGCAGATGCTTTGCTGAAAGCGCAGGTCGCGCGCGTCGTCATAGCAATGCAAGACCCTAATCCGTTAGTGGCGGGGCAAGGTATTGCACGGCTACGTGAGGCTGGAATTGCCGTGACTGTTGGTGTGCTCGAAGCCTCGGCACGCGAACTCAACCGCGGTTTCATTTCGCGCATGGAACGGCAACGCCCGTGGTTACGCCTTAAAATGGCAATGACTCTCGATGGCCGTACTGCCCTTGCTAATGGTCAGAGTCAATGGATTACCGGCGCTGAAGCGCGTCAGGACGTGCATCGCTATCGCGCACAAAGCGGCGCGATCTTAACCAGTGCCCGCACCGTAATGATGGACCAAGCGCAAATGACGGCGCGTCATCCACAGGCTGAACGACAACCGTTGCGGGTCGTCCTCGATCGCCAAGCACAGCTTGCGCCAACGGCTGACTTTTTTGCGTTACCAAGTCCTGTGTTACGGGTTGTCGATCAAGACTATGCATCCCGTGAAGATGATCAAGTTTGGCCTGCACACGTAAGTACCCTAGCGTTGCCGAGCAGTAAAGCGCGGCTGCCCTTGCGGGCGTTGTTCGATAAGCTGGCTGAGTTGCACATTAATGAAGTGTGGACTGAATGTGGCGCCGAACTCGCTGGAGCGTTAGTGGCCGCCGATTTAGTCGATGAATATGTGATTTATATGGCGCCGAAATTCTTTGGCGCAAGTGGCCGAGGTCTAGTTGAGCTGCCGCTATTTGAGCGCGTTGAACACGCGCCAGAATTCGTTTTTGAGAGTGTCACACCCGTTGGCACCGATCTACGCATTATTGCGCGACCGCTGCATAGTGGTGGCGCAAGCAGAGGAGAATTAACGTCGTGAGTCAATTACATAGTGCCGCTGAGATCATCGAAGATATCCGCCAAGGCAAAATGGTTATTCTGATGGATGATGAGGATCGCGAAAATGAAGGCGACTTGATCATTGCAGCGGATTGCATTACGCCCGAAGCGATTAATTTCATGGCGCGTTATGGCCGCGGCCTGATTTGTCTAACGCTCACCGAAGAGCGCTGTGCACAATTACGCTTACCGCTGATGGTCAACCAAAATAATGCGCCTTATGCGACCAATTTCACGGTCTCAATTGAAGCGGCTGAGGGCGTGACCACAGGTATTTCTGCGGCGGATCGCGCGCGTACGGTGCAGGCGGCTGTCGCCAAAACCGCAAAGCCAGACGATTTAGTCATGCCTGGCCACATCTTCCCGTTAAAAGCGAAAGAGGGTGGGGTATTGAATCGTGCCGGGCACACCGAAGCCGGCTGTGATTTAGCGCGCCTTGCGGGCTTTGAGCCTGCCGCAGTGATTGTGGAGGTGCTCAACGAAGACGGCACTATGGCGCGGCGTCCTGATCTCGAGAAATTTGCCGCCGAACATGATCTCAAAATTGGCACTATTGCGGATTTGATTGAATACCGCTCAATGACCGAGAAAACCGTTGAACGCAAAGCCCAATGTCGGTTACCGACGCGTTACGGTGAATTCGAGCTCATCACCTTTCAAGACACCATTGATAAGCAAGTGCACTACGCCTTGATTCATGGAGATATTAATGAACATGAGCCAGTGAATGTGCGCGTGCATCTGCAAGACACCTTCAACGACTTATTTTCTACCGATCGTGCGAGTCAGCGCAGTTGGCCGCTTGGTCACGCGATGGAATACATTGGTAGCAATGGCGGTGTGTTAGTCGTGATTGGTCGCACCCAGACCACCGATGACATCCTTGAGCAAGTGCAAAGCTTCGCCGCTGAAGATCGTGGTGAGAAAAAGCCAAGTGCGGCGGCGTCAAATGCCTCGCGCAATGTGGGGATTGGTTCGCAGATTTTGGCAGACCTTGGTGTGCACAAAATGCACCTGATGAGTTCGCCGAAGCGTTACTCTGCACTATCCGGCTTTGGCTTGGAAGTCGTGGACTTTATTGAAGATAACGACTGAACTCGTTCGAACAATTCTTGATTGGCTGGCGCCGACCAGCCCGCTGCGGTGCTTGCCGCAGCGACAAAACCATTCAAATAGGCAATTTCCAGTGGGCGTTCATGCAAAAAGTCCTGCAACATTGACGAGCGATTCTGCGCCGTTTGTTGCACGACTTGCTGCGCTTGCTGCACCAAGTTTTCAAGCGTTAAGGTGACACCGTGGTGCGCCGCCAAGCGCACGATTTCGCCAGCGAGCACTCGCCATTCATTACGACTTACTCGTTCGGCCAAGGCGCCATTGCGGCATTGATGAATAACTGTGTAAGGGTTAATTAGGCAATTAATAGCGAGTTTCTGCCAACGGCGTTGGCGAATGTCGGTTTGCCAATGCAACGGCGGTAATGCTTGTTCGAGATCGGCGAAAAAGTCCGGTTGCGCGAGCTCACCGGTCATACTCCCGAGCCAACTTTGCCCGTGGCCGCCATGGATCACTTCACCCGCCTGACGATAAGCGCCGTGGGTGGTCACCCAATGCCAATCCTGTGGGCGCAACAGTGTGCTCTCGTCGGTAAGCATGCCATTGTAGCTAAGGATCAAGGTCGATTGCGCAAAGCTTGGGTATTGGCGTAATTCGTTTAGGAGTGGCGCAACCTGATAGGCCTTCACTGCCGCAAAAATACGGCAAGGCTCGGTGAGCGTTGCGTGGGCGTCAAAAGACCATGCTTGTCCGGCGAAAGCGATGCTCGTGGTGCCACTCTGCCTTAACTTGAGCGTGACTTTTTGCTGATGCTGGGCAAGGCGCACCGCCATCAGACTGCCGAGTGCGCCCTGACCGACAACACACCAAGGCAACTTAGTGCTCACCTGTACTCTCCGTTGCCTTGGCCGCGGGGGCTTGAATGCGATGCAATGCCTTACGCAAAACAACCAAGAGCAACAACCCGGGGGTGACCATGACGGCGGTGAGAATAAAGAACAACGACCAGTCACCATTGAGCCAGTCCACGACAAAACCACTATAGGATGAAAGCAGCGTCCTACCTAGGTTCCCGAGCGAGGCGAGCAATGCATACTGGGTGGCGGTGAAAGCGCGGTTGCACAGCAAGCTAATGAACGCTACGAAGGCGACAGTAGACCACGCGCCGGTGAAGCCATCGATAATGACCGCAGCGAGCAGTAAATTGGTGTCGGGACCAACCACAGCAATCCATGCAAACATGAGATTACTGGCGGCCATAGCGATTCCGCCAATGAAGAGTCCACGCATGGTCCCCAGTCGCACATTGACCATACTGCCAATAATTGCAAAGACAATTGTGACCCACCAGGTCACCATTTTCGAATACACAGCAATGTCATCATTGGTAAAGCCGACTTCTTTGTAGAAGACGATGCTCATGCGGCCTAAAAATGCCTCACCAATTTTAAAGAGAAAGATGAAGCTTAAAATCGCGACCGCTAAACGCCAACCTGCACGTTTAAAAAACTCAGCGACAGGGTCATATAAAGTGGTTCTGAACCAGTCTTGCCAGCGTGTGAATGGTTTTACTTGGGCACGGTAACGGGTCGATTCGCGCACCGCGAGCACGATAATAAGTTGCACTGCAAGCACCACTGCCATGACTTTGTAGGCCGCTTGCCAGTCCCAAGTTGCGCCATCGACCAAGAAAAAGGGCAGTGCACCTAGCCCACTGTAGCCCGTCCACCAGCCGGCGGTAGCCATTGCCGCACCGGCAGATTGCAAATGACTTTCGTCTTGGCTAAACGTCTCAATACGGAAGGCATCAATGGCAATATCTTGGGTGGCCGATGCAATGGCAATTGCGAGCGCGCCAACGGCGACCCAAAAGGCGTGTTGCGCAAGGTTCAAGCCACTGAGGCTTAGGGTGGCCGCAATGAGCACTACCAAGCACAACGCTAACCAACTGCGGCGTTGGCCCAGCCAGCGTTGCAACAAAGGTAATTTCACGCGATCAACAAAGGGCGACCACAAGGCGTTCACCGAGTAGGCCACAAAGACCATGCCGAATAAGCCTATTTCGCTACGCGATACGCCAGCTTCTTGTAGCCACGCCGAGAGCATGGAGCCAATCAGCACCCACGGGAAACCGCTCATGATGCCAAACAAGAAGATGACCCAAATGCGTGGCTCTAGGTAAACACGAAAGTCCTTGTACCAAGGCTGTTGGGGATCTGCAGCACTCATTGTTGCGGCAGAACTTCAGCGCGAATCAGTACCGGTGGCTCAGATGGAAAGTCACGCCAGCCGGTTTCGGCATGAAATGGCTGTGACTCAACTTCGGCGAGCTTGTCGAGAACGTCGTAGCCTTCAGCAATGGTACCAAACACGGCATAACCCCAACCGTCTTCTGGGTCGAGCGATGGGTTATCGGCAACGTTAAAGAAAAATTGACGGGTGGCCGTGTGCGGGTCATTTTCGCGCGCCATGGCAATGGTTGCATATTTATTCTTTAAGCCATTACCCGACTCGTTGGCGATGGGAGAACCGGTTTTTTTCGCTACCAGCTCTTCATCGTAGCCACCGCCTTGCACCACGAAACCTGGGACGATACGGTGAAAAATAGTGCCATTGTAACTTCCGATATCGACATACTTGAGAAAGTTTTTCACCGTTAGCGGCGCACGATGACGATTGAGCTCCACGATAATATCACCGTGGCTGGTCACGAGTTTCACCCGTGGAAATGGATTGTCGGGCTGAACGTCTGCATGCGCAGGAGCGCTAAGAAATAAGCTGGCCAATAGCAGCACGAAAGAGCTTAACAATGCTTTCATAGTTCACCTTGTCGTCTTTGGTTAGGCGTGGCAGCTATACACCACAAACTTGGCGTTGCTACCCACCTGTTTTACGTGTTTAAAGAGGCGTTTCAATGGGTGATAATACGGGAGATGACGGTTCGCTACCAGTCGCATTTCGCCGCCTTTTCGCAATACCCTTTTGGCGTCACGAAACATTTGTCGGGCAATATGTTCCGTAATGGCATGTTCTTGATGAAAGGGCGGGTTACACAGCACCACATCAACACTATGGCTGCTCATTTGACTTAAGCAATCGTCGACCCGCGCCTGATACTGCGCGCTGTCGCCAAGATTTTCCTGTATGTTGAGCGCACATGAAGCAATCGCTAAGTGGGATTCATCAACCCAGGTGACCGCACTTTGTGGTGATTGTTTGGCATAGGCTAAGCCCAGCACGCCGTTACCACAGCCAAGGTCAATGACCTGTTGCGCACCGCTTTCAGGTAAGTGTTGTAATAACAAACGCGCGCCAATATCAAGCTGATTACGGGCAAACACACCAACGTGATGATTGAGCGTTAAATTAAGCTCACTGAGTTGCCATGCTTTGATGAAGTCGGCAGCTGCAAAGTTGTGTGTTTTGAGTTTTGCGGTCAGTACGCGACACTTGCGCTGAACCAATGAAATGTCGACCTTGTCACAGTACTTAGTGAACAGCTCACGGACTGCGGGAGTGAATAGCTTACTCTTAGCAGCTGCGTAAAGCGGGGTACCAGGCGGCAATTCACTGCTGAGCTTCGCGAGCTGGAACTCAAGCAAGCTCTGGCTTTTCGGCAGCTTCAGCCAAACACTATCAATGGCTTCGGGCAACGACGCGAGAGGGCTCAACTGGGTTAAGTTCTGTGGCAATTGATTCAAGGCGAGATTGCTAAGCTGGGCCTGCTGACTTACAAAAGAATCGTTTACTGTGGTGACCTGGCAGTGGGCAAAGGGCATAAGCAATGCCCCCCATTGGTCATTCACTAACAGCGGTCGATAGCTGCTTGCTGAGGTCGCAGGGGCAGCAGCAATGTGTTCGTGCAGCAGCTCATCGGCAGCATCCCAAGCTTGCAATGGATCCTGGGTACGTTCTGGATAACGTTTAAGTTGCCAGCGTCCAGCGGGGCTTACCAGTAACGAAGGTGCACTGGTAGGGGTTGTTGAATTTGCCATTGGTCGGACATTTCCCTTATTAACATTCGTGCTATGATAGCTAAAAACGTGCAGTGACTATAGGTTTTATACAGTGAAAAAATACGCAGAAATTACCGGTTGGGGTAAATGTTTGCCACCTGCCATTATGACCAACGACGATCTAGCGACCTTTCTCGACACGTCGGATGATTGGATTCGCACACGAACGGGCATTGAAGAACGTCGCGTGAGTGCAGTGGGAACGTCAAAATTGGCCACAGTAGCGGGCCGGAATGCCCTGGCAGCAGCAGGTCTGGATGCCAATGACCTCGACTTGATTTTGGTCGGTACCTGTACCCCAGACGAAATTATTCCTAACGTGGCGTCTGCTGTGCAACGTGACTTAGGCGCCAAGTACGCGGCCGCGTTCGATCTCAACGCAGCGTGCAGCAGCTTTCTCTATGGTATGCATTATGCAACGCAAGCGATCCGTACCGGCGTGCACAAGAAAGTATTGATTATTGGTGCCGAGCGCCTCACGCGTATTCTTGATTGGACTAAACGCGAAAGTGCTGTGCTCTTTGGGGACGGCGCCGGCGCGATGGTGCTTGAAGCCTCCGATGAAGAATGCGGCTTGCTGGCTTCCCATGTCACCTGTGACGCGGATGCGCGCGACGTGCTCGCGTTGGAATTTGGCATGAGTTTTGACCGCTTTGGCTTTGACGGCATTATGCCGTTTAATTTTGTCGGCCAAGAGATTTTCAAGCGCGCAGTCAAAGGCATGAATTTAGCCGTAGAAAAAGTCTTCGCCGAAACCGGCTTGACCACCGCAGACATCGACTCGTTAATCCCGCACCAAGCCAACAAACGCCTGATCGATTATTTGGCGAAGATGTGTAAAGTGCCGGAAGAGAAAACGGTGATCAATATTCAAAAGTATGGCAATACCTCGTCAGGAACCTTGCCGATTGCCTTTTGCGAAGCCGTCGAGCAGGGCATCGTTAAGCCCGGTGATACCATCGTGTCGGCGGTATTTGGCGGCGGATTGACTTGTGGCGCTGGTATCATCAAATGGGGCCAACGGGTAACGCCGTTGCAACCGAATGATGAGCAGTTACCGAGTGACGGCCAGACCGCGCTTGATTTGATTTTGCCAATGCATCAAAAAACCAAAGCAGCTTGGGAGCGTCGTGAACATGAGTGAGCACATTCAAGTTGAACAACGCGACGGTATTGTTTGGGTCACCCTAAACCGCCCCGAGAAAAAGAATGCCTTAACCCAGCAAATGTACTTAGATTTAAGTGCTGCATTGGAACATGCTGAACGTGATGGCAGCGTTGCTGCGGTGGTGCTGCAGGGTGCGGGTGGTAATTTCTCTGCGGGTAACGATTTACGCGACTTTTTAGCGGCTGACGAGCTGGATGAGAACTCGCCACCGTTCGAATTCTTATTTACTTTGAGCCGCTTGAGCGTTCCAGTCATTGCTAGTGTTGAAGGCGTGGCCATTGGCATCGGTACCACTATCTTATTGCATTGCGACTTGGTGCTCGCCAGTGACGATGCCCAATTTGCGTTACCCTTTATTCACTTAGGGTTGGTTCCTGAAGCCGCTTCAAGTCAGCTTCTGCCGCTACTCTGCGGTCATTTGCGTGCGGCCGAATTACTCCTGCTTGGCGACACCATTGATGCGACGACAGCGTTGACCTATGGCTTGCTGAACAAAGTCGTGGCGCAGAAACAACTCGAGCAAGCAACGGCGGATTTAGCTGCGCAACTGGCCAGCAAACCAGTGAGTGGCTTACGTGCTACCAAAAACCTGATGAAGCAACCGACAGAAGCTGTAGCGGATCGGATTTCTCGCGAAGCACAGGTCTTTATCAAAGCGCTCCATTCGGATGCAGCACGCGAAGCCATTGCCCAACGCCTGCACAAAAAGAAATAATTCGCGCAAAACGGTTGTTTTCTAAGCAAGCGCACCCACTTTACTTGCGGGGCGCTTGTGGATCATGGATAATGCGCGCCGTTATGGTGGCCCTGTTGGTCCCCCCGCAACACGAACTGGCGAACCCGGTCAGGCCCGGAAGGGAGCAGCCGTAGTCAGGGATGTGGGTGCCGGGGTGTGGCTGGCAGGGCCGCCACCCTTCTAAGAAAACGTTATTCGTTACTCGTCATTCGTTACTCGTAAAAGCAAAAGCAAGAGCAAAAGCTTGATTCACTGGTCGAGCCATGTATTTTGTTGTTTAACGAATAACGAATAACGAATAACGAATAACGAACAGCGAAGAAGGGACCCATGCCTAAGAATAAAGATGCTGTGTACTACAGCGACTACCTGAAACTCGATACCTTACTCTCAGCCCAACAGCCGCATAGCCCCAAATACGGCGCTGAAGCTCACGATGAAATGCTATTTATTATTGTGCACCAAGTGTATGAGCTTTGGTTCAAACAAGTGCTGCATGAGTTGCGTGCCATTCATGCCGATTTCAGTAAGCCTCAGCTTGATGATAAAGCGCTATATCTGGTCGCGCATCGGTTGCGTCGGGTGCTGACTATTCAAGATTTAATGAACGATCAGGTGGCGGTGATTGAAACCATGACGCCGCAGGAGTTTTTGGAGTTTCGCGATTACTTAGTGCCGGCATCGGGCTTTCAGAGTATTCAGTTCAAAGAGCTTGAGATTCGTCTGGGGCTGACGCGCAAAACTCGCATAGCCTTCGACCAACAGTCGTTCTACAACCGTCTGAACGACGAAGACCGCAATTATCTTGAAGAGCTCGAACAACAACCGACACTGTTTGACTGCGTCGATGCTTGGCTTGCGCGTATGCCGTTTCTTGAATTTAAAAACTTTAAATTCTGGGACATGTATCAGGCTGCGGTGAACGATGCGCTTGATCATGATGAGACGATTATTCGTGAAAATGCGGTCGATGAGGAGCAATTAGAAACGGAACTGAATGGCATTCAGGCGAATCGCGATAATTTTGCGGCACTCTTCGATAACGAACGTTATAAAGTGTTACAAGAAAACGATGCGGTACGCTTGTCGCAGCGGGCGATGTTAAGTGCGCTCTTCATTACTCAGTATCGTGAGGAGCCAGCTTTTAACTTGGCTTGGCAAGTAATTACTTCGCTTGCTGAAGTGGATGAAAAGTTGACCATTTGGCGCTACAAACACGCGATGATGGTGCAGCGCATGCTGGGCACTAAAATTGGTACCGGTGGCAGCTCCGGGCACGATTACTTGCGGCGCACGACAGAGCAAAATCGTGTGTTTAAAGACTTCTTTGCGATGTCGACGTATTTGCTGCCGAAAAGTGCGTTGCCTTCGCTGCCGGAGCAGGTGCGAGAAGCCTTAGGTTTTTCTTCCACGTCGTCCCTGAAAGAAGGCCACGGCACGGCTTAAGGCGAGCATTTGTTGCTCAATACGTAGCGCGAGCCACTGTTGTTGGTCACTGCTGCGGTTGCGTTCGAGCTGGCGCACGTTTTGTGCCAGTTCGTCGCAATAATTCTCGGGCGAACTATGGGTTGTTTTAAACAGCTGCCCATCAAACCAGTCTTGAAATTCTGCTTCACTTATTTGTAATCCTTCGATTTGTTGGCGAAGGTGTGCAATTTGCTGCTCTAAACGCCGAAATACCGAGGTTGCGTCCGACATAGATCTTCCTTTTATGGTGGGGCCGCGCAGCTTAACTCAAGGCTACTATCGCGGACAATACCGGTGAGTTTCACTACAAACACCGGCCAAGGCAAGCCACACTGAACTTTTTCGTGAAATAAAACTCGAATAACTCATGGAAAAGCTTTACTTCCAAAGCAAAAAATGGACAGCTTGTTAATAACCTGTAACTGCATGTTTATGCAGCTTTAGCCTAGGAATAATCTTATTTCACTGGTTGACAGGGTTTGCCGGATCGTGGGAGTATTGAGCAGATTATTGCTCTCAATAATGTGAGCAATAGCTGCAAGTGTTGATTAAACTCTTTTCGTCACTCAAATAACTGGGAAGTTGACGGCCTTAGTTGTTGTCAGCAGAAAGTTAAATCAAATTGGTTGGGAACTATGACCAAAGTAATCAATAAAAGCAAAGTTGCAGCGGCCCTCGTTGGCGCGCTAGCAATGGCAGGCAGCGCTACCGCTGCTGCACAATCAGTACCTACGCTGCAAAGCGAAGAAGCGAAAACGCATCAAGCTGATGTACGTTCACAAGAAAAAATCAATTCGTTGTTCGAGCAGTCAAATGAATTGCTGTACGAATACCGTGGAATTGTAGACCAATACGAACAGTTGAAAGTCTACAACGATCACGTACAACGTTTGGTTGACGACCAGAACGCGCAACTGGCTTCTCTACAGCGTCAGATCGATGGCATCGAAGACACCAAGCAAGGTGTTGTTCCTTTGATGTACAAAATGATCGACGCTTTGGAGCAGTTTGTTAAGTTGGATATTCCTATCCATCGCGATCGTCGTCTTGAGCGTGTAGAACGTCTACGTGACGTTATGGAAAACTCAAACGTCACCACGTCTGAGCAGTTCCGTCAGATTACTGAAGCGTATCAAGCAGAAATGGACTACGGTTCAGGCCTGATCGCATACGAAGGTAAGCTTAGCTTCGAAGGCGAAGAAATCTCTGTTGACTTCTTCCACCTTGGTCGTGCTGCGCTGATGGCACAATCGCTGGATCTGAAAAACGGTTGGATTTACAACCAAGAAGCTGGTCAGTGGGAAGTCTTAGATGACGCCTACCTAGCTCCTTTGACTAAAGCCATCCGTATGGCGCGTAAGCAAAGCGCACCAGATCTTCTTCAATTGCCAATCTATGCAGCGGAGCGTGCAGAATGAACAAACTAGTGAAATCTTTGCTGGTAGCTACAGCATTCTCTCTAACCATGGGTGCAAGCTCTGCGTACGCACAAGAGCAAGAAGTATCCAATGCCAAATCACTTGAGCAATTGCTTGAGTTGGTAAAAGAAAACCGTGCTGAGTCTCAGCGCATCAACGCGCAACGCGAAGCCGAGTTCACTTCAGAGCGTGCTGACAAGCAAGCTTTGTTGAACCAAGCTAAAAAGCAACTCGCTGATGAGCAAGCTCGCGGTGAGCGTTTGCAAACTGAGTTCTCTGAGAACGAAATTGCCCTCGCCAACAAAGAAACCGAATTGCAAAACCAACTCGGTACTTTGGGTGAGATCGTCGGTGTTGCACGTGGTGCAGCCAGCGATACCATCGGTCGTATCGCGACTTCATTAGTAAGCGCGCAATATCCAGGTCGTGAAGACATTCTGGAAAGCATTGCCGAAGCACGTGAAGTACCGACAATTGCTGAACTTGAAGAACTTTGGTTAGCATGGCTAACTGAAATGAAAGAGTCTGGTAAAGTCGTGACTTTCCCTTCAGAAGTTACTTTGTTGGACGGTTCTACTGAACAACGCGACGTAACGCGTATCGGTGTTTTCAACTTGTTGTCTGACGGCGAATACTTCGTCTACAACGACCAAGCTGAAGAAATCCAGCCGTTAGGTAAGCAACCAGAAGGTTATATCCTTTCTGCCGCTGAGAACTTCCTGGGCAACGAGTCTGGTTACGAAGGCGTCTACATTGACCCTGCACGTGGCCAAATCTTGAACCTCGCGACGCAAAAAGCAACGCTTGAAGAACAGTATCACCAAGGTGGCACTGTAGGTTACGTTATCACTGTTGTTCTTATCCTCGGTATCCTGATTGCGATCTGGAAAATTGTTACCTTGGGTTCAGAAGGCGCGAAAATCCGTGCTCAGCTTAAGAACACTGGTAACCCTTCAGAGAAGAACTCTCTGGGTCGTATCTTGAAAGTCTACCATGACAACAAGTCTGACGACGTTGAGAACCTTGAATTGAAACTTGATGAAGCCATTATGCGTGAAACACCGCGTATCGATTCTGGCGTGAACATCATCAAGATTTTCGCGGCAATCGCACCACTACTTGGTCTATTGGGTACGGTAATCGGTATGATCGGTACCTTCCAATCTATTACCTTGTACGGTACAGGTGACCCGAAAATCATGGCAGGCGACATCTCAATGGCGTTGGTAACAACGGCTATGGGTCTAATCGCTGCATTGCCATTAATTCTGATCCACGCAGTTGTTGCGGGTCGTGCTAAGAAAATCGTTCACACGTTGGACGAACAAGCTGCCGGTATTGTAGCCGCGCACGCGGAGAAGGAGTAATCCTATGCTTTACCTGATGGGCCTTTGGGAAACTATCAGGGATTTTCTGAGCACCGGTGGCGACGTTTTATACTTCGTCATGGGAGCGCTCTTTCTCATGTGGGTACTCATGATTGAGCGCTTCTGGTTCCTTACCGCAGTGTTCCCTAAGATGAAGAAAGATATCATCGCACAGTGGGACGCTCGGAAGGACACCACCTCTTGGTACGCTCACAGGATCCGTGAAGCATGG
Organism: Pseudidiomarina sp.; assembly: GCA_048267225.1. GTDB lineage: Bacteria > Pseudomonadota > Gammaproteobacteria > Enterobacterales > Alteromonadaceae > Pseudidiomarina. The sequence goes on from JBLWXY010000004.1 coordinate 262,367, forward strand.
ATTTCCGAAGCAGCTGATAAACTGAATGCACGTATGTTGTTGATCAAAACAACCATCGCCATGTGTCCTCTTATCGGACTATTGGGTACGGTAACCGGTATGATTACCGTATTCGAAACAATGGCAACGCAGGGTACCGGTAACCCGCGTTTGATGGCCGACGGTATCTCCATGGCGACGATCCCGACAATGGCTGGAATGGTTGCTGCACTGTCAGGCATGTTTTTCTCGACTCGTTTAGAGTCAAGAGTCAAACGCGCTCGTGACAAGTTGGTCGACAGTTTGCCACATCATTAAGAGAGAAGAATTATGGCACGTAAACGTATTCGTGAAGAGGAAGATGCAGCGATCGACATGACGCCGATGCTAGACATCGTATTCATCATGTTGATCTTCTTCATCGTAACCACCTCTTTCGTTAAAGAAGCTGGTATTGACGTGAACAAGCCAGAAGCTAATCAAGCGCAGAAGAAGCCTTCTGCCAACATCTTTATCGCGATTCGTGCGAATGGCGAAGTATGGATGGATAAGCGTATGGTTGATGTTGAGCGTGTAGGCGCAAACATCGAACGTCTATTGGCAGAACAGCCAACTGATATCGTAGTGATTCAGGCGGACGAAGAAGCCAAACATGGTGTTGTCGTTGAAGTCATGGATCAAATTAAGGAAGCGGGTATTGACAAGATATCCATAGCCGCAGAGGACGATTAATATGGTGCGCTTTATAGTATCAATACTATTAGGTGCTGCAGCTACGTTCCTTCTGTTCGCGTTCATGGCGTTCTTGATCAGTGGGGGCGATGGGCGAAATGCACCGCCTCCACCGTCATCAGTCATTGAGATTGTGACGCAGCCGCCGGAATCGGAAGTGGATCAGCGTCGTCGTACGCCGCCGCCACCGCCGCCTCCGCCGGCTCAGCCACCGGAAACGCCGCCAAATGAGCCAGATACCTCAGATTCTGAAGGTATGAATATGGACCTTGGTTTTGACGTGGATGTTGGCGGAGCTGATACTGGCTTTGACGCTAGTGGGGCAATGATGCGTGATGGGGAAGCCGTACCAATTGTACGTATTAACCCACGTTATCCGCCTGCTGCTGCACGTGATGGCGTAGAAGGATGGGTGATGTTGCGCTTTACCATCGATAAGACGGGCGGTGTAACCGACGTCGAAGTTATCGACTCAAACCCTCGTCGGGTATTTGACCAAGAAGCACGTCGTGCACTCTTGCGTTGGAAGTACAATCCGAAGATGGTTGATGGTAAGCCAGTAGAGCAACCAGGCCAGACAGTTCAACTCGACTTCAGCCTGGATCAGGAGTAATTACAATGATGCACAAAAAACTCTCAATGCTGATTAGCGCGAGTGTATTGTGTGGCGTCTTAGCGGCAGGCTCGCCTGTCGCTAAAGCGCAAGACATTAATTACAACTTGCCTTCGCCAGAACAGGTTCAGCAAAAAAAAGACAGTCGTAAGAACTTGACCGTTTCTGAGCGTGTAGGTCGTCGCATCATGAATGCGTTCGAACTCTACAGCGAAGAAGAGGACATCAAGGGCGCGATTGCTGTGCTAGAAGACGTTAATCCTAGTGAAGCTTTTGATAAAGCTTACGTGGATCGTTTTTTGGGTAACCTTTACGCTGGTGACGAACGCTTGCAAGACGCACTTCAACGTGTAACTGCAGCCGCCGACGCTGATGTTTTAGGTTGGTCAGATCAATCTTCTGCACTGAAACTTGCCGCTGACCTTAGCTTGCAGCTGGAAAACTACCGTTCTGCTCTTGAGTATTACGGAAAGTGGTTACAGTTCACTGGTGAACCGAACCCAGAAGTGTTTTTGCGTATCGCTAATGCTTACTACGAGCTCAAGCAATATGACAAAATCATCCGTCCTGCAGACCTAGCGATTCAATATTATGATGAACCTAACAAAAACGCTTACGTTTTGAAGGTCGCTTCATACTATGAACGTAAAATGTACAGCGATGCCATTGACGTGTTGGAAGCTGGCCTTGCGGTGATTCCAGGTGAACGTACTTGGTGGAACCAGTTAGGTATGATCTACATGTTGGAAGAGCAAATCGATAAAGCTCTACAAACATTAGAAATTGCCTATTTAGCCGGTTACTTCGACAAAGAAAGTCAATTCAAAGCGCTTGTACAGTTGTATTCAAATAACGGTATTCCTTATGATTCAGCACGTTTGATGGTGAAGCATTTGAATGCCGGAGACATTGAGAAAACTGCACGCAACTATCAAAGTGCTGCGAGCAACTTCGAAATGGCTCGTGAATACAGCCGTGCTGCAGAGATGTATGCATTAGCTGCAGAACTTGCCGAAGACCGTGAAGATCGTGCTGATTACTATCGCAAGAAGGGCACTGCGCATCTACGTGCGGAAGAATACCCGCAAGCAGCGCAAGCTTACTTGAACGCAATCGACCAAGGTTACGATGAACCAGGTCCGATCTACATGTCGTTGACTGAAGCGTACTTCTATCAAAACAAATTCAGCGAAGCGCTGAAGTATGTGAAAGAAGCGCAGAAGTTCGACAATCAGCGTCGTAACGCGCGTAGCTGGGAATCTTATATTCGCAGCAAAGCAAGCAACTTAGGTGTTTCGCTTTAATTGATTCACAGCGAAATCCGCAAAAAAGTTGTAAAGCCCCGCTTCTAAAGCGGGGTTTTTTTTTGTAAAACAGCTATAGTGAACCTATGTCGTATGACATAAAACAAAAGAGGATTACAGTATGAGCAACATGAAAAAATCAATGGCAGTTACCGTAGGTGCATTATTAGCAGGTGGTCTTTCAGTCCAGGCTGCAGCGAATCCATTCAACTATGCGGACATGGGTTCTGGCTATCAGCAAGAGCAAAGCAAGGAACGCGAAGCCAAATGTGGCGAAGGTAAGTGCGGTGAGAAGCACAAGGAAGAAATGAAAGAGAAGGCCAAAGAAGGTAAATGTGGCGAAGGGAAGTGCGGCGAAGGCAAGTGTGGTGAAGATCACAAAGCCAAGATGAAAGAAAAAGCCAAGGAAAAAGCCAAAGAAGGCAAATGTGGCGAAGGTAAATGCGGTGAAGGCAAGTGCGGTGGTGCGTAAGTAATGCCTGATACCGTGGGGCTTGGTTTACGCCGTGAGTTCCTGAATGACGTTCTAACGCAAAAGCCATCAGTTGGCTTTTGGGAATTAGCACCAGAGAACTGGTTGCCACGGGGTAATCAAGCCTACCGCACACTTGATCGTATTCGCGAACAAGCACCGTTAACAAGTCATGGGCTATCACTTTCGATTGGTAGCCCAGATGACTTGGATATCGCGTTTGTGAAGCGTGTTAAAGCCTTTCTTGATCGTTTTGCTATCGACCTTTATAGCGAACATCTGAGCTATTGTTCTGCCAATGGCCAACTTTATGATCTGTTGCCGATACCCTTCACTGAAGCAGCCGTCGATCATGTCGTTGCGCGCGTAAAGCGTGTGCAAGAGATTATTGAGCGCCCATTAGTGCTTGAGAACGTGTCTTATTATGCGAGCTTTGGCAGTGAAATGACTGAGTTGCAGTTTATCAATGCAGTGCTTGAAGGCGCCGACTGCAAACTACTGCTTGATGTGAATAACGTTTTCGTGAATAGCATCAACCACCGCTATGATCCCTATGAATTCATTGCCGGACTTCCGAGCGAGCGGATCGTGTATGGCCATATTGCTGGGCATACGGAAGAATTCGATGACCTTTTTGTCGATACGCATGGGGCTGACGTTAAACCTGAAGTATGGGAATTGCTCGGCTTCGCTTACGCGACCCATGGTGTATTTCCCACCGTTTTGGAACGTGACTTTAATATACCGCCGTTAGCCACCTTGCTAACCGAAATGAATAAAATTTCCACCTACCAACAGCAAGTTACGGGTAAACGTGAACAACGACTTCAAACAGATCCAGCATGAACTCGCCGCCTGGTTGCGTAGTGACGGGCGGCACGATACCAATTTTGCACAAATTGAAGCGCGTCGCTTGGCGATTTATCGCAGACTTATTCGCAATAACGTTCAACAGTTCCTGGAAGCGGGCTTTCCGGTGTTGCAGCAGGTGTTGCGTCAAAGGCAATGGCAATTCCTCGTCGACACCTTTATGGCGCGGCATCATGCGCAGTCACCAATGTTCTCGGATATTGGCGCGGAATTTGTGGATTTCCTTGCGACATTTGATGTCGCACAGCTCGAAGCCGAAGATCTACCTCTATGGTTATTTGAGCTCGCCCACTACGAGCGGTTAGAGGTCGATGTTCAACACGCCAGTTTTGACGACAGCTTAAGCAAAATTGTGACGCTGACCGATGCGACCATGCTTTATGTCAATACGACTGCTGTGCTCGCTATCTATCGTTACCCCGTTGCCCACATCAGCCAAAGCCAACAACCCCAAGCTCCGCTTGCTGAATCCTGCTGCATGTTGGTGTACCGTAAGCCTGACGATGAGCAGGTCAGCTTTATGCAGGTAAATGCGTTAACGGCTCTGGTTGTTGAGGAATTACAGCGGGGGCCAGTGACTTTTTCGCAACTCTTTGAAGCCCTACAGGTCCAAGTTACTGAGTATGACCCAGAGACCTTAGCCCAAGGGCTTTTGTCCATGATACAAGACTTTTGCGAGCGCTTTGTGTTGTTCACAAAGGCGTAATCGAGTATGATCCGCCCCGCAAAAATTAGCTGCAGTTATGAGGACTCCCCATATGGCTAAAAATGAAATGGCTCACCAAAAGAGCTTCCGCGATCCTTCATGTAAGCCATGGATCGGTTGGTTGGCAGTACTGGTCGTCGTTGGCGTACCCTGTTTACCAGCAGTTTTGCAGTGGTTTAAACACCTGTCTGCGTAAACTTCAATCACGATAAGGCAACTTATGTCTCGCAAACTTCTGTTAGTGGAAGATAATCCAGCAACGCGTGCACAACTACTCGACATTCTTTCGGAAACGCCGTTTGTTGTCACCTGCGCTGAGGACGGTTTGGACGGCTTGAACCGTGCCAAAGCCGACAGCTTTCACGTGGTGTTAGCCGACCATAAAATGCCACTTCTTGACGGCATGAACTTGCTACGCAACTTGCGCAGTTTGGATGCCTACAAACAAACGCCATTGTTGCTGATGTCTACACAAGACATTAAGCACATTGAAGATAGTGCGCGCCGTAGTGGCGCTGATCTCTGTTTATCGAAGCCGATTGAAAAGCAACGCTTATTAGATCTGCTGGCTGATTTATGGCAGACCATGCACCCGCAAACGCAATCTGACAAACATTCGCCGGCCTCATGAACGACGTGATTAAAGACGCCATTCGAGCGATCGAAGATTACCCAAAGCCGGGCATTGTGTTCCGGGACATTACGCCATTACTTGCCGATGGCGAGGCGTTTAAGGCGACCATTGATGCCTTTGTGCAACGTTATGAGCAAAAAGGGCTCACCAAAATCGTGGGTATGGAAGCGCGAGGCTTCATTTTTGGTACTGCACTGGCTTATGCGTTGGGGATAGGTTTCGTGCCGTTACGAAAGCCGGGCAAGCTACCTGCGGCAACGTTCCAGCAGCGCTATGAACTTGAATACGGCGAAGATGCCTTGGAAATGCACACTGACGCTCTATCCGCTGACGATCATGTCTTAGTCATTGATGACTTGTTAGCCACGGGTGGCACAGTGCTGGCGGCGATTGCACTGATTCAGCAAAGTCAGGCAAGCGTTGAAGAATGCGCATTTGTCATCACTTTGCAAGACCTGCCAGGCGCTAAACGTCTGCAACAAGCCAACATTCCGTACTATACCCTGTGTGAATTTTGAGGTAACGTAAGGGCATCTAAATGTCATCGATTACCCGAGTTCGACAAGGAATCCAAGCATGAGTTATCAGGTGCTCGCCAGAAAATGGCGCCCGCATACTTTTAAAGAAGTCGTCGGCCAACAGCACGTTCTCAAACCTTTAATGAATGCACTAGCTTCAGGCCGCTTGCATCATGCTTGGTTGCTTACCGGAACCCGCGGTGTGGGTAAAACCACGATTGCACGAATTCTAGCCAAAAGCCTCAACTGTGAGCAGGGCATTACCGCTGAGCCATGTGGCGAATGTGGGGCCTGTAAAGCCATCGATGAAGGTCGTTTTGTCGACTTATTAGAAATCGATGCGGCGTCGCGGACAAAAGTCGAAGACACCCGCGAATTACTCGATAACGTGCAATACAAGCCGACCCAAGGGCGCTATAAAGTCTACTTGATTGACGAAGTGCACATGTTGTCGCGGCACAGTTTTAATGCGTTGCTGAAAACCCTTGAAGAACCGCCTGAGCATGTGAAGTTCTTGCTCGCGACCACGGATCCGCAGAAGCTACCTATCACCGTTTTGTCACGCTGTTTGCAATTTAACCTGAAGGCGTTAGACCGACAGGAGATTGCTACTCACTTAGCCTATGTGTTGCAACAAGAAGGTATTGCCAGCGACGAGGCAGCTCTGACCGCTATCGCACGCGCTGCTCGGGGCAGCATGCGTGATGCCTTGAGTTTAACCGATCAAGCGATTGCGCAGGGTGAACAACAAGTGACCATGGCCGGCGTGCAGCAAATGCTTGGTGCTGTGCCTAGTTTTGAACTCGCGACCTTGCTTGAGCAGGTATTAGCAGGGCAAGGGGCCGACTTACTGAACACTTTGTCGCGCATCGCCGGGCAAGTCCCAGATTTAAGTAATTTGCTTGGTGAAATGCAAAATTACATTCACCAACTGGCGCTCTACCAAGCGGTGCCAGAGGTTGCGGATACCTTGGGGCTGAGTATTGAAGATCAGCATTTAGCGCAACAATTGCCGGCAGAGTTGCTGCAAGTTTACTACGATATTTTGATTCAAGGCCGTCGAGACCTCAATTACGCAGCAGATGTGCGCAGTGGCGTCGAGATGAGCTTGTTGCGCATGTTGGCGTTTCGCCCCGAGCGGATTGAGCTGATGGAGCGCACACCGGCAGATAGCACGCAAGTGACGACCAAGCCGGCCCCAACGGCAGCGCCGCAGCCTGAACCAGAGCCAGAACTGCAGCCAGAACCGCAGCCAGAACCGCGGCCAGAGTTGCAACCAGAGCCCGATCCTGAGCCAGTTCCGCAGCCGGAGCCCATTGCAGAATCGCAACCAGAAGCTCCGCAACCACAGCCGCAGCAACCCTCTGAACCGCAAGCAGAGCAACCAGCTAGCGCGACCACCAGCCAGGACGGTCTAGCGTCTTTACTGGAAACGCGTGCGATGCTGCAGCAAAAAAAAAATTCTGAAAAGCTAGCGCGCAGCCAACCGACATCAGCGTCGAACGCGACGCGGCATAGCGCGCAAGCCGAGCCACAGCCGGAACCAGAGCCACAGCCGGAACAAGAGCCGCAACCACGGACTGAACCAGAGCCACCACCAACGCAGCAGGCGGATGCAGCGCAGCCCACGGCAACGCCTGAGCCAGCGCACATGAAAGCGGCAGCGTCACGCGGGCAAGAGCTCGAAATACCTGCGGGCACACGCCACGCCGCGGAGATTGATCGCTGGTCTTCACTTATCGATAATTTAGACCTGCATGGGTTGGCGCGACAGCTCGCGCGCAATAGTGTGCTTGAGAAGCAAAACGAAGACTATGTGTTGTGGGTACGTGAAGAATGGCAACACTTGTTGAATGACTCCGTGGCGGAGACCATTCGTACGGCGTTGCAAGAAAGTTTAGACATGCGGCTCAGCGCGATGACCTTGAAAAATACTGCGCAGCCCACACCTTTTGAAATTCAGCAGGCCATTGATGCCAAGCGGCTCGCCATAGCTAAACAGGTACTAGCAGACGATCCACTCGCACAAGCACTGCAAACGCATTTAGGTGCCGAGTTACTCGATGACTCGGTGCAACCACTTTAGGAAAAGAGACGAGGTAGTTATGTTTAAAGGCGGAATGGGAAATATGATGAAGCAGGCGCAACAAATGCAAGAGCGCATGCAGAAAGCCCAAGAAGAGATTGCCAATCTTGAAGTCACTGGCGAAGCTGGTGCGGGCATGGTGAAAGTGACCATGCTAGGGAATCACAATGTGCGCCGTGTGCACATTGATCCAAGCCTGATGGAAGACGAAGACCAAGAAATGCTGGAAGATTTGATTGCCGCAGCGATCAATGACGCCGTGCGTCGGGTTGAGCAAACGACCAAAGAGCGTATGGCGGAAGTCACTGGCGGTATGAACTTGCCACCGGGCATGAAACTACCTTTCTAAAGAGGCATTGATGCGACTGAGTCCCGCAATTAGCGAACTGATCCGCGCCTTGCGCATGTTGCCGGGCGTGGGGCCAAAATCGGCGCAACGTATGGCCTTTCAAATCCTGGAACGGCAACGTGAGGGCGGCATGCAACTGTCACAGGCACTCGCGCAGGCAGTGGAGCGTGTGGGTCACTGCGATGTGTGTCGGACGCTGACCGAGGCGACGACTTGTGAACTATGTAGCGACCAAACACGGCGCGAGAGTGGTCTGCTCTGCATCGTGGAAACGCCTGCTGATGTGTTAGCGATCGAGCAAACGGGACAATATCAAGGGTGTTATTTTGTGCTTATGGGCCATTTATCGCCGCTCGATGGCATTGGTCCTGAGGCGATTGGTTTGGATCGTCTTGCCCAACGGTTGGCCGACGAAAACATTAGCGAAATCATCCTTGCCACCAACCCCACCATTGAGGGTGAAGCCACCGCGCACTATATTGCCGAACTCGCGCGACAGCACAATGTCGCTACATCGCGCATTGCACACGGTGTTCCCGTTGGTGGTGAACTTGAATATGTAGACCAAGCGACGCTCGGGCATGCCTTTAGCGGCCGTAAACGCGTCGAATTTGATTAAATTTCTTCTTGAAAACCCGCCAGGTGTCCCCATCTCTGCTTAAGTGTTAGCAACAATAGTGCAGGAGAGATCACTATGGCGGAGACCCGTCAAGCCGAAACCCATGGCTTTCAGACCGAAGTGAAGCAATTGCTTCATTTGATGATTCATTCGCTTTATTCAAACAAGGAAATTTTCTTACGCGAGCTTGTCTCGAATGCGTCCGATGCTGCCGACAAACTCCGCTTTAAGGCATTGAGCAATAGCGACTTGCTGGCCGATGATGCTGAGCTGCGCGTACGTGTCAGTGCCGACAAAGACGCGGGTACCATCACCATTAGCGATAATGGTATTGGCATGAACCGCGACGAAGTAATGAGCAACCTTGGTACCATCGCCAAATCGGGCACTGCTGACTTTTTCAGCCAACTTTCCGGTGATCAGGCTAAAGATAGCCGTTTGATTGGGCAGTTCGGGGTAGGCTTTTACTCGGCCTTTATCGTTGCCGATAGCGTTACCGTGCGCACCCGCGCTGCCGGTGTTGCCGCCAACGAAGCCATTGAGTGGCAGTCGAAAGGCGAGGGCGAATTCGACATTCGAGAGATCGAGAAATCACAACGCGGCACCGATATCATTTTGCATGTGCGCGACGACGCCAAAGAGTTTATTGATGAAGGTCGCCTGCGCGGCATTATTACCAAATATTCTGACCACCTGAGCATTCCAGTGGAAATGCCTGAGCGTGATGACGATGGCAAACTCAAGGAATGGCAAGCCGTTAACTCAGGCCAAGCGCTGTGGACGCGTGAAAAGTCAGAAATTAGCGACGACGAATACAAAGAGTTCTACAAGACCATCGCCCACGACTTTGAAGATCCATTGCTATGGAGCCACAACAAAGTTGAAGGCACCCAAGAGTACACCAGCTTACTCTACATTCCGAAGCGTGCACCTTGGGATTTGTGGAACCGCGAGCAGCAACACGGTATTAAACTTTACGTGAAGCGCGTGTTCATTATGGACGACGCCGAGCAATTGATGCCGACGTACTTACGTTTCGTGCGTGGTTTGATGGATTCCAACGATTTACCGCTCAACGTGTCACGTGAAATCTTGCAAGACAACAAGATCACCCGTGCGATGCGCAGTGGCAGTACCAAGAAAGTTCTAGGCATGCTCAGTAAGCTCGCCAAAGACGATCCAGAGCAGTATCAAGAGTTCTGGAATACCTTTGGTACGGTGTTGAAAGAAGGCCCGGCAGAAGACCACGCTAACCAAGAGAAAATCGCCAGCTTGCTGCGCTTTGCTTCAACCCATGAAGATAAAGCCGAAGCGACCGTGAGCTTGGACGCGTATCTTGAACGTATGGCGGACCAGCAAGATAAGATCTACTACATTGTGGCAGATAGCTATGAAGCCGCACGGGATAACCCGGCGCTGGAGATTTTCCGCAAGAAGGGCATTGAAGTACTGTTGCTGTCGGAGCGCATCGATGAGTGGTTGATGAGCCACTTGAGCGAGTACAAAGAGAAGCAATTCCAAAGCGTGACCCGCGGTGACCTCGACTTAGGTGATCTTGACGACGCTGAAGATAAAAAGCAGCAAGAAGAGCTTGAGAAATCCTTCGAGGAGCAAGTGAAACGCTTTGAGTCTGCCCTTGGTGAAAAAGTGAAGTCAGTGCGTGTTACGCATCGTCTTACCCAGTCGCCAGCTTGTATTGTCACCGACGATAACGACATGAGCACGCAAATGGCGAAACTCATGGAAGCCGCCGGGCAAAAAGTGCCAGAAACCAAGTATATTTTTGAGCTCAACCCAGAGCACAGCTTGGTCCAACAGGTGGTTGCTTTGGACAATGACGACAAGTTTGCCGAATGGGCCAACCTGTTACTTGACCAAGCGACGTTGGCCGAACGTGGCAGCTTGAAAGATCCGGCGCAATTCGTCACGCGCTTGAACCGTCTCATGATGGAATTGAGTGCTGGCAAGTTAAGTTAAAACAACGGGCATTGTCGACGAAAGTCGGCAATGCTCGGACTTGTATTGCACGCCGCTAGGCGGTAAAGTTCGACCTTAATCCAACGCACACCAACAAAACTAGGAAAGAGGGTTGTAAATGCGCATTATCCTGTTGGGCGCACCTGGCGCCGGGAAAGGTACTCAAGCGCAGTTCTTGATGAAAACTTTTGGGATTCCGCAAATCTCCACGGGTGACATGTTACGAGCTGCAATTAAGGCCGGTACTGAGTTAGGGCAACAAGCAAAAGCTGTCATGGACGCTGGCAAGCTGGTCTCTGATGACATTATGATTGGCCTTGTGAAAGAGCGTATTGCGCAACCTGATTGCCAAAACGGTTTCCTCCTTGATGGCTTCCCACGCACCATTCCGCAAGCGGATGCGATGCAAGAAGCGGGTATTGATGTTGACGTAGTGCTGGAGTTCGCCGTACCTGACGATGTGATTGTCGCGCGTATGAGTGGCCGTCGTGTGCATCCGGGCTCCGGCCGTGTGTACCACGTTGAGCACAATCCACCGCAGCAAGCGGGCAAAGACGACGTGACCGGTGAAGAACTCATTATTCGTGATGACGATAAAGAAGAAACGGTGCGTAAGCGCTTAGCGATTTATCACGAACAAACCGAGCCATTAGTGGCGTATTATCGTACACTAGCGGAGCAGGGCAAAACGGCGTTCCACAAAATTGATGGAACCCGTGATGTTGAAACCATTAGTAAAGAGCTAGGCGCGTTGCTAGGTTAAGCACAGCAACGGCAAAGCAAGTTTCGAAGCCCACCTCGTGTGGGCTTTTTTGTAGTCGACCACAAGGAGAACAACAATGGCTGTCGAGTTACAAATTAGTATGATTTACGCAGGTCTTCTGACGCTACTTTATTTTGCACTCTCGGTAGCGGTCATCCGCTTACGCTGGCGCGACCGCGTAGGCATTGGTACCGGTGAATCAAAAGACTTAGAAATAGCGACGCGTATTCACGGCAACTTTGCCGAATATGTGCCGCTGATGATCGTGCTGTTGGTGCTTATGGAGCTTACCGGTGCACCGGCTATGCTGTTACACGCCATGGGCGGCTTGTTGTTTGTTGCACGTATTTGTCATGCCTTAGGGTTACGCATGAGCATTGGCCCATCGTGGGCACGCACAGTGGGTGTTTTGGGTACCTTTATAGTCCTCCTTGTTCAAGCTGGTTATATGCTCGGCTATGCGTTCGGGAAGCTGGTATGAGCGAGGCGTTACCACAAGGGTTTCAGCGCTTCGGCAACATTGACGGGCCGAGCCTTGTGCTGCTGCACAGCTCGCAAAGCAATACCAGTCAGTGGCGGGCACTGATTCAGTTGCTACAGGCAGACTACGACATCATTGGCATCGACTTGCTGGGTTACGGCAAAGCACCGCGTGCCGAAGTCGAGCAAATCGAAGCTTTTCGCTTTAGCGATGAAGTGCCGCGTATTGTTGCGGGCGTCAAGTCACTGGTCGGCGATAAGCCGGTCACGCTCATCGGTCACTCCTATGGCGGCGCGTTGGCGCTCAAGCTGGCCTTAGAACAATTACTCAAGGTGATTGCGGTGGCGGTTTACGAGCCGGTCGCCTTTCATATCCTCGAGGCTAATGAACCCGCACGGCAAGAAATTGAAGCCATTGCCGTGCAAATGGATGCAAAGGATCCGGTCAAGAGTACCGAGAAATTTGTCGATTACTGGAACCAACCTGGCTTCTTCGCAGCGCTCCCCGACAAAGTACAACAACTGATGGCGAGCCAAGCCGAGAAAGTAGCAATGGATTTTGCTGCGCTTATGGGCGAACCCCATAAGTTAGTCGATTATCGCCGCTTAACGACCCCAGTGTTATTGCTGACCGGTAGCAAGACGCAACAAAGCGCCAAACGCGTGGCTGAGCAACTGCAACACATGTTACCTGAGGTTGAGGTTAAGCAGCTCGACTGCGGGCATATGGGGCCACTGACGCATCCTCACTTGATTAACCCAGAACTACAGGCGTTTCTAGCAACGCAATTGGAGCCGGTAAGTGACTAAAGCGTACAGCGCGGTACGTGAGCAATTCGCGCTTTTTAAAGCACAACCGCAACTTGCCTATCTTGATAGCGCTGCCAGTTGCCAAGTGCCTGACAGTGTATTGCAGGCTTACGTCGAGTATTACCAGCACGGTCATGCCAATGCCCACCGCGGCAGTTACCCGTTGGCACAGCAGGCCACGGCGCAGCTCGAACAAGCGCGGGCTGAACTCGCGACATGGATTGGTGCAATAGCGGAACAGGTAGCCTTTAGCGCAGGGGCCACGCACAGTCTGAACTTGCTTGCGCAAGGTTTGCAGTTGGACTGGCAGGCCGGGGATGAAATCGTTGTTTCGCGGGCCGAGCATCACGCGAATTTTTTGCCTTGGCAGCGTTTAGCACAGCAACATCAGTTGCAGTTGCGCTGGCTCGATCTCGATCCACAGACCGGTGCGCTTGCAGCCAATTGGCAAGACATGATCACGCCAAGCTGCAAATTGGTGGCCGTTACCCTTGCCAGCAACGTCACTGGGCAACTGTTACCGGTGGCTGACATCGCGCAACACGCAAGGCGACAAGGGGCGTTCACCATTGTTGATGCGGCGCAAGCGGTAGGGAGTTTCAAGCTGAATGTGGCTGAGCTGGGCTGCGATGCGCTGACCTTTTCAGCGCATAAAATGTATGGCGTGACCGGTTGTGGCGTCCTCTATTTAGGTGACAGCCTGCAACCACACCTGCAGCCGTGGTTATTGGGTGGGGGGATGGTCACCGAAGTCAATGAAACCCAGTCGCAATGGGTGAGTGGCGTGCAACAATTCGAAGCAGGAACGCCAAACACCGCAGCAATTGTGGCGTGTGCAGCGGCTGCGCGCTGGCTAAGCGAGCAACGCAAAGCCGGACTTTCAGATTATTTAGCTGGATTAACGGCACAACTACGCCGTCAGTTAGCGCAGCGTGAATGGCTGCAATTGGTGCCGCCACATCCAAAAGAATCGGGTCTACCGCTACTTAGTTTCTTTAGTCCAAGTATCCACGCGTTTGACCTTGCGAGTTATCTTGCTGAGCAGGGCATCGCAGTACGCGCAGGCAGCCATTGCGCGCAACCTTTATTGCGCTATTGGCAGCACACTGCGGTGGTCAGAGTGTCGCTTGCAGCATATAATACGGCCGCTGACTGCGATCGTTTATGCGCTGCTTTAGATGAAGCCTATCAGCTATTTAGTTAAGTAAATTAAACACCTACCAAAGAGACGACTGCCATGAGCCGTACCGCGCAATTGCCTCGCCCCGATCATTGGTGGCGAGAATCGAAAAAGCTTGCCCGCTTGACCGGGCCAATTTTGGTGGCGCAGCTTACACAAATGCTCATGGGTGTGGTCGATACGGTCATGGCAGGTCGTGTCAGTGCCACCGACTTAGCTGCGGTATCGGTGGGTGGCAGTATTTGGTTTCCATCAACACTATTAGTCTTTGGTTTAGGGTTAGCTTTAGCGCCCATCATCTCGCATTTTGACGGCGCCAATAAACGGCATAAAGTGGCCAACATGGTGCAGCAAGGCTTTTACGCGTCGTGCATCGGCAGCTTACTCTGTGTCGCAGTGATTTTATCGGCGCCGCTGATCCTCAACGCCATGGCCGTTGAAGATAACTTTCGCACGATCACTTTAGACTATCTTGGCTACCTCATTTGGGCGGTACCAGCGCTGGTGCTCTATATGGTATTGCGTAACTTCTGTGAAGGACTGTCGCACACTATACCGTCGTTGGTGATTGGCATTATCGGTTTGTTGGTGAACATCCCGGTCAACTACATTCTGATTTACGGCAAACTCGGCATGCCAGCGCTAGGTGGCGCAGGCTGCGGTTTGGCAACAGCCATTGTGCTGTGGGTGATGGCTCTTGGGCTGCTCGTGTACGTACTGTGGGCTAAGCGCTTTAAGGCGATTGGCGTGTTCAGCCAATGGTTTAAGCCCGACTGGGACGATATTTGGTACATCGTGCGTTTAGGTTTTCCTATTGCCACCGCGATGTTCTTCGAGGTAAGCCTGTTTGCTGCCGCCGCCTTGGTGATTGCGCCCTTAGGTGCAACCATGGTCGCTAGTCACCAAATTGCACTAAATATTTCGTCTTTGGTGTACATGGTACCGTTAAGTTTGTCGATGGCCGTCACTTTACGCGTCGGTTTTGCCTTGGGGGCGGGGAATCCTGCCAATGCCATGCTCAGCCACAAACTTGCGACCATTTACGGCATGACTTTCGCCGCGGTGAACGGTTTGATTATGTGGCTTGCTGGCGGCTGGTTAGCAAGTTTGTATACGCCGGATAATGCGGTGATCAATCTTGCCGCAACGCTGATGGGCCTTGCCGCGATTTTCACCTTGTCAGACACCTTCCAAGCCGTGGCGATGGGCACCCTGCGTGGTTACAAGGACACCAAGGCGGTGATGTTGATTACCTTTGTCTCTTATTGGCCGTTCGGTTTAACTATTGGTATTTTGCTGTCGCGAACGGATCTTATTGTGCCAGCCATGGGCGCGGCCGGTATGTGGATTGGTTTTATTATTGGCTTGTCGATTGCGGCCGTGCTGCTAACCTGGCGCTTACGCAAAGTCAGTCAACGCTACGACCGCAGTTTACTCGCAGGTATGAAGCAAGAAAGCGCTGCCGATTAACGGCGGCGCTGTGCCAACACCTCAAGGACATCACTGAGATCGAGCTTTTCACTGTGCAGAACGACCAACAGGTGGTAAAGCAGGTCCGCGCTTTCGTTTAACAACTCATCACGGTCATGGGTTGCTGCAGCAAGGGCAACTTCGACGCCTTCTTCCCCTACTTTTTGTGCCGCACGCTTAGTGCCTGCCGCCAACAATTGTTCGGTGTAGCTTTTGCTGTCGGCATTGGCCACACGTTGCTGCACCACGCGCATCAGTTGCGCCAGCGTCGGCTGTTCGCTAAAACCTTCACTACTAAAGCAACTCTCAGTGCCTAAGTGACAGGTGGGGCCAGCGGGTAGGGCGCGGATCAAGAGGCTATCGGCATCACAATCACTGTGAACATTCACCAGTTTCAGGGTATTTCCTGATGACTCTCCCTTACACCACAAACGTTGCTTACTACGGCTATAAAAAGTTACTAAACCGGTCGTTAAGGTTTGCTCAAGGGCCGCTGGATTCATATAACCTTGCATGAGCACGGTGCCAGTATGCGCGTGTTGCACAATAGCGGGGAGTAAGTCATTTTGCTTGGCAAAATCCAGTTGTTGCAGATTGTCTGAAGTCACTTTCATAAATGGAGTCCTAGTTAGTAACGCATCGGTATGCCGGCGGCTTGTAACTGCTGTTTTAAGTCGGCAATCACCACGGTGTTCTTGTGAAACACTGAAGCTGCTAAAGCGCCATCGACGTTGGCTTGTTCGAACACTTGCTGGAAGTGATCGGCATGGCCAGCGCCGCCAGAGGCAATGAGTGGTACGGGGCAGATCGCGCGCATGGTTTGCAGTTGCGCAATGTCGTAGCCCTTGCGTACACCATCTTGGTTCATGCAGTTGAGAACGATTTCACCCGCGCCACGGGCAACGACCTCTTTTAGCCATTCCGCCGTTTGCCAGCGCGTACGTTGGCTTTTGCTTTCGTCGCCAGTGAACTGATAGACCAAGTAACGGCCACTTTCTGCGTCATAGAAGCTATCAATACCGATAACAATACATTGTTGCCCAAACTCATCGACCAAACGGTTAATGAGTTCGGGGTCCCGCAATGCCGGCGAGTTTACCGAGATTTTATCAGCACCCATCGCCAAAAGTTCACGGGCTTGGTCAATAGAACTAATACCACCGGCCACGGTAAAGGGAATGTCGATACGTCGCGCAATACGTTCTACCCATGACTTATCGACCACGCGAGCATCGGATGACGCGGTGATATCGTAAAACACCAGCTCATCAGCACCGGCTTGGGCATAGCGCTCGGCTAGCGGTTCAATGTCGCCAATTATCTCGTGATTACGGAATTGTACGCCTTTGACGACTTGCCCGTCACGAACATCAAGGCACGGGATTATGCGTTTGGCCAGCATGCAAAGGCCTCCTCTAGCGTGAACTTGCCAGTCAGCAATGCTTTACCCAAAATCGCACTGTCACAGCCGAAAGCACGTAATTGGCGCAGGTCTTCAAGCTGGGCAGCGCCGCCCGAAGCCTGAATGACCAGTTGTGGGTAGTTCTTTTTTAAGCCTTGATAGAGTTCAAGGTTGTAACCACCCAGCATGCCGTCTTTGGCAATATCGGTACACAAAACGTGGCGCAATCCATAAGGAAAAAAGCGCTCAATGGCTTGTTCTAAAGTAAGCTCTGAGGTCTCTTGCCAACCGTGGGTAGCAACATAGGCATTGCCATTTTCAGCAATGCTGACATCAAGCGATAACACGATGGCGTCACTGCCGAACTCTTCGAGCCAGGCGGCAACTAACTCGGGTTGCTTAACGGCTAGCGAGCCAATGACGACGCGTTGAATGCCACAGGCAAAAAGTTGTTCGAGATCTTCGCGTTGACGGATACCGCCACCGACTTGCAGCTTCATCGGCAAGTGCTCGGCCAAGCGTTGCAAGGTGGTGACTTGGCGTTGTGCTGGATCGCGCGCGCCGTCTAAGTCCACTACATGCAGCCATTCTGCGCCTGCCTCGGCGTAGCTTTGCGCGATCGGTAAGGGGTCGCTGGCAAAGGTGGTTTGGCGGGCGAAATCGCCTTGCTGCAATCGCACGACTTCGCCATTAATTAAATCAAGCGCGGGTATCAGCATCGCTTAACTCCATAAAGTTTTTCAGAATTTGTGCGCCTACTGCGCCTGAACGTTCAGGGTGGAATTGCGCACCAAAATAGTTACCGGCACGAATCATTGAGGCAAAGCGCTGGCCGTATTCGGTACTGGCGATGGTGCTATCATCGGGGGCAACGGCATAGCTATGCACGAAATAACAGTAGGCTGGCGCTTCGATGCCTTTCAATAAGGGGTTATTGCCAACCGCTGTTACAGTGTTCCAACCCATGTGCGGCAACGGTTGCCCGCTGTTTTCAAGGGCCACCGTGCGCGCCGGAATTAAGCCTAAACATTCCACGTCACCTTCGGCGGACCATTGCGTCATCAGCTGCATCCCCAAGCAGATACCAAGTACGGGTTGCTCTAACTCACGCAAGGTGGACACGAGATCGAGCGCTTGCAAGTTACGCATGGCCGCTTTTGCTGTACCAACGCCAGGTAACACCACGCGTTCGGCATTACGAATACGCTCAGGATCAGCGGTAATGAGCGGTTCGACGCCCAAGCGCTCAAAGGCAAATTTGACCGATGACAAGTTCGCGCACGAGGTATCCACAATCACAAGACTCATGCCAGCATCCCCTTGCTCGACGGCAGGGCGCCGTCACCTGTGCGGGCGACGGCCTGGCGCAAGGCGCGGCCGAAGACCTTGAACAGGCTTTCTACCTGGTGGTGACTATTGCCCTCAGTGGTACTGACGTGCAGTGACACGGCCATGGCATCGGCAATAGAGCGGAAGAAATGCTCGACCATTTCAGTCGAGAGCTCACCCACCTGCGGGCGACTAAAGTCCGCGGCAAACTGCAAATACGGGCGGCCTGACAAATCAATAAGACACTCAGCACGGCACTCATCCATTGGGAGAGCAAAGCCAAAGCGACCGATGCCGCGCTTGTCGCCCAAGGCTTGGCGTAATGCCTGACCAAGGGCGAGGGCAGTGTCCTCTACCGTGTGGTGCTCGTCGATGTGCAAGTCACCTTGCACTTGGATCTGCATGGCAATACCTGCGTGCGTAGCAATTTGTTCCAGCATGTGGTCAAAAAAGCCAACCCCCGTACTAATCGCAATAGGGCCTTGGGCATCAAGATCCACGTCGATCTGAATCGCTGTTTCTTTGGTGGTGCGGTTCACGCTTGCCGTGCGCGGCTGATCAAGTAACTGGTGTTGAATGGCTGACCAGTTCAGCTGTTCACGATTGTAACGCAAGCCACGGATGCCCATATTTTCGGCCAGTTGAATATCGGTTTCACGGTCGCCAATGACGTAAGAGTCTGAAAAGTCAACTTTTCCTTGCTGCAGGTAGTCTTTGACGAGGCCTAGGTTAGGCTTGCGACAACTGCAGTTGTCTTCCGGAAAGTGCGGGCAAATCAGCACGTCGTCGAATTGAATACCTTGTGAGCTAAAAATAGCCATCATCAGCTCGTGCGGGGCGTCAAAGTCAGCCTGTGGAAAGCTATCGGTGCCCAAACCATCTTGGTTCGATACCATCACCAAACGATAGCCAGCACGTTGCAACGCGAGCAGCGCAGGGATGACCTGCGGCTCAAACACCAGTTTGCTGACACTGTCGAGCTGCTTGTCGACTGGTGGCTCTTCAACCAAAGTGCCATCGCGGTCGATAAATAAAATACGTTGTGCACTCATGCGGGGAGTACCTCCAATAAACGGTCCATTTCGGCAGCGTTACCGATACTAATACGAATACATTGGTCAAGGCCACGCTGACTTGATTGATTGCGGATCAATACACCCGCTTGTTGACATTGCGCGACCAAAGCGGCGGCATCGGGCACGTTGACCAAAACAAAGTTGGTGACGCTGGGCCAAATATAGTTAGCCCAACTGCGCTTTTGTAATTCGGCCAACAGGCGTTCGCGTTGCGCTAGCGTTTGCTCTAATTGGGTTTTCATCTGCGCAACGGCCGGTGCAGCCAATGCTGTGGTTGCTCCCGTAATCGTCGGTTCAGGTAGCGGGTAGGGCGCAATGACCTTACGTAAGATCTCGATTAACTCGGGCTGTGCAAGGGCGAAGCCACAACGCAGCGCCGCCAAGCCAAAGGCTTTTGAAAGAGTGCGCAAAACCACCAGTTGCGGATACTTAGCCAGTAAGTCGGCAACCTGGCGTTGCACAGAGTCTTCGGCGACGAACTCAATATAGGCTTGGTCGAGTACCACTAAGGCGTCTTCGCCAACCTGTTGCAGAAGTTGTTCAATGCGCGCGGCGTCAACTTCATTGCCGAGCGGATTCGACGGGCTACAGACGAAAATCAGCTTAACCCGACTGGTGCTAGTGTCACGCACACGGGCAACCATGGTCTCGACATCTAATTGCAAGCTGCCATCATCCGCTTTTTGTAACGGGCAATCGACCACATCAGCGCCGTGGGTCGCCGCACTGATGGCATACATGCCATAGGTTGGCGTGGTAATCATGACGGCATCTTCACGTGGTTCGCAGAAACTGCGGATCAACAGCTCGATCGCCTCGTCACTGCCACGGCAGCTTAAGACCTGCTCTAAAGCTACGCCAGCATAATCCGCATAGGCTTGGTTCAGCGCGTTACTTTGGAAGCTTGGATAGCGATTCCAGTTCTTTTGTTCAGGAAACGCCGGTGTCTGTGGCGCCTCGTTGGCATTTAGCCACACTGATCCACCGCTCATGCTGCGACGCGCCGATTGATAGGGCGTGATGTCAGCTAAGTGCGGACGTTGGAGTTGGGTAATAAAGTTCATGTTGCTCATGCGTCCGACTCCTGTAAGCGCACCGTGACGGCACGGGCGTGCGCGTCCAAGCCTTCGGCCTCTGCTAGGGCAACAATGGCATCGGCAAGGCCCGCCAAGCCCTCACGCGTGGCTTTTTGGCTAGTATAGCGGCGATAAAAGTCGAGTAAGCCGAGGCTACTTACAGTATCGGCAAAGCCGTAAGTCGGCAGCACGTGATTGGTACCCGTGGCATAGTCACCGCCGGACTCCGGTGTAAAAGCGCCGATAAACAGCGAACCGGCATTGGTAAGCTGCTCGGCAAGCGCGTCGGCGTTCGAAGTTTGCACCGACAAGTGTTCTGGCGCGTAGCTTTGACTAATGCTGACCGCTTCAGCCAGGTCGCGCACTTTAATGAGTGCACTGTTGGCCAGTGCTTGCGCTGCAGTCGAAGCGCGAGAAAGCTGCGTCAGTTGCTGCTCCAACTGCTCTTGGACAGCACGTAATTGGGTATCCGAGTCGGTGAGCAACAGCACTTGCGAGTCGGCCCCGTGTTCGGCCTGTGACAATAAGTCCGCTGCGACATACGCGGGATTGGCAGCGCTATCGGCAATCACCATAAGTTCTGATGGACCCGCAGGCATATCAATGGCCGCACCCGCTGGATCTTGTGACACCGCTTGTTTCGCTGCGGTCACAAAGCTGTTGCCGGGGCCAAAGATCTTATTCACTTTAGCAATGCTTTCAGTGCCATAGGCCATGGCGGCAATCGCTTGCGCGCCACCGCAGCGGTAGATTTCGGTAATGCCACATTTTTGCGCAGCATAGAGCAGGGCTGGCGCGAGATCGCCTTGTTGGTTGGGCGGGCTCACAAGAACGACGCGGGGACAGCCAGCAAGTTGCGCCGGTACACCCAGCATAAGTGCAGTTGAGGGCAATACCGCTGTACCGCCTGGAATATACAAACCTACCGCGCTCATCGGCGTGTAGCGCAGTTCGCACTCGATACCCGGTGCCGTCTCTAAGCGGATATTCTGCGGCTGCTGTGCCGCGTGAAACTTACGGATGGTACCGTAGGCCGTGTCAATCGCAACTTTCGTGCGTGCATCAAGCTTGGCGAGCTGTGCTTCAATGCGCTCACGCGGGTAGCGCAGCTCGGTTAAGTCAGCACAGTCAAATTGTTGCGTATAGCGCAGCACCGCGGTGTCGCCATCGCCACGCACCGCAGCAACAATCGCATCGACAGTCGCGGTGAGTTCGGCCGACACCCGTTGTGTGGGTCTTTGTAAGAGAGCTACCCGCTCGCTAACAGAAAGCTCGGCCCAAGTGAAACAACGTTCCTGTAAACGCAGTTCAGTGGCAGACATAGTCTTTACCCCATCATTTTTTCGATTGGCAACACCAGGATTGAGCTACACCCAATCGCTTTCAATTCTTCCATGGTTTCCCAGAAGAGTGTCTCGGTGCTTACAACGTGCACAGCGACGAGCTCATCGGTGTGGCTAAGTGGCAGAATCGTCGGATCTTCAGCACCCGGCAACAATGCTGAGACTTGCTCAAGCGCTTTGCGTGGCGCGTGTAGCATAATGTATTTACTTTCCCGCGCTTTTTGCACGCCATCTAAGCGCGGTAACAACTGATCCACCATAGCCTGTTTATCGGCATTCAAAGGTTCTGGACGCTGAATCAACTGGGCTTGGCTGGTGAAAATCACATCTTTTTCGACCAAACCGTTGGCCTCGAGGGTTGCACCCGTTGAAACCAAGTCGCAAATGGCATCAGCAAGGCCAACACGCGGTGCAACTTCAACGCTACCGGTGAGAATCGCCGTCGACGCATTGACGCCCTGCTTTTTCAAATAGTCTTGCAACAGGTATGGATAGGTTGTGGCGATACGTTTACCGGCGAGATCTTGCACGCCTTGGTAGCTTTCTTCTTTTGGCACCGCTAGTGACAGGCGGCATTGGCCAAACTCGAGTGAACGCAAGCGCGTCACCTCAGCAGGCAACTCGGTGGCCACGCGCTCAAGGCGAACTTCTTCCAAAACGTTTTCACCAACCAGACCTAAGTCAACCACACCATCCATGACCAAGCCAGGAATGTCGTCATCGCGCACACGGAGTAGGTCGATAGGTTGGTTGTTGCTGTGCGCAAGTAAGCGCGACTCGTGCAAGGTGAACTTGACGCCGCACGCCTCAAGCAACTTGATTGACTCTTTGCTTAGACGACCCGATTTTTGAATCGCAATAGTTAAACGTTTTGAATTGGTATCTACAACCATGTCTAAATCTCCTATAAAAAAACCCCGAAAGGTTGCCTTTCGGGGTTTCAATGTGATGAAGGCAACCACCAACGTGTTAGCCTTCCGCGTTTACAACGAGGCTAACTCAAATGTCCGAAATGATGGTGGTGCCAAGTTGTATAACGCATAATGAATTCCTAAATCGTGCATGCTGCTCAATGTTGAAAGCAATTGTATAGCTATATTTATTGCCTTTCAATCTTGGTTTTGTTGGTTTTAATGATTTCTTGTATGGCAAGTTGTATAACTTCGGCTCAGGCATTTTTCACTGCCGCTGCGTAGCCATTCGTTAGTGATTACGCTAACCTAGCGTCTAAAGTTCACCAGTGCTGTAGACACACCCTCATGACCCAAGTGACCTCCTATTTTGAGCCTGATAGCGCGTTGGCAAAAGCGCTCCCCGGCTTTGCGCCGCGTCCAGCGCAAACCGAGATGGCAGCGGCGATTGCCAAAACGCTAAAGAAGAAAGGGCAATTGGTGGTCGAGGCAGAAACGGGCACAGGGAAAACCTATGCTTATCTCGTACCGATTTTGAAGAGTTCCGGCCGTGCAATGATTTCGACCGGGACTAAGGCTCTACAAGAGCAGCTGTTTCACCGCGACCTGCCTGCGTTGCGAGATGCCATTGCGCCAAGCAAGCAAGTGAGTCTGCTCAAGGGCCGCAGCAACTACCTATGTATTCATCGCCTCGAGCAAGCCCAAGCGCAAGGCAATGACCTGTCGTTAGCGGTGCAAAAGCAAGTGATTGAGGTGAAGCGTTGGGCGCTTCGGACTGAAGATGGCGATGTGGGTGGTCTCAATAGTTTGCCCGAAGATGCCGAAGTACTGCCGCACGTCACCAGCACGGTCGATAACTGTTTAGGCCGTGACTGCCCGAGTTACGATGACTGTTACTTAGTCAAAGCGCGTAAACGTGCGTTAGAAGCGGACGTTGTGGTGGTCAATCATCATTTGTTTTTTGCCGATATGGCGTTGAAAGACGTCGGTTTTGGCGAGCTTATTCCGCACGCCGATGCACTGGTGTTTGACGAGGCGCATCAACTCCCTGACATTGCCAGTCAATACTTTGGTGAGGCCATCGGTAGTCGCCAACTGAGTGAAATGGCACAAGACGCAAAGACCATCTATCTGACTGAGTTAAAAGATCTACGCCAGCTCGACAAAGCGGCTGACAAACTGTTAGGTAGCCTGCGTGATTGGCGCTTGGCATTCCCCATTGATCCGCAACGCGGGAACTGGCGCCAAAAGTCACAAGACGAACAAATTCAAGCGGCCGCAGCCCAGCTCAGCGAGAGCCTCGCGTTTTTTCGCGAGGTAGTCAAAGGGGCCATAGGGCGCAGTCAAGATCTGGATACTCTGTATGAGCGTTGTGTGCAGTTCATTCATATTTGGCAACTCTTGCAGGACACTCAACGTACCGGTTACAGCTTCTGGTTTGAGACCACTCCGCGGCACGTGGTGTTGCACCAAACGCCACTGCAAGTGGCCGATAAATTCGGCAATTATGTGCGGGAATCAGAAGCTGCCTGGGTGTTTACGTCGGCAACCTTGGCAATTGGCGAGGATTTTGGGCACTTTACCCGTTTGCTAGGACTCGAAAGTGCCGACACCCTATGTTTACCCAGTCCGTTTGCGTTCAGTGAGCAGGGCATACTTTGTGTGCCGCGTTTTTTACCGCAGCCGCAACAGCGCGAAATGCTCGATACTTTGCTACAAATTACAACGCAAGTACTCGATGCCAACCCGCGCGGCGGTACTTTTGTATTGTTTACCAGTCATCGCATGTTGCAGTTGGTTGCGCGGCAACTCGAGAATCTGACGGACCGGCCGTTGTTCGTGCAAGGCTCAACCAATAAACGAGAATTGTTGGCAGATTTTATTGCTGCAGGGAATGGCGTGTTGTTGGGCACGTCGTCGTTCTGGGAAGGTGTTGACGTACGCGGCTCAGCATTGACCTGCGTGATTATTGATAAGCTGCCCTTCGGCGCCCCCGACGACCCGCTCTTGCAAGCCCGCATTGAAGATTGCCGCATGCGTGGAGCCGAGCCTTTTACTCAGGTACAATTACCGCCAGCGGTTATTGCCTTGAAACAAGGGGCAGGGCGCCTGATTCGCGACCGCAGCGATCGCGGTGTCTTAATTGTCTGCGACCAACGGCTCGTGACCAAACCGTACGGCCAATTATTTGTGGCCAGTTTGCCACCCCTACGGCGTACGCGAGACTTAACGCAAGCACTCGACTTTTTAAAAGAAATTAACGGAGAAACTTCTGCATGACGGCTGTATTGCTGGCGATTGATACCGCCACCGAACAATGCTCAGTAGCCCTACAAGTGGGCGAACGCGTCTATCAGCGGGCTGCGATTACGCCGCGCGAGCACTCACAGCGGGTGCTCGGTTTTGTTGAGGAAGTGCTGACTGAGGCGGGCATTACTTTGGCCGAAGTGGACGGCATCGTTTGTGGTTATGGTCCGGGAAGTTTCACTGGGGTGCGCATCGGCGTTGCTATTTGCCAAGGCTTAGCTTTTAGTCACACTTTACCAGTTTATCCCGTCTCTACATTAGCGGCTTTAGCACAGCAAGCGGTACGTCTGCATGGCGCCGAGCGTGTGCTAAGCGCAATTGATGCACGTATGAACGAAGTTTATGTGGCTGCCTACGTGGCCCCCTATGTGGACAAGAAGGGTCAATTGGTTGAGCAGGTCGCGCCGCAAATGGCAGCGCTAACGCCAGTGACGTCGCAGCCGTGGTGGGCAACGCTAACTCAAGCTGAACTTACCGCGGCGAGTGACATCAAAGTGGTAGGTGCCGGCACCGGTTGGCAAGCCTACGGACAGCAATTGGATCCGTCGGGTCAGGTAAAGGTATTGGATGATGTTACCTTGCCATTGGCGGCGGATATGTTGACCTTGGCCACCCATGTGGACGCTGTTGCGGCCGAGCAACTCGAACCTTTGTATGTGCGTAATGAAGTCACTTGGCAAAAATTACCCGGGCGAAGCTAAAGGAGTACGGATGATGATGAAGTATTGGCTGACAGCACTTGCAGCGTTAACCCTAAGTGCGTGTTCAGTGGTCCCCGATGAACTCGAGGTCGCTGAAAATACCAATTTGGTGAAGTACAGTACGGCGTTAGATAATCCTGAGGCAACGCAAGGCAAGACTGCGCGCTGGGGTGGCGTGATCGCCGAAGTTCGTAACAATAATCAAGGTACCATTATTGAAGTGGTGAACTACGAACTTAATTCCTATGGTCGTCCAGTGGCGTCAGATAGCAGCGACGGTCGTTTTCGCGCGCTCATCGATGGCTTTATTGACCCTATGGTGTATGAAAAAGGTCGTAGTGTAACCTTTACCGGAACTATCGGCGCGCCGATGGAAGACAAAATTGATGAGTTTCCGTATTTATTTCCAACGTTAAACGTGAGTGGTAAATATTTGTGGAAAGACGTCGAGAAAAACACCGCTGAAGTGGATTACAGTTCGCTGT
This sequence comes from Pseudidiomarina sp., assembly GCA_048267225.1. Classification (GTDB taxonomy): domain Bacteria; phylum Pseudomonadota; class Gammaproteobacteria; order Enterobacterales; family Alteromonadaceae; genus Pseudidiomarina. The sequence goes on from JBLWXY010000004.1 coordinate 288,559, forward strand.
GGTATCGCCATTACTGGTATTCGCCACCGTATCGCGTGTACTACCCAGTTCCAGTGCGTACACAGCCAAAATCTGATGGTGATGGAAACAACTAAAAATGACGGAACGCTACACACAGGCTCGGCAATCTGCCGAGCCTGTTTCATTTCTACTCAACTGGGGACGCATTAAGGGCTTTCGCTGGGGCGCGAGCGACGGCAAAGTGATCCTTGCGTTGCATGGTTGGCTCGATAACGCGCATAGTTTTTTACCTATTGCGGAAACCTTCTTAGCGAGCGACCTCGCCGAGTCGCATCAATTGGTTGCGCTTGATTGGCCCGGACATGGTCATTCTGATCATCGCCCAGCGGGAAATTACTACCCGTTTTTGGATTACGTCTTCGATGCGATCCAGATTTGTGAGCAGCAAGGTTGGCATGAGGTTGCCTTGCTAGCACATTCAATGGGCGCTTTCGTTGGCAATCTTTGGGCGGGAATTGAACCTGAGCGCATAAGCCATTTACTCAGTATCGAAGCCTTCGGTCTGTTGAGTAGCCCAGAAAGCGCTATTCTTGATGATATTCGCCAAGGTTTTCGCAGTCGCATGAAGCAACAAGGCAAGCGTCGGCCACATTATGCGGATATGACCTCTGCGGTGGCGGCGCGTGCGCAGGCTGGCGATTTTTCGCTGGAACTCGCCGAGGTACTGGTAGAGCGTGGCATTGAACAGCTAGGCGAAGCCGATTTTCGCTTTCGTGCCGATGGACAACTGCGCACTAAATCGGTGATGCGCCTAACGCCATTGCAGATCCGCACGATTTTACAGGCCATTCGTTGTCCTATACGTTTAATACTAGGTGAGCAGGGCCATAAAGAGCGTTTGCAGGTAGCCTTAAATGAGTGGCAGCATGCAGTTCCGCAATTAACCGTGGTGGAAGTTCCAGGCGGTCATCATGTGCATATGGAGCAACCGAATGCGGTGTGGCGCCACTTTACTGCGTTGTTGGCAGGGCAAAACGGCTAGTCTAAACTGGTCGGATATGCGATGATTGGCGAAAAATAAAATGACTCAGGAGCACAAACGCGTGGAAAAAATTTGGTTAAAACGCTATCCGGCAGGGGTCCCTGAAGACATCGACCCAAACCATTTTAATTCACTGGTCGATATTTTCGAGCAAAGTGTTGAAGCCTACGGTGACCGCATTGCCTACGTGAATATGGACCATGAGATGTCCTTTCACGACCTTGACGAACAGTCCAAACAATTTGCAGCCTACTTGCAGAGCAAAGGCCTGAAAAAGGGCGATGCAGTTGCAGTCATGATGCCGAACCTCTTGCAATATCCAGTTGCGTTATTCGGGATCTTGCGCGCCGGTATGGTCGTGGTGAACGTCAACCCACTGTACACGCCGCGTGAGCTTAAGCACCAGCTCAGTGATGCCAAAGTGAAAGGCATCGTGATTCTAGATAACTTTGCGCATACCTTAGAAAAAGTTACCGACGAGTTAGATGAGCTCGAACACATCATCTTGACTAGTATTGGTGATTTATTACCAGCGCCGAAACGCTGGATCGTTAATTTTGTCGTGAAGTACGTGAAACGCATGGTGCCAAGTTATTCGCTCCGCGGTACTGTTAGGTTTAATGACGTCCTGGCGAAAGGCGCGAAAGCTAAGTACCAGCGTCCGACCATGTCGGGTGATGACCTAGCATTCTTGCAATACACCGGGGGAACCACGGGGCTGGCGAAAGGCGCGATGCTTTCGCACCGCAATATGGTCTCCAACCTCGAACAGGTTTCCGCTGTGGTCGCGCCTTTAGTGAATGATGGTGAAGAAACCATCATTACCGCATTGCCGCTTTATCATATCTTTGCACTTACCGCGAATTGCCTCACCTTTATGAAGCATGGCGGCAAGAATATTTTGATCACTAACCCACGCGATATGGCTGGCTTCGTGAAAGAGCTAGGTAAGTATCCGTTTTCAATTATTTCCGGTGTGAATACGCTGTTTAATGGCCTGTTGAATACCTCTGGCTTTAAAGACCTCGACTTCTCTAACCTGAAAATAGCTCTTGGCGGCGGTATGGCCGTACAACGCTCAGTTGCAGAGCACTGGGAACGGGTGACTAAGTCACGTCTATTAGAAGGTTATGGTCTCACTGAGTGTTCACCAGTCGTCACCGTTAACCCTACCGATATCGAACATTACAACGGCAGTATTGGCGTCCCGTTGCCATCAACTTTGGTGCGCGTGGTCGATGTTGATAGCGGCGAAGAAGTTGCGCAAGGTGAAGAAGGCGAACTGCAGGTCCAAGGCCCGCAGGTTATGGTCGGTTATTTAAATCGTCCTGACGAAACCGAGAAAGTCATGAAAGACGGTTGGTTTATGACCGGCGACATCGGCAAAATGGACGAAAACGGTTTCTTCAAAATCGTGGATCGTAAGAAAGACATGATTTTGGTTTCGGGCTTTAATGTTTACCCGAACGAAATCGAAGATGTCATGGTGGACCATCCGAAAGTGCTTGAAGCTGCTGCTGTTGGTGTACCGCATGATTCGTCTGGCGAAGCCGTGAAGGTCTTCATTGTGCGTAAAGATGATTCGCTGACTGAGCGTGAGCTTATTGATTTCGCACGTGAAAACATGACGGGCTACAAAGTGCCTAAGTTCGTTGAATTCCGTGACGAACTACCGAAAACCAATGTTGGTAAAATTTTACGTCGCGAACTACGTGACGAAGAAGAAGCCAAAGCTGGGGCGAGCAAAGACGCGTGAGTCAGTCGTACCAGTTAATTACCGAATCCGCTGCCTTGTTGACCTTTTGTCAGCAAGCGCAGCAGGCCCGTTTTCTTGCCGTTGATACCGAGTTTGTACGTACGCGTACCTACTATGCGAAGCTTGGCCTTGTGCAAGTTCAAGCCGACCAGCATATTGCGCTGATTGACCCAGTAGCTCTGCATGCCGATAGTCCTGACGATGGTTTAGCGCCATTATGGCAGCTCTTCGCTGATCCGCAGAAAACCCTAGTAATTCACGCTGGCGGTGAAGATTACGAAATCCTCAATCTGCATATGGGCTGCTTACCGAATGCCATTTTCGACACGCAAATTGCCTCAGCCATGCTTGGTGATGGGGATGCGTTGGGTTATGCAGCAATGATTGAGAAGCGCCTCGGCGTTGAACTGGACAAGTCACAGTCGCGTACCGATTGGATGCAGCGGCCCTTAGCGCCGGAGCAACTCGACTATGCGGCAGCCGATGTGCTGTACTTGTCTGAAGTTTATCCGCAATTATTGGCGCAAGCTGAGCAACAACAAAAGCTTGAGCTGATCCTGCAAGAAAGCGCGTGGCAGGCGGAAAAACGCGCGCAACAGATCCCAGACAACTGGCTGTTCCTGTATTTTGGCAATGCTTGGCAATGTACCCCAGAGCAACTGAGTGTTTTGCGTGAGCTTGTCGCGTGGCGTATCCAACGTGCCCGCAGCGCAGATTTACCCTTGGGCTTTATCGCGAAAGATCATGTGCTATTGGACATCGCGCGCCGCATGCCCACGAGTAAAGGGCAACTGCATAGCATCAAGGAATTGTCGTCGGTGACCGTGCGTTATGCGGGCGAGCAAATGCTGGAAGCTATTCGCCGAGGCAAAGACAATGGTCCATTAGAACTTAAGCTGCAGCGTATTAACGATATTCGCGGCTACAAGGTGCTGTTCAACAAAATCAAAGCCTTGGCGCAAGACGTCGCGCAAGAGCTTGATATTCCAGCTGGACTTGTAGCGTCGCGCCGACAGATCAATGATGTATTGCACTGGTGCGTCCATATTCCATCGCAAGCACAACACGAATTACCGCTACCCGACTTGTTTGCAAGCTGGCGTGGCGCTAAGCTTAGAACATCAATTGCAGCCCTGATCAAAGAGAGCGATTAACACATGTTGTGTGCGGTCTATCGCAGTCCCAAACGCGCGGACACTTATCTATATTTGGCGCATCCCGCCGACTTTTCAGTGTTGCCGGAGACCCTGGCGAAAAGCTTTGGTGAACCGCAGCACGTGATGACGATTGCGCTCAAAGACGATCGTAAGCTCGCGCGTTTGAGCGTTGACGAGCTCAAGCAGCACCTCGACGACCCGGGCTTTTACCTACAGATCCCACCCCCGCCAGAGAATTTATTAAAAAAGGAGTTGGCAAAATGAAAAAGCTCATCAGTGTAGTGGTCCTCGTCACGGCCTTCGTCGTTGCACCCAAAGCCGCGCTTGCGGCCGATGCAGCAGGTTTTGCTGACTATGTGCAGAAGATTAAAGCTGAAGCGATTGAAAAAGGTTATAGCGAAGCCACGCTTGAGAAAGCCTTTGCTAAGGCGAAATTTTATGAGCGTTCGGTGAGTGCCGATAAAAACCAGCCTGAGTTTAAACTCACTCTTGATACCTATTTGCCGCGTGCAGTGCCGGAATGGAAAGCCGAGCAAGCGGTAGAGAAATACAACGAACACAAAGAGCTGCTAGAAGAAGTCGGCGCCCAATACGGTGTGCAGCCACGCTTCATCGTTGCGCTGTGGGGCATTGAAACCAACTTTGGTAATTACACGGGTGGTTTTGATGTGGTGTCGGCATTGACGACCATGGCTTACGAAGGCCGCCGAGAAGAATTCTTTAAAAAACAACTGTGGCAGGCGTTGACCATTATCGAAGAAGGCCACATTGACGTTGAGCAAATGCAAGGCTCATGGGCTGGCGCAATGGGCCAAACCCAGTTTATGCCGAGCTCGTTCATGGCCTATGCGGTGGACTATGATGGCGACGGTCGTAAAGATATTTGGAACTCCATGGGCGATGTTTTTGCATCGGCGGCTAATTATTTGAAAAATGCCGGTTGGCGCGATGACGTGACTTGGGGCCGCCAAGTACAGTTACCGGAAGACTTCGATGTATCACTGGCCGAGCTGAAAAATAAGAAAACTTTAGCTGAGTGGCAGGCGTTAGGTGTGCGCACAATGGAAGGCGAAGATTTACCAACCCGAGCAGATATCGAAGCGGCTGTGGTTATTCCTGACGACAAAGAGGGCCGTGTTTACCTTGCCTATGCGAACTACGATGCGTTGATGCGTTGGAATCGTTCACATTACTTTGTCGCTGCGGTCGGTTATTTATCTGACCGTATTCGTTTTCCACGCTAAGCATTGCTATGGCTTCGCGCCCCTCGAAAATTGTTTGTGTGGGCCGCAATTACGCGGCTCACGCAGCAGAGCTGAATAACCCTGTTCCAAGCCAACCGCTATTGTTTATTACGCCGCCGAGTAGTTGGGCGGCGCTGCCTGAGATAAAGATTCCAACCGCGCAGGGCGCTTGTCATCACGAATTAGAAATTGCCGTCCGCATCGCGCGGCCGTTGCAGCGTGTTGATGTTGCTGAAGCTGGCAGCGCAATTGATGCTGTGGCTTTGGCATTGGATCTGACCTTACGCGACCTGCAAGACCAATTGAAACAACAAGGATATCCGTGGGAGCGCGCTAAAGCCTTCGACGGCGCTTGTGTGATGGCGTCTTGGGTGACCTTTGAAACAACTGGATTAAGCCTGCACGACGTGCAACAAAGTCGTTTTACATTGCGCCGCAACGGTGCGCTGCAGCAACAAGGTGAGGCTACACAAATGTTGATGCCTATCGCTGACTTAGTGGCGCACATCAGCCATGTGTTTACTCTCGAAGCTGGCGATGTAGTGCTGACTGGCACCCCAGCAGGAGTAGGGCCATTGCAGGTCGGTGACGCGCTCGAGTTGCATTGGCAAGTGGGTGAGCAGGACTTGAGTTGGTCAGGGCAGGTACAGAGTAATGACTGAAGCACCGTTCTGGGAGCGTAAAAGCTTCGAAGAAATGACCCACGAAGAATGGGAGTCGCTTTGTGACGGTTGTGGCAAATGCTGCCTGCACAAGCTCATTGATGCTGACGATGCCGACGAGACCGTGCACTACACTGATGTGAGCTGTGTTTTGCTCGATACCGCGACGGCCCGCTGCACCAACTATAGCGAGCGCACCAAGTATGTGCCAGATTGTGTAGTGATCACCCCAGAAAATGTGCATGACCTTGGCTATATGCCGCCATCATGCGCGTACCGGCGCTTAGCTGAAGGGCGTGGGCTGGCCAGTTGGCATCCGCTGCGCAATGGCGGTTCTCAGGAGGCAATGATTGCGGCCGGTATCAGCGCTGCCCAGTGTGTGCAAAACGAAGACGAGGTCCATGAGGACCTCGAATTACGTATCGTCACCTGGCCGTTAAACGACCGCGATTAAAACGAGCGGAATTTAACTAAACGGCTGAGCAAAACGATAATGCCAACACCCGCGTAACTGGCAAAGATGATGCGCATCCACTCGGGCATACTCAAACCAGCAAACTGCCAATTAATGTCGCCACATAATCCGGTTGCACTGAAGACTTCAGGGAACCAGCGATGCAAAGCGAACCATTTAGGGAAGTTGGGGAAGGTATCGCAGACCGCAAAGAAAGCATTCGCCGATTGTTGGGTCATGACGTGTTCGTGGGCAATCAACAAGCCCCAAATCGCCGCAGTTAACCAGCCAGCAAAGCCAACGAAGCGCACCAAACCAAGCTTTGGAGCAATAAATGGGAGTATTGCTGCAACGCCAATCATAAGAATTGCGAAGCGCTGATAAATACATTTCACACAAGGTTCAAGACCCATGCCATACTGCATGTAGAGTGCAGTACCGAAGAGGCCAAAAGCGGTAGCGGCAAGCAACGCCCAAGCGGCGCGTTGTTCAGGAAGTTTTGCTAAAAAGCGCATGGTTTTTCTCGTTTGTATTTTATGCTTTAAACAATAGGTTGCGTCAAAATAGCTAAGCTGTACACAGAAGTCGATAGATTTCTGTAAACCTAGTGCGACAAAACTTGTCCGACCATTGGAAAGCCTGATAAAATCAGGCGCTATTATCAAGCAAATAGGCGAGTTAATGATCATCAAGGCACAGAGCCCTGCAGGGTTCGCAGAAGAATATATCGTCAAATCGATCTGGAATGGGCATTTCGCTCCAGGCACGATTTTGCCCGCTGAACGTGAATTATCAGAGCTTATCGGCGTTACCCGAACGACCTTGCGTGAAGTCCTGCAGCGTTTGGCACGCGACGGCTGGTTAACCATTCAACATGGCAAACCCACGCGCGTGAATAATTTCTGGGAGACTTCCGGCCTTAATATTCTTGAAACCCTTGCCCGTCTAGATGAAGACGGTATGCCGCAGCTCGTTGATCAGCTGTTATCAGCACGCACCAACATCAGCGCTATCTATATCCGTGGAGCGGTGCGTAATGCCCCAGACCGCGTGGCCGAACTCCTTGAACAAGCAGAAGGTCTTGAAGATACCGCTGACGCTTTAGCCGAATACGATTACCAATTGAATCACGACCTCGCTATGGCTTCGGGCAATCCAATTTACGTTCTGGTACTCAATGGCTTTAAAGGCTTGTACTCGCGGATTGGTAACTTCTACTTTTCTAATCCAGAAGCACGCAAGCTTGCCCGCAAGTATTATGCGGATTTGAAGACCGTCGCGACTGAAGAGAAGCGCGATGAAGCGGCCATGCTTGTGCGTGATTACGGTTACGCGTCAGGTCGCATTTGGCACAGCATGCGCGGGGATATTCCAGCAAACCTTATTGAATAACGGCGGACTAAGTTCCCGTGCATAAAATTGTTTTGATAGGTCTGGCGCTCGCATTGGTAGGATTAGCCGGGTGCCAGTCGACCTCTCCTGAAAAGCCTGTCTTAGCAGGCCCAGAACTCCCCGAAAATTACGATCCGCAATTGGGTACCTCAGACCTAATCGCTGCGATGAACATGGTTGTTTTGCGTCGCGCAGATAAGCTTGAACAGCTCTTGTTAGCGAAACGGTTTTATTGGTATACCGGATTTTCGCATATCGAATCCCATCCATTACTATCGCATTTGGCCATAGATTATGGCTGCGAAGCCTGTATTGCGGTGTTTGTGAAAGTCGGTTTTGATCTCGACCGACGTGATCGCTACAACCGTTCACCTTTGATGTATGCAGCTATTGCGCGTAAACCCCAAATGATTGCAGCAGTTGCACCTTTCAGCGACTTAGAAACGCGTATCGAAGAAGATTCGAAACAGACGTCGCTGCACTTGGCGGTGAATAAAAACTTTCCAAGTGTGGTGAAAACGTTGATAGAGCAGGGCGCCAACATTGAAGCACGTGATGCGAACCAGTGGACGCCATTGCACCATGCGGTGCAAATGAATTTCATTAAAGTCGTCGAGGTGTTGCTGGAACATGGTGCCGACCCCAACGCGTTATCGAAAAACAATTGGACGACGTTGCACCAGACGGGCAACCGCATCAACGAAGCTAAAAGCCCGGCAGAGATTGTTCCGGTTGCAGAACTCCTGCTGACCCATGGCGTTGGCATAGATGCTCGAGCTGCACAGGGTATTACCGCATTGCAACTGAGTATTTGGGCGCGCCGAGACGAGCTCACTGAGTTGTTAATTAATTCTGGCGCAGATATCCATAGCGTGGATGATTACGGCTGGTCGGCGCTCTCCTATGCGGCTGATCAAGCAGACGTTGAGACCGTACGTTACTTGCTCGATGCAGGTGTCGATCCAAACCCACGTTCGGATACAGGGTGGACGCCACTGATGATCGTTGCAGGTGAGCAGTTTGCCGGAGATGAAGCCGTGGCGAGCGAGATTGCTAAGCTTCTGATGACACATGGTGCGTCAGTGCATACCCTCAATGACAAAGGAAAGTCGATTGCCGACATTGCCAAAGCGAGCAATAAGCAGTCAATCGTGCAGCTGCTCGAAGAGCATGGCGTTAGAAGCTACGAATAGGTAAGCAAACAATTAGGCAAATACTAAAAAAGCCCGCTTCAGAAGCGGGCTTTGTCTTTTCAGCATTGGTATTGCTGGGCAATTTAAGCGAAGTTTTTCGCTACGAAGTCCCAGTTTACCAAGTTCCAGAATGCGCTTAAGTAGTTAGGGCGCGCATTACGGTAATCGATGTAGTACGCGTGTTCCCACACATCTACAGTCATGATTGGTGTGACTGATTCGTCAGTAAGCGGCGTTTCAGCGTTGCTGGTGTTCACGATAGCAACTGAGCCGTCAGCTTTTTTCACCAACCAAGTCCAACCAGAACCGAAGTTACCGGCTGCTTGTGCGTTGAACTCTTCTTTGAATTTGTCGAAAGAACCGAACGCAGCGTTGATTGCGTCAGCTAATGCGCCAGTTGGTTCGCCGCCGCCATTTGGGCTAAGGCAGTGCCAGTAGAACGTGTGGTTCCACACTTGCGCAGCGTTATTGAACACGCCACCAGAAGAAGACTTGATGATGTCTTCAAGTGACTTGCTTTCCATGTCGGTGCCTTTCACAGCATCGTTAAGCTTGGTCACGTAAGCGTTGTGGTGCTTGCCGTAATGATACTCAAGCGTCTCTGCAGAGATATGCGGTTCTAGTGCATTTTTTTCATAAGGTAATGCTGGTAGTTCGAATGCCATGTCTAGACTCTCCATTCATTGTTCTTGTGAATTTGTTGAATTCGTTCTCATTTTACCATTGAAAACGAATCTTGCAGACTCAATATACTCAGATTGAGGCAGAAAAGATTATTTCAAGGGTAGTAGGCAATTATTTAATTGTCATTACACTAGCCAATTGACGGTTCGATGTAATGCATTTGCGTTGCTGGCTATGTTAAACTTGTGGTCTTGAAATTCGTGACTCGCATCGCCGAGAATGCTTATTGAAGTGAGGATGATAGCATGGAAACTGTAGAGAAAATTAAACAGCAGATCGCTGAAAACCCGATTCTGTTGTACATGAAAGGCTCGCCTAAACTACCAAGTTGTGGTTTTTCATCGCAAGCTTCACAAGCATTGATGAGTTGTGGCCAAGCATTTGCCTACGTCGACATTCTACAGAACCCTGATATCCGCGCGGAATTGCCAAACTATGCGGATTGGCCAACCTTCCCGCAATTGTGGGTTGAAGGTGAGCTCGTTGGTGGTTGTGATATCATTCTGGAAATGTTCCAGAAGGGCGAGCTACAGGAACTGATTAATGAAGTTGCAGAGCGTCATCCTGCACCTTCAGAAGATTAATACTTTTTATCGTTCAATTCTTTTTTAGTTAAAGCAACAAAAATGGAGAGTTAACATGGGTGTATTAGTAGGCCGTAAAGCTCCTAATTTCACTGCAGCTGCAGTTTTGGGAACTGGTGAAATTGTTGAAGATTTCAACTTGCACGAGCAAATCAAAGGTAAGAAAGCGGTTGTTTTCTTCTACCCACTTGATTTCACTTTCGTGTGCCCATCTGAGTTGATCGCATTTGATCACCGTTTGGAAGAATTCAAAAAGCGTGGCGTAGAAGTTATCGGTGTTTCTATCGATTCACAATTCACGCACAACGCATGGCGTAACACTGCTGAAGCAGACGGCGGTATCGGTGAAGTTAAATACCCACTGGTTGCTGACGTGAAGCACACTATCTGTAAGTCTTACGACGTTGAGCACCCAGAAGCGGGCGTTGCTTTCCGTGCGTCATTCTTGATCGACGAAGACGGCGTTGTACGTCACCAAATCGTTAACGACCTTCCATTAGGCCGTAACATTGACGAAATGATTCGTTTGGTTGACGCGTTGAACTTCCACCAGAAGCACGGCGATGTATGTCCTGCAGGCTGGAAAGAAGGCGACGAAGGTATGAAAGCTGACGCGAAAGGCGTAGCTGACTATCTTTCTAAAAACGCAGGTAAGCTGTAAGAGCGAAAAGCGCTGATAGCTGTTTGCTATTCGCTGTTTGTCGAAAGACGGAAGGGCCGCCCGAGTGGGCGGCCTTTTTTATTTGAGGGCGTAAGTGACGGCGGCGTTGGCGTGCAGGTCCGTGGTGTCGTAGAGTGGCACTGGTGTGTCGGTAGGTTTTATGAGCATACCGATTTCGGTGCAGCCGAGGATGACGGCCTGTGCACCTTGCTGATCTAAGTCGCTTATGATGTCGAGATAAGCCTGTTTTGACGCTGACTTGGTAACTCCTAAACACAATTCTTTGAAAATCACTTCGTGGACTGCGTTGCGTTGAACTTCGTTGGGTATGAGTACTTTTAGGCCTTGGGCTTCTAGGCGTTCACGGTAGAAAGCTTGCTCCATGGTGAATTTGGTGCCGAGTAAACCAACGGTGGTGATGCCGTCGGCTTTTAGTGCTTCAGCTGTGGCATCGACGATGTGCAGCAAAGGGATTTTTACGTTTTTTTGCACTTCTGGCGCGACTTTGTGCATGGTGTTGGTGCCAATCAGGTAAAAGTCAGCGCCGGCGGCTTCGAGTGATTGAGCGGCTTTCACTAATATATCTGCAGTGCCTCGCCAGTCGCCTTGATGCTGCAACGGCTCGATCTCAGCAAAATCAACGCTATTGAGAATGACCTTTGCCGAGTGCAAACCACCCAAGCGTTCGCGCACCTGTTCATTGAGTAAGCGATAATAGGTTTGCGAGGATTCCCAGCTCATGCCGCCAATTAAACCGATTGTTTTCATCTTGCTCGAACACCTTATTCTGGTTACATTGCTTCAGCTTAGGGCGCGTGCGGCGCGAATGCAATCACGATAGAGTCTAGGAGAGTGCATTGTTAGTTCCATTGCAGAAAGACGATTTTGAGTTAGTTTCTGGCTGGCTTGCTGATTCAGAAGATCATTTCAAAGTCTGTGGAAATGCCTTTAGCTATCCTCTGAAGCGCGAGGTGTTTGAGCTCTTTTTTGTCGAAAGTGCGGGAGATCCTGAAGTACGCCTGTGTTTTAAATATTGTGTTGATGGGAAGCCAGTAGGAATGGTGCACTTTACCCGCATTGATCGGAAAAACGATTTTGGTCATATCGGTGTGGCCATGGTAAACCCTCAGGCACGCTCGGCAGGGCATGGTAAGGCCATGTTTAATGCCATACTTAAACTGGGCTTTGAAGAATTGAAGTTTCACCGCATCGATTTGAATGTATTTGAATCGAATGCGCGCGCGCTGAAGTTTTATCGTGAAACGTTCGGCTTTCAAGTTGAGGGACTGGCGCGTGACACCATCAAAAAAGATGGTGAATATCAGGGTTGGTATACCTTGAGTTTATTAAAGCCAGAATGGGTAACACACTCGTGAGTCACGTCACGTTGCGCAATTTTCAGAAGGCCGACGCGAGCACTTTGCGCGAACTCCTTAGCGAAACGGTGCGGCAGGTCAATAATCGAGATTACAGCGCAGCACAGATTGCCGCGTGGGCACCAAAAGACTACGACCGTGAAGCGTGGCGCAAGCGCTTGCAGCAGAACCAACCAGTTATCGCTGAGCTCGATGGCGTGATCGTGGGCTTTGCCGATGTGCAAGCCGATGGCTATATTGACCACTTCTTTTGCAGTGCATCGGCACAAGGGCAAGGCGTTGGCCGAGCGTTGATGGAACATCTACTTACCCATGGCTATCCGCGTTTTTACGCAAATGTAAGCATTACAGCTCGGCCATTCTTTGAACGTTTCGGCTTCCGTTTGGTGCGAGAACAACAGGTTGATGTTCGCGGTGAAATCCTTACGAATTTCCTCATGGAAAAGTTACTCTGACCAAATCGCATATTCGTTGCCGCTTGGGCAAGTGAAGTGGAAGCGGCGGCCACCGGGAAACTCGAAGATGGGTTTTATCACGGTGCCCCCCGCGGCTTCAACCTGTTGCTGGGCTTGTTCGAGTTCAGTGCTGTACAGCACTACCAGTGCGCTGCCGTTGGCTGTGGTGGCTTTGAGCTCGGAGCGGTAAAATCCACCATCAAGACCGGCGTCTTGAATCGCTGCATAGTCTGGACCGTAGTCAACAAAACTCCAGCCAAAAGCCTCAGCGAAGAACTTTTTCGAGGCTGCGAGGTTTGTTGCTGGTAGCTCTATGTAATTAATTGATACACTAGCCATCTGGTTTTACTCCCTTATGCGTCCGTTTAAGGATCGAGTATAGCCGTGGCTTTCGATTAATTGCAGCAAATACAGAGGTTTTATGCCTGAGTCGGCAGGAAAGCGGTTAAATAAGTTTATTAGTGAGAGCGGTTTTTGTTCCCGTCGCGAGGCGGATCGCTTTATTGAGCAGGGCGCCGTCAAGATTAATGGCAAGGCCGCCGTGCTCGGTGATCAAGTCATGCCTGGCGATGAGGTTACGGTGAATGGTCGTAACATCAAACCCACTGATAAAGAGAAGTTTGTCTTTATTGCGCTCAATAAGCCCGTAGGTATTGTCAGTACCACCGATTCTGCCGAACCGAAAAATATGGTCGATTTTGTCGGACATAAGAGCCGTATCTTTCCGATTGGGCGTTTAGATAAAGACTCGTCTGGACTCATTTTTCTGACCAGTAATGGCGACTTGGTTAATAAAATCCTCCGTGCTGGTAATAAGCACGAAAAAGAGTATGTGGTGACGGTTGATCGGCCGATTACGCCTGATTTTATCAAGGGCATGGCCAGTGGCGTACCGATATTGGGCACCAAAACCAAAAAGTGTAAGGTGCGCCAAGAGTCGCAGTTTACCTTTCGTCTGATCCTCATTGAAGGCATGAATCGACAAATTCGTCGTATGTGCGAATACTTTGGCTACGAAGTGCGAAAGCTGGAGCGTGTGCGCATCATGAATGTCAGTCTCGGACGTTTGCAAGTGGGACAATGGCGGAACCTTACCGAGAGAGAATTGGCGGAGCTGATGCAGTCGATTGAACATTCGTCGTCAGAAGCTCCGGAAGGGCATCGTCGCCGCAAGCCACCGCAGAAAGTCAAAGAGAAGGTGGGCCAAGGCGGTCTGAAGCCTGCGCCACGGGGCAAGCGAGCTGCCGCTCGAACTGACGACTCGCCATGGTCACAATCGCGCCATGCGAAAAAGCCAGAAGAAACGGGCGCAAGCCGTCGTAAGCTCAAGCTGAACAAGCCCGCCGACGATTAAAATGAAGGGCGTTTTATAACGCCCAGGCGCGAAATCGTTTCGCTTTGATCTTATCGTTGTTGATCAAAGCGAGTGCGTGATTCACCTTGCTGGACTTCACCGCCACGTAAGCCCACTGCGCTTGCACCTTGATTTTACCAATGTCATCGACACTCAGCTTCTTGTCACGAGTTAAGGCGCCAACGATGTCGCCGGGGCGTAACTTATGCTTTTTCCCGCCGTTGAGCTGTAAGGTCACAAACTTGGCCGTTAATGGTGCAACCGTGGTATTTAACGGCGGCAGATCAAGTAATTTAATGGGTGCTGGAAGCGTATCTTCAAGTAGGCGCATCTTGTAATCATCTTTGCCACCAATCAGGGTGACCGCAAGGCCTTCGGCACCGGCACGTCCGGTGCGACCGATACGGTGGGTGTGGGTGGCGATGTCGTGCGCCATGCCAAGGTTAATCACTAAATCGAGCTCGGCAATATCAAGGCCACGCGCCGCTACGTCAGTGGCAACCAACACACGACCACTGCCATTGGCAAATTGCACCATGGTTTGATCGCGGTCTTTCTGCTCCATGTCACCATGCAGCGTAAGAATGCTGAAGCCTTTGCTCTTTAACGCGTCGGCAATACTTTGCGTCTCGACCTTGGTGTTACAAAACACCATGCAATTGCCAGGTTGCAGTTCAAGCAGGAGCGTGCGCACCGCTTGCGCTGGCGCAACGACACCGAGCTCATAAAAACGCTGCTGAATGGACGTTTGCGTTTGGCTCGCAGCTACTTTGATGATTTCGGCGTTGTTGCACACTTGTTTGGTTAGTTGGCGGATCCCTTGCGGGTAAGTCGCGCTGAACAACAAGGTTTGGCGTGCGCTTGGCGTTTTTGCAATGATGCCCGCGAGCTCGTCTTGAAAGCCCATTTCGAGCATGCGGTCGGCCTCATCGAGTACCAAGGTCTGCAACTGTGACAGGTTTAAACGGTCCGCTTGTAGATGATCGAGCACGCGGCCAGGTGTACCTACTAACACATGCGCACCATGTTCAAGCGAACCCGCTTGCACTTTCGATGGCGCACCACCGCATAAGGTCAATACTTTCACGTTGCCCATGGCTTTCGCCAATTTGCGAATCGCCTCGGCGACTTGCTCCGCGAGTTCGCGTGTTGGGCACAACACCAGCGCTTGTGGTGCAAAGGAATCCGTATTGATTTTCTTGAGCAAACCCAAGGCAAATGCGACGGTCTTGCCCGAGCCCGTCTCAGCCTGCACCACCACGTCTTCGCCACGCAATATTTTCGGCAAACTGTACGCCTGCACTTGCGTCATTTCAGTAAACTTCGCTTCGTTCAAGCTGCTCAGTAATGCATCATTGAGCGTGAGTTCGTCAAACTGACGTACAGCTAGTTCTGGCGTGTTTGGGGGTGTTGTTTCAGACATGGTGTTAGTTCACTTTTTCGGCGGGCGCGTTGTTGAGCGCAAATTGCGCACAATGCGCAAAAAATAGCGTGCTAGTATAGCAGAGCACCACTCATAATGCTGTTAATTCATTTAAGGTTTCGTCGAGTCAAATTAAAAAAGGTAGCTATGTATATTCCGACAAAAATGGCAATGACGGACGCACAAGCCATCGCTGAGTTTATTTCAAAATTTTGTTTTGGCGCGCTTGTCTCCGATAACTTAAATGCCACGCATCTGCCCTTTATTTTGGCGCCCGACGAGGGCGCGTTTGGCTGTTTGTACGGGCACTTTGCGCGCGCGAATCCACAAGCAATGCAGCAGCTTGTGCGCAAGTATGAGCCTGAGCTCTTGGAAGCCAACGAAGTGATGCCAGAAGACTACCAAGCGAGGCTACGTAAAGCTGTCGTTGGCTTTAAAATCGAGATCGATGGCATTCATGCGAAAGAAAAGCTAGGGCAGCACCGTAAAAATGAGGAGCAGAAGGGCGTTTATGCTGCGCTTTGTACCAGTGACCATGCCGATGATAGAGCACTGGCAGCTTATATGAAAAAACGAAAGCTTGGCTTAGGTAACGATTGATAATAGCTTAATGAGAAAACATGAAAAGCTTATAGAAGGCAATTACGAAAAGTGGATGTGACGACGGATTTATTTGAGCCCGTGAAGGCGATGCTGTTTGAATGGGGCGTCTACCTCATTGCAATCGCGATTGTTGTGGGTTTCTTCAAAACGCCATGGTTTAAGGGAAAGCTTGGCGAAGCATTAGTGAATTTAGCTGCCAAGTTACGGCTCGATAAGAATACTTATCACCTGATCAAAGACGTTACCTTGCCGTCTGGGAATGGCACCACACAAATTGACCATATTATTGTCTCGATTTACGGCGTATTTGTGGTGGAAACTAAATATTATAGGGGCTGGATTTTTGGTTCAGCGAAACAAAAAAACTGGACCCAGAGCATTTACCGCCGCAAATACAGTTTTCAGAACCCGCTATTACAAAACTATAAGCATGTACAGACGTTAAAAGAGCTGTTGGGACTCGATGATCGGCAGATTCATTCTGTGGTGGTGTTTATTGGCGATAGCCAGTTCAAAACACAAATGCCCGCCAACGTTGCTTGTGGTGGAGCGTATGTGAACTACATTCGTTCTTTCACTACGCCGACATTGGATGTAGAACAAGTCGAAAAAATTAGGCGACAAATTCAATCGAATGCGCTTATGCGTTCGCTGAAAACCGACCGAAAGCACAGAGATTATTTACGGAACAAATTTGCGTCGACGCCCTCTGCAGCGGCAGCAGCGCAAACCGCTGACGTGACAAATACATGCGCCAAATGTGGCGCTGACATGAAGCTACGCACGGCCACGCGAGGTGCAAACAAAGGCCAACGTTTTTTGGGCTGTAGTGGTTATCCAAAATGCCGTAATGTAATGCCATACAACGCGAATTAATTTCTAAGAGGAATAACCATGGACAGATTCATGCAAGCGGCAATTGAAGAGGCGCAAAAAGGACTTGCAGAGGGAGGCGTGCCGATTGGTTCGGTGCTGGTGCACAACGGCAAAATTATTGGCCGTGGCCATAACCGCCGCGTGCAAAGCGGTAGTCCTATTTTGCATGGTGAAATGGATGCTTTTGCAGATGCCGGTCGGCAACCTGCGTCGGTCTATAAAGAGTGCGTGATTTACACCACACTATCGCCATGCTGCATGTGTTCCGGGGCGATTGAATTGTATGGAATTCCGCACGTTATAGTCGGTGAGAACCAAACCTTCATGGGAGCAGAAGAGCGACTGCGCATGTCCGGTGTTAAGGTCGACGTGCTGCAAGATCCAACCTGTATTGAACTGATGACGACGTTTATTGCCGAGAAGCCCGAACTTTGGTTTGAAGATATCGGCGAATAAACGACGGAGAACCTAAGTGCTTTTACTGAAAACGGGTTTGTTATTCATCATTACCGCATTGGCTGAAATTGTCGGCTGTTATTTGCCGTACCTTTGGTTGAAGAAAGGGTACTCGGCATGGTTATTGGTCCCCGCAGTTTTTAGCCTAGCTTTATTTGTTTGGTTGCTCAGTCTTCACCCTACCGCAAGCGGCCGTGTGTATGCAGCTTATGGCGGTGTTTATGTCGCCACTGCATTAGTCTGGCTCTACGCCGTCGACAAGCAAACGCTGACGTTTTATGACTGGCTTGGCGGCAGCGTCGCGCTGGCTGGCATGGCGATTATTGTGTTGGGTGGTTTTAGGGCGTGATTATCGTTTGGATGTGATTGCGAAAGGTGAAAAGTCACCGAGTCGAGCGCAATTTGTCGCAGCCATTGAGGTGAAGAAGATTCGCCAACAGATCAATTTAAGCCAAGATAAGTTTGCAGCGTTGATTGGTGTGGACGTCGGTACTTTGCGTAATTGGGAGCAAGGCCGTCGTGAGTCAACGGGCCCAGCAAAGGTGCTCATTCGCGCCATTGCCAAAGACCCGTTGCATGTCATCAAGGCGTGTCAGTGAAGCTAATTACATTCAGGCCCCATTACATTCTGTAGCTGCGCTAACACTTTGTGCATGGTGTCGCGATCGTAGCTGTAGTGATCACCTTCGAGGGCAATGTGTAAGGTCGGCTTGGAATACCCTTTTTGCTTGAGGTGTTCTTCGATTTGCAAAGCCATGTCGTATGACGGCCATATCTGGTCTTGCTTACTTGAAACCAATGTGACCGATCCTTGAATCTGCTCAACCGGAATCCGGGCTGCGTCGATGTCGGCGGGTGAAGCTTCAGCCAGGGCATCGTTGAAGGCGTCGACGTACTCACCGGTGAGCATGCCCGAAAGCATGTCAAAGGAAATTAATGGCGCGTCGATATAGGCTAAGGGCTCACCGTTTAAGCTCCATCCTGATTGACTGAGTGGGCTTTTCACCGCATTCCAAGCGACGTGGCTTGGGAAGGCTGCAACGATATGATTGGCGGTATCGAAGTGGCTACCAAGCAGTAATGCCAGCTCGGCGCCTTTGGAAAAGCCGAGAAGAACAACGCAATCATCTTTAACTGCCGGATCAGCTGCTAATGCGGCAATCCGTTCATTAATCGCCTCTAACGAAAGCTCTCGCGGTTTATCGGGCGTATTTTCTGTGCCGAAATAGCCAAGTGAAGCGACGGAAAAACCGTAATCATGATAACGCTCGAGCAAGGGCTTCATTTGTGGTGCAGCAAAATAATTTCCACCGTCGCTGCCACCAAGCAACACCACCAACGAGTGCGCTTGCTCATCGTTGATATAGAGCTTGTGTAAATCGGGAGCTGGTGCCTGACTGCAGGCCGTAAGAAGCCCCACCAATAGGGTTGGTGTAATAAACTTTTTCATGGTTGTTCCTCAGTTTTAAGAGTTTTTAGGGGGATGCACTACATCTTTAAGTGCCGTTTTAGTTCGCGGGCGCCGTTACGACTGGTGAGCACCTCTAAGTCCGAATGTACAAAGCGCAGCAGTAAACGACCATTGAGCCAACGTTCGACTTCACTAAGCCGGTAACGATTGACAATGGCACCACGATGAACCCGCAAGAAATGGGGCGGCAGTTGGTCAGCTAACTTTTTGAGTGTGTGCTCGAGCGGATAGACCTGTGAGCCGCTGTGCGCAAGTTGTATGCCGTCTTGGGTAATAATGGCATCAATGGATTCTACTTTAAGCGGGCGCGCACGTTGGCCAACGTGACTGATGAGTTCTTGCTGCGTCTGTTGAAGTTGTTTTACATGAAGCTTTTGTGCGGCGCGCTCGAGGGCTAGCTGCAAACGATTACCGTCGAGGGGTTTAAGCACATAGTCGGCGGCCGCTTCAGCAAAGGCATCGACGGCATAGCGGCTGTGTGCGGTGGTAAAAATGACCTCGCCGGTAAAACCTTGTGCGTTCAGCGTCGTGAGCACTTCGATACCGTTCATGCCTGGCATATTGATGTCAAGCAGAACGACGTCGGTGGCAGACTTATTTAGGGTTTCTAGTAGTGCTTGCCCAGAATTTAATTCGGCGACGATCTGCCACTCCGAGAGGCTGGTCAGCAGCTGTCGCAGTTTCAGGCGAGCCGCTTGTTCATCGTCGACAATCACAATGCGTTTAGTCATGCTCGGCCTCCAGTGCAATAGAAATCACCGCCCCGTGGTTATTCGTGAGCTGGTACTCTGCATTGCCGAGCAAACGTAAACGTTGCAGCGTTGTGGTTAAACCGACACCTATGCCAGAGCGGTGCTCCTGAGTGTGAAGTATCTCGTCGGGAAAACCCGGTCCGTTATCGCTCACGCGGAGGTAAAGCTTATCTTCACTTGTCGTACAGTTGATAGCTATGGTGATAGGGAGTTGCTGGGCATGCTTAATCGAGTTTTCAATAAGTGGTTGCAGTAAAAACGGCGGCAACTGCCAATTCAATGCGTCGTCATCAACATTGAGCTCAATGCGGAGATCATCCCCCAAGCGGGCCTGCTCAATGTTAAGCCATTTTTGCAGCACCAAAAGTTCACGCTTCAAGCGGATGGTTGCTTGGTTGTCGGTATCCAAACTATGCCGCAGCACACTGGCAAGATCTTGGGTCAGTTGCTCAGCTTTCTGTGGATCAGCCACAATAAAGGCCGAGAGCGTGTTTAGGCTGTTGAACAAGAAGTGCGGGTGCAAGGTTTGCTTTAACTGATTAAGCTCCGCTTGCTTGCGCAATAAGCGTTCCGCTTGCAGCGTCTTATAGGTGATGTAAGCACGATAAATGACGTAGGTTCCAACGGCCCAAGGTAGCGACATGAAAAAGGTATCGAGCCAGCCCAGTTGCATGGATGGATAGATCAGCGACAGGGCAAAGCCCCAGCAACGGTACCCGAAATAAAAACAAAGCAACCACACTGGTAGCGCCTGCACGGTTTTATGCAATTTAAGTTTTTTTAGTGAGTAGAGGGCAACTGATAAAGGCAGCCAAAATAGCAACAAAATAGCTATGCCGCCGGCTAGCAGCGCTTCGCTTACGCCGCCTTGACCGCGCTGCCACCAGTCGACAAAGGTGATGCTGGCGCTAAGAAAAGCGAGACCACCAAGGGCAATAAAATAGTCTTTTCGAGTCAGTTGTTGCATAAAGCTTCGCGGTTGTCCGAATCAATAGTGCCATTATTGAAAGGACAACCGTAACTGTCACTGACTTTCTGCGTGAATGGTCGAAATAAGTGAGTGAGTGGTAGCTGCTCAAGAGCAACTTGACTTTAAAGGGATATTTTACAATACTCAAAGCACGACTCACCCCTCACGGCAGACATTTAGTTGGTTGCAGTTTGGGGCGGAAAAACCGCCACTTCGGCGGTTTTTTCATTTTTGCATAAGGAAAGTGCATGAAAACAATCATTTATGTCGATGGATACAACCTATTTTATGGTTGTTTGAAAAACTCGCCCTACAAATGGCTCGATTTGTATAAGTTATTTGCTCAACAGATACTGTACGCCCAAGACCCTCTCGCTAATGTTGTACAAATCAAATATTTCACTGCAAATATCAGGGCTAAAATTGCTAGAAACGGTAAGCTAGCCGAGCAGGCTCAACATGCTTATCACCGTGCTCTTGCAAAGCTATACCCCTCATATATTCAAATAATAAAAGGTTCCTATTCGCTGGAACGCGCTCGTTTACCTCTTTTCAGGAATCCGCCAGACAAAAATCAAAGTGTTGATGTATGGAAGCTAGAAGAGAAGAAAACCGATGTGAATATTGCGCTCACCTCATACCGAGACGCGGTCAAAGGAAACGCGCAAATGGCCGTTTTTGTCTCCAATGATACTGATCTGACGCCAGCGCTGGCAGCAATAAGAGAGGACTTTGGTGAGAAGTTAAAGATAGGCGTCATTATTCCGGTACGAAAGGGAAATTCGGGGCGTCCCGCCAACGCTAGATTGAGTCTTTATGCTGACTGGACGAGAAAATATATCACTCCGGAAGAATTGCTTGCAGCACAATTACCTTCACTAATTCCAACAGGGAAAAAGCCGATTAACAAACCAGGTTACTGGTGAAATCCTATCTTTTTGCAGTAAAAACCTGAATGGTGTCGAGTGCTGGGCCTGTGGTGTCGGTAGTACCGCCAATGACGAAAACCTCGTTGCCGAAGGTTACCGCGGCATTGTGGCGGCTGGCTTGGTACGGCAAATCAGCCGTTGACCATTGCTGACTGTCGAAATCAAATACCAGTACTTGATCGAGTTTACTGTAGTTGCCGAACACGTAGAGCTTGTCGCCATGCACCGCAACGGAGTGGGCGCTGGTTACTGATGGCATATTAGGCAATGCTTCCCAAGTATCACTGGTTGGGTTGTAGCAGTCGAAGCGGGCGAACATGTCTTTGTGGTTATAACCGCCGACGGCGCAAAGCTTGTCGCCGTGGGTAAAAGCCTGAGTGTCGCGCGCGTCTGGCAAATCGGCTAGGCGGTTCAATTGTTCATTGTTGAAGTCGTACGCGGTTACTAAAGGAGTTGCGCGAAACTCACCCTTTTCGCTGACGTTGGCATCGAAGGTGGAACCACCAACCACATAAATTTGCTCACCTAAACGCGCAGTACTGTTCAGACGGCGCGGCATGTGCATTTGGGTGCGGCTAACTTTGCGTGTGCGAGTATTAAAAATCTCAATCGTTGGTTCGATCCGATAACGCCCGTCATGCACGCCAACGCCACCAAAAATATAGATCAACTCGTTGCCATCCCAAACGGCGGACGCATAGCGACGTGGCATTATGCGTACAGGCAGCACAGTTGAAGTTTTGGTGACCGGGTCAATGCGCTCGATGTTACCAATAAAGCCACGCTCGTTGGTGCCACCAAACACATAAATAGCTTCGTCATCTGCCACTGCGGAGTGGCCGAAGCGAGCGTGTTTAAGCGTGAAAGATTCTGCGTTGGGTGCTGGCGCTTCAGGTGCACTCGCGCAACCCGCGACGAATAAAGTTAGAGCCACTGCGAACAGGCGTTTTAGTGAAAGCGGGGTGGCAAACATGGTGCATCCTCGTTGATTTTTATGGTTTTCCTTATGTTTTTTGAGATTACGCACAGGTCTCTCGGTTGTAAACGAAAAGTTGAAATTCGCTCGCTTAATGAAGTTAAGCTGCAGGTTTAATCTCAAAGCGCATGCCAAGCGCTTTCGCTACTTTAAGTACCGTACTGAATTTAGGGTTGCCAGTCTTTGAAAGTGCTTTATAAAGACTTTCACGACCAAGCCCTGTTTTTTGCGACAATTCAGACATGCCTTGTGCGCGTGCTATATCGCCTAGCGCACTCGCGATAGATGCGGCATCACCATCGCTTTCTTCAATAGCTGCTTCAAGGTAAGCCGCCATTTCTTCGCGTGTACGCAGATGGTCAGCTACATCATAATCATAAGTTTTCGTTGTCATTTGAAGACTCCAAGCGATCCAGCCACTACGTGAACTGGATGGTCGTCTGAATCCTTTTCATGACTTAAGCGTATCCCAAAAGATACAGGTTGCAACTTTTGTTTTGATACGTAGTTTGTTTTTCAGGTTGCTAACGATTGTCTAGGTTGCAATCTGATAGTCGGCCTTGCCGCCTTCAGTTGACGTGAAACTACCGCTTCGGCCTAGCAACGAAGCATCAGCACTGCTAGCGACGACCGTAAACTGGCTTGAGGCAACACCGTTCTTAAATGCGCCACTGTGCTGCAAGACGAGGATCGCTGGCGCGGTGTCGGAATTAAGCGTTAAGGTTTCAAAGCCAACAAAGATTGCGTCGCCATGGGCGTCATAGCAGAGTTGATAGCGCAGTTCACTGCTGCCGGTAAGATCGCCGGTGTAGTTTTGCTGGACGACGGCGGTGCTGAGCTTAGCGCCATCGCTTAGTTCTTTATCGACAGTTTCTTGCCAGTCGGTGATTTGGAAAGTTCCGCTTAATTTCATCGTGTCGCTTCTTGTTTATCGGTAAGTTGTGTTGCAACCCTAGCACAGGCTTGTCGATCTGGTATTGTAAAAACGCGACATGAGTTTACGCTAGGGAACTGCGCTTGAAGCACAACACATCAAAGATTACCGGCGTTCTGCATCAGCAACAGAGCCAGCAGCATTATTGCCTGCGCCGTTACTTTCCTGATCCGAGCCTTACTGACTGGGTCGAACAGTTTTGGTTGGTCGATTGGGATTTGGACGACGGTATAACGCACACCCAGCAGAACCTTCCCGATCCGAATTTTCATTTGGTTATCAGTAACGACCGTGTCCGCATTATCGGACCGGTTAGCAAAGTCTATGCTTATGAGATGAAAGGAAAGGGCAGGATCATCGGCGTTAAGTTCGAACTTGGCGCACTAAATGAGCTGTTGGATTTACCGCTAATCGAGTATGTCGATAAAGAAATCGAGACCCGCACGGTCTTCGGTGCCGATGTGGTTGCTGAGCTTACGAAATTGGTTAAGGTTACGAGTGACAGGGCAATTTGCCAAACGCTGCAGACCTGTCTCAGAGCCTTTGTAACGCCTATTCGCGAAGCGCAATGTACCGTGCGTCAACTGGTTAATTTGATGAAAGAAGACAGCTCGCTATGCAAAGTAAACCAGCTTGCCGATCACTCAGGACATTCGCCGCGCATGCTGCAACGCTACTTCAAAACTTATGTTGGGCTGAGCCCCAAATGGCTTATCCGTAAATACCGTCTGCACCACGCGCTTGAACAACTCGACAGTGGGCAGTCCGACATGCTCGATATCGTAGCGCAACTTGAGTACACGGACCAATCACATTTGATTCGTGATTTTAAGGACGTGGTTGGGGTGACGCCTAGGGGGTATTGATTATGAGTGTGTGTTCAAAGTTTAAAATTCAACGCCTATGGTCGAGCTGGATAGCCAAGCTTATAGCGATCATTATTATTCTCGGACTCATTTATCCGTATGCAAAAGAGCAGTGGCTCATCGATTCCTGTCTTGATAGCGGCGGAGCTTGGTCTGAGAGTAAATTCGAGTGTCGTCGACAATAATTAGATTCGGTGCGTCGAAATGAGGTCTGCTATGAGCGAAGAGCGGACATTGGATAATCAGATTTGGGTAGTCTGGTAAAGACAAATAGCAGTCATCCAAGAAGGTGATCATGAGCTTCAAGTTTTGCCAGTAACGGTCGGTGGATGAGTCTTGCTATTCAAATAAAGCACACTCAATAGCAGACGTTGGAGATCTTAACCCAACAGTCGGTAGACAATAAAGTTGTTAACAATCTATATATTTGACTTTTGTTCATGCTCTTCATAATTTAGCTCAGCGGCTGCATGCAGGCAGATCAACCGCCTTTAGCTATCGAAGAAATAGTTCCACAATCATTTGGTTTATCAAAAGCGGAGCTACCTTTTACATAGTCGTTGACCAGCTTTCCAAGCTTCGTAACCCACTCTTTATTCGTTGTCATAAAACCCAAAGGCATGGTCACCGGTAAAGTATCTGGTTGCCTGAAATGGTAAATCACAACAGCCACTTCCTCCTCAAGATGTAGGATTTCAATATTGCCATCCAAGAAACCTTCCGCAAGCCCTCTTGCATGATCATGAAACTGCCCAAGTTCATGCCTCCACTGCCTTGCTACTCTGAAATCCTTATCATCGGATACGGGCACATATAGTACTGGGTCATATAGCTTCTTCTGCTTTGTGCTAGACTTGCGAATGAAATCGTTTAAGCTAGAACTAAAGCGACCACTCTTCGCCCAGTATGGGTCCGAAGGCGCAATCCAAATAAATCGGCTGCCGCCTGTATCAGCTTTGCTTTTTATGCGTTCATTGATCACTGGAACTAGAGACTTCTGAAGCTGATCCCAATTGCTTTTTGAGTATATCGGTCCAAGGAAAGTCGTTCTGCCGGAAGCGGTATGCTCCTCCAAAGCCCGCATATCCTCTAAATAGTTCGGATGGAACAGATTTGTTTTTGAATCAAACAGCTTGAGAGTCTCTTCATCGCTCAGCGAAAGCATGGACTTAAAAATACTCATGCTATTGTTGAGCGTTGATAACCTAGATAGCTCAATGGCCACTAATTCATGAACACACTCCGAGCTATTTAGCTCGTCATAATCTTCACGCTCGACAGCCTTGCCATCGTTGTCCATCTGAAACGTTGTTGTCAAACGTAGCGGCAGCTGCCGCAGTTTGTTGACAGAATTCACGGTGTAGATAGAGGGTTGCTCTTTTCCATCCTGAGTCTGTATGTGAGATAAGTAGCCCTTATCTAGGATCTGATTGAACTGATGTTGGAAGTGTTTTTCGACCAGCTTTTCGCTTTGAGAGGCGTTGCTATTATCAATATTGAGAGAAATACCATCTTTCCACTTGTCTTGGACATTCTGGTTGTTGAAGCAACTAAACGTAGCCAGATCAAATGACAGTGTAGCACCGCTATCTTGTATGGCAGAAAGCTGAGGGATTTCGCCAATTTCAGAGAAGTACCCACTTGATTTTTCAGTCAACGTCAGGCGACCTTCGGGAGAAAGAGTGAGTTCACCGCGCTGAACCAAGTCTGAAATCGCTTCTTCCGTCTCGCGGCGACTAAGGCCAAAATAAGTCGAAATCTGTGCTTTGCTCATTGGAGCGACATGCACAAGCCTCAGCACAAACTCCCTGATAAATGGCAAACCTCTCTGAGAAACATATGAAAACTGAATGTTAAACCTTTGCGCAGGCAGCAGGAAGTCAATTTCGTGGTAGGTTACTGTATTATCAGTCATCATTTCTGCTTCCTATCCTGCTTAGCTGAGATAAATGCGTATCCAGCTTCCTGGCCACGCTCCGTCATATAGCGAACAACAGAGCCTAATGGGAGCTCTTTGTTGCTCCCTTTCCAAATATTCGCATTCCCAACAATCAACAAACGATCCATTGCACGAGACATCGCAACGTTTATCCGATTTGGTGCTCGCAGGAATCCAGGGCTATGCTGCTTATCAGAACGTGTTAAGGACAAAATGATGATTCTATTTTCTTTTCCTTGATAGCTGTCTACCGTGTCAATTTTGACAATATCTTTAAAGCCATCACTCCAGATTTCCTGATTGAATTTCTGGCGCAGCAACCGCTTTTGCTCGGCGTACATACAAATCACACCTATTGCAGCTTCATCTTTGTTGGTGAGCTTTGTAAGCTCTGCTACAAATTCAGCATTCTTAGACACCTGTTTGAGCACAGCTATAATCTGATCAGCTTCGCTGCGATTGTAGATACTTGTCCCACGATCGTCTAAGTGGTGCGCACGTTGGCCCAAGTTAGAGGTATCTAACCAGGTCACCATGCTGCGCAAAGCGCGCGGTGCATGCTGATAGACGTCAGGAATTACTCGTTCGCCATTACGTAGCTTACCGTCATAGAAGGTCTTCGATACCAGATCACCGATAGGCGGAGCCATACGATACTGCGTCAGTAGTGCAGCGTTAGCTTGAACACCATAGGTCGAGTTGAATGCGCGAGCGAAGTCACTTCGCAGTATTTCATCGATGTCAGTGCGCGAACTGTGGATACCCAACTTCCTCGCCAACGCTGCCTTATGCGCATCAGAGTACAACGGAGGTAACTGCAGGTGGTCTCCCACAAGCAAAACACGTTTAGCCGACTGCATAGCAATAGCTAGTTCACTTGCAATTGAACGCGCAGCCTCGTCGATGATCACCCAATCGTAGATGTTTTCATGAATGCCAATGTGCCCCTGTCCAATACCTACACATGTTCCAGTCACCAATTGTCTGGAGCGTGCATAAAACTCGTCAAAATTAACCCTCTCTCCAGACAAAGCATCCTGCATATCCCGGGATATTTTTGCTAATGCTTTGACTCGACGTGCCTCATCAGGCCTAACACCGTACTCCCTACATAACTTGGAAATCAGTATTTCTTTTGCGTCTGAGACCCTCGCTCCTGCATCTAGGCTGATGCCATACTCTGTGCTTAGCTTGGAACGGATTGAAAGATCCAACTCTACCGATATCTGTTTGAGCTCCTTGATGTCTTTCTCATCATTTAAGTCATTGACTTGATATAGCAATGTCTCAAGGTGATCAATTTGCTTGAACAGTTTAAGCTCAGCCAGCACAACACTGGAAATGAACTCAGGCTCCAAGCCAATGGCCTCACTCAAGGCTTGAACGC
Organism: Pseudidiomarina sp.; assembly: GCA_048267225.1. GTDB lineage: Bacteria > Pseudomonadota > Gammaproteobacteria > Enterobacterales > Alteromonadaceae > Pseudidiomarina. The sequence continues at coordinate 316,116 of JBLWXY010000004.1, forward strand.
GATACTTACTCTCCGCGTTGAAAAGTTCACGCTTCTCAGTTGTGATTGCGTTCGAATAGACATCTTTTAGCCCTGGAGAAACAGCCCCTTCGCGGTTACTAAACCTTACGACTTCCAGATCCGTATTAAGTCGAGCACAGTGTTTCCTGATCCGCTCAGCGGCTGTATTTACAGCCTCATGCGACTGGCTAACCAACAAGATGCGATTGGTCTTCTGCTTCTCAACCAAATAATGCACAAAGGCCGCAATAAACTCTGTTTTACCCGTCCCCGGAGGGCCCTGCAACAAGGAAAGCGGCCCATTGTTGACCAACTTGGCGAAGGCCTCTCGCTGCTGTTCATTTAGGCTAATCTTGTTTCCGTGCTGGTCTTCACGGTCATACCTGGCGAAGTCAGCATCTCTTAGCGATATGCCGTAGTTTTTGGCAGCTTTTCCGCAAGATGGATCAAAGAGATCCATCAGGTCTGGCATGACACCTTCTCGATCCAGTAGTCGCTCCAAAGCTCGTTTACGTTTGCGATATGAAGCACGATCCTGCTTAGTACGGAAGAAGACAACATCAGAGTCGGTCAACTTGTATGCTGCCGCTCGAGTTTTGAACAGCCGAATCTCCTTAAGCGCTGACTTTTTAAGTGACACCTCACCAATGAACCTCTCTACGCCCTCCTGATCCACCAATAATGCTTCTACTTCATCACTACTGCTGAATCCACCTAGAGGATCTACATCAGCAGAGTAAGGTATCAGAAGCTCTCCATGAGCGTCTGCTACAGGAACAATTTCACCACTTACTTCAATATTGGGATACGACTCAGTCTCAGTATCTAGGATTGCCCTCCATAGCTTCGCTGTCGGTATTTCCAGAGTCTTTCCTGAGGCTGGTGCCACAGCCTGCTTATCTAGCCTTGAGAAGGCTTCCTTCAACTGAGGTGCTAGCGTGTCTACTTCAAGCTCAGGCTCCTGCTTTTCTTCAGGTGCTGTCGCCAACTCAATCGCACGAGCAAAAGACTCATCTTCATTGAGCAGCGCAGTCAAAGCAGACATGTCTTGCGGACGACCAGGAATAACGCGTATACCAGTGCCGATCTCAAATTGGCTATCGTCAATATCCTGCTTACGAATAGATGTCCGTGCCCATGGTTTAAAGCCAACAAGCAGAGCTTTCTGCCGTTTGCAAAACATTGCAGAAAAGCTGCCGCCAATCCCAGCAAAGGTTACTTTGACTTCAGTTGGATTTTTACGGTTCGCCTCAATTTTGACATATAGATGCCCGTTATCGGGCAAGATGGTGATAGCTTCATCAGCGTCGCCTGCTGTAACTTCAATCAGGCTTTGCTCCGACGATAAACCACCCCTATCTATCGCCTTTTTAAAGCGACCTAAACCCTTAAATCCAAACTGAGGATCTTCTAACTCAGCGCGAATTGCAGCAGCCAGGGCGGGGTGAGTTTCAGACTCATGCCCCCAAGACAACCCCAGCAACTCGCAGGACATTTTCATTACTGCAAAGTTGTCACGTTCAAAAGAAGTACACCCATCGATGTATTCAGGACTATAACTGTGGTTCTTGGGCTCTTCTCCTGACGGCGAAAAGTCCGGGATATCAATTAAATAGATAGAGCGACTTTCAGTCTCCAGCATCACATTGCCAGGATGAATATCGCCATGAGCAACGCCAAGGCCATGCAAATGCTCTACAGCCGCAACGAACTTACCAATTAACTCTGTTTTCTGATCGTCCGCAATCAGCGCCTTGTCCCAAGTAACTCCTTGGACTTGATCTGTAACCATGTAGAGACTTGATGACTTAGAAGCAATACCAAACTCACGTATTTCTGGTAGGTAAGTCGGTTTAACTGAGGAAAGCTTATCTAGCAATTTCAGAAAATTAAGAACCTGGAAGTTTGCGGCTGAGTCATCTCCTTGTCCGCCTGCATTCAGCCAGGCTTTTACGAGTCTTCCGCCTGATACATAGACTTCTTTCTCAGCTGTCTCTACCAGAAAGTCATCATCTTCCCGATACTGACGCGAGTGGTTGATAGCATGCCGGTAGGAATCAAGCTCGGCATTATCAAATGTTGGAATAGACTCGCCTGCAGGTTCGGCTTGCTTCAACGCATCAAAGAATTCTGCAGCAGAAGCGAACTTTGCAGCAACAGCATCCAATAATACTTCAGAAAACCATCGATCACTATTAAGCATGTCATCCTGAACTGTTTCCAGACTGTTAGGAGACATACGCTTCCCGCTAAGCAAATGCCAGGCAACAAGACCTAAGGCGTGAATATCCTGCTGAAAGGGTGTCAAATCGCCCCCATCTAACAGATCTTGTGCTTCAACCGCACCGACTGACAAACTCTTGCGATAATCTCCAACCGTACCAATAGGTTGATGATAAGCCGAGATAAAGCTTGAAAGCGCGACTTCTTTTGATGGTGACATCCACAGGCTATGATCAGCGATATCTCTGTGGGCAATTTTCATCTCGTGCAGATCACTAAACTTAGCAATTAGCAGCTTAGTGACATTCAAACGGTCCAGTTCTGAAAAAGCCTTGCCATACTTTCCGATAAACTCGTTAAATCGAAGATGACCAGGAGGAAGTTCATATACCTCACAGTACTCCGCTGTTACCTCGTCTTTTTGGAAACTTGTCAGTGACCGCAAGCAGTGGTTATATAAGTCACGGTTCTGGTGGTTGATGTGCTGTAACACTTCACGCTCACGGGAGACAATCTCTGCTCTTCCTTCAGGAGTGTATGCCTTGTTACCCTCAACATTCTTGAAATTCCATACCCGAAGCAAAGCTTCTGTGTTGGTCGAGATCTCTGACTTAGCGATATACTCTTTGTATATTTTCTTCGGATGTTCAAAAATCACGTCTTTAGCTTCGTAACCATCAACTCGCAAGGCTTTGGGAGCGGTTTGCGGCCCCAAGAACAGCTCATCGAAAAGAGGGAAATCCTTGTTTAGGACCTGGGCACTTGGGTGCGGCCTAAATCGAGCATTGAAGGTCTTAAGATCTGCAAATTTAAGAAAGTCATCCAGCGAGATAGTATGAAGCAACTGATTCTCAGGCAGCTGACTAAAATCCGCATTCCCGGTCATTACAACAAAGAAGTGTACATGGGGCACATATCCTTCGTTGGTAAAGCGCTTAGCAAGCCGTGACAACTTTGTATCCAGTGTCTGCTTCTTGACCCGAGTTGTGCTAACAGGAGAGCGTTTCATATTTTTGGTACCTTTGTACCAAGTATCGCCCTTCGCTGTTACCGGTTGGTGGTTCCAGTCCTTCAGCTCAACAATAATCACATTGCAGTGGGTAACAATAATTAAATCGAACTCACCATCATGTTTCTTGGAGTCAACAAATCGAAAGCCTGCATAGCCTTTCCAAGGGAACATACCTTTGTTGTTGCCATAACTGCTTTGCAGCTGTTCGCGGAGAGATCCTCCAAAAACAGGAGCCTTAGGTGCACTAGTAGAATCTGAAAAGGCAGCCTTTATTTTCTCGATGGCTGCGACTTCTTGTTCTTGCAGGCCTCCATCCCAAATTTCTACTTCCATGCATCCTTCCTAATTAAGAATAAAATATGTTTGAGGACTGAATCGCTACTACTTCAATAGACATATCATAACCATACTTTTTTTAGGTGCTAAGTAAAAGATAGAACATCGGCTTTTGGGAAATTAAAGATTCAAGATCGGACCGCAGTGAAGGTCCACTACTAGCCCATTCCTCTAATTGAACATCTAAAAACTGAGGAGTTGGTTTACCTACACAGCAGCCACTCAGACTTGAAAGTTTGAACGGCAGCAATTGGCACTGAGCTGGCGGTCAGCAACGAGCGAGCAGCGGACCTTTTGACTTTCAGGTTACTGCAACTAGTGACTAGCCGTCGCGTTATTAGTAAGTGATGGTGTCGCCAGCGATGTACGGCACATTCACTTCGGCGATATTGCGTGTTTTGTTATTGTGTTGTGTGTTTAAGTCGTTTACTGTCAATGACATAACAAAAATAAAGGTTGGATATTGTGCGCTCGGTAGAGCGTAACTGAGCATGCTCAAATTGCCTTTGCTAACTCGGATTCTTTCAAGTTAGGAATGCCTGCTTGCTCAGTAAGTTAAGAGCTGAAAACCTTCAATTGGACGAGTTGCTAAACGCGCACGCACAATATACAAATGTTAGCTTTCATGGAGGAGTTGTGCGTAAGTTTGTTATCGGAATATTGATTACTATTGTAGCTCTCGTACTTACCGGCGCTGTTTTTCAACGACATGCTCTGGCCTGCGAGTTGCTTCCTATACTGAATTATCAGCAAATTAATAGCGAAGTGTTTCTTGATGCTGACATTTCAGAGGAACAGGCTGAAACCATAAAAGGGCTCATTGACTCAGCTTTAGAGCGTATTGATTTCGTCTATGGTACTCCAGAGTCAAAGCCACGGTTACTTGTTGCCTCGAGTGCTCAAATAGCAGCAAGGTGGGGGGCTAACGAAACTGCCTCGATGCATCGGATGCCATGGAGATCTTGTATAGTGATTGGCCCAAAAGGACAAAATGTTGACGTGATAGCTCATGAGTGGCTTCACGCCGAAATTCAACAACGAGTAGGTTTTGCTCGTCTATTAATGGAAGTTCCGGTCTGGTTTGATGAAGGTGCTGCGTTGACTCTTGATTATCGAGCGCCTTTTTTACCGGATAATATTAGTTTAACTGTGAGAGAAGTTCAGAACGTTAAAGATTTAGTCAGCGGCAAAGCTTTCTTTTCTGGGGATATCAGAAAGAATTACCAGACGGCAAGATTGGCAGTTCAACCGTTGATTGTTGCAGAAAGCTTTTTTGACGATCTGGATTGGATTTCTTCAGGGGAATCGTTCGAGAGTGTGTTTTTAAAAGCTAACAAGCCGCTGAAAAGTGACACCGCAAGCGGCGCACATTGGCGGGGCGTTATGTGTGCAGGTGTACTTTCCACTCAAAGGTGTTGGCATGAAATTCCCTGATGAATTAATGGTTGCTCTAGCCAATTGGCAGAAAGGATGGCGAGAGAATCAAGAAGAACGAGAGCGCCTTTCTCGCGAATTACTGTCGGCCGTTAAGACCATCGATGAAAAATTCAAGCGTGTCTCCAAGCCATGCTATAGAAAGCGCTTTCTTCATCATGGCGAACTAGTCGATATCGTACTGAAAGATGATAAGCGTGAAGGCGTGGTTAGTTGGACTACAAAACAAGAATTTGCAGAACGTTTCAAGGGACTACGAAAAACAGATGCAGTATCAGGAGCAATTTTTGAACATACCCCAAGTGAAGAAGAGGTAATCGTTAATATTTGCGAGTTATGGAAAGATCCAAGCTTCATTGATGCTGCTGAGAAATTTAAAGCGGCACACCCTGATGTGGCGAAGCCGTTATTTCATTTCAAAGACTCTCAAGGTGAAGTGGTTCTAACATCTCCACTGAAAGCTTCCGAAATTATCGCGCTTACTGGAGCATCAAGCCCTTTTGATGATCTGTGTGACAGAGAGGGTATTCCGGAGGAGCAAAGAGATGATATTTTTAAAAAACTGGTAGATAGCGGTCAAACTCCTGGAGAACTGAAGTATACGAGCAGAGAAAGCGCTCAACGGATTATTGACAATACAATCCGGAGAATCCACGACAAAGTTAAAGCCTATAAAGCAGAGCATGGTAGCGAGAAAGACACATAACCAAGCAATCAAATTCCGTCCTCGCGCCGCTTATTGCGGGCGCTTACGTCCGCAATTGGCACAAAGCGGAAGCACGGTTTTCTATCCCCACAGCAAAAACGGAGCATGAGACCAAATATGACGATAAACCTAAAACAAGTAGATGGCGTTCCCATTCAAGCAAAGCACAAAGCTACGTGTCACTGCGGCGCGGTAGAGATTGAGTTAACTTTGCCCGACGGGCTTGTCGACGTGCGCCGTTGCGATTGCTCCATGTGCCGTCGAAGAGGCGCCATAGCTGCGTCAGTTCCTTTGTCAGGTATCAATATCGTGAAGGGCGCGGAATTGTTGACGTTGTATCAATTCAACACACGAACGACAAAGAACTATTTTTGCTCCAAATGTGGCATTTACACCCATCATCAGCGCCGCTCCAACCCGAGCCAATATGGCTTCAATGTGGCATGCTTAGAAGGTATTAACCCGCTAAAAATTGACGGGATTCCGACCTATGATGGCGTGAATCACCCTGCGGATCGTGGATAGCGAGCAGACGACATCAAATAGGATTTATAAAATGCGAACTCGCGTCAAAAAAGCACTAAGCTCCGGTCTGGTCGGTAGCGTATTATTGATCCCGGTAGGCGTATCAACAGCCCTAGTAAACATAAACGACGCAAACAGCGGTAAAGCGGAATCAAAAAGCCAAACGGTAGTCGAAAAGGTCGATCAAGCGCTTTTTCTGCTCGGTACATTTGATGCCTACACGTCAGATAAAGTAATTGCCATATTGCAAGACTCACCCGAAATTGAACTCGTTGTGCTCACCGCAAATGGCGGTTCTATCAACGATCGCGATACGATTAAGCTCGGACATTACATTCGCCAGCAAGGCCTCGATACGCATCTGATGGCGAACGGCGTAGCCGCTTCCGGTGGAGTAAGTTTGTTTTTGTCCGGCGCTCGTCGTTCGGTGGGTGAGGGCGCGCATGTCGGCGTGCACTCATGGGCGCAATGCTCTGGCGACGGCAATTCACGTCAATGTAAACAGGCAAAGGACTTTCCGAGACATGACGATGCGCACGATCTGCACCGCGACTATATCCTTAGCATGTTAGGAACCGACGATTTTTACTGGTTTTCAATCACGTCGGCTCCGCATAATGGAATCTACTGGCTGTCGGAAAGTGATTTACGAACCTTTCAAATTACCAATCATCAATTGGCGCAGAGCTTGCAGATTCCGTTCCAAGACAAGTTTGATAAAGAGTACAAACGCACCTGTCATAACTGCCCCTGATCGTTGATCGAAGAGCGTGATTGGGTGAGTCTTACGGTCTTGGGAAACCATTTCCCTTTCGAAACACGTTGTTGTACGAGCTTTCTGTAAGCGTCGGAAGCGAGAGGGGTGGGCCGTTGGTGACGACGTCGATTGCACCTTAGACAGGCGGCAACAATATTCGATGCCGTATTATTACCTCCGTCACACTTTGCCTGAACGTGTTCCGCAGTGCATTGAAACCATCGCACTTGCTTAGGCGAAAGGTGGTATTTTCGAGCGAATTTTTTGTGGTTGCTATTGTGCCACATTGGGTATCCGCAGTAATAGCAGCGGAATTGTTGCTTTTGAGCAGACTGTATACGGTTTTTTTGGATAGTTTTTGAGCACATATCGAGCTCCCCTTTAGAAGTATTTAAGGAAAACCCGCATTAGTCTCAAACTAGAGGCGGTAGACACAGCCTCTAGCTGGGTCTAAAAACACGAACAGCCTTCGGCCTGCTCGTATATAACATACTAGTTTGGAAATTTTGAATCCGCCACCCATTGATTTAACTCTTCGGTATGCTCATCCCTTGCAACTTGTCCACCCAGCGTAACGCAGGTGGTTGCCGAAAGTTAATAGCGACCTGTTCAGGTAGTTGTGCGGCAAGTTCACGCACAGTCACATCGAGTTGATGCCAACTGGACAATAACCTCTCGGTGCTGCCATCGGCAAAAATAAGCTTCATGGTAAAGTTGCGGCTGTTAGCGCGCAACGCCCAAAAATCAGCCTGAGTATCAGCGGTGATAGGAATGCTTTTACCGTTAATCACAATGGCATCTTGCTCGACCTTGAGCTCTATTTTGGCTTGTGCGGACAAATAATCAAAAATTGATTTCTTGGCGAGAATAAAGCATACGAAGGCAACGGCACCTAGCAAGAGTGGATAGAAGAGTGAGTGACGCGTACCGATGGATTCCCCGTCGGCTTTTATATCAGTAAAATAAAAAATCGCTTCAATCGCGATCCAAGCAAGCAAAAGGTAGAACACGAGCTCTAAAATCATTCTTGTAGTTGATCTTTTACCTTGAATTGTCATGATTCTGAATAGCAGTTAGTTTTATCAAAAGTTGCTCACAGGTTATCAATACAATTCGATAACGTAAATAAAATGTTGTGGTTGATAGGGCGGTGAGCTCATTTCGTCACACAAAGAATCACTTGAGGAAAACCAATGACCATCCACCGGGGCTCATGCCTATGCGGCACCGTAAGGTTTGAAATACAGGGCGAGTTCGACAGTTTCTTTTTGTGTCACTGCAAGCACTGTCAAAAAGACACCGGTTCGGCGCATGCGGCTAATTTGTTTTCGCAGTCTGCTAAGCTGAACTGGCTGGCGGGCCAAGAGGCGGTGACGTCCTATACGCTGCCAGATTCGCGCCATAGCAAGAGCTTCTGTAAGCACTGTGGTTCTGCGTTGCCGAACAAACAAAACGAAGGGCTGCTAGTGGTTCCAGCGGGCTGTCTAGATACGCCAGTCGCGATAGCGCCAACGGCACATCTCTTCATCTCGAGTCGCGCGAGTTGGGAAGCCAATTTGAGTGATGTGCCAGAATTTAAAGGCCTGCCAGAAAAGTCCTAATCAATTATCTTATTCATCAGCGCTTGCAAGCCATGCTATGAGATTGCGCAGCAATTGCTCATTTTGTTCGGCTCCTGGAGAACGCAAGCCGTAGGTTTTGCCGGTTTTTGCATCGACTTGTGATGAAAACATCATACCTTCAGCGAAAACCGCGACACGACCCATTCCGCTATTTAGCACCGCGCCTTGGCTCCATCCCGCAATTGGACGGCGGAGTGTCGATGCGGTGACTTTAAAGGGAATGTCGGGTTCTAAGGCTATCGAGCCCTGGTCAAGTGTTAGCAATGAGATGGCTTGCGGCGGTGCTTTGAATGCTGAGCCACCGAAAGTTTTGATTTGCGTGAGTTGCTGGGTAACCGGATGCTCAGTGAGCGTGGCGTCATTGGTACGAAAGAGCGCCGTGGCAACATGTCCGTTACTGAATTCGAAGCCAAAAGCGTGCGCAAGAGTGTCGATAGCGCGCGATCGAGGGCGTTGGCGATGACGAGTACGTCAGCTTGTTGCAGGCTCTCTCTACTGAAGCGCGAGGTGTTTGCTCTAACCGAATAGCCCTCGGTTTCAAGAACTTGTGCAAATGGCTTGTAGCGCCCAGACAGTGTCAAAAAATTATGATGGGCTTCATCGATTAAAACGACAGGACCATCCGCTGAAACAAAACTTGGCGCAACGTCGAGCGGCTGAAAGTCAGGATCGGCTTGCTGCGAACTTTCTGTGCACGCTGCAAGAGCGAACATGAGTGGCAACAACAGGATCTGCGTCAATTTCTTCGCCCCGCCAAAGGTCTTTGCGGACTTAGTCATCCGTTTTCAACAACGGCCGCAAATCATCCAGCTTATCAAACAGGTGCCAAATATAATTTTTGGTGCCGTTCTCGCGGTGTGGATGCAAATCTGCGAGGGCAGGGTCATTGCAGTAGCTGTCGAAGGCAGCTTTGGATTCCCATTCCACCAAAATAAGCACGGTTCGCGGCGTGATGTCGCCCTGTGCGGCTTCTTTGAATTTGCCAAGCGAGATGACTTTGCCGCCGTGGGCGGTGACTTCTTTTACCGAGCGCCGCGCGTAAGCAAGGTATTCGTCTTTGTCGGCGATGTCGAAAAGGTTGAGCGCATAGACGGGCATTTCAACGTCCTCTGTGTGTTTGCTGCGGTGAATCCGTTATCATGAAGCTACACGTAACCGACTCAGTTCACAAGCGCGATGAACCTGAGCTGGTGTTGGCCGAGGTTCATCGGTTGATGAGGGCTCTTTAACAAAATAGGCACCCCTGACTTCGTTACTCACTAAGTGCCTTTACCATAGCGTCACTAATATGCGTGCGTAGCGCGGCACAGGTCTCGATCTTCTCGACAGTGTTACTCAATTCGCGTTCATAGCTACCTAATTTGTCGCCGTGTGAGGTGACAAAGTCATGCCAAGCTTGTGCTTTTTCGGTTGTGCAGAAATCGCTACCCAGCCCTGGTAGCCAAAAGCCTCGCCAGACAGGTGGCATTCTTGCAAAGATGCTATCAAGGTTTTCTTGCAGCCACTGAAAGCTAAGGTCATGGGTTTGCTCGTTGGCGAACAATGCATAAATCAGATCTAGGGTATCGCGTAAAGCAAAGTCTTCTTCTTGCACGTGTTCAAGCAGCTTGCGCGTCTGGTGGGCATCTGGCGTTGCTGCAAGAGCTTGTAAGCTTGCTGAGACGATAGCTGGTTCTTCGGCATGCAACGCTAGCTGCAATAATTGTTGGTAAAAATTCTTACCACGTTCTTCAACAGCCATTGTTAGCGCGAGTTCGAGTTTGTCTTCAGCTAGATCGGCAGCCGCAAAGTCACCACCGGATTCGACAAATGTCACCCCCTTTCTGATCAAAGGCGCACGCAACTCAGCTACTTTAGCAAAGGTCATCAACTGACTTGAAAGCGTATCTTTCAATCGGTTTGCGGGAATGCTGCTGGGCTCGTCTAAATCGCGCAAAATCGGCTGGAACAAGTTCCGGCTATATTGAGCAGCTAATACGCTGCCGTTTTGTGGCGGTAAGACCTTTGCTGTGGCTGCAAATTTTGTTGCGGCAAGCTCAACCACATCAGCGTTCGAATGCTGTGCTAATGCCGAGATACCTGCTAACCAAATTCCGGCTTCGAGGTCACCGCTGCGCAAAGCTGCATCGAGACTGTCGACCATGGTCAAGGCTTCTTGCGATGACAGCTCCGGCACATGCGTGATGAGCGAGCGCCAAGCCTCATTCGACATATTAAAACGGTAATAGGCGCCGTGCGGGTTAGGGTGAACCGCGGTGGGGCACTGAGTTTCACCTAACTCTAGGGTGGCGCTTGGTGTGTTGATGACTTGGCAATAGTGTTCATCATCGGTGGCTAAACAAATAGGCAGGGTCCACGTTTGTTCCGTGCTCCCACTCGACCCAAGTGGTAGGTAGCGTGATTGTTGTACCTGAGCGGTTACCGGTGTGGTATCGCAACGTAAGTCAACGTCAATTACGGGGACCCCAGGCTGGTTGATAAATGACATTAATATGGGTTCCAGCGTTTGCATGTCGTTGGCTTCGGCCAGTGACGCAACGAAATCCTCGGTACTTGCTGTCGCATGCGCAAAACGCTGCATGTGATGACGGATGCCTGCTTGAAAACCGTCCTCGCCCACGTGCTGTTCGAGCATCCGCAACAGGGCGGCGCCCTTAAAGTAGGTGATACTGCCGTCGAGTGCATAGACGATTTCTTCGTTACGCTCAATCGGTTGCCGCACACGTCGTACACTCGATAGTGAATCTTTTTGCATGGCAAATAGACCATTAATTAGATTCTCGTGTTGCAAGCCTGCTTCTGGCCAGACTTCGGTGCTGGTTTTAACCGCAAGCCAAGTGGCAAAGCTCTCATTCAACCATAAGTCATCCCACCATTTTGGGGTGACTAAATTACCAAACCACATGTGTGCAAGTTCATGGGCGTTCAGTGCGTGATAGGTGTATTTTTGCTTAGCTGGCGAGTTCTCATCAAGCAGCATAAAATACTCGTCATAAAGCACTGCGCCAGGGTGCTCCATAGCAAATCCAAGACGCATAGGTGGCACCAAAAAGTCTAGTTTTTCATAAGGGTAGGGCGAGTCAAAGTAATGCTCTAAGGCAGTGAGTATCTTTTCTGTATTTGCCAATCCGTAAGCCATGTCGTGACTTTTACCTTGCGCGGTAAAGCCGCGGAAGCGCAGCGGGCGGTCGCGGTTTTCATGCTTTGGCAGCTCCCCAAAGTCATTGATCTCATACGGGCCAACAGCAAAGGCAACAAGATAGGTTGGCAAGGGCTTGGTTGGCGCAAAGGTATAACGAACATAAGTGTCGTTGTTGGCTTCGCGCTCTTGCAACGGACTGTTGGCTAAAGCAACGAAATCTTTCGGCGTGATGATGCTGAGTTGAAAGGGCTGCTTAAACCTTGGTTCGTCAAAACTTGGAAAGACTTGTCTGGCGTAGGTCGTTTGAAATTGGGTCGTCCAATAGTGTTCGTCGTTATAGGCTGCACGAAACAAGCCCTGTGGAACTTCCTTTACCGTAGCATCATATGCGATTACCAGCTCATAATCGCCCGCCTCAAGCTTTTGCGGAAAGTCGACTCTGGCAACGCCGGTGTCGAGGACTTGTTTATAGGTGGTGTCCAAGAATTGTCCCGCAGCCGATTTGAGGTAGCTCTTGTTAACCCGCAAATCTTGCCCATGCAACCAGAGGTGATCTGCATCCTCATTGAGCTTAATTTTGATCGTGGTCACACCAGCAAAGACCTTCTCGTTTGGCTCAATCGCTAGTTCGATTTCATAGGCTAATGGCGTCACAGTGTCGGGGAGTTGGCCATTGGGAGCGGACGGAGCGCTTTCTGAACCCTCTGGACCTTCAGCAGAGGTCGCAAAAGCTAGGTTTGAAAGGGTAAGACTAGAAAAAATAAAGATAAATTGAACAAGTGAACGGGTGAAATAACGCATATGCACATGGGCCTCCTTTCTCATACATAGCCACAAAGCCTAGGCCAAAATACCGATATTTCAAAGTTTTTGTAACATAAGAAATCGTTGAGAGTGGTAGCTATTAGCTCATGAAGTGAAGAGATCCGCTTATTTCGCTTCATGGACTTCTTAAATAAAATCGAAATACCCTCAACTAACACCAATCGCAAATTAATGCGTGTTGCGCAATGCGAAACAACCGTCTATGATCCTCTCTATAAAACACAAAGGCCTAGAGGAGTTTTACCAAACAGGTAGAACTCTCGGTATCCAAGCGAAACATGCGTCGAAATTACGTATGCAGCTTGTGGCTTTGGATACAGCCATGAAAGTTACAGATCTGCAGCTGCCTGGTTATCGCTTGCATCGATTGAAAGGAAAGCAGTCGAACCGTTGGTCTATTTCGGTTAGCGGTAGCTGGCGGTTAACTTTCGAGTTCAGATCCGGGAATGTTTATTTGTTTGATTATGAGGATTATCACTAATGACGATGCACAATCCTGCTCATCCCGGCGAGTTTATCAAAGCCACTTACATGGAACCGTATAACCTGAGTTGCAGATTTCTGGCGCAGAAACTTGATGTCGCACCGTCGACATTGAACCGGATTTTAAAGTGTCAAAGTGGCGTCAGCCCCGAAATGGCGTTGCGACTTGCGAAAGCACTTGGCCGCAGCCCAGAAAGCTGGTTAGCGATGCAGCATAACTATGATTTATGGCATGCAGAACGTCGTTTGCACCTTGAAAATGTTCAAGCGATAGAGTTTGGCTAATAATCTCAGGTGTCTGAAAACCTTTCTATCTATACAAACGTACCACACTCAAACCCTACAATATGAGTGATCACGATGTTTGGACTATTCAAGTCGAGCCCGACCAAGAAGATGCGCAAAGAGCTAGAGCAACTGCAAAAGAAAGCCATGGAAATGCAGCGCAATGGCGATATTCGCGGTAGCTCGCATATTAGTCAGGAAGCGGATGAGCTGTGGAAGAAAATTCAGGAAATCGAGGCCGCTGAGAAGTAAGGAGTGGTGTGTTGCGGCGAAGCTCTATCCTTAAAAGTCTTTTTATGGTATATTAAGCCGTCTAAATCAGTTAAGAGACCTTATAACGGCTAATAATTAAATATATATTGCTGTCCTCAAATAGTCTGCTAAGCTTATATTGTCTAAAAAGAGACTTTATAAGGGCTTTTATATGGCTGCTCCATCTATTTCAAAGATCATTGGTCAGAGAGTGAAGCAATACCGCTTGAACCAAGACTTGACTCAAGAAGACTTAGCAACGTTGGCGCAGGTTTCCTTGAACGCTGTAAAATCTGCTGAAAGCGGCAAAAGTACGCTTCCCACGTATACGGCTATTCTAGAGGCGTTGGGCCGTGCCGACCAACTACTGGCGGCCTTTCCAGATGAAGGTGTCTCTCCTGTACAGATCCTGAAAAGCAGTACCAAACGTAAGCAGCGCGCAAGTGGTAAGAATCGCGTGAAAGCCCCTGATAACAAGGAGCTTGATTGGTGATTACAGCGATTGAAGTGCGCTACAAAGGGCAACCCGTTGGCGCACTAAGCTACAACAAAGGCGATACGGCGGCAAAATTTGAGTATTTTGCGGATTTCGCCGAACAACAGATCCCTCTTGCACCACTAATGATGCCGGTTGAAAAGGGGCGTATCTATACCTTTCCGGGACTTAACTGGGATACCTTCAAGGGGCTCCCCGGCATGCTTGCGGATTCATTGCCAGATGATTTCGGTAACGCGGTACTGAATCAATGGCTGGCACAGCAGTCTGATCGCACTGAGCCATTAAGTCCGCTCGAGCGACTCCAATACACTGGAACTCGAGGCATGGGCGCTTTGGAATATTACCCGTCACGCAACAAGCAAACCAAGTTTAAAAGCCAAGATATAGAAGTCGAGAGCTTGATGCGTTTGGCGCAAGATGTGTTGGACAACCGCAATGGCTTTCGTCAACGCACGCATTTTGATGCTGCTGAAGATCTTGAGCAGATGCAGGCGTTATTGGCGGTTGGCACCAGTGCGGGCGGTGCAAGACCAAAAGCTGTATTGGCGTTTAATAAAGACTTTAGCCAAGTTCGTTCAGGGCAAAGTGACGTTCCCGACGGCTTTGCACATTACATTCTAAAGTTTGACGGTGTGAAGGAACGTGATCCCAGCCAGCAAACCTTCGGCGATCCTTTGGGTTACGGCGTGATGGAATACGTGTACTACTTGATGGCAACGCAAGCGGGCATTCAGATGATGCCTTGTCACTTGCTCGACGAGGGGAATCGGCGCCACTTTGTCACCCAACGCTTTGATCGCGTTGGTAATGAAAAGCGACATATTCAAACGCTAACGGCGATCAAGCATGTGAATTATTATGCGATTGGTTCGTTTTCGTATGAAGAGTTATTTCAAGTTGCTCGACAGTTACGACTGCCGCGAGCTGACGCACTCGATTTATTCCGGCGTATGGTATTCAACCATGTTGCGACGAATCACGACGATCACTCGAAGAACTTTGCTTTTATGCTGGAAGACAAACAGTGGCGATTGAGTCCCGCTTATGATGTCGCTTTCAGCTATAAGCCCGGGAACCCTTGGGTTGAGCAGCATTGGATGTCATTGAATGGTAAGCGAAGTCAGCATTCCAGAGCTGATTTCTATGCATTGTCCGATGTGCATTTGCCAAAAGTCTCGCGCAAAGAAATCGATACGATTATCGATGAGGTCATTGCTTCAGTCGCGCAGTGGCCAGAACTAGCGAAAGTCAATGAGGTGCCAACAGCTCTGGCGGATTCAATTAGCCGGCACCTCAAGCTTCGCGACTTTCTTTAGCAGCTGCTCTAGCTTCGATTCCAGCGCGAAAACGCGAACAGCACCAGGGCGACGATAGCTCCTAGCGTATCGGCGAGCATGTCTTTCTGGGCATCCCAAACGTCGCCTTGCGAGCCGAGGAATTCGATACCAGCATCACCACCTTCTATAACTGCAAACTGCCATTCGATGATTTCGTAGGCTGCGGCAACGGCCATGATGAAAAATAAACCGAAAAACATTGCTGTAACCGGCCGTGCCCACTGCTTACGTACTAACAACTCAGCGGCGGCGTAGGCATAAAAGCCAACACTGAAATGGGCGATGCGGTCATAGTGGTTGCGTTCGAAATCGAAGGTGTTGGTGACCCAGTCAAAAGGCACATTAGCAAACGTATAGTGGGCGCCAATGGTGTGCATAATCAACAATACGCTCATGAGCACATAAGCGGTGTTGCTGAAGCGAAAGACACGATAGGTGGCAAGTAAACCGGCAAAAATGGCCATGATAGGGATCATTTCGGCCCACCAAACGGTGCTATCTGCCGGATTGATGTAGGACCACACCATGGTGGCAACGATAATAACGGCAAGAAATTGCGGTACGCGTGCTTGCCAACCTGAGTAAACCGGTGTCGTTGCGCCCATGGTTTGTCCTTATTTTTGTTGTTAGATAGGGTTTTTAGAAGTGAACCTTGAGCAACAAATTTAAATTACGTTCATCAACGCCGTCAATGCCAAATTTATTATTCCAGTGCGCGTATTCAACACCCACATAGAAACGGTTGCTGTAGCCGAGCATCGGACCGAGGTTGTATTTCAACTGTGAAGTAAAGTTCATTTCGGCAGCGTGACCGGTGCTGGCCGATGACCAATCCATAAAGCCGTCATAGTAGAACTCACCACCTAACGGCAAGCCCCAGACGGCAGTGAGCTGGTAATTGCTCTCGTAGAAGTCATTGCTGCGGCGGTAACCGTTCAATTGGAAGTAATCGAAGCCCGGCAGCCGCAAATCGGTACCAAGACCAACTAAGTAGTTGTCAAAGCCATCGCCGATTTCCCAGGTGGTGGCAACGTAGACACCGCTGAAGAGGCTATCATCGCTAAAGTTCATAATGTTGAAACGCGGCGACAGCTCGGCGTAGGTTTCAGTGAAGCCGTCGTCTGAGTCTAAGCGATCGACAAACAGGAACGAGTCGCCCCAACTATGGCCCGCGGCGTGCTCGAACGTCAGGACTTGGCGGTCACTGTCGCCGACTTCGTAGTTGCTGCCGTTTAGGTAGGTCAGGCTAACGTCTTGCCATAAAATTTCTGCTTGCGCTTGAGGTGCAAAACCAACAACAGCTGCCATTGCGGCAGCAAGTCTCACAGGGTATTTCAACTTAGTCTTCCTTTCGTGATGATTTAAGTGATGAAGAAGAAAGCGGCCAACCACCAAGGTTTTTGTAGCGGTTGATCATCCAACAAAAGAGTTCGGCAGTGCGTTCGGTATCGTACACTGCGGAGTGTGCTTCTTTGCTATCAAAGGCAATACCAGCAGCCTGACAGGCTTTAATCAGCACGGTTTGACCGAGGGTTAAGGCGGCGAGGGCGGCGGTATCGAAAGTGACAAAGGGATGAAACGGGTTACGTTTTAAGTTTGCGCGTTCGGCCGCAGCCATGACGAAGCCGTGATCAAAGGTCGCATTGTGGCCGACGAGCACGGAGCGCTGGCAACCGGCGTCTTTTTGCGCTTTGCGAATCGGTTTGAAGATTTCCTTCAAAGCTTCTTCTTCGGGCACGGCACCGCGCAACGGCGAATCAGGGTCAATGCCATTGAAATCAAGCGCGGCTTGTTCAATATTGGCGCCTTCAAACGGGTCAACGTGATAGTGGAAGGTCTGGTCAGGGTGTAACCAGCCTTCGTCGTCAAACTTTAGCGTTACTGCCGCGATTTCTAACAAGGCATCGGTTTTTGCATTAAAGCCGGCGGTCTCGACATCGATCACCACCGGCAAATAACCGCGAAAACGCTGCTTCATTAGACTTGCGTCTGAGTCACTCATAAGTCGTCGCTTGGTTTGCGGTCGATAAGTTCAATGGCATAACCGTCAGGATCGCGTACGAAGGCAATCACGGTTTTGCCGCCTTTAACCGGGCCAGGTTTGCGATACACGTCGGCGCCTTTGGCTTCAAGTTGTTCACATAGGCCGTAAATGTCTTCAACGCCGATGGCAATGTGCCCGTAGGCGTCGCCCATGTCGTATTCGTTTTTGCCCCAGTTGTAGGTCAGCTCGAGTACAGTGTGGTCTTTTTCATCGCCGTAACCAACGAAAGCAAGGGTGTACTTATACTCTTCGTTGTCGGCTTGGCGTAGTAATTTCATACCGAGCAGTTCGGTATAGAACTTGATCGAACGCTCTAAATCGCCAACGCGTAGCATGGTATGTAACATTCTCATGGTCGTACTCCTTACTCGTCTGAGGTCTTTTCTTTAAATTCGCATAAATCTTCAATAATGCAACTGCCGCAACGCGGTTTGCGCGCAATACAGGTGTAGCGGCCGTGCAAAATAAACCAATGGTGGGCGTCGACTTTGAACTCCGCTGGAATCACTTTTTCTAGCTTATCTTCAACGGCACGCACGGTCTTGCCAGGGGCGAATTTGGTGCGGTTCGAGACCCTGAAAATATGGGTGTCGACAGCAATGGTCGGCCAGCCGAAGGCAGTGTTCAACACTACGTTGGCGGTCTTGCGGCCGACACCGGGCAAGGCTTCGAGCGCTTCGCGGTTTTCAGGCACTTCGCCGTTGTATTGATTGACTAAAATCGCACAGGTCTTGATAACGTTTTCGGCCTTGGAATTAAATAAACCTATGGTTTTGATATAGTCTTTTACCCCATCAACGCCAAGCTCGAGCATTGCTGCTGGCGTATTGGCCGCCGGAAAAAGCTTGCGGGTCGCTTTATTCACGCCAACGTCGGTTGCCTGTGCCGAAAGCAGTACGGCAATTAAAAGCTCAAAGCTCGAGTTGTACTCGAGCTCTGTGGTGGGGTTCGGATTATTGTCACGTAGCCGCGTGAGTATTTCTATACGTTTTTGTTTGTTCATAGTTTTTATTTGGCGTTATTACGTTGACGTCACGCGCGCTCGAGTGACTTCTTTTACCGGCTTAGCGGCGCGTTGTTCGCGATAATGGTCGATCCAATTTTTGCCTGCAATAATAAAGCCCATAGCAATAAAGGCGCCGGGCGGTAAAATAGCCAGTAACAGCGGGTAGTCGACCGAGAAAATCTCGATGCGCAGCGCTGCAGCCCAATCACCTAACAGCAAGTCGGCACCGTCAAACAGCGTACCATTGCCAATCACTTCGCGAATACCACCGAGCACAATGAGTACAAGGGTAAAACCGACGCCCATCATCAAGCCGTCAAAGGCGGCGCGTTGCCAAGGATTTTTCGAGGCAAAGGCTTCGGCGCGACCAATAATGGCGCAGTTGGTGACGATCAGCGGAATAAAGATACCGAGCGACTGATAAAGGCCATACACATAAGCATTCATGAGTAACTGAATGACGGTCACAAAGGTGGCGATGACCATAACGAAGACCGGGATTCGGATTTCTTTCGGTACCCATTCTCGTACCAGCGACACGGTGATGTTTGAACCGATCAAGACGAGTAGGGTAGCTAAACCTAGACCGAGGGCATTGGTCACTGTGGCGGTGACTGCCAAGAGCGGGCAGAGGCCAAGCAGTTGCACCAAGGCTGGGTTATTTTCCCATAGCCCATTCCAAGAGATTTCTCTGTAACTCATGCCGCACCTCCACAGTTTGTGGGTTGTTGCGCCCATTGTTCTTTGTTGGCTTTAAAAGTACGCACCGCGCGTGCTACAGCCTGCACCACCGCCCGTGGGGTGATGGTCGCGCCCGTAAATTGGTCGAATACGCCACCGTCGCGTTTTACCGCCCAACGTGAATCGTCGCTACCTTGCACGGTCATGCCATTAAAGCTGGTGATCCAGTCACTTTTGCGGATCTCAATTTTATCGCCAAGCCCCGGCGTTTCTTGATGTTTCAGGGTGCGCACACCGGCGACACTACCGTCCCAACGTATTGCGACTAACAGACGTATGGCGCCTGAGTAGCCATTCGGCGCCACCACTTCAATGCCTGCCGCCGTGGGCTCACCCTTTACGGTGGCAAGGTACATGGGCGTAGGTTCGTCGGCCAGTGAAGCATGTTCAATTAAGCGACACGATGCATAAAGGTCGTTGTCATGCACGTCGGCCGGTAGCAGTTGATTGAGTACCTGCAGTAATTCGCGTTGTTGCTCGCGCGCAATGGGCTCGGCAGTTAAACGCGCTGTCAGCATGACTAACAAGGTTGCAACCAGCGCAAAGGCTGCAAGGATCAAGCCATTGCGTTGCATGCTTTTGGCAATCATGAGTGACCTCCGTGACCATAGGCGACCGGTTGCGTGTATTTATCAATAACAGGAACCGTCATGTTGGCAAGCAATACGGCAAAAGCAACAGCGTCGGGGTAGCCACCCCAGGTACGGATGGCAAACACAATAAAGCCAATCAGCAAACCAAAGTACAAGCGGCCGCGGTTTGACGTTGCGGCGGTAACCGGATCGGTGGCAATAAAGAAGGCGCCGAGCATGGTCGCACCGCTCAGTAAGTGCATGAGCGGTGAAACACTTTGATCGGGCGCAAACAGCCACGCCAAGGTCGCTGGAATCAATAGGCCAAGCAGCATGCCGCCAGGAATGTGCCAACTGATAATACGTTGTTTCAAAAGTACTAAACCGCCTGCCAAGAAGGCTAAATTCACCCACTGCCAGCCTAACCCTGCTAATTCACCAAAAATCGGTTGTTGCAGCGCTTCGCCGATCGTCAATTCATGGTTCAAGGCGGTACGTAAACTATCTAATGGCGTGGCCATGGTCAGGCCATCAGCCCCCATGCGTAGTTGTTCAAGGTTGTAACCCGCAGGCGTAAATCCGGTAAATATCACCGAGGCGCTATCCAGAAAACTTAAGTCGAATTGACTTATCTGCTGTGGCAGCGGCCAACTGGTCATTTGCACCGGAAAGCTAATCAGCAGCAGTACATAACCTGCCATCGCCGGATTGAAAATATTCTGTCCAACACCGCCGTAAACATGTTTGACCACCACAATCGAAAATGCGGTACCTATGACAATGAGCCACCAAGGTGCGAGCCCAGGAATACTGATGGCGAGTAAAATGGCGGTAACCAATGCAGTATGGTCACGCCAGGCAAAGCCAATCGGTCGTCCCCGCAAGCTCATGCAGACGGCTTCAGCTACCCATGCAGTAACGATGGCTAAGCCGAGTTGCCATAGTACGCCCCAGCCGAAGAAATATATCAGCGCCAATAGGCCCGGGATCAACGCCATGTACACCCAGCGCATGACTTGTTGCGTGGTACGGCGTTGATGGCTGTGAGGTGAGGCCGCGAGTTTAAAGGTCATGCGCTGTTCTCTCCATTTTTGGCCTCGTCTTTGGCACCGTCTTTGGCTTCATTCGTGGCTTTATTCTTTTCTGCTGCCGCTTTTTGTTGTGCAGCTTTACGGGCTTTAGCGCGGGCAATCGCTGCCTGTACCGCATCTTGCGGGTTATCGCCGCCGGATTTAACTTGTTCAGCCTGAGCTTTCTTACGAGCTTCGGCAGCTTTACGGTGGCGTTCTAAACGCTCTTCTTTTTCTCGCTCAAGGCGCTCTTGGCGCGCTTCGAAACGCTCACGGGCAATTTCCGCTTTGGCTTTTTCACGTGCCATATTGCGCACTTCAGCTTTGGCTTTGCGATAGTAGTGCACCAAGGGGATCTCACTCGGGCAAACATAAGCGCAAGCGCCGCATTCAATACAATCAAACAGGTTCTGCTGCTCGAGGCCATCGTAGTCTTTTGCTTTCGCCAACCATTGCAGCTGTTGTGGGAGGAGTTGTGCTGGGCATACGTCAGCACAAGCGCCACAGCGAATACAAGGCATCTCTTGCTGCGCAGGCGCGAGTTCGCTACCACTTGGTAGCAATAGACAGTTGGTAATTTTGACCACTGGCACATCGGTGTCGGGGAGGGTGAAGCCCATCATAGGGCCGCCCATAATAATGCGTTGGTCGTCGCTTTGCCGTTCAAAGCCAGCTTCGCGTAACACTTCGCCTACTGGCGTACCGATGCGCACCCAGTAATTGCCGGGGCGGCGCACAGCTTCACCGGTGACCGTCACAACGCGTTGAGTTAAGGGTTCGCCCAGGCGAATCGCACGACTCACTGCGTAGGCTGTACCGACGTTTTGAATCAGCAAGCCAATATCAATCGGCAGCCCGCGACTTGGCACTTGGCGGCCGGTAAGCAATTGAATAAGCTGTTTCTCGCCGCCTGAAGGGTACTTAGTGGGTACCACGCGCAAGCTAAATTGTGGGTAGTCTTTAAGTGCTTCTTTGAATGCCGCAATGGCTTCAGGCTTATTGTCTTCGACAGCAACAAGGCCTTTTTTAGCATCAGCCAGGTGCAGCAAAATTTTCGAACCGTCCAAAATGGTCTCTGCGTGTTCACGCATTAAACGGTCGTCGGCACTAATATAAGGCTCGCATTCGACGCCATTGATGATCAGGTAATCAATGGGGCGTTGCAGAGCTAACTTCTGTGCGGTTGGGAAACCCGCGCCGCCCAAGCCTGCAATGCCAGCGGCCCGTATGCGCTCGAGTAAATCGGCGCGTGCTACTTGCTCGTAATCAGTGAGTCCGGTGTGTGCAATCGCTTCGTCTTGGCCATCGGCGGCAATCCGAATCACAATGTCCGCCATCCCTGACGGATGCGCGATGCGCCCGGGCCCGATAGCGGTAACGGTACCTGAGGTAGGTGCGTGCACCGGTAAGCCCATGCTCACGCCACTCTTGGTTAACGGCTGGCCGCGTAACACACGCTCTCCGACGGCGACAGAGATTTCACCAGCGGCGCCAGAGTGCTGTTTGACCGGAACGATATAGTTGTCCGCCAATGGCATAGCGGCAATCGCGGTTTGATTCGACAAGTCTTTGCGCTCAGGCGGATGAATTCCGCCGGGGAATGACCAAATCTGTCCGGCTTCAATAGCTTTGATGTTTGCGCTTGAGGACATGACTACTTGGCCTCCACAATTTGCACAGGGATTTGCTCTAGATCCCACTGCCAATTTTCTGGACGCGTGGGCACTGGCACCATGTCGATGCAGTCCACTGGGCAGGGCTCGACACAAAGGTCACAGCCGGTACATTCGTGCGCGATGACCGTGTGCATTTGTTTCGCTGCACCTAAAATGGCGTCGACAGGGCAGGCCTGAATACATTTCGTGCAACCAATACACTCGTCTTCGCGGATCACTGCTACTTTTTTGACGTCTTCTTCGCCGTGCGCAGCGTCTAATGGTTTTGCTTCGACGCCAAGTAAGTCGGCGAGCGCTTTAATAGTCGCTTCGCCGCCTGGGGGGCATTTGTTGATTTCGTCGCCATTGGCGATGGCTTCTGCATAAGGGCGACAACCGGGGTAACCGCATTGGCCACACTGAGTCTGTGGCAAAATGGCATCGATTTGATCGACAATCGGGTCGCTTTCGACTTTAAAGCGTACGGCCGCAAAGCCTAATACTAGGCCGAAAACCAAAGCGAGTACGCCAATGGCAATAAGGGCTGACACTAAACTCATGATAAGGTCACCAAGCCGCTAAAGCCCATAAACGCCAGCGACATTAAACCGGCAGTGATCATGCCGACCGCGGCGCCTTTGAAAGGCAGCGGTACATCGGCCGCTGCTAAGCGTTCGCGTATGGCGGAAAACAGAATGAGCACCAGCGAGAAACCAAGTGCGGCACCAAGGCCATAAATAATGGATTCAATGAAATTATGCTGTTCATTAATGTTCAGTAATGCGACACCGAGTACCGCACAGTTCGTCGTAATCAGGGGCAAGAAAATACCGAGGAGGCGGTATAAAGTTGGGCTGGTTTTATGCACGACCATTTCGGTGAACTGCACCACCACGGCAATCACCAAGATAAAACTCAGGGTTTGCAATGCCATCAAGTCCAATGGCAGCAATAAATAATGATTGACCAGATAGGAACACACGGACGCTAGGGTCAGCACAAAAGTCGTTGCGGCCGACATACCCACAGCCGTTTCGAGTTTGTTGGAGACGCCCATAAAAGGGCATAAACCAAGAAACTTTACCAACACGAAATTGTTCACCAGTACCGTTGCTACCAGCAACAGCAAGTATTCACCCATGTCTCTTGTCCAAATTAGCGCTAATGACTTGTGTATTATCGAATGTTTGGCGCTCTGAAACAACCGACAGACTGTAGTGTTATTCGACAATTGCCGAATTTTTCGGCAATTGTCATCGAATTTTCATAAGACTGTCGCATAAACGCCATGTTGGTCACGTAATTTAGCCGCAGTTACAGGAACTAAGGAGCCTGTTATGGTGCGATGGCTAGCGACCTTAAGCCGTTACGACCAGCAATGGTTTTGTTGGTGCTCGATGCGCTCACAAAGCTTCCAGCAGCAATCATGGATCCGTTGGATCTCGCGCTCCGGTGACGGCTATGTTTACGCCATTGTTGCTTGCTTACTTTACCTGATTCACCACCAAGATGGCAGTCTGTTACTACAGCTTTTAGCCTTGGGTTTTGCCATCGAAGTCCCTTTGTTCATGTTGATCAAACGTGTACTTAAACGCCCACGTCCCTACCAGCAGTTGTCGATCCAAGCGGTCATTCAGGCACATGATCAATTTAGTTTTCCTTCTGGGCATACCACGGCCGCTTTTTTGTTCGCTAGTCTCGCGGCGAGCTTCTTTCCTGGACTCACATGGTTTTGGTTTAGTTGGGCTAGCGCCGTTGGTTTGTCTCGCTTGTTACTGGGTGTGCACTATCCCGGTGATATCGTTGCTGGTGCGTTACTAGGTAGCGCATTAGCGCAGTTTGTTAGGAGTTATGCATGCGAATTCTTATTGGAGTGCAGGGTACTGGGAATGGTCATTTAAGTCGCTGTAGCGCGCTTGCTGAAGCCTTAGCTACAAAAGCTGTGCAGGTAGACTATTTGGTTTCTGGACGCGCGCCTGAGCACTTTTTCGATATGGAAGCCTTCGGAAACTGGCAGTGGCGTAAAGGATTGTCATTCGCCGTAAAAAATGGCCGCATAGATCTACCAGCCACTTTACAACAAAACGACTGGCGCCAGTTCTGGCGTGACGTCAATGCGTTGGATTTGAGTGATTACGATTTAGTCGTGAGTGATTACGAACCGGTGGTGGCTTGGGCAGCCAAACGTCAAGGTAAACGCTGTATTGGCATGGGTCGGCAGTATGCGTTTTTCGGTAAGACGCAGTCCTTGCGTCTGCCTTGGATGTATCAGCACATGCTACGTTGGTTCGCACCAGCAACGGAAAGTGTAGGCATGCATTGGATCAGTGATGGTCCGCACATTGTGCCGCCCATCGTGCATCAACGGGCCGCGGCACAACAACCGACATCTGGGCATTTCCTGGTGTACTTGCCGTTCGAGTCTTTGCTGAGCGTACATCGGTTGTTGGTGAAATTCCCACACTACACATTTAGCGTTTTCCACCCTGAAGCGAAACGGCAGCGTATTGCTGGAATAGAATACTATCCGCCATCACGCCTGAAATTTGCTGAACAATTTGTGCGTGCTGAAGGCGTGATCAGTAATGCCGGCTTTGAAACGAGCTGTGAGGCGCTCACCTACGGCAAAAAGCTGTTAGTTAGACCTTTGGCAGGACAGTTTGAACAACAAGCCAATGCACAATGCCTCGAAGAACTTGGCTTAGCTTCGCAAATGGCCAACTTGTCAGTGGACGGACTTGCCGACTGGTTTGCCACGGCACAAGCCCAACAGTGTTATTGGCCCAACGTGGCTGAGGCGTTAGCGCAATGGTTGGCAACAGGGGCAGAGGAAAGCGTAAGCGACTTGAGTCGGCGTCTATGGAAACGTGCTGAGGTTGATAACTACAGGGCATTACTACGTGCGGAGCTGCTTGCTTGAAGCTTGGCTCCCCAGGTTGGATTCGAACCAACGACACATGGATTAACAGTCCACCGCTCTAACCAACTGAGCTACTGGGGAATCGAAAGGGAATGTGTTGTTTGAAGATGTTGGCTCCCCAGGTTGGATTCGAACCAACGACACATGGATTAACAGTCCACCGCTCTAACCAACTGAGCTACTGGGGAACTCATCAAACAACGGATGCGAATGTTAAAGGTGCCTGCGCAGGCTGTCAATAGTAAAAACAAGCAAAAATGCGCGTTTGCACGTTTTCTGCGCAGGGCCTTCGAGATTTGTTTTTGTCAAGTCGTGAAAATGGTCACATCTATAACATAACTCATAAAGCGCAATCGTTCGCGGTTATCCACAGTGGGGCCAAACTCGCGCCGTTCGTGGGGTTGCCGATCTTATCCACTAAATCTGTGGATAACCTTGTGGGCAAATATGTGAGAAGCCTTAAAACTCGTGCGGTAGGGGCGAATTAAGAGGTTGCTTAAAAAGTAACAGATGAAATATATTTATATATAAAACAATGGTTTACCGTAAGCTATTGATTTGCGCCAAAATGCATTTACACAAACTAAAAACTGTATAGCAAACCAACAGAGGTTGTGTATTTCTTCATAAATGTGGTGAATTTTTGATAGCTTGCAAGGCCTGAAATGGGGTGTTTTCAGGCCTTGTTATAAAAAGTTCATATGACAGGACTGTCGTATTTGTTAAGCGGCGTTGTTAGCGAAGGCTTTGATGCGCGCGACAGCCTCTTTTAACGTCGCTAAGTCGGTGGCGAACGATAAACGGCAATGACCTGGCGCTCCAAACGCAGAACCCGGAACCAAAGCGACTTTGTTTTCGTTCAATAAGGCTTCACACCATTCCACATCAGTGTCGATGTTTTTGGCCTTCATCATGTCTTCAATGTTGGCGAACGTATAAAAAGTGCCGTCACCTTCAATGCAGCGTACACCCGGGATCTCATTCAGGGCTTTGACTAAATAGTCATGGCGCTCTTTGAAGGCTTTGATCATGGTGTCGATGCAGCTTTGGTCACCATTCAAGGCTGCTAGTGCAGCATATTGACTGATACTTGCTGGATTCGATGTGCTTTGCGATTGGATTTTCTTCATTGCCGCAATCAAAGGGGCAGGGCCGGCCGCATAGCCAATCCGCCAACCGGTCATGGCATAGGCTTTTGATACACCAGAAAGCAGCACGATGCGGTCTTTCAGATCTGGCGCCGCCATAGCGATATTGGCAAATGGGAAATCCGCCCAAAGAATGTGCTCGTACATGTCGTCGCTAGCAATCAGGACTTGCGGATGTTGACGCAACACCTCGGCAAGCGCCGCGAGCTCTTCTTTACTATACGCCGTACCTGTCGGGTTTGACGGACTGTTCAAAAACAACAAGCGGGTTTTCGGCGTAATGGCAGCGGCCAGTTGCTCAGGCGTAATTTTATAGCGCTGGTCAATGCCTGCTGGAATAAACTTCGGCTCAGCACCGACGAGTTTCGCCATGTCTGGGTAAGACACCCAGTAAGGGGCTGGCACGAGCACCTCGTCGCCTGGGTTTAACCATGCGCTGAGCAAATTAAAAATGCTGTGCTTGCCACCCGCTGAGATCAGGATCTCATTCTTTTCATAGGTCAGTTGATTGTCGCGCTTAAACTTGTCGATCACCGCTTGTTTGAGTTCAACGATGCCATCCACCGCAGTGTACTTGGTGTGCCCCGCATCAATCGCTTGCTTCGCAGCTTCTTTAATGAAGTCAGGCGTATCAAAGTCAGGCTCACCCACGCCAAGGCCAATCACATCATGGCCAGCGGCTTTCAGTTCGGCAGCCTTTTGCGAAACGGCGAGAGTAGGAGAAGGTTGAATTGCATTAACACGATCAGACAATGTGTAGTTCACGGCGATTTCCTGTGGATCTAACATAAGCAGGTGGTTCGTAAGAAGGTATGTACTATATGATCCTCGCCGATTGTTGTCCATGATCGGAAGTGGATCCGCTTTGAATTTTCCACGCTTTTTCTGCGCTTTCCTTGCGGTAAGATAGCGACAAATAGCGATTTCCGTTACACTAAGCGACTTAAATTTTCACCCGCGCAAACACTCTAGGAAGCTCAATGGCCTCAGCAGTATCGGCACGATCTTTGGTAAATGACCCCATTCCACGCACGTTATGGCAAATGACGTGGCCGGTGATCATTGGTGTGCTGACATTGATCAGTTTTAATGTGGTCGATACCTTTTTCGTCGGTATGCTCGGCACAGATCCTCTGGCGGCGGTAAGTTTTACCTTTCCAGTAACCTTTACTGTGGTGAGTTTGGCAATTGGTTTGGGTATTGGCACGTCCGCAGTGCTTGCGCGTAAGCGTGGTGCTGGACGCGAGGAGCATGCGCGCTTTGATGGCACTATCGCATTGGTCGCTTCGGCGCTGTTAGTAGCTGCACTGTCCGTGCTTGGTTTGCTTCTCATGGATCCCATTTTTAAGGCACTGCAGGCGCAGGAGCGGCTAATGCCGCTGATCCATGACTACATGTACATTTGGTTTGTGGGGGCGACACTGCTGGTCATTCCAATGGTTGGCAACGCCGTTCTGCGCTCGTCAGGAGACACGCGAACACCGTCATTGATCATGGCTTCCGGTGGCTTACTCAACGCCATTTTTGACCCCATTCTCATTTTCGGCTTGGGCCCAGTGCCGGCAATGGGCGTGCAAGGAGCAGCGTTAGCGAGCCTGATTAGCTGGACGATTGGTACGGTGTTGGTGCTGTGGTATCTGAAATACAAAGACTTAATTAGTCTCAAAGTCCCTGAAGATGCACATCCACTGCGTTCGGCCCGCCAGATTTTATCAATTGGTATGCCAGCGGCCGGGGCCAATATGCTAACGCCACTGGCGATGGCGGTTCTGACGGCAATCATTGCCGGTTATGGCGCTCCTGCGGTGGCAGCTTTTGGTGTTGGCACTCGGCTGGAGTCGTTGGCGAGTGTGATCATTTTGGCGTTATCGATGAGCTTACCGCCGCTGATTAGCCAAAACTTTGGCGCCATGCAATTTCAACGCGTGAAAGACGCTTATGCCACAGCGCTACGCGCGGTGATCGTACTGCAATTGGCCATTTACCTGCTGTTATTGGTCACGGCCCCTTACATCGCCATGGTCTTTACCGATGATCCTGAAGTTGCTCGGTTAATACGCTTGTTTATTTATATTATGCCGCTTGGCTATGGTATGCAGGGCGTCATTATACTGACCAATTCGAGTTTTAATGCGATGCATGCGCCAATGTCGGCGCTGTGGCTGAGCATTGTTCGCTTGTTTGTGATGTTTGTACCACTGAGTTACATCGGCTCATTGCTTGCGGAAATGACAGGGCTATTTATCGGCGGTGTGGTCGCTAATTTCATTACTGCGGCATTGGCTTGGTATTGGTTTAAACGCTTCTTGCAAAAAGAATGGGCACATGAATCGCAAAACTCTCAACAGGAGGCTGTGTAATGGCACGTGCTTTTGAATTGGTTTCCGACTATCAACCGGCAGGCGACCAGCCGCAGGCCATCGAAAAGCTGGTCGATAACCTTGACGCTGGCCTAGCGCATCAAACCCTGTTGGGGGTGACGGGCTCGGGTAAGACTTTCACCATGGCCAATGTCATTCAAAAAATTCAGCGGCCTACGCTTATTCTGGCGCACAATAAAACCTTGGCGGCGCAGCTTTACGGCGAAATGAAAGAGTTCTTCCCAAATAACGCGGTCGAATACTTCGTGTCGTACTACGACTATTACCAGCCTGAAGCCTATGTGCCGACCACCGATACTTTTATCGAAAAAGATGCGTCGATTAACGATCACATTGAGCAAATGCGCTTGTCGGCCACCAAAGCTTTAATGGAGCGTCGTGACGTTGTCTTGGTCGCATCAGTTTCGTGCATTTATGGTTTGGGTGATCCTGAGTCGTACATGAAAATGATGCTGCACTTGCGCCGCGGTGACATTATTGACCAGCGCGATATTCTGCGGCGTTTGGCGCAATTGCAGTATAAACGTAACGATGCGGCATTTGAGCGTGGTACCTATCGGGTACGTGGTGAAGTGATCGATATTTTCCCCGCTGAATCCGATGAAATGGCGGTACGAGTTGAGCTTTTTGATGATGAAATCGATCGCATCAGCTTTTTTGAGCCGCTGACCGGGCAAGTGATGCAAGCAGATGTGGCACGCGCGACGATTTATCCGAAAACCCACTACGTGACGCCTCGCGAAACCTTATTAAAAGCCATTGAAAGTATTAAAGAAGAGCTGAAAGATCGCCGTCAGCAGCTGCTTGATGCGAATAAACTCATTGAAGAACAGCGCATTACCCAACGTACGCAGTACGATATCGAGATGATGCTTGAACTCGGTTATTGCTCAGGCATTGAGAACTACTCACGCTATCTGTCGGGCCGTGCGCCGGGCGAGCCACCGCCAACCTTGCTGGATTACCTGCCAGACGATGCCTTGATGATTATCGACGAGTCACACGTCACGGTGTCACAGATAGGCGCCATGTACAAAGGTGACCGCTCGCGCAAAGAGAACCTGGTCAACTATGGCTTTCGACTGCCATCGGCGCTCGACAACCGGCCGTTAAAGTTCGAAGAATTTGAAGCCATTGCACCGCAGAGAGTTTACGTGACCGCGACGCCTGGCCCCTACGAGTTGGAAAAATCAGCGGGCGAAGTGATTGAACAAGTGGTACGGCCAACAGGCTTGGTGGATCCCACCATTGAGGTACGTCCAGTCGCAACGCAAGTCGACGATTTAATGTCGGAAGTACGCGAGCGCGTGGAACGCAATGAGCGTGTGCTAGCGACGACCTTAACCAAGAAAATGGCTGAAGATCTCAGCGATTACTTAGATGAGCACGGCATCAAGGTGCGCTACTTGCACTCCGATATCGATACTGTAGAGCGCATGGAAATTATTCGTGACTTGCGTCTGGGGGAATTTGACGTGTTGGTTGGTATCAACTTGCTACGTGAGGGCTTGGATATGCCCGAAGTCAGCTTGGTAGCGATTCTTGATGCCGACAAAGAAGGCTTCTTGCGTTCCGATCGCTCGTTGATTCAGACCATGGGTCGTGCTGCACGGAACGTCAACGGTAAGGCCATTCTTTACGCTGACAAAATTACCGGCTCGATGCGCCGCGCCATGGATGAAACTGAGCGTCGTCGCACGAAGCAGATTGCCTACAACGAAGAACATGGCATTACGCCAAAAGGTCTGAATAAACGCGTTACCGACGTGATGGACCTTGGTGGCGCGCGGCAACGTCGGCGTAATTACGACGAACGTAAAGCGGTGGCCGAAGCCGAAGCGAAGTATGATGTGGATCTGAATGATCCTATTGCCATCATGAAAGTGCTCGAGAAAAAAGAAAAAGAAATGTACCAAGCAGCGAAAGATTTGGAATTTGAGAAAGCGGCTCAGTTGCGTGATGACGTATCTAAGCTGCGTGAACGTATTAAGTTATTGGGGTAGGGATGCAACTGCAATTTGGCGATGAACGCTATTTGACCAACGATGGACAGCTAAAGACGCCGCTGGCGCTAGTATTTGTACTGGCGTTGTTTTTACGTGGCTATATTGCGTGGATTATTTCGCTGACGTTTAGCGAAGACCGCAGTCGTTTATTGCAGTTCTTTTATGCGAATACTGAGCAGTTCGTGCTGACGTTAAGTGTTGGCGTACCTGCGTTTGCGGTGCTGGTGATGCTGACGCAAATGAAAGCGGAGTTACCCAGGTGGGTGCCTAAATTTGCTCGCATAGCGCCATGGCTGTTGTGGGCGAGTTGGCTGGCTGATGGTGTATTGCTGGTGAGTTTGGTTGCCGGCAATTGGCCACATTTTGCTTTCGTGAAAGCGTTGATTATTTTTGCCTGGCTAACAGCATTCTGGCTATTACTGTATTCGCGGCATTTACGGCGTTTTTTTCAGTTATTGGCCAGTGACCAACATAGCGAAAAGGGGTAATTTTCCCCGTAGTAGAACCACGGGCTACGAACAGCAAACAGCGAATAGCAAACATCGCTTTTGAATTTCAAGGAAGCCCACTATGTCAGCCTAGTTGTCCAGTTGGCAATTTCGCCATTAGTTAATAAACAGTGGGCGGCATAGGTTCATGTATGCCACGTTATTCCGAAGAACGTAAAGCAGCAACGCTTAAAAAATTATTACCACCACA
>JBLWXY010000005.1:0-100401 GCA_048267225.1 Pseudidiomarina sp.
CACAGTTTGCTTGGCTTGATATATTGTTAAAGAACGTTTCGCTCGGGCCTTTCGGAACTCTCGAGCGGGATGCGTATTTTACGCTTTCCCTTGTCAGCGTCAAGATCATTTTGATCTTTTTTTTGCAGGCGCTTCGCGCCGCTGACCGTTATCTGCTTTGGCTTCTGCCTCGGTGACAACGGCGGCGAATTATAAGGATCATTTACCGTGGTGCAAGATCTTTTTGCGAAATAAATTCCGATCGCTCAGTTTTTAATCTGAGCTGTCTTTTTTATCTTCGCTTTTTATCTTCGCTTTGGTCCTTTTTTGCGCTCTTGTCAGCTTTTTCTTGCTCTTCTTCACACTCATCATCGGTGTCACCTACCACGTGCTTTAACTCAAGTCGTTTGACTGAGCGCACTGTAAGAATAGGTCCTGAGAGCGCGTACAAGAAGAAGATGCTAAACAGAACCAAAGATGGCTCAGTAGCCACAACAACGAATGCCAATACCATTGCGAGAATAACAACGAAGGGCACACGTCCACGCCAGTCGACATCTTTAAACGAATGGTAGCGGAAATTACTCACCATCAATAAGCCAGCACAAATCGTAATAATTGCAGCTAAATAACTAATTGATGATGGATCCACTTCATATTTCGAGCCTACCCAAACCAGACCACTGACAATAGCCGCCGCACTTGGGATAGCTAAGCCTTGAAAGTAACGTTTGTCAGACGAACCAAGGTTGGTGTTAAAGCGTGCAAGTCGCAATGCGCCACCAGCAACAAAGATAAAGGCGGCTAACCAACCAAATTTACCTAAATCGGATAACGCCCAGTTGTACATAACTAACGCCGGCGCCATACCGAAAGAGACGATATCCGCCATACTGTCGTACTCTGCGCCGAAGTCGCTTTGCGTATTGGTCATGCGAGCAACACGGCCATCGAGTCCATCAAACACCATGGCGATAAAAATCGCGACGGCAGCCGACTCAAACTGGTTATTCATAGATGCGACAATAGCAAAGAAACCAGAGAACAGACCTGCAGTGGTTAGCAGGTTGGGTAATAAAAAGATGCCTCGGTTCTTGGTCGATGCATTATTTGACATAGGGCTTCCTGATTACAAAATGTTGAGACCGTGCAGGATAGCATAGCATGCGAGCTGCAATAAATAGGCTTTACAGCTCGCTGCTATAGCTTAGATCCCAAATTAAGCTTCTTGTTCAATGACGATAGCGTCGTCGCTATAGTCAACTTTAATCGCTTTACCCGGTAACAATTTCCCTGCCAATAGCTGTTGCGCTAATGGATTTTCAATCTCTTGCTGAATCGCCCGCTTCAATGGCCGCGCCCCAAACACTGGGTCAAAACCGGCCGCAGCAAGATGGTCGAGTGCAGCATCGCTCAGCTCAAGTTTATAATCGCGCTCAGCAAGGCGTTTGTATAAACGCTCTAACTGTATTTGCGCAATCGCACGAATCTCTGTTTTCGCCAATGGATGGAACACCACTGTTTCGTCCACGCGGTTCAAAAACTCAGGGCGGAAATGATGTTGCAAGATGTCCATGACGTCCGCTTTCATCTCGTCATAACTTTGTTGATGCGCTTTCTCTTGAATCACATCCGAACCTAAGTTCGACGTCATAATGATCACGGTGTTGCGGAAATCAACGGTACGCCCCTGTCCATCGGTTAAACGGCCATCATCTAAAACTTGCAAGAGGATGTTAAAAACATCTGGATGCGCCTTTTCGACTTCGTCCAACAAAATAACGGAGTACGGCCGACGTCGCACAGCCTCTGTTAAATAACCACCTTCTTCATAACCGACATAACCTGGAGGCGCTCCGACTAAACGCGAAACGGCATGCTTCTCCATAAACTCCGACATGTCGATACGCACCATGGCATCTTCAGTATCGAACAAAAAGGCAGCGAGCGACTTACATAACTCAGTTTTACCAACCCCCGTTGGTCCCAAGAACAAGAATGAACCAATAGGACGCTGCGGGTCAGCCAAACCAGCGCGCGAGCGGCGAATGGCGTTCGCTACCGAAGTCACGGCTTCATCTTGACCCACTACACGTTGATGGAGCTGGGTTTCCATTTGCAGTAACTTCTCACGCTCGCCTTCAAGCATTTTGCTCACTGGAATACCGGTCCAGCGCGACAAGACATCGGCAATCTGTTCATCGGTGACCTTGTTCTTTAACAAGGTCATTTCTTTGCCTTCGGCCTCTTCCGCAGCTTTTAACTGGCGCTCCAGCTCGGGAATACGACCATATTGCAGCTCTGACATGCGGTTCAGGTCACCGGCTCGCTTGGCAATTTCGGAATCACGTTTGGCATCCTCAAGTTGCGCTTTAATATTTTGCGCCCCTTGCACCGCGGTTTTCTCGCTTAACCAAACCTCTTCAAGCTCGGCATATTTGCGTTGTTGATCCGCCAACTCACGCTCGAGAGTTTCGAGGCGCTTTTTGCTGGCTTCGTCGTCTTCTTTTTGCATCGCTTTTTGCTCAAGCTGCAGCTGAATGATGCGACGCTCAAGTCGATCAAGGTCTTCAGGCTTAGAGTCAATTTGCATGCGGATACTTGAAGCGGCTTCGTCGATTAAGTCGATGGCTTTGTCCGGTAACTGACGATCACTAATGTACCGATGCGACAAGGTCGCCGCAGCAACAATTGCCGGGTCCGTGATTTGCACCGAGTGATGCACTTCGTAACGTTCTTTCAAACCACGTAAAATCGCAATGGTGTCTTCCACCGATGGCTCATCGACTAAAACTTTCTGGAAGCGGCGCTCAAGTGCGGCGTCTTTTTCGATGTATTGCCGGTATTCATCGAGCGTAGTCGCGCCCACACAATGCAACTCGCCACGCGCCAGCGCAGGTTTCAGCATATTGCCGGCGTCCATAGCGCCATCAGCTTTACCCGCGCCCACCATGGTATGTAACTCATCAATAAAGAGAATGATGCGCCCTTCTTCTTTACTCAGTTCGTTAAGCACAGCTTTCAGGCGCTCTTCGAATTCGCCACGGTATTTTGCGCCGGCAAGCAACGCGCCCAAATCGAGCGAAAGCACACGTTTGTGCTTCAACCCCTCAGGCACTTCACCATTCACAATGCGCTGGGCCAGCCCTTCAACAATGGCGGTTTTACCGACCCCAGGCTCGCCAATGAGAACCGGGTTGTTTTTGGTACGACGCTGCAACACCTGAATGGTGCGGCGTATTTCTTCGTCACGGCCAATCACTGGGTCAAGCTTGCCTTGCTCGGCACGCTCGGTTAAATCGATGGTGTATTTATCGAGCGCTTGGCGTTGGTCTTCGGCGTTTTGGTCATTCACGCTATCGCCGCCACGCACTTGTTGAATGGCCTGCTCGACCTTGTCACGTGAAATCCCCAAGGCCTTGAGAATCGAACCAAGCTTACCTTTGTCTTCAGTTGCTGCCAGCACAAAAAGCTCAGACGAAATGTACTGGTCGTTACGCTTTTGCGCATATTTGTCGCACAAATTCAAAAGCGTTCCGGTGGCCGCCGAAGCTTGCACTTCGCCGCCGACGCCCTCAACTTGGGGTAAACTGTCGAGCGCAGTGCTTAGTTCAGCGCGCAAACGGTTACTGTCGATCTGCAAATAGGTTAACAGCGGGCGCAAGGTCCCACCGTCTTGATTAAGCAACGCGTGCATAATATGCACCGGCTCAATAAACTGATGATCACGGCCAAGCGCTAATGACTGAGCATCCGCAATGGCGAGTTGAAATTTATGGGTTAATTTGTCAAAACGCATGATTTTACTACCTCACATACGATAAAAATCCTTGTCTTTAATGTGGGTATAAATTAAGCAGTTTCAAGGGCAGGGATTAACTTTTCCAGATCAGCGTGGCTATACGCCCAGCGGTTGAAGATTGGCGATGTGAAAAGAAGCGCGGATCGCTGTAGGTACATAGGCCACTTTGGGTAATGTTGGTAACTCCACATGCGGCTAAAACACGTTCGGCCAGCAGCGGTAAGTCGGCCAGCCACTTCTGCTCGACTTGCGGCTGGAACGTCGCTACATCGGCGAGTCCGCGCTGGGCAAAAGCTTCATAGACATCTGCGCCAACCTGAAAGTAATCACGCGAAATGGCAGGGCCAATAAACGCCCGCAGTTGAACCGGTGGGCACGGCAGCGCCGCGATGGTATTTTCCACAATTCCTGCAACTAAGCCACGCCAACCGGCATGAATGGCCGCAATCACCTCGCCATTATCGCTAGCGAGCAAGAGCGGCAAGCAATCGGCTGTCAAAACCGCACAAACCGACGGCACCCGAGTCGCCCAGATCGCATCTGCGGCCGCACCCATCTGGCAGGTCTCGAAACGAACAACCCGCTCGCTGTGATACTGCGCCAACCATTTCGGCTGGGCGGGCAAAGCTAATTCGCGTTGCAAGCGACGCCTGTGACGAATCACTCGGGCGGGGTCATCGCCAACATGCACCGCAAGGTTGCCAGGCTCGGCTACCGTGGTAACACAAGCATTTATCCCCGATGGCAACGACCAATCGGGGACGATCCCGAAGTGCGTCAACTTAGTCGCGTTCTTGGCTGCCATGACTTTGTCGGTCAGCCCGCAACATCTGTAAAAGCTTAACGAAATCGGGCGGCGTCGGCGCATCCCAACTCAGCCATTCGCCAGTGATCGGATGGTGCAATGACAGTCGCGCGGCATGCAGGGCTTGACGCTTAAACTCACGCAAGAAGGTTAACAGTTCCGGCGCTGCGTTTTGCGGCGGGCGTGGGCGCCCTCCGTAGGTAAAATCGCCGACCAAAGGATGCCGCAGGTGGGCCATATGCACGCGAATTTGGTGCGTACGCCCGGTTTCTAAGCGTAAGCGCAAATGCGTGTGATTACGGAAGCGTTCGACGACGCGATAATGGGTAACCGCCGGTTTGCCCGATGGCACCACGGCCATGTGGGTGCGCTTGGTTGGGTGACGACCAATAGGTTCATCAATATGACCACCAGCAGTCATAGGTCCGTTACAGACCGCCTCGTACTCACGAGTAATTTCGCGCTCTTGCATAGCTGCCACTAGATGGGTTTGCGCCGGCAATGTTTTTGCCACCACCATTAAACCGGTGGTGTCTTTATCAAGGCGGTGGATAATCCCTGCCCGCGGCACTTGATCAATCGCCGGATAATGATGCAGCAACGCATTCAACAAAGTGCCATTGGGGGTGCCTGCGCCGGGGTGAACAACAAGGCCAGCAGGCTTGTTGATAACCAATATAGCGTCATCTTCGTAAACAATATCGAGCTCAATGGCCTGCGGCTCATAGCGTTGCTCCTCAACGATTTCGGCCGTGACGTTAATGGTCATGCCGGTAATCACTTTCTCTCGAGGTTTATCCACCACAGCGTCATCAACGCGCACCCAGCCATCGGTGATCCAAGTTTTTAACCTTGATCGTGAATAGTCAGGGAACAACTCCGCAAGTGTTTGGTCCAAGCGTTTGCCGTTGCAGCTAGCAGGGACCGTACCAGTTAATTCAATATGTTCACTCATAAAATAGACAATGGACCTGTGAAAGCAGCAAAGGCTGCGATAGAATGCATGCAAATTCGATGTGTATAGTGTACCTGTTTGGTCGGCTAGGCACCAAAACTAAATCAACAGAGATCAGAACAACTGCTTATGAAACTGCGTATTAGTTTGCTGTTAGCGCTTTCCGTCATGCTTTCTGCATGTTCAAGTTCACCAGATGAAGATGAAATCACTTCAGCGGTGCTTAATGATGCTGGGTTGCTTTATGAAAAAGCCCAAGGCAGCATCGCTGCGGGTAATTTCAATACAGCGCAAAGCATTTTGAAGCAACACGCGACGCGTTACCCGTTCGGGCCTTATGCGCATCAAGTGCAAATGGACCAGATTTACGTCTACTACAAATTGGGTGATCTTGAAAAAGGGCTTGCTGAAGTCGATCGCTTTATGCAAC
The DNA here is from genome assembly GCA_048267225.1 of Pseudidiomarina sp. Classification (GTDB taxonomy): domain Bacteria; phylum Pseudomonadota; class Gammaproteobacteria; order Enterobacterales; family Alteromonadaceae; genus Pseudidiomarina. The sequence continues at coordinate 5,972 of JBLWXY010000005.1, forward strand.
TCAACCCTAACCACCCGAACCTTGATTATGTCATGTACATGCGCGGCTTGATTAATCAACGTGCTGACTCGAACGCGATTCAAGAGTTCGTAGGAATTGACCGCTCCGACCGTGACCCGAGCAAAGCTGAACAAGCCTTTGCCGACTTCGCGTCATTGTTGCGCCGCTTTCCTGACTCAAAATATGCGGCCGACGCCAAGCAGCGCATGATTGCCATCAAGAGTCGTTTAGCCAAATACGAGCTTGCGGTGGCAGATTACTACATGCAACGTGAAGCTTGGTTAGCCGCCGCTAACCGTGGTAAGTACATATTGGAGACGTATCCAGATACGCCAGAAACCAAGCAAGCACTCGAAGTGATGATTGCAAGTTATGACGCGCTAGGTTTAGAAGAGTTAAGTGCGAACGCACAGGCGACACTGAACGCTAACTTTTAAGTCGCCGAAAACAAGTAAAGCTTAACGGACGCCGTGTTTTTACACGGCGTCTTCGTTTTCCTCACCGGTACGAATACGGATCACACGCTCAATCGTGCTCACGAAGATTTTACCGTCACCAATCTTGCCCGTTTGTGCGGTTTCCATAATGGCATCGATACAGGTTTCCACCTGATCATCGGCAACCACAATTTCAAGTTTGACCTTCGGCAGGAAATCAACCATGTACTCAGCGCCACGATACAATTCGGTGTGACCTTTCTGCCGACCAAAGCCTTTCACCTCGGTTACCGTCATACCGGCAATCCCCACCTCTGATAAAGCTTCGCGCACGTCATCTAACTTGAACGGCTTGATAATGGCTTCAATTTTTTTCATGGGTTGCCTCTGCTGTTAACTCTCGTTCTAGTTCATAGCGAAAGTGATTGGTAATAGGGTAACGTCGATCTTTATTAAAGTTGCGCGAGGTAATTTTCGGCCCCACAGCGCCCTGTCGACGTTTATATTCATTAATATCAATCAAGCGCACCACACGCAAGACATCTGCTTTGGCATAACCGGCATCAACAATGGCGTTGGGCGACCAATCTTGCTCAACATACAGATGAATGATCTTATCTAGTATCGCATAGTCCGGCAGGCTATCTTGATCGGTTTGTCCCGGCGCCAGCTCGGCCGATGGCGGCCGTTCTATCACTCGCGTTGGAATCACTTCAGCTGAGCTTGTGGCATTCATATGGCGCGCCAATGCAAACACCATCATTTTGGGTAGGTCTTTAATGGGCGCAAAGCCACCGCACATATCGCCATAGAGCGTGCAGTAACCCACCGCAAGCTCACTCTTGTTCCCCGTTGTAAGCACCAGTGAACGGGTTTTATTAGATAACGCCATGAGCAGCACTCCACGGCTGCGGGCCTGGAGGTTTTCCTCAGTGACATCAGCTTCATGACCGGCTAGTTGCGGTGCAAGTTGCTGTAAAAAACTCTCGTAAACCGGCTCAATGGCAATCACATCGTAACGCACGCCAAGGTGCTGCGCCTGCTGCTCAGCATCTTCTAGACTCATTTTCGAGGTATAACGAAACGGCATCATGACCGCATGGACCGCATCAGCGCCCAGCGCTTCGACCGCCAAAGCTAAGGTTAATGCCGAATCAATACCACCGGACAAGCCGAGGGTTACCCCCTGAAAGCCATTCTTTTTAACGTAATCGCGGATGGCTAACACCACGGCTTTGCGCACCTCGGCTAAGCGCAACGATTCACCTGAGATGCGTTCTTGCGGCGCATACTTCGACTCAAGCGGGCGGATCCCAGTCGCGTCGAAGCGTAATTCGGCACAACATGGCTCACAGTGCGGTAGCTCAGCCACAAGCTCGCCGTCGCTATCGAGTACAAGTGAGTGTCCATCGAACACCAGCTCATCTTGTCCGCCACAGTTATTCACATAAACAATGGGACAGCCACTTTCGCGCACGCGTTGCTGCAGCACATGCAGGCGTTGTTCGTGCTTATCGACTTCAAAGGGCGAAGCATTGATCGAGATGACCCAATCGACGCGCTCGGCGATGGTCTTCGCCAGCGGTTCTGGGTGCCACAGGTCTTCACAAATGAGCAGTCCAATACGATGCCCCATCCACTCGAACACGCACGGTGAGTGGCCGGGAATAAAATAACGTTGCTCGTCAAAGACGCCATACTGCGGCAAGCGTTGCTTGTGGTAACGCGCCAAGCATTTGCCACGATGTAATACCGAGACACTGTTAAAGAGCTCGTTTCCGACGCGTTGTGGATGCCCCACCACCGCAACTTGATGTTCGGCACCCGCAGCAATGCGCTCTAGCGCTTCATCGACCAAGCGTTCAAAGTCGCTACGAAACAATAAGTCTTCCGGCGGATAACCCGTGATGGCTAATTCGGGAAAAACAACAATATCGGCCTCATCGTGCTGGCCGAGTGCGGATAAAATGGTATCGGTGTTGCGCTTAATTGCACCCACAGTGAAATCAAGCTGCGCGATGGCCACCGTTATCGGTTTCATAGTGTCGTATTACCTCTGCGCGTGACTAAGCTGCGCATAATATAGCAGGCGGGTGCGGTCGGCAAATTCTGTGACTAAAGTTGCCCTAGCGTAAATGAACATTCACCACTTTTCAGTTGCATGGTTTGCGACGCGTCATCGAGTGTGGCCTGTTCAGCCCATTGGTAGTAGACCGTACGGGCGACCTTAGCGAGTAATCCGTGATCGAGTTGAACATAAGGCACTTGCTGTTTTACCACTAAGGGATAATCTTTTGAGAGTGGGTATTGAGTGTCGACGTTGGTGGTGACTTGAATCACTGTGCCCTGCTCACTCTCAACCTGTTGCCACGCCACAATCATCAGCGGCGCATCAGCGACACTAATTTTGACTTTTTCAACGGGTGTAACAAGAAAGTGTTCGCCATTTTCACAGACTAAAACCGAGGCGAATAATTTGACGAGGCGCTGTCGGCCGATAGGCGAGTCTTGATAAAACCATTTGCCGTTGGCGTCGATGTGAAGTGGAATTTCTCCACAGTACTGCGGATTCCATTGCTCGGTTGGAGCATGATTGCGCAGTTCTAACGATTTTAGAAGCTGCTGTAGTTGCATAAAGTTAACTCACGAGTCGTTTCTGGCGAAGCAAATACCAGAGGGTTGCTTCAGTGCGGTTCGAAACTTTAATTGCTTTAAATATAGCAGAAAGATGAACCCGAATCGTTCCTTCCGTGATGCCAAGTATGGTGGCAATTTCTTTATTCGACAAACCTTGTGCCAATAATTGCATGATTTCAAGTTGACGTGGCGAGAGAAAGTTCTCAGCGTGGCTGCTACGCGCAGGCATGTCACTTAACTTGGTCTCATCGGGCACATAGCGGTCGTTGCGCAACAACGTTCGCACCGCATGCTTGGCTTCTTCAGCACTGGCATCTTTAGGTAAATAACTACGCACACCAGCGCTTAACGCCTGACGAATCTCTGTCATCGGCCGTGACCAGCAAAAGAGAACCACATGCGCCGTTGGCGCGTAGTGTTTAATTTGCGCCAATGAGGGGCGCAATTCAGCATCAGGCAAGTCCATATCAAGAAAGATTAAATTATACTGACTGCTATGCTGTAAATATTCACTCGCTAAATCAAAGTTCGACGCTTCAAAGATCGATAGCTCCGAAGTGTAGCTTGTGCAAAGATGAATGAGTCCTGCACGGGTGAAAAATTGAGAATCTATTATTAAAATTTTCATGGCTTTTTGCACATTTGTTAGTATTTGAGCAGTTTACACGGATCATATACGTTTTTAAAACATCTTAGAGCGATAGTTGTAAACAAATATAAACTTTAAATAAACGATACGTAGATCGTCATAAACACTACAGAGAGAACCTCATGCGAATTGTATTATCCTTGTTACTCATCACATTTAGCTTAGTTGTTCATTCCGTAAATGCACAATCCATCCTCTATTTTAACTTTACTGGATACACCCTCACCGGGTCGCCGGGCGAAGCTGCACAGTTGAAATCCTTTAACGGCCTCGTAGTGAAAGATGGCAAGGTTGCGGCGACAGGTGATGCGGAACAGTTAGCGCAACTGTTTGCCAAGGATGAGCTGAAGCGCATTGACTTAAAGGGTAAAACGGTGCTGCCCGGTATCATCGATGCGCACGGCCATATGCTTGGTTTAGGTGAGAACCTCATGCAAGTGGATCTGCGTGAGGCGACGTCTGAGCAAGATGCAGTTACGCGAGTGGTGGCATTTGCCGAAAACGAACAAGCCGAATGGATTATAGGTCGTGGCTGGAACCAAGAAAATTGGCAAGAGCGTCAGTTTCCAAGTACCGCCAGCTTAGATGAATTTTTGAGTGATCGTCCGGTTTGGCTGACGCGTGTTGATGGCCACGCGGGTTGGGCCAATAGCAAAGCCCTTGAGCTGGCTGGTATTACCGCAGACACCGTGAGTCCTGAAGGTGGCGAAATTATCCGCGACGACAAGGGCCAACCGACGGGCGTTCTTATCGACAACGCTATGGCCCTTGTTGAGCAGCAACTTCCAGAAAAAGACGCCGCCTATCACCGCCGTGCCTTAACCTCTGCTTTTGCGCACCTTGCCTCAGAAGGTATTACTGGTGTGCATGATGCCGGGGTTGATGCGACTAACCTCGCGGTCTATAAAGAGCTGGCTGCAGCGCAGGAAATGCCTGTGCGCGTTTACGCCATGCTAAGTGCCATGGAGCCGTCGCTACCTGAGCTTCTTGCTGCGGGGCCTATCACTACTGCGGATGACCGCTTGACGGTGCAAAGTGTCAAAATCTACACCGACGGAGCCCTTGGCAGCCGTGGCGCTGCACTTATCGAACCTTATCATGATGATCCAAATAACCGTGGTCTGCTGGTTACCCAGCCGGGCGCCATTGAAGATTTGTTCGAGCTCATTATTCCGCATGGCTTTCAAATCAACATTCATGCCATTGGCGATCGAGCCAACCGTATTGCTTTAGATAAATTTGAAGCGGCCTTCGCAGACATTGGTGGACGCAATTTACGGCACCGGATTGAGCACGCGCAAGTGGTTCACCCCGACGACTTAGCGCGCTTCGCAGAACTCGATATCATTGCTTCAATGCAACCTACCCATGCCACGTCTGACAAAAACATGGCCGAAGACCGCCTTGGGAAAGCACGTATGCAAGGCGCCTATGCCTGGCAGACCTTTTTACAGCAAGGCACTATTGTTGCCGCAGGTTCGGACTTTCCAGTCGAGCTCTCGAACCCGTTTTTTGGCCTGCATGCCGCCGTCACCCGCCAAGATCGCGATAATCAACCCAAAGGCGGCTGGTACGCGCACGAATCGATGACCCTAGAACAAGCATTGCGCTCGTTTACCCTCGATGCAGCTTATGCTTCTGGCCAAGAGCAGGTGCTCGGTAGCTTGGAACCGGGTAAATGGGCCGATTTTATTGTTCTAGATCAAGACCCTTTTGCCGTCGACAGCGCTAAACTATGGCGTGCCAATGTACTGGCAACCTATGTCGGCGGTGACGCCGTATACCAACAGTCACAACCATAGAGGTCAACGATGAAGTTACACGATGAGCGACGCGACTACGAACGAGCGCAGTTACGTCGCGCGGTCCTGCGCGACGACCCGTTCGAACAGTTCGCGGATTGGTTTGGTGCAGCTAAAGCGAGCGGCTTACTTGCCGATCCAACAGCTTTTACGCTGGCGACGGTCAGTCGCGCAGGGCAACCCCATCAGCGTATTGTGTTATTGAAAGACTTCGACCACCAAGGCTTCGTTTTTTATACTAATTACGCAAGCCAAAAAGGTCAGGATATTGAGGCGAATCCGTTGGTTTCTATGCACTTTGCATGGTTACAACTTGAGCAACAAATCCGCATTGAGGGCCAGATTGCCAAAATCGACGCGGCGACCAGTGAAGCCTACTTTCATAGTCGCCCGCGCGCCAGTCAACTTGGCGCGCTGGCCTCGGCACAAAGCAGCCCCATTGCCACCCGCGACGAATTAGAAGAGCGCTACCACGCCCTGACTGACAAATACGAGGGGCAAAGGGTGCCAATGCCAGCAACTTGGGGTGGCTATCGTATCCAACCTAGCCTGTTCGAATTCTGGCAAGGTGGCAAATTTAGGTTGCACGACCGCTTTACCTATCACCGTGAGACCGGTCAGGAGTGGGTTATTCAGCGCTTGCAGCCATAGGTAAAGGTTCATCACAAAACTCAGCGCACCACTGCAATTGACGCCACGTGGCTGCGCTGTACTCCACCCCAGATTCAAGTTGCCGCGCTCGCGTTGCTAGTGCGCCAGCACCTGGCACACGAACCGGCTGCTGCGGGTCAATAGGTTGGCTATTTTTTAGCGACTCGACCAGTGCACTAGCTTGCTGCTCAAATGCGCCTTCAGGGGCCACAGCAGTCGGGTCGACAACCTGCAACCAAACCGTATTCGCATCGGCGTCATCTGGCAGGGCATCGGCACGACCATAGTTACTTAGCGCCAAGGTCCACAGTTCACTAAAGAGATTCAATCCAGTCCCTTTGTAACCCAATTCCTTGCCACCAAGGCTCGCAAGCACACTGCCCGGTTCGGCGACAAAGGTTGCTGGGTCACAGCTGTAGTCCCCTTCCGGCGTGATCAAAGCTGCATACGGAAGTTGCTTTCGCTCGGCTAACGCCGTGCGCACTTTCCCTGCCGCCGTCATCGATAGACTCATATCCAATAGTACCGGCTCAGTTTGGGTAGGCACGCCAATGGCAAAAGGATTCGGCGAAAAACAAGCTGATTTCGCACCATAAGGAGCAACCACTTCTTGTGCCGGGGTGCTGCACATCATTTGGATGAGCATCCCGGCATCAATCGCTTGCTCAAGATAGACGGCAAGCGCGGCAACATGCTGGGTACGGCGAACAATCACTGTACCGGTACCGCAGTCACGCGCCATAGCAATGGCCCGCGCGACAGCTTGGGGCAACACGTACAGCCCAGATAGCAAGTCAGCATCCCACAGCTCAATGGCTGCGCGTCGTTGCACGACTTCGGGAGCGCCTGCGGGCTTGGTTTGCCCGCGCTGTAACGCTTGCAAGTTATAGCGCAAGCGCAATAAACCATGGGTGCGAAAGCCCAGTAGGTCACCGGCAACAAGGTGGGTTGCCATCGCTTGCGCGACTGCGGGTGCAGCGCCTTGCTTTTGTAAACATCGGGTGGCCCAAGCCAACATGGCGTCAGCAGAAGGCTTTTTTTCGTTGCTCATGAGCTCCATCGCTTGTTATTCGTGGTTAGTTCGATAAGCTTATCAAATAATTTAAACAAACATACGACACATTGCAGAGGAGTAAGCGCTAGGTGTCTTCGCAAACAATAAAACGGATTGGCGTACTCACCAGTGGTGGTGACGCCCCAGGGATGAACGCAGCATTGCGAGCCGTTGTGCTTGCCGCTGATCATTACGGTATCGAAACCATCGCGTTTCGGCACGGCTACCAAGGTCTATTAGAAAATGATGCAAAGCCCATTGTCGCTAAAGACGTACTGCATATTTTGCAGTATTCCGGCACCATCATTAAGAGCGCGCGTTGTCAGCGCTTTAAGGAAGTTGATGCGGCGAAAGAAGCAGCCGCGAATTTGGACGCACTCGCGATTGATGCCCTTGTGGTCATCGGCGGTGATGGCTCCTTTCGCGGTGCCGATCATTTAGCGAACCATTGGCAAGGCAAGATCATTGGCGTACCCGGCACCATCGATAACGACCTTTATGGCACCGACACAACCATTGGCTTCGCCACCGCCGTCAATATTGCCATGGATGCACTGGATAAAATCCGTGACACCGCAGACGCTATGGATCGCGTCTTTATTGTGGAAGTCATGGGTCGCGATGCAGGCTTTATTGGCCTTGGCAGTGCCATGGCAGCGGGCGCGGAGCGCATGATCCTGCCTGAGTTACAAAAAGAAAAGCCCTTAACTGTTGCAGCGCTGGTGAAACACATACAGCGGGTGCAAGAAATTCGTGGTGAAGGCAGCTACGTTATGGTGTTAAGCGAGCATCAGTGGCCAGGCGGCGCTGTCGCTCTGGCTGAACAGCTCGAAGCCGAACACCATTTGCCCTGCCGACCGTGCTTGCTTGGCCACATTCAACGTGGTGGCGCACCCGCACCAGCGGATCGCATTCTCGCTTCCGAGCTCGGCGTTCATGCTGTTGAACTGTTACTCGCCGGCGAGCACCGGGTTATGGCTGGAAAGCGCGCCAATCAACGCGTTGCAGTGCCCTTGCCTGATACATGGCAGAAGAAAAACCCACTCGACGAGAACTTACTGCGTATTCAACACGAGATATTTAATCCAGTGAAGAAAAATCGGCGTACGAAAACAGATAATTAAGGCAGTAAAAGTGTAGCATTTCGGGGCTTTTGCGCAGATAATAGCCCCCTTTTTTATTTGCCCATTTTTACTGCCCTGTTGCAACGACGGAGGTGCTTGACCTTGAGCCAACATCCAACTGACGCGGTAACTTCCGTAAACGTCCAAACGGTCGCTCCTGTGCGCGAGTTTTTTGGTGCACAAGTTGATAATGCGATCCATACCAACGCCACCCATATGATCGGTTTTGGTTTTGATGGCACAGCCTGTTTTCGTAAAGGCACCCGCAATGGCCCTGACGGCCTGCGTGCGGTTTCGGAAGACATCGAATCGTATTCGCCCTACCTCGACGCTGACCTGTTTGATCAGCCTTTTTACGATCTTGGCAATTTATCGTTAGGTCATAGCGACGATGTCGAGAACCAGTGGCAGCATGCGACGGATCAGTTTGACGCTTTGTTTGGTTCGGTCGACTTGGCCGCCGGCAACGTTCGTGTACTCACCTTAGGTGGCGAACATTCAATTTCTTACGCGCCGATTCGTAAGTACTTGGCACAATACCCTGACTTGGTGCTGCTGCACCTTGATGCACATGCCGACCTGCGTGACGGCTTCTTGGGCTATCACTATTCGCATGCGTCGATTATTCGTCGCTCGCTTGACCATTTTGGTCCAGGCCATGAGTTGATTCAGTATGGCATTCGCTCAGGTACCCGCGAAGAGTACCAATTTATGAAAGAGCATAAGACTGTGCGCACGTCGCGCAAGGACTTCCTTGATAGCGTGGCAGCCATTGCAGCGGATCGCCCGATTTACCTAACGCTCGACCTGGATTACTTTGATCCAGCGTTTTTACCTGGCACCGGCACACCTGAGCCAGGCGGTGAAGACTTTCACTCTTATGTGAGTCTGATGAAAATTTTGCGCGATAAAAACCTGGTCGGCGCTGACGTCGTCGAATTGTCACCTGAAATCGACCCGACCGGTAACTCCGACGTTTTTGCGGCCAAAATTGTCCGCGAATTATTGATTATTTTGAATGAAAAGGGAGCGCGCTAATGACCGACAGTACGCAAGACTGGAGCATTGACGACGCCGAAGAGCTTTATGGTGTAAATCGTTGGGGCGCAGGTTATTTTTCCATTGGTGACAACGGCAATATTCAAATCGCGCCGAATCATCGCTTGCCAGATGTCACCATCGACATGAAAGATGTGTTAGACGAAATCCGCGCCGAGGGCATTCAATTGCCAGCGGTGATTCGCTTTCATGACATTTTGCGCTCACAGGTTGAGATCTTAAACGAGACCTTTGCCAAGACCATCGCCGACGCCAACTACCAAGGCAAATACAGCGGCGTGTTTCCAATCAAAGTAAACCAAATGCGCGAAGTGGTCGAAGAGATCATTGACGCAGGCGAACCCTATAACTATGGCCTCGAGGCAGGCTCAAAGCCGGAACTCATGGCCGTATTGGCGTATAACGAGAATCCAGAAGCGCTAACGGTACTTAACGGCTACAAAGACGAAGACTACCTAACACTTGCGTTGTTGGGCCGTCAGTTGCGTCGCAAAATGATCATCGTCATCGAGAAGTACAGCGAACTCGAAATGCTCATCCCGCTAGCGAAAAAGCTCGGCGTCGAGCCACTGATTGGCTTGCGCAGCAAAATGATGGTGCGCAGCAGTGGTAAGTGGGCAGGTTCAAGCGGCGATCGTGCCAAGTTTGGTTTAAGTATCACCGAAATCTTGAACATTATTGAGCTTTTGAAGAAAGAAGACATGCTGCACTGTGCGAAGCTCCTGCACTTCCACATCGGTAGCCAAATGTCGGACATTCGTAAGATTAAAGAAGCCGTTTCTGAAGGCGCGCGCCTTTATGCCAAACTGATTCAAGAAGGCGTGCCACTAGAATACCTCGATATCGGTGGTGGCCTAGGCATTGATTACGATGGCACCAGCTCAACCACAGACTCGTCGCGTAACTACTCGACCGACGAATATGTTGCCGACGTGGTTTATGGCGTTAAGCAGATTTGTGATCTCGAAGAAGTGCCCCACCCCAACTTAGTCAGCGAAAGTGGCCGCGCCATTACCGCCCACCATAGTTGTGTGGTGACCAACATTGTTGGTGAAATCAAAAACACTGGCGCACAGTTCGATATCTCTGCTGAAGAAGGTGAGCACATTCTTGTATCGAACATGCGTGAGCTCGTGTCGGCACCTGATCTGCACCCGCAGGAACGATACAACGACGCAGCATCATTCAAGCAAAGCGCTTATGAAGCCTTCAAGCTTGGTATTTTGTCGTTGGGTGAAATGGCCAAGCTCGACACCATGTACTGGCGCATTTTGAGCGAGATCCACGGTTCATTAGATCGTGATGCGTTCGTGTTCCAAGAGCTCGAAGAACTCGAAGACATGCTTGCTAGCCAATACCTGTGTAACTTCTCTATTTTCCAGTCAGCGGCTGACACTTGGGCCATCGGTCAGGTCTTGCCAATTGTTCCGGTGAGTCGTTTGCAGGAAAAGCCAGAAGTGCGCTGCTCAATCGTCGATATCACCTGTGACAGCGACGGTAAGCTCAGCAAATACATTGAAGGCACCGAGATCAGCGACAACATTCCTATGCACACGTTACGCAAAGGCGAAGACTACTTTGTCGGCATGTTCCTCACTGGCGCCTATCAAGACGTTATGGGCGACATGCATAACCTGTTTGGGCGTTTAACCGAAGTGCATATTTACTGTCACGATGACGAACCTGGCGACTTTTACATTGAAGAAGTTGTGCCCGGCACCGCTGCCGAAAAAGTACTCGAAACCATGCAGTACAACACGGATTTCATGGCCAAAACCGTGAAGAAATGCATCGACCGTGAAGTGCGCAAAGGCCGCATCGCACCTCGGGAAGGTGTGCGCTGGACCGACTACTACGAAAAATGCCTCGCCGGTAGCACCTACTTAAAGGCGTAAAATCCAGCAAACTGCGTATTTACTGAGCAAACGACACTGAAACCGTAGAAAATCACCAAAAAGCGGTTGACTCAGAGCCGAAAAACTCGTTTAATACGCCCCGTTGCCCAGATAGCTCAGTCGGTAGAGCAGAGGATTGAAAATCCTCGTGTCGGTGGTTCGATTCCGCCTCTGGGCACCATTATTCCGAAAGCCTCGCACTCACGTGCGGGGCTTTTTTCGTTTCTGCCGACAAAAATTAGCGGCGTTGCATGCCGAAAGCTTCGCGCATGCTATTGGCGAACGAGAGCCAGCGTTCGCGCATGTTGCGTTTCACTGAAACGTCGACAGAGCCAAGCACTGACCAGCCGGTGACGGTGATGGTATGGGTGATGCTGGAATCTCGTGCGGGCGAGTGATCGTCACTGGTGCCCAAAATGTGACTGGCGCGTGATACTACAGCAACGTTGTCGGGAACGAGAATATCTAGTGAGCCAAGGACGTTATTGATCTCGACTTCGACGTTCGGCTGTGCGAAATGCGCTTCGCTGAAGTCCAAGGTAATCGAGCCGAGCACGTCAATGATTTTTAGTCGTGCGGGGACGACCCAAGGGCCTTTGCGATTGTTGCTGCTTAAAATACTTACCAACTTCTCATCTTGCTCAGCTGCGACGGACTGCACGCCAAACGACGCTTGCTTCTGTTGTTGATAGTCGGCATCTGCGGCCATCGGCAAGTCGGCGACCAAATCGACTAACGCTTGGTGCTCGGCGGTAGCCATAGCAGAGTCGAGACGACGCTCAAACGCCTCTTTGGAAATCACTTCATGACTGTAGTTGACGATGAGTTTGTCGATGGTTTCTTCACGGACCTGCTCAATGGGGCGGTCTTCTAATTTTACGGGCATGGGTTGGCTCACTGTTTGGGTTGTAAAAAGCTGCGGCGAGCGCTTTCACTCGCCGCATCTATTCCAGTTTAGCCAATTTACTCCGCTTTACCAGCGTAGCTAATATCCTCTAAATGGATGTACATGTAGCTCCACCATTCATTGAGGGACTTCATGAAGTCGCTTTGGATTTGTTGGCGTTTTTCTTCGCCAAGAGCAGCCTCTACCCGCTTCCAAATACCGGGGTCATCGGCATCTAGCGCGGCGGTATCGGCAAACTCTTCAACCACAAAGTAGTCGGCAACGCCACGTCCACCCATGGTGTAATACCAGTAGGAATCTGGTCCACCGTCATCTTTCACGGCAGCTTCAATGGCCTCAACGGTACTCTCAAAGAGTTCGTAATCGGCGACTTTGAAGTTATAAACGGCGACATAGCTACTATTACCACCTGGCTCACCGCTCCATTTCGGCATGAAGCCAGCCATGTTGAAGGCGGTGGATTCCATGTGCGGCACAATTTGCTCATCGACGATTTTTTCGCACTTCATCGCTGACTCATCTTTACTGAAGAAGGCTTGCCAATTCTTATGCGCACTGGTGAGTACAAGCACATTTCCTTCGCCTTGCAGACGACGCCACACATTATAGGGCTCCTTGCCGCCCGCATCGGTATAACATTTCCGCCATGCTTTGGCCCCCTCCATAAAGGCTTTGGTGTGTCCGATTTTGAGCGTGAATTCGCTCATCGACAAATAATAACCGTCTTCTTCGTGATCATCGGCTTGAACGCTTAAAGGTAAAAGTAATGCTGCAAGTGCAGCCACAGTTTTGTAAAAAGGTAGTTTCCGCATCGGGTTTCCTCCTGAACGACCTTTACTGGTTCTCCTTCCGCTACGGCAAGGGCTTCCTGCCCTAAGAGCATCAAGCGTAGTTCAAAAAACGAACAAGGCTAGGCCTCTATTGCAACTGAGGGATGCGCATGGGATCGGTTTGTAGCGCTATGTTAAGAAAGTGCAATGCACCCTAAAAATATTGCGCAAGCAAAAACATCAAGCTAAACCTATAACTTAGGCATGTTGCCTGTGGAGAACGATTATGAAAATTCAACATTTACTGGTTTCTAGCTTTATTGCATTGAGCGCAACGGCTTTTGCTGAACCACCAAAGGATGAGCAAGCAGCTAATGCAGAACAAAAGAGCGAGAAAATCGAAATAGCTGTAGAGAAAATTGAGCGTGCCGATAAGAAGGTGAAAGCACCACAAGATACTGACCTCGACGGCGATGGTTATGGTGATGTCGCGGCGAAGGCCCGTGCTGATTCAGATTACCCTAAAGGGGCTGCTAAGACTGCTGGCGATCCCATTCCGGACATCGATATTACCGTGAGTCAAAGCCCTCCCGGCGAGAAAGCCAGCGCGACCGGTGTAGAGAACGCAACAGCTGGACAAGCTCAAGCTGCTGAGAACCAAAAAGCAGTTAAATTAAGGGCTAAAGCCAGAAAACATCGTAAGTGCACAGCGAGTGAAGATTGCGACGATAACTAAAACGCAAACGCAAAATCTGCATTTTTATGTTAGAGAATTGTGGTAACCTCAGAGGATGTCGATCTAATGGGTGGCTCGTTTCGTGAATGCACATTCATCAGCCAATGATATGAATCAAACCCTGATAAGCGTATTCGCTGGTGTCGGGTTTGGTGCTATTGCAGCCCTTGTTAATTACTTTCTTGCTTTTGAGTTGTATGGCTCGGTCACCATTTTATTAGGCCAAGTTTTTGTCTTCTTGGCGTTGTTCACCCGTGGGCTACCGAGTGCCATTGTCAGCACAATCATCGCCTCTATTGCTGTCTACCTGTATACCGATAACTTATTTTTCTTTGTCACCTTAATCGCTGAAGTTATTGTCGTTTGGTTTTTGTACCGACGCCGTATACCTATTTTACTTGCCGACCTGATTTACTGGCTGATCTTTGGTATGCCCCTAAGCTATTGGTACCTACCCACGGTCATTGATGTTCCCACCAGCTTTTTGATCTTGGTACTGGCCAAACTCTTGTTAAACGGACTGCTGTACACCGCCCTGGCAATTTTGCTCTATCAACTGGTGCCAAAAAATTGGCGTACTGTAGTAATGAAGCCTGACGCCGACTCCTTGCGCGGGCGTGTGTTCTACCTGAGCTTTCTGTGTATCATTGTTAGTTCCTTAAGCTTTTCACTGCTTTATACGGTGCGTTCTGCCCAGCAAGTTGAGCAACAAATCGTGACCGACATTGGTAGTAAGGCCAACAGTTTACGGGAGGTCACCGACGACTTTGTTAATGACTACAAGGTTGCGGTGAAAAATCTACGCGACAGCATGCTTGCCGTGTCGGACTATGAACAGCGCTTAGAACTCCTGCGTTTAACGCAACAGAACTTTCCCGGTTTTGTTTCCATGTTGCTGGCAAACGCAGAAGGGAGAATTCTCCATGGTGTACCTGCCAGCCATTTCCGGGTTCTCACCGAGAACCCCAGCACGCCGCCAGATATTAATGACCGACCTTATTTTTATGAGCCTAAAGCGAATGGCTTAGGTTATGTCTCGAGTGCCTTCCGCGGACGAGGCTTTGGTACGCAACCCATACTTGCTATCAGTGAACCCTTCATGGTTAATGGCAAATTTCAGGGGCTCGTCGAAGGCTCGTTAGATGTGCCTGAACTGGTGCGCCTTGTACGTCGCACCGATATTGATCCTGACTATCAGTCGGTTGTGGTGACCGATGACCAGAATCAGGTCCTTTTTGCGAGCGATGAGCTACGCTTGCGTACGCTGAGCCACTTTGAGCCTTCGCTGCTGCCTAACCTGTATACGCAGAATCTACCCTTGACTCGAATAGAGCAGAAAGACCTGCTGTTTACGCAGCGGGTGAATACCTATGGTTGGAACCTTTATGTGTTTTCCAGTCCAAACCTGATCACGCAACTGTTTCTGAATAACTTAGTTATTTTGTCGGTTTTCCTTACCCTTATTGCGGTACTTTTCGCCTTTGTGACACATAGGTTTGCGCAAGACCTTAACCGGCCTTTAGAACAGCTTGCCGAGCAATTGCGTGACAATACCGATAGTCCACTCAGTTTCGCGAGCGACGGTATGACCCGTGAAGTACGCACCATTGCCGAGAACCTTACCGCCGCGCGTAAGCTCATGGTGAATTTTAACCGCCAGCTGCAAAAGCAAGTGGAGGAAAAAACTAGGGACCTCGAGCAACTTAACATGCGCCTGCAAAAGCTCGCGCGCGAGGATGGTCTTACTGAGCTACTGAACCGCCGAACCTTTGATGACCTTGCCGAGCGGCGTTATCATGAAGCGATGGCAACGCGTGAACCTATTGCGTTGATTTTGATGGATATCGACTATTTCAAACGCATCAATGACACCATGGGGCATCCGGCGGGTGATGAATGTATTCGCTGTGTGGGGCAGTTACTGAAAGAGCATTTTGAGCGGCGTGGCTGCTTATGCGCCCGCTACGGTGGCGAGGAATTTGCTGTTTTTGTGAGTGGCATCGATGACGTTCGCAAACTCGTTGAAGACTTCCAAGCGTCACTGGCAACCTACTGTCAAATCAATGGCCAAGTGATCCCCATGACCATTAGTATGGGTATTGCTGAGGTCCGCCACAACTATAGCGGAGGGAGTTTCCGCAACTTGGTAGCAGAGGCTGACAAGCTGCTGTATCAGAGTAAAGACACCGGACGTAATCGCATTTCCATGCAAACCAACTAAAAGGTTATTTGTTTCATGAAAAAACAACGAATCGTCATTACTGGCGGTGCGAGCGGTTTAGGCTTCGCCTTAGCACAGCTCGCGGCACAAGCCGGTTGGCAAGTCGCCATTCTTGACCGAGACACCGAACGTGGCGAAGCTGTCATCGGCAGTTTGCAACGGTGGCAACCCGAAACGCTGTTTTTTACCTGTGATGTGACCCGCATTTCAGATTTAGAGAATGTCGCCAAAGAACTCGAACAGCGTTGGCAAGGTATCGATATTCTGGTCAATAATGCCGGCGTAGCGCAGGTGGGTAAACTTGCCGATACCAGTATTAGCGATTGGCAGTGGATCATCGACATCAATCTGTTGGGTGTGGTTCGCGGCTGCAAAGCTTTCTTACCGCTGTTGCAACGTCAAGGAGGGCACATTGTCAATGTCGCTTCAATGGCGGGCTTGCTCGACGTACCGAATATGACATCCTACAACGCCACCAAAGCGGCCGTTGTGAGCCTGTCGGAAACCCTCGAAAATGAACTTGCCGAAGACGGCATTCATGTTACGGCGGTTTGTCCGTCGTTTTTCAGAACCAACCTTGGGCAGGGAATGCGCTCATCGATCGACGGTATGGAAGCGAAGCTTGATAAGCTCATGAGTAAAAGCAAACTCAATGCGACCGATATTGCAAAAGACATTATGCGCGCCATCGAGCGTCAACATAGCTATACAATTCCTCATAAACAGGGGCGTTATGCATGGTATTTAAAGCGTTTTCTGCCCCGTTCATGGTATCGGAAGTTTTTACATAAAAGCATTAAAAAGAACAGTTAATCATAAGCTTAACTTCATTATCGGGGTACCTTATCGGAGGTACCCCTAATGACCTTTAACAAAATCGTAATACCGCCAACGCTTTTCTTAAATTCTGTGCTAGTATGCGCGCGCAAATCTCCCCTAGAACCTTTGTGTGCAAGGATTTCGACACATGTGGAAGCTACTTTCGATCGCGCTCGCAGCTATGCTTATGAGCCCAACAGCATTTGCCGCTGCAGGGCCGCTTGATTTAACCACTTCAACCGTTGGCATCGTCGCCATTATCATTTTCACTGCGGCCTATATTCTGGTCATGGGTGAAGAACGCTTGCATATGCGCAAGTCAAAACCGGTACTGGTGGCCGCTGGCTTAATCTGGATCATGATTGGCTGGGTCTATGTCGACCAAGGCTTCCCCGGGGTTGCCGAAGATGCGTTCCGCCATAATCTGCTCGAGTTCGCCGAGCTCATGCTGTTTTTGCTTGTGGCCATGACCTATATCAACGCCCTCGAAGAACGCCGTCTATTTGATGCCCTGCGCTCGTGGATGGTGAAAAAAGGCTTTACCTACCGCCAACTGTTTTGGCTTTCGGGCTTTCTCGCCTTCTTTATCTCACCTATCGCCGATAACCTCACCACGGCGCTACTCATGTGCGCGGTGGTCATGAAAGTCGCCGACGGCGACAAGAAATTCATTGGTATGTCGTGCGTGAGTATTGTTGTGGCAGCCAATGCCGGTGGTGCATTCAGTCCCTTTGGCGACATCACCACGCTCATGGTATGGCAGGCCGGCATTGTAGAATTCCAAGAGTTCTTTGTGTTGTTTATTCCGTCGCTGCTGAACTACCTGCTACCGGCGCTCATCATGAACTTCTTCATTGAGAATAAAAAGCCAAACGCGGTCTACGAAGAAGTCGAGCTTAAGCGCGGCGCTCTGCGTATTACTGGGCTATTCTTGTTGACCATCGCGACCGCTGTGTCGTGCCACATGTTCCTGCACCTACCGCCAGTACTCGGCATGATGATGGGCCTTGGCTACCTACAATTCTTTGGTTACTTCTTGCGTATGACCCTGCCAGGCTCACTCGCACGCAAACGAGCCATGGCCGAACGCGCTGGCGATATGGAGCGCCTGAAGCGCCTTGGTGGCGTCGTGCCTTTTGACGTCTTCAGCCGTGTCCAACGGGCCGAGTGGGACACACTTCTGTTCTTCTACGGCATCGTTATGTGTGTGGGTGGCTTGGGCTTTTTGGGCTATCTGCATTTGCTTTCCGACACACTTTATAACGAATGGTCACCGACCTATGCCAACGTCGCACTTGGCGTAATGTCTGCAGTGATTGATAACATTCCAGTGATGTTCGCAGTGCTCTCCATGCAACCTGACATGTCACATGGTCAGTGGTTGTTGATCACTTTGACTGCCGGAACTGGTGGTAGCTTGTTGTCCATCGGCTCCGCCGCAGGTGTAGCACTTATGGGCCAAGCCCGTGGCTACTACACCTTTGCCAGCCATCTGAAATGGGCGCCAGCCATTGCCGTCGGCTTTGCCGTGAGTATAGTCGTTCACCTCTGGTTGAACGAGCACCTATTTGCGGTATTTAATTAACCTCGTGTAAACCTTTCTTTTGTTCATCTCGTCCTAAGTTCGAAACAAAAACTTAGAACGGGATGAACAACTTTGATTAAACTCGCCGATACGAGCGGCCAAGATGTGGTCCGCGAACCCACCAAACAACGCCCATGGAAGCTTATCATCGGGCTTACGATTGCCGTTATCATTGCCGCCCTCGCCTGGCCAGCTCTGAGTAAATGGAGCCAAACCGAACAAGCCATTCCGCTTGACCGCGTACGCATTGCTACGGTGACCCGCGGCGACCTCACGCGTGATGTTTCCATTGAAGGCCGCGTTATCGCAGCGGTCGCCCCGACACTCTATAGCCCTGCTGAAGGCACCGTCACTTATCTTGTCGATGCTGGTGATACCGTCACCAAAGGGCAAGCGCTAGCAACCATCGAAAGTCCTGAGCTCGAGAGCCAATTAGCTCAAGAGCGCGCTTCTCTCGATGCTGCTACTGTCGATCTTGAACGTCAACGCATTGAAACCCGTAGCGCCAAACTGCAAGCACAGCGCGATATTGATATGGCGCGCGTCACCTTTACCGCCGCTGAGCGCGAAAAGCGCCGTGCCGACGAGGCATGGAAAGCTAAAGCTATTAGTGAAATCGATTTTGAAAAAGCCCAAGACGATCTCGAAAACGCCAAGTTAGTGTATGAGCACGCTATTGCCAGCGCCCAACTCGCCGCCGATGCGCAAGTATTTGAATTGCAAACCACCGAGCTGCAGGTGGCCCGTCAGCAAGCGTTGGTGGATGACCTGCAACGTCAGGTTGAAAGTCTGTCAATACACTCGCCAGTAAGTGGTTTAGTCGGCAATCGCGAAGTAGACCAAAAGAATCAAGTTGCGCGCAATCAAGCCATCTTAGGGGTGGTGGATTTGTCTGCGTTCGAAGTTGAAATCGCAATTCCAGAAAGTTATGCCGATGACTTAAGTATCGGTATGGCCGCTGAAGTGAACTATTCCGGCACCGTCTATGCTGCCCAGCTAGTTGCTATCTCGCCAGAGATTCGTGACAACCAAGTGGTTGGCAACGTTCGTTTCGTCGACCAAATGCCTGACGCATTAAGACAAAATCAGCGCCTCACCACCCGTATCATTCTTGAGCAAAAACCAAATGTCATCCAAGTCAATCGTGGTCAGTTTTTGGAGAGCGGTGGCGGACGTATCGCTTATGTCGTCAGCGATGAAATCGCCTACCGCACGACCATTCGTACCGGTGTTTCAAGTATGAGTGCGGTGGAGATTGCCGACGGCTTAAAGGTCGGTGACCGCATCATTATTTCCAGTATTGAATCTTTCGGCGACGCGAATTCTGTGCGCCTTACCAACTAAAACGAGAACACAACGCATGTTAAAAATGACTGATATTCGCAAAACCTTTCGTACCGACACCGTCGAAACGCACGCGCTTCGTGATTTCAACTTACACGTAGAAGAAGGCGACTTCGTTGCGGTGACAGGCCCTTCGGGGTCCGGTAAAACAACGTTTCTAAACGTGGCAGGCCTACTGGAAAGTTTTGACGCCGGTGACTACCAGCTCGACGGCAAAAGCGTGCGAGGCATGAACGACCGCCAATTAGCGCAATTACGTAACGAGAAAATTGGCTTTATTTTTCAAAGCTTCAACCTACTGCCTGACCTCAACCTATTCGACAATGTCGACGTGCCGCTGCGTTATCGTGGCTTCGGCGCAGCAGAACGCAAACAACGCATCGAACAAGCGTTAGAAACTGTGGGTTTGGCGAACCGCATGAAGCATTACCCAGCACAACTTTCTGGCGGTCAGCAGCAACGTGTAGCCATTGCCCGAGCACTGGCGGGTTCGCCACGCTTTCTGCTTGCCGATGAGCCAACAGGTAACCTCGATTCGAACATGGCCAGTGGTGTGCTTGACTTACTCAGCGAAATCAACGCGCAAGGCACAACCATCATTATGGTGACGCACGATCCAAGTCTTGCCCAGCGCGCGCAACGCAATATTTTCGTGCGCGATGGTCAAGTCACCGAGGTTCAGACCGGTACCAACATCAAAGAACTCCTACAACAAACTGCGCAAGTTTAGTGAGGTCGTCATGATTGCATATTATGGCCGCTTGGCCCTGCTCAGTTTAAAGAAAAACGTCTTACTCACCGGTCTCATGATTGCTGCGATTGGTTTGGGGATTGGCGCGGCGATGACAACGATTACCGTTAATTACTTGATGTCAGCCGACCCAATTCCCAGCAAAAGCGATCGTTTGTTCGCCGTTCAAGTGGATAATTGGTCGCCCAACGAGGCTTATGACGAGCCTAATTTGCCGCCTGATCAAGTAACTTGGCTCGAAGCCACGCAACTCACCGAAGCTAAAATGGCCTATCGGCAGGCAGGCATGGGCACCTCTTATGGTGTTATCGAGCCCAAAGGGCAAGACCAGAAGCCCTACTTAGCGTCGGTTCGCATCACCTATGCAGACTTTTTCCCTATGTTCGAGCCGCCTTTTTTGTATGGCTCAGGTTGGAGTGCTAAAGCAGATGAAGCGCGTGAACTCGTCATTGTACTTAGCAAAGAAGCCAATAACGAAATTTTTGGCGGCGCCAATTCAGTCGGCGAGACGGTAACGTTCAGCGGTAACGTCTTTCGTGTGGTAGGCGTGCTCGACGAGTGGGCACCGAAGCCGAAGTTCTTCGATCTCGCAACGGGCGCGTTTAATGACATGGAAGATGTCTACATGCCCTACACCTTAAAGCAAGCGCTCGAACTCGATACCAGTGGCAATAACAACTGCTGGAAGCCCGTTGCAGAAGAGACATTTCAAGCCTTCTTAAATTCTGAATGCGTGAATTCACAGTTCTGGATCGAGCTCGAAGACCCGGCCGATAAGGGCGCCTACCTTGATTTCCTGCACAACTATGTTGCCGAACAAAAGCAACTTGGTCGCTTTCCACGTGAACAGAATAACCGTCTTCACAATGTCACAGAGTGGTTGGAATACCAAGAAGTCGTCGCCGATGACGCACAAATGATGATGTATATGGCGCTCATGTTCTTGGTGGTTTGCTTACTCAACACCATTGCCTTGCTGTTAGCCAAGTTCACCGGCCGCTTTGGTGAAATCGCTTTGCGTCGTGCCGTAGGTGCGAGTCGCCGGACGTTAATGCTGCAATATTCAGTCGAGGCAGCCATTGTCGGCGTGCTAGGTGGTTTATTCGGACTCACCCTAGCGTGGCTTGGTTTGCAAGGCATTAGTGCACTCTACGGTGACTCTACCGAAGGTCTCACTTCGCTTGATGGCACGATGATAGCCGTAGGCTTCTCGCTGGCGATTATCAGCTCGATTCTCGCTGCACTCTATCCGACTTGGCGCGCTTGCAGTATTGCTCCGGCAGGTCAGTTGAAGACGCAATAAAGCGTCCACAAAGGAAACGCATCATGAATCAAATTGGTCCCATTTTTCGAGCGTTACTGCGTAACAAAGTTGGCGCATTATTGCTCGCTCTACAGATAGCGCTGACGATGACCATCATCGTTAATGCCATTCATATGATTGAAAACCGCAGCAGTATGATGGCGCGCGAGTCCGGCATGGATGAAGCGAACCAATTCCATTTACTGTACGTCGGCTATAAAGACAGCTTCAACGAACGCGTGGCGGTAGAAACCGACTTGCTCGAGATCCGCCAGCTCAATGGTGTCGTTGATGCTACACAAATTAACTCTACGCCGTTAAGCGGAGGCGGCTGGTCGATGGGACTGAGCACCTCACCAGAAAGCCAAGACGGTACGCCTGTTTCCGTCTACTTCGTTGATGATCATGGCATCAATACACTGGATGTCGAACTCATTGCGGGGGAGAATTTTAGTCCAACTGAAGTCACCTATCGCCTGTCGAACGATAAACAATGGCCACAGAATATTTTACTCACCGAGGCGGCTGCTAAGAATTTATTCCCGGATCTGACGCCCGCCGAAATCGTGGGCCAAACCGTGTATATTCGCGATGACGAGCCGATGACCATAAAAGGTATTATTGACCATCTGCAAGCGCCGTGGGTGCAGTGGAGTAACGTTAACAACGTCATGTTGGTCCCGCAACGTGGACTTTGGAACGCCAACCGCTATCTTGTTCGCACTGAGTCAGGCGAGCGCGATCGGCTCATGCGTGAAGTCGAAGAGTTACTGTTAGCGAAGCGCGATGGCCGACTGATTCGTAATGTGACGGCAATGGATGAGCAGCGCGATGACGCTTACCAAGACTTTTTTGCCTTACAAACGGTACTTTGGGTGATTGTGACTGTGTTAACGCTAGTTACCGCTTTAGGTATCGTGGGTATGGTGAGCTTTACGGTGAATCAGCGACGCAAGCAAATCGGCACACGTCGTGCTCTTGGTGCGACCAAGGGCGACATCATGCGTCAGTTTATGCTTGAGAATCTCTTGATTACAGGCGGTGGCCTTATTATTGGTGTGGCTTCCAGTATTGCGCTGAATATTTGGCTGGTTGACACTTTCAGTCTGCCACGTATTGGTTGGCATTATCTGCCGATTGCCATGGTGGTACTTGTTATCGTCGGGCAGCTTGCCGTGCTTGGTCCTGCACGCAAAGCCGCCAACTTATCACCGGCATTGGCGACACGTACCACCTAATCGTTAACCTTCAGCCGCGGTTTCGGCAACGAGTTGCCGGAACCAGCGGTGCCCCGCATCGTGTTGCAGTAGCGGGCTCCAAATCATGGTGAGGTCTAAGTCTGGAATCGCAAATGGCGGCTCACGCATGGTGAGCTCGTCATCGTCCTTGTAGAGACTTGCTGCGCGGGTCGGTAAGGTGGCAATCAAGCCCTGCCGCGCCAAGTGCATAGCCACGTGGTAGTTGCGGGTAAACACGCGGATGTCGCGCTTATGGCCCAAGTCCGCGAGTGCTTCGTCGACCCAGCCGAGCTTCTGCACGTCTTGTGGGTCCATGCCAACGCCAACACCAAAGCCGGTCTTGCTAACCCACACATGCTCAGCTTTTAGAT
This sequence comes from Pseudidiomarina sp., assembly GCA_048267225.1. Lineage (GTDB taxonomy): Bacteria > Pseudomonadota > Gammaproteobacteria > Enterobacterales > Alteromonadaceae > Pseudidiomarina. The sequence goes on from JBLWXY010000005.1 coordinate 29,325, forward strand.
AATTCTCAAGGGAATAGTCTTGTAGCAATGGATGATCGTTGCGCATCAAGCAAGAAAAATCGTCTTCCCACAGTGCTTTTTGGTGAAACGACTGCGGCAGCTTTTCGAAGCGGTTAATTGCCACATCGACTTTGCCATTTTCAACGTCATGAAAGCTAATATCGCTCGGCGTCATGATATCTAGGGTCACTGATGGCGCTTGCTCTTGAATCGCCGGCAATAAACGCGGCAACAGGGTAGATGCAGCGTAGTCCGAGGCCATAATGCGAAACACGCGGTCGGTGGTCGCGGGATCAAAGTCACGGGCAGGCTGCACCATTTCCTCAACCGAGTAGAGAATTTGTCGCACAGGCTCCTGCATACGCAAGGCTGTTTCAGTGGGGATCATGCCCTCACTGGTACGCACCAGAATCGGATCATTAAGCAGGCTGCGCAGACGCTTGAGTCCATTGCTCATTGCCGGTTGCGTGATGTTCAATTGCGCTGCGGCTTTAGTGACATTGCGTTCACGCAAAAGGACGTCCAAATAAACCAACAGATTAAGATCGATATCTTTGATGCTATTCATAAAAAAAATAAATCCCGCTATACGAATATAGCGGGATTATAACCAGCTTCTGCAAAATAAACAGCCGTAAATGTTACGACCTTGGTCTATTCCCAAAAGAATTTCGCGCGTGGCTCAGCCGCTGGCACCAGCTGGTTCATGGTTGTCGCATCATACAGACGGCCATTAACCATGGTATGCGTCACGCGATCGGTCACGCGAATGTCTTCCAACGGGTTACCGTCAATGACGATAATATCCGCGAGTTTACCTTCTTCGAGTGAGCCCAGTGCGTGGTCCATACCGAATTCCATCGCCGGATTAATGGTCGCGGTCGCTAAAGCTTCTAGCGGCGTCATACCACCTTGCGCCATCATCCAGATCTCCCAATGCTGCGCTAAGCCTTCGCGCTGACCATGGGCTCCAGAAACTACTTTCACACCAGCGTCAGTCAGGCGTTTCGCGACTTCAGCATTGTTGATGTGGTTGTAGTGATGGTGCGGTGCTTTTTCGCGACGCATGGACTTACCAACCAGCACATCTTGCGGCACAAACTTCGACAGCTTCGGATGCTTCCACACGTCAGTTTCGGCATACCAATAGTTCTCACCCCAGATGCCGCCATAAGCGACGCCTAAGGTTGGCGTGTAGTACACGTCGGTTTGCTGCCAGAATTGCTCAATATCGTTGTAGATTTCCGCAACTGGAATCGAGTGCTCAATGGTGGTGTGGCCGTCAGCAACCATCGACAGGTTGTGCTGCAGCAATGAACCGCCCTCTGGCACCACCATCATTTCGAGTTCACGACCCGCTTCAATGACCTGCTGACGCTGGTTACGACGCGGCTGGTTGTAGCTCTTCACCGAGAAGGCACCGACTTTTTTCAGCCGCTCAAGGTGGAACTTGGCATCGTCCAAACTATCAATGTGCGAGGTGTAGCCCGGACCATTGGCACCGTACAAAATCGTACCGGTCGAGAAAGTACGTGGCGCGGCGATTAAGCCCGCTTTTTGCATTTCACTCGCAGTAAAGATCTCGGTGGTGTCGTTCGACGGATCGTGAATTGAGGTCACGCCGAAAGCTAAGTTGGCATAGCTTTGCCAGTTTTGCTCAGGAATGATCTCGTACTCGCCGGCAGGACCATGCGCGTGACCGTCAAACAAGCCAGGCATGACCGATTTTCCAGTGGTATCGATGACCGTTGCACCGCTTGGCACGTTGACTTCGTCTTTCGCGCCTACCGCGACAATCTTGTTGCCGCGCACAACCACGGTACCTTCACTGATGACCGTATCACCGTTCATGGTAATCACTTGACCACCTACAAAGGCAACAGTTTCGTCGTGAATGCCGTGCTCAGCAGTAAAACTGATGTCAGTGCCATTAGCGACCTTTTCAAAACCATCGTCGCCTTTATCAATCGCGAACAAGCCACCTACCGACGCATGGTACAACTCGGGACCCAACGACCAGTAAAGGTTCTTGCCATCGGCGGTCCAGGAGATATTTTCGCCCGCGCGCACCGAGAGCTGCTCAACTGGGAACTGCTTGTCCGTTGGGCTAATGGCGATTGGTGAACCGCGCTCAACGAGTGGCGTCACGAACACTTTAAAACGCTCAGCAAAGGCCAAGTGCTGACCATCAGGTGAGACGCGGTACTCAGTCGCGTGTTCAGAGGTGTAGAGTGTGCGTTGTTGTTTGGTTTCTAAATCCACCGCTAAAAGCTGCTGCGAGCCGCGCGAGTCCATCAGGTAGACACGGTCATTACGTTGACCAAATTGCGGCTGGAAGCCGTTTTCGCTGATCAAACGTGGTTCAGCATCGGCTTCTAGCGCAAGGTGGTAGATACCAGGATTCACGCCATAAGTATCAGGGGTAATGTAACCGCCACGAACCTTACGGTACACCACCGACTCACCGTCAGGGCTGAATACCGGCTCAATGAACTTGCCTTTACCGGTCGCTAGCACTTGCTCGTTGCCGCTGCGCAGGTCACGTACGATAATTTGGCCTTGTTCTTGGTCATCCCAAGTGACGTAAACCAGCTTGCTACCGTCACGCGAGTAGCTAGGGTAAAGCTCCCATGCGCCTTCACGGTCAGTAAGACGTTCTACAGCGTCGCTATCAAGCTCACGCTGATACAGATGCCCTAAGGCTTCATAAACGACCTGCTCGCCGTCAGGTGAAACCTGCACGTTGCGTAGCATTTTGACCTTGAAATCGTCGGCTTCAATGTTTTGTTTAAAGCGCACAGCGGTTTGGACTTTCTTGGTGGTTTCTACGCTAAATGGAATCACCCGCGCTTGGCGATTCTCGACATTCAAACGCATGATTTTACCGTCAGCCCAGAACACCAAAGCTTTGCCGTCTGGCGTCCAATCCATGGTCGGGTAAACGCCATGAATCGCCCAAGTTTCTTGCATATCGCGGTCAAGCTGGGTGTACAAACGCTGCTCTTCGCCAGTTTCCAAGTTATAGAGATACAACACGCTGTTGAAGTCTTCGCGCTTGATGTACGCCAAGTGCTTACCGTCAGGTGATGGCGTTGGACGAATCGCACCGCCCGGCCCACCACGGATCACATCGATGTCACCGGTTTCACGGTCAAAACGTTTGATGGTGTAAATCCCTTCGAGCGAATCTTTGCTGTAGTGGAAGGTCTTGCCCGGGGTGTCGTCTTGCGAGAAGTAGATGTAACGACCATCAGGCGAGAACGCAGGTTCACCCAAGTCTTTTTGGTCGTTCGGGCGCTCAGTAAGCTGCACACCTGAGCCACCATTGACGTGGTACATCCAAACTTCACCGGCACCCAATGAACGACGTGCCGTAAAGTGCTTACGCGCGACAATAAACTGGCTGTCTGGGCTCCACGCAGGGCTGTTGAGCAAACGAAACGTTTCGTCGGTGACAGCGCGTTGGTTGCCGCCATCGGCATCCATTACCCAAATGTTGTCGCCGCCGCTTTGGTCTGAAGTGAAGGCTATGTGCTTGCCATTCGGTGAATACACTGGCTGCATTTGCCAAGCGATACCGCCAGCTAAGAGCTCGGCTTCACCGCCCTTTGCTGGCATACGGTAAATGTCGCCCAGTAAATCAAAAACGATGTACTCGCCATCGGGGCTCATGTCGACGTTCATCCAAGTGCCTTCATTGACCTTGATTTGAATGTCTTTAAATTCGCCTTGTGGCGCTTGCACGTCCCACTTGGCTTCGTCGTCTTGCGGCGCAAACGCCATGCTTGGCGCAGAAACAGCAGACGCAGAAAGTGCGACGCTGACCGCAAGGGCCAGCGTAGAAAATTTAGTCATAGTTCAACCTTTAGCGTTATTTTTTAGCAATAACCCAGACCGCGTGAACAATACCCGGAATGTAGCCGAGCAAGGTCAAAATGATATTGATCCAAAAGTGCTTGCCGATACCGACCTGCAAAAACACTCCAAGCGGTGGCAACAAAATCGCGATCAGAATACGGATTAAATCAGCCATGGGTCATCTCCTTATTATTCGTATTTGGCGGCCTCACCTTCAGCCGGTAAGGTTGCGTTGATGAAGTCACGTAAATCATCATTCGCTAATTTTAGATCTTCTGCGCGCAAATACATCATGTGACCACTACGATACCCTTTAAAGTCGATGCGATCTTCCATGCGTGCGCTAGGATCAAGATGCCAGCCCGTGTACTTGGCGTCAAAGTAGTTGGTGGCGCCATCGTAGTAACCTGACTGAATCAGCACGTTCAAGTAGGGGTTTTGCGCCATGGCCTGACGTAAGTTCTCGCCGGTATTGTTGTTGCTGCGATCCCACGGATGCACAGGGCCAAACATGTTGTATTTCACGTCGGTTTTGTAGCCGAGTTCTTCGCGCAAGTAGTAGTTAATGGCTGGCGTGAACGAGTGCAACCATGAAGTAAGTTCCGCGTTGTAGTCTGGGCTATCGCCCACGTCATCACGGTCGATACCAAGGTAACGCGAGTCCAAGCGACCTACGGTTTGGCCACGGTCACGGAGCAACTCTTTCCAGAAGAAGCGCGGATTGATATCTAAGTTGGCACGCAACACGGTTTGCTTACTCAAACCAGAAAAACGCGCTACTTCAGCGGCCACGGCATCACGCTCGTCGGCAGGTAGCATTGCGCCTTTCGCCAGCGCAGGTAAATAGGTGTTCAGCGTGTAAGCTTCAACTTCTTCAAGCACTTCAAGCAAGTCTTTGCTTTGCAGATCGTCACTCAAAGCATCGTGATACCAAGCTGTTGCGGCAAAGTACGGTAAGCGGTTCGCCGCTTCGACAGGACCTTGGCGATCGATACCAATTTCAGTGGGTGACACCAAAACCACGCCGTTCAAATACATCCACTGGCGGTTTTGTAGCTCTAGCGCCAAACCAGACACACGCGTGGTACCGTAGCTCTCGCCAATCAAATATTTCGGTGAGCGCCAGCGTTCATGACGGGTCACAAATGTGTTCACCCAATCGGCCAAATAGCTCACATCAGCATTCACGCCGAAGAACATTTTTTGTTGTTGCTCGCGCGACGGCATTTCGCCTTTGTCGTTGGGCAACACACGTGAATAACCGGTGTTTACTGGGTTCACGAACACGATATCGGCAACGTCGAGTACCGAGTGCGGGTTATCTTTCACGCCGTAAGGCATGATTGGAAAGCCTTCATCGTCAACGCGCAACGACTTCGGCCCCGTGTAAGCAATGTGCATCCACACCGATGCCGAACCAGGGCCACCATTAAATGAAATCAACAACGGACGCTCTTCACGATTTTTCACATCTTGGCGTTCGTAGTAAGTGAAGAACAATGTTGCAGTCGCATCACCGTTGTCATCGAACACCGGCTGGGTACCCGTGGTCGCGGTGTACTCGAAGCGCTCACCATTGATCTCTGCGCGGTGTGACGTTACCACCACATCGTCCGCAGCAATTTTTGCGCTTGGCATAGCGCTTGGCATAGAGTCGCTTTGCTCAGCGTAGGCGAACGGGCTCAGCATTAAAGTTGCGGCAACACAGGTCGCGGCAACCGCTTGTGAAACTAGTTTCATGAATTCAACCTCATTCTTGTTGGAATCATCCCATTAAAAGAGATGTGCCCGCAAAGCTCAAGCGCTGTGAGGTCAACGCCCCTAAATTGCAGATAACCCGCACATTCTTGGGGCTCAAAGAAATAGGCGCCAGTAGACAAAGAGTAAGGCAAAACCAAGCAAGTAGAATAAGCCAACCCACGCATACAGATGCATGACCACAGACAGCCGGTGTTTACGGATCAGCATGTAGTTCAACCAAGCAAAAAACGGTGTGGTTAAGAAGGCAAGCGTCATGGCGAAACTCAGCATGGGCCCCAACGCAGCTTGGAAGTAAAGAATCACTAACATGCCCGCGAGCGACTGGCCAATCACCCAATAGCGTAAGCTGGTGCGCCGCTTGGTTAATAAACGATGGCTCTCGCGCAAGGTTCGCGCATAGCCGTCGAGCACCGCCAGTGTGGTGCCGAACATACATAGAAACGCGATGCCGCCAACCAAATACTCGGACCAAGGCCCAATCGTGGCGCTGTACATAGCGACAAACTGCTCAGCGAACTTGGTTCCCGCCATCGCAATAGGCTGCGGAGCGCCGAACTGCACCAGTGCGCCAAGGGCAAGAAACACCAAGGCCAAAGCCGCCGTGGTCCAGTAGCCTAAGTTAAAATCGAACAAGCCGTCTTTGAGAGTTACCGCGGTGAGTTTTTGCTTGCTGCGCAGCCACAAGGAATTGATGGCCGACAGCTCAATAGGCACCGGCATCCAGCCGATCATGGCGACTAAGAAAGCAAGAGCCGACAACGCCCATGGTGACGGCGCGACGAAGTCTGCCGGCGGTGGCACATGGTTTTGCCAAGCAATGACAACCGCTACCAGGGTGGCCAGCGATAGCGTCACCATAATCCACTTGGCGATGGCATCGAGACTACGATATTGGCCGCCCAGCAAGATCAGCAAACAGGCAAATAAAATGAGCCAGCACAGCAGGGCCAAACTTAGCTGCGGTAAAAAGAGCTGCAACAAGCTTGCCGTTAATAACAGCACCCCGGCTGTGTTCACCACCGCAGCCACCACATTAAGGACGGTAAACGCCCACAAGTAGAGCTTATGGCGCCGGTAGTAACCACTCACTAAACTTTCATTGTGGGTCAAGGTGTAGGTAACACCGAAGCGGAAAAAGGGGTATTTCAGTACGTTAACAAGCAGGATCAGCCACCAGAGTTGCCAGCCAAATAATGCCCCGGCTTGGGTTGATGCCACAAGGTGGGAGGCGCCGACAGCGGCAGCAGCGAGAATAACACCCGGTCCTAAGCTACGTAACCGAGTCGCAGTTGATGAAGTCGTCATAATTACCTAACAGGTTGTGATTGTTATTATTGTTCTAACCAGGTTTGCGCGAATTCTTCGGGCGCAACGGGGCGACCAAAATAATAGCCTTGCCCACATGCACAGCCAAGCTCTTTCAGTAATTGCGCTTGCGCTTCGGTCTCAATACCCTCGGCAATCGTCTCGAGCCCAAGGGTGCGAGCCATGGCAATGATGGTATTCACTAAGATCTTGCTCGACTCGTCTTTGTGCATTGCTTGCACAAACGATATATCAATTTTCAAAATATCGACAGCGAACTGCTGCAAATAAGCCAGCGATGAGTAGCCAGTGCCAAAATCATCAATCGCCAAACGGAAACCGTGGTCACGCAAGCGGCCAGTGACCGTTAGCGCCAACTGCGGGTCAATCATAAGGTCACTTTCCGTTAATTCTAGCGTGATGGCCTTGGTCTCAACCCCAGCACAAATACTTAAAAAGTCTTCAACCACATCGACCGCAGCGAACTGCTGGGCACCAACGTTAACAGACACCTTGGGGAGCTCTTCGTAATCGCGCTGCCAATCGCGAAGTAGTGCGCAGGTCTTAGTTAGGACCTGCTTGCCGAGCTCACCCAAGACGCCCTGTTTACGGGCAATCTCAATAAAGACATCCGGTCGCACCGTCCCCAACTCGGCATCAAACCAGCGGCACAGCACCTCAGCCCCGACGCAGCGCCCTGTTTGCAAATCAATTTGGGGTTGGAGAGCAATACTTAATTGATCTTCGGCAAGCGCTTGTAAGAAGCGTTCGGTTTGATGACGCTCGGCAGATACCTTGCGCTGCAAGGCTTCGTCAAATATGCAGAAGTTGAGTTCATACTGCTTCGCTTCGTACATGGCGATGCTTACTTGCTGCAACAGCTCGGCAGCCGAGTAGGCATTGTACGAGAAGGAGCCACTCACCCGCAGTTGCACTTCAAGTTCATGCTCACCAATCAATAAAGGGCTATCGAAGAAATTACGCAGACTTTTGGCAACCGTAAGAAACTGCTCTACTTTTTCGGCGCTGCTTTTCAGTAAAACAACAAACTCATCCCCGGTGACACGGGCGATTTTGACGATATCATCTTGATTTTTTGCACCGTCTTGTAAGCGTTGCGCCACCAAACGAAGCAAGCGGTCACCAGCGTGCAATCCGAAGCGTTCATTGACGTTGCGAAATTGCTTAAGGTCGAGTAACACCATTAAGTAATCGTGTTGGTGACTCTCGTCATAGGCGCGTTGTAATTCGTCCAGCAATGCCGCGCGATTCGCTAATCCGGTAAGTTCGTCACGAAAGGCGATTTCGGCAATATGCTCTTGGTGCTGGTGCTGCTCGGTAACATCGAGCATAAAGCCTTCAAAATGAGTAACCTCACCGGCCGAATTGACCACGCCTTTGCCTTGCTCCCAGACCCAACGCACTTGCTCATCAGCGCAAATAATACGATAGGCCACGCGAAAGTACTGCTGTCGCGCTGCGGCTTGGCTCACTTCTCGCTCAACGGCCGCAAGGTCCTCTGGATGAATCAAACTTGCCCAAGACACTTTTTCATTATTCACTAGGTCTTGCGGACGATAGCCGGTCAAATCGAAGACACCACGGCTGACAATTTCCATGGTCCCGTGTTCGTCATTGCGACAACGATAAGCCATGCCGGGCAGCGAGTTCATTAGCGTTTGTAACCGCCGCTGACTTTCTTGCAGGTTCCGCGAAATACGCAACTGGGCGAGCTCTGCCGCGGCCTGTGCGGCGGCAACTTGCAGCATCTCCAAGACGCTTTTGTCGTACTCTGTGGGTTGATCATTGAGAATCGCTAAGAGCCCAAGCTTGCTTTGGTCTGCCGTAAGCATGGGCACACCAATGTAACTCGCAGCGCCGAGTTCTTGCAGCATGGTGTCGTTGGGAAAACTTTCACAAACGCCTTCGTTAAACACGCAGGACTCGGTCGACAACACCTGTTCACACGGCGAGCCACCAAGGCTGTAGCTCACAGGCTGCTGAAATGCACCGTGAGAGTAAAACGAAATAATGTGGGCAGTGTCAGGATCTTCGTCAAACACTTCGGCGATCATGACATGATCAGCCCGCAGCAACTCACTGAGCAGCTGGGTTAAGTTTTCAATAAATGCAAGCTCACGTGACGCGCGTAAATTCGCTGCGAGTCGTTGAAAGGCTTGTGCTAGGTCGACATGCGTGATCGCCCCTGCTCCTCTTGTTGTCCTTGTTGATTACAGGTAACGACTCCATACCACCACCACTCGATCTAAAGCACCACCAGCTCCGGGACTACTGCCGCCGCCATTATTGTTGCCCGGGTTAAGTGCACTGCCTGGCGTAAAGGTGGGTGGTAAATCAGTTAGCACGATGCTGGTACTGCCGCCCATATCATTAAAGGTTGGTGCAGCCTGCGCCAATGCACTAATATAACCATGCACCTCGGTATTACCACCACTTTGAAATTCGTTTCCGGCCAAAACATTGCCGTGCGACTTAGTTGATGCACCCAACTCAATATTACCGCCAAAGTAGGTTTCGTTGACTTCGCTACCTGCCATGTAGGCGTAGTTACCTATGCCATTCGAGGCTTCCGTATCGAAGGTGCCGTCGGCTTTACAAAACTGCTGCGGCGAATGCCCGACGCTGATATCGGTACAGATGCCCTTCGGCGCGTAACGCTTGTTTTCGATTTCGCCGCTGTAGCCAGCGTAGTTCGGTGCATAGTTCGCATGGTTACCCGAAGTTTCAATGTCGCCTGTGGCAATAAAAGTATTGTAGTAAACACCGTTACGTAACATTAAATTTCCTTTAAACAATACGACGCCAGGAGACATACTCAAACCGCTTACAACCCATTGACTTGGTTGGTTGCGCTTATCACTATAGCTAAAACAAGTGTTATATTCGGACTGTCCCAGGCACAACGGGTAGGAAGTTCCATTACAGTTTTTCGATTCGCATAAGCGGTCTTTCTTGGGGCCTTGTTGGACATTCCTATCCTCTCCCAAAAAATAGTCACCATCAGGAATACCTGAAACATTCTGAACGGTCACTTTCATGTCGTTCTGTTCAACATGAAACACGTAATTAGCTTCCGACTCATACTGGTAGGCATTAAATGTTGCGGTATCTACAATCAACGGGTCCAACGGCGTTAATCCCAAACTGAGGTTAGGATTAATGTTGACGCGATTATCCATGGCGGGATTGCCATAATTGTAGAAGTTGCCTTTGATGGTACCGTCGACATTGCCACCCCAGTTCAAAACAATCAGATCGGCCTCGCCTTGTAAGCTGCCAATGTTTCCCGATCTCAATTGCACGGTGCCGCCGCTTTTGACAGATAGTGCCGACGAGTTGCCGCGCAAGTCCACGGCCAAAAGGTCGCCATTGCGATCATTAGCAATGGGTCGGCATAACAAAGTGTGGAACAGATTATCGCTCTCACCAATCGCGGTAATGTCACCAAAAGCCCCACTACCAGCACCTACCACGCTACCATTGGCTTTCACTGTGCCCATTGCCGAAGCTGCGCCACTAATACAAATATCGCCCAGAGCAGATAGGTTCTGCTCACCCGAGACGCTGCCGTTTAGTTTGATATCACCGTTGGCGTTAAGGTTGTTGAAGCTTGAGCCGCTGCCAATTTCAATCGAGCCATCGGCATTAATGGTATCGATGCCGCGAATGCTATTACCCTGCGTGGTCACATCGCCTTTGACGTTGACCACATACTCTTGCCCTTCTTCGGTCTGAACATCAATGTTGCCGCGCAAATTCAGGTTTCGGTTAAAAGTGATGACCGACGGCAGGCCATTGCCGCCGCCAACGCTGCCAGGCCCGGCGAGCAAGTACACCAAGCGCAAGGTTGAAGTTGCTGCGGCAGGCCCACCGGCCCCCGAAGTGGCAACCACATCGACAGTGACATAATGTTCTTCAACGTTAGGGTCGGGTGTAGTGACCGCGCGAATAAAGGCGGCAGGGTCACCGTCTAGAATATCGGCTTCGCTCACGTTGGTGGCACTAATGGCATTGATGAGATCAACTTCAAGATCCGCCCAGCTATTGCCTTCGGTCACCGTAAGCTGATGAAAATAATCATAAACGACGTCGGCACCACGCCAAGCTTTAAGCTGAGCTTGGCTTTGCGCATGCAGCGCTTGGGTTTTGTCTTGTGACACCGAGATTTGGCGCATACCGACGAACACCGCGGCGACAATGGCTAAGCTTACCACGAGCAACAACAATACCGCTGCAGCACCTTCTTGCTGACGTAGACGATTCATTTACGCGTCCTCCGGTAATAAGTTGACTAAGCACGTGGTGCTCGACACCGTTTGATTGGTGCCGTCGACCAAGCGCTGATAGCCAATGGTGACAGAGCGCCGCCCTAACACACCCTCTGGACCTGTGGTCGCGCTCACACCGTAAGGCGAGCACGGCGGATCACGGTCATCCATGCGCATGAAAAAGTTCGCAATCACCGGCGCTTCGCCGCTCGGGCTCGTTAAACGCGAAGGCTCGAGCAACGGCAACTGGGTGAAGTTTTTACTGGCCCAGGTGTTACTGCGCGCACTGGCGCAACTATCTGAGCTCACCAATTGCACGATACCGCGGTCGGCGCTGACATAGAGCCCTTCGCATTGGTAGGTATCGGCAAAAAAGTCATTATTGGTATCTATGCCAACGCGCCAGACCAAAGCGGTGCCTGCACCACCGGACACCAGTTTGCCAGCACCATTAAAGTGCGCGGCACTCAGATCGATAGCCGTTTCTGGATTGTCGGCAAGTTCCTGCGGCGGCACGCCAAAGCCTGCGCCTTGAATACTCAAATGCGTGGTTAGCAAGCTGGCGAGGCTCTCACTGTGCAAACGCGCGGACTCCGCCGAAGTGGCCATGGCGCGCACACTGGTCTGGTAGACGGTCATCATGGCTAAAACCACAATTGACGCGATGACTAAGCCCACCAGCAAACTGATCAAAGAAACACCGCGTTGCATCTGTCGCATCATCGTTTATGTTCCTTAGTTTTCGGCAAACAGCAGCTCGCCGTCACCACCAAACAGGGACTGGTTCTGCGCTGTGTTTGCCGTAGTTAATTGCAAGCGCGAGCTGGCAATGGTGCGTTCAAGACCTGGTACAGCAACCTCGACGTCAGCATTGTTGCACTGGGCCGTGGCCGCCACATTATTCGGTAAGTTGGTGACGGCTTGCGGGGCTTCGCCTTGCGCGCAAATACGTTCCAAGCCAACGCCTTGAAGATTTTCGCGGGTTTCTTGCAGCCACAGGCTTTGGGTTTCGGTGTAGCGTTGGCTGACAATGGCACGCGACAAGGCGTACGTTAGACCTAAGAAAATGACACCAAGCAACACCGCTGCGACTAGCGCTTCGATGAGCGTCATGCCTTTTTGCTTATGCTGGCTAGTAGAGACGGTTGTTCGCGTCATTATCGCTTACCTCCCCACGGGATACTGTGTAATCAAGCACTTGGACTTGGCCGCTGCCATTAATAATGCGCCCACGGTTATTCATTGCAATGGTCGCCAAGGCTGCGCCTTCGACATTCAGCGTCACCCCAGCGGGTAAGTCTTCGCGCCAAATCAGCGCACTGCCCGCCGTACTACAACTCGCCGACGCGGGACTCCCTTCACACACCAACAATGTGGTGCCCGCTTGTTTCACCCCAGCAGCAGCGCTACTGGCGTCACTTCCGGTGGGATTACGCAACGCCACTGCCTGCGCCTTACCTACCGCGCGTTTTAAAATCGATTCAGCTTCCGCCACTTTCGCACCATCGTTCCAGCCACGGGTAAAAGGCACCGCTACCAAAATCAGAATGCCGACAATGGTCACCACCACCAACAGTTCAATGATTGAAAAGGCACGCGTCTTTACCATGATTCGACTCCTGCACAATCGCCGGAGATACTGCGTGTATTGTCATCTTGCAAAGTTAAGGTGCAACCATTGAGACGGCTCTTGCCTTCGGCGGTGAGAGTGTAACCAGACGTGGTTGAGGCTATTTTGAAGTCGAAGTACTGGGTTTCGGCAGGTGCCCAGCCGGTCACTTCGCTCTTGGTATCGGCGGTGGACGTTGTGGTCACCGTGGGATAACTCAATTGGCGCTGAAACCTATTGGTCAACGCAAGGCTCAGTGCCACAAGGTCTGCACTGGCCGTGGTCACGTGTCCACGCTCCACATAATCTTTATAATTAGGTAACGCGACCGCAGCCAAAATAGCCACAATCGCCGCGACAATCATTAGCTCTACCAAGGTAAAGCCCGACTGCCGCCCCTTGTCTTTGTAAGTCATTAGTTGCACCAACCAACGTTTTAGTAAAAATGCGTACGCTTTTGTAATTAAATGTGAGCAATTATTACACATGTGTCAATACGACAAAGCTCACATAGTGTAAGTAAATATGAAGGGAGGTGGGGTTAGGTTTTGGTTTTTTGGGCTTGTGGTAATTGCGAATGTTGCTGCCAGCCACACAGGCTAGGTACGCAGAGTTCTTGTGTGTTGATCTATTTCTTCGTAGTAAGGCCTGATTTCTCTAGCCCCCTTTACCTGCCTAAAATATTCATTCTCGAAGATGTTTGACGGCATCCTATTATTATTCGTATGACGTCAAGTTAGATTATAAGCCATATCGATGTGATGAAATATTGTATGCTTTCCTTTGACTTAGAGTACTGCATATAAGCGTAAGAATAAAAAAGCTATCTAGTTAACTTAGTGTAATATCTCTCAAGCATACCAGCCCGCTTCGGGTCTACATGTTTAAGGTAATTATGCAATCCATTATAGACACTCGGAAGACTGCTGTCGGAGGCCTTATACATGTTAAATAGTTTTGTTCTATAGAAATTAAATTTTTTTCTACCTATCCCTATTTCATTATTTACAACTAACCCCGTGACCTCCCTCTTGACTCGGGGACCAGAGATTTTTCTTTTCTTCTCATTAATTTGAAATCCTTCTTCCGCTAGCACTTTTTCAACCAGCCAGTCGGCTTTTTTTATTGCGGAGGACTTATTTCCGGAGATGGTGATATCATCTGCATAACGAGTGTAGGTCAGTGCATTTTTTTCACAGAACTTACCTATCCTATAGTCAAGTCTCAACGATGCCAAGTTCGACAGCGCTGGTGATGTTGGGGCTCCTTGAGGTAAGCTATTCTCAACAGTACATATATTCGTCAATTGGTATGCAAAAGTTTTCGCGTATCCAATAGAGTTAAAAATCGTGTACACGTGACTTGCAGGAACATTGTTAAAAAAGTTTTCTATATCGATATTAAGAACATATTGTTTTTCTACATGAGGTCTAGCGTTATCTAATATGTCAATGCCTTTCATGAAGCCTTTGCAATATGGAGAAGGAGATAGCTTTTCTAAAATATTCCTGAGTATCCATCTTTGGATCGCCTTTAACTCTCTAGATGGCTGCTTGATACGCCTTTTGCCTCCGGATTTCTTCTCAATGTAGAATTCATGGTAGAACTTACCATTTTTGCCAGTAAACTGACTGAGGTAGTCTTCAGGAAGACGAACAGCTAGGGCGAGGTCTTTAATGTCCTCCAACTCAGGTAGTGAAAGCATCCTTTGTGTATAAATCCCAGAATTTCCATTCACTTTCATGTCGGAGTTTTCTTCCTTAATAAATGAGTGCAGCCGATCTCTAACGCTAAAACGGAATGAATTAGCTAAGTACTTCAGGACTTAGATAAGTCATGACGGACGAACAGTACAATGCGAAGTTAATACTCAGACGAGTGTTAACGAGCATTGATCTGTTCGCTGTCCTCAAAGCTATTTTGTGGACGCAAAGATTTTCTCTGGTCACTGAAACCCCTACCTCACAAATATGGCCTAGTGAGAAGGCGCTCCCCTGCTTAGAAATCGGCTGACTCAGACATTAGCATACACTATTCTTTAGATCTACCTTCTAACCAGCTGAAAATTCATGGCTTTGACACGAAGTTCTGTAATCTTCGACATCATGAAATACTTTTTATTAATGTACTTAAAGCCGGCCTCGCTAATAGTAAATTTTGATTCGTTTTCTTCAACTAGTCTTCTTTTGACTATCGAGTGGATAGCCGCCTTTATTGCTAGCTCATCTTCTGTTTTGAACCGTCTTTCGAATACCATCTCAAGTAATGCTTTTATTTTTCCAAATGTTAGTCCATCGAAAAGGTAAGCTAACAGCAGTATTTGATGGGGGTAAGACAAGAAGTTGTCTGCTATCTTCTTCTTTCTTCTGAAACCTAACTCGCTCTTGAGAAACTCAGTTATCGTGTCTATTTCACCTTTGTTGGATAGAGAAAAGTCGTTTGGTAGGTCGTATACTTTGCCTTTGTATTTCTTCACTAAACGTATTGGACCATGATTGATAAAGCTTCTATCAGACTTGTACTTCGATAATCTGAATACTATTGTTTTCTTAGCCAGAGACTCCTGAGCGGAAAACGCTCCCAATTCAGCAAATGAACCTGGGCTTTCAGGTATTAAAGCGATAAGATCTACAGCATCCGCAAGATGATTTTCAAGAGAGAGTAAACTATTTCGTCCCTGGCCCTCAAGCAAGTCTTCAAAAAGGTCTTCTGGGTAGGCGAGTTCTATATTGCTCTGAGATTCTAATATTTGGGAGAAAGCATATCTAAGGCTGGACTTGTCAGATTTGTCCGCTCCGCATAAGAATATAATTCTTTTATTTTCGTCAATTCCCTCATTGATGATTGGTCTGACTTGGGAAATGAACTCATCAAGACTTTCCTTAGAAAAATTTTTAATCAGTGTTTTCAACTTTATAGGCTTCCAGTTAAAAGCAGATGGTGCTCTTTCAGGTTATGGACTTTCATCGCCTAAGCGGTCCTTATGATCCTTAGCACATCTGAACGATACATTTGATGTATGTATATTTGCAACATACTTGAATGAGCTCTCCACTTGAACCATTTTAATGGAAACCGCACCGATGCCATGATTCTATTGTCGAGGGAGGAGTCATACCTAGGGCTATTTTGCACGGCTAATGCTCTCGGCAGCAGAAACAACTGGGTTAATGTTGATCTCTGAGCCAGTTTTATTAGCGTTGCTTGAATAGTTTGATTGAGGGTCGGAAAATATATACTTCGCTATTTCTAATCTAAACTGATTCTTTGCTTCCAAATCATCACCTATTCCGGCTTCAAACGATAAATATTGGTCCAGTACCTTCTGCCTGTGTCCATAAACAATGCGAAGACCTCGCTCCGTATTATATTTAGTCATCGAAACCTTGACGAATACACCAGTTATTGAAATGAGGACAATCTTTTTGAGGAATCCCACCAAGAATTCAAATGACGATTGTCCATCAAAAGGTGAATCGGGCATCCACCATACAGCGTAGAAAACAGCAGCGCACAAAAATGCAGCGCTCACTACAACAGCAATAAACCAATTTCTCTCATAGTCTTTATGATGATTAACTAAATCACCGAATTGAGCAGCACTCTCGCCAACTTGAGTCTGAATGGTTTTTTGTTGGACAGCATCTAGTACTTTTTGAACTTTAGAGGCCGCATCTTCAGCTTTTTCGACATAATTGGAGGCATTGAACTTAGCTTCTTTAAAAAATTCCTGATCTTCGAGCTTTTCGCTGACTTCACATAGTTTCAAATCCAACTCTAAAGAATACAGATTCTTCTTTAATGCGTCCCTTTGTTTCTGAATTGCTGCGAGAAGGCTAGTTCTCTGCTTAGGAAAGTTGGCTTCATGTACCCCCGAACTGGCAAGACTATCTACTTGATCCGCGTACTTAACTGCTTGATCAAGCCATTGCTCTATCTGCGTTATTTTCTCACTGACAATAACGCTGTTCAGGCACGCAGAGTATCGCCTGAGTCGGCCAACAACTGCCGAAAGGTACGAGCAGGCTTCATTATTAGCCTCTTGAGCTTCATGAAAGCCATTTGCAACACCAAGCTCGTCATGAGAAACATTTCGTTCATTAATCTCTGAAACCCTTGATTCAAGAGTTTCTATTTTTTCTTCCAAAGCACTCATATACTTACCATGGCTTTAAAGTTTCGAACCTGTGCGTTCGCACTTCAGAGTTCGTTCAATTGAAAGGTTAAGAGTTAGTAAAAGCGTTCTTAGTATACTCAGTCAAACTCTGCCGAGCACACAATAACAATTAAGCTTTTTGTTATGTCATTGACAGTAAGTACCTTGAATACACGTCACAACATCAAAGTGTGCAATATTGTCGAAGTGAACATGCCTTTCATCGTTTGTACTGGTAAAATTTACTAGTAACGGGACGGCTCGTCAGTAGTTGAAGTAGCCCGAAAGTCAGAAAGGGCGTTAATCTCTCATTGCTGATTACACTTGCACTCTGATTCTAAAATAGCTTTCAAGTCATCCAGAGAATAGGTAGAGCCTTTGGTATCTTTGCTGTCTAAAGGGATTCGCCCACATTCCTTTCCATTTGCTACTAACACCAAATCTCCTGTTCCTGATTCGGTAATCCAATTACATTTAGCCATTCTAATTCTCTCTTGTTCTCTGATTATTAATTGTTTCTGTCATTTGGCACATATCCCCCCGTGAAACGCGCAAGTTACGAGCGATTCCTTTGACGCGTTTGTTATATGAGATATCTACGATCTGCAAGATTATTAACGCCATCATAGTACCAATATGTATGCTGCTCACTATTGTAGAAATGAAGGTGTTTTAAATCATCTTCATAGCAACTTCTAAAGTCAATCCACGCCTCACATGCATGAAGCCTAACACTAAGAACTTTCATATCTTCATCTTTCATAAGACAAACAACGAAATTGCCCTTTAAGACATTTTCAAATGCTGTCTCGGTAAGTTCTAGCTTTTTTCCACCTTGTTGTACGAATTCTAATAAATTCATCTTACCTGCGACTTTATATATCTTTTCCATAGAATATCGGAACTGTCAAACACACCCAATTTGATCATCTAAGCAAATCATTTTATTGGGGCACCGTCAAATTGGTGAACAATATTTAATCGGTCTAAAACCAGCTCATATTTCGTATGCATTTAGATCGCAAATCTATATACGCTTTGCGATCAAATCCGCTTTCAACAACCCACCTTTGGTGAGAAGTTTAGCTGAAAAGTTAGGCTTGCGACGCGACTTAAATGCTTCATAGATTTTTTTTAATCCACCAGCTTCTAGTAGGGATATATTTATCTCAGTATCTAGTTCGGCTGACTCAATGAAATCGTTGGAGAACGTTGGAGCGATGATGAGTACTTGAGAAACTCGCTTACCGGCGGCCTCGCATCGGTTGACATAAGCCTTTACCTGTCTGGATGTCGTTGAGTATTTGGCGAAGTCACCATTCTTGCAGGTTTTTGCTTCACCAATAATAACGTCATCATCACTTAGTGAAATTAAAATATCGGCTTTATCTTTGGCAGTATTAATTGAACGACGAAGGTCCTCGTCTACGTCAAACCCAAGCTCTTCTAGAATTGCTTTCGTTACCTCTTCGAACTTTACACCTAACTCAGCTTCAGCAATGTCAATATTCTTGTTCTTCAATGTCAATAGATCGCGCTGTGCCAAAGATTCATAATTTTCGATTAGCTTATCGGTCGCATTGGCAAAAGCCTCAACTATAACTTGCCGAACTTCTCCCCGGCGAGTTATTCCCATACTTGCCTTTAACTCTTTCACTTGCTCGTTTGTAAGGATGTAAAGAATGTCGTAGGGCGTAATCGACAGCGCACGAAGCATCTCAACGTCAACCTCGATGTTGTCCTCAAGCTCAAATTCTTCACGTAGTCGTTTAGTGATGTCAGGCATGTGTAGTGAAATAGCCTCAAACATTGCTTTGAAGCCTGCTGCTGATAACACGTTGAATTCTCTTTCTGCGGAAGTATTCAACGCGTGTATGATTAGCCCACAACGTTCTTCTAAAGTAGTTCCAAGCTTGTCCAATGAAATTTGAAGATCTTCTATCAACTGTTTTAGACGCTCTTTTCGCTCATTAACGAGAGCCTTTTCATTGTGCATGTCATGACTGAGAATCTGTGAGGCGGGCACTCCCATCTTAAAGATTGAGTTAATCTTTTCGTTGCGCTCAACTCCTCTTATTCGCTTATCATGCGATTTCAAGATGTTTGATAATTCAGCGTCGGATAGTGTCCGCAAAATCCTTAATAGATGCTTATCAGCAATGTCTTTATTCTGGATTCGATGCAAAATGGCCACTATCTCGTCCGGAACATAGACCGTCTGTTCTTTTTTACGAACAAACAATAAACCGATCTCGCGCAATTGGTTCAAACAATCTTGAACGCCAGATTTTTCAATTGGAACGATAAGGTGCTCGATCGCAATACGATCCTCGGCTGTCACGTCCAGTTGATGAGCCAAAACATTCAGTATCCCTCTCTCCTCATCAGAGATTCTCGCCTGCCGATTTAACTTCTCATCGTTGTGGAAAGCTTCCTTAAGACAGGAGTAATAGATGCCTAAACGCCGATTTTCATCGAAAACCCCTGGCTCCGAACCTATATCTATAAGTTCCTTAATCTTTTTGGAATGCTCGTTGATGGCTTTCCATTCCTTAGCGTATAGCCTCTCAATCCAAGATATTTGAGCAACGCAGTTTCCATCTCTGCTCAGTATGTTGACCAACAAATCAGCTTGAGCGCCGCTCAGAGCAAGTAACCTTTTTACTTCTTTTGTCAGCACTGGAACTGCCAAACGGAATAGTTGAGTAACCTCACTATTCGAAGCGTCCTTGATCTGACCGTCGATATTTTTAAATTTCTTTGCCAGTTCTTTATCGTTTTCACTTGCTTCAGAGCAGATACGATCGAGGAAGTTTACAAACTTAGACTTCTCAATTTGGTTTATCGAAGAGAGGATATTTGAAAGTTTCATGACAATTCCATCGCCAACTAATTAAACATATGATTTACACAAACATAAACAAAAACAAGCAAAAAGCAAGGGGGCTGAATTTTTAGACGATGAAATTCACAGAGTACGCTCAATGGTTTGGTAGTTAGAACCAAGACGTTTGAATCCGACCACCACAAACAAAAATGCCCTCCAAGCGGAGGGCATTCATCATCATTCAAAGCGAACTACCAACAGGCGTTAACGATAATCATCCACCGCCGGGCAGCTACACATCAGGTTGCGGTCACCGTACACGTCGTCGATGCGGTTCACCGTTGGCCAGAACTTATTCTCGGCTACGGCGGCGACTGGGTAGACGGCGGTCACGCGGTCGTATGGGCGGTCCCATTCACCAGAGGTGATGTCGGCCAAGGTGTGTGGCGCGTGGTGCAACGGGTTGTTGTCTTGCGGCCATTCGCCCTGCTCGACTTTACGAACTTCTTCGCGAATCGAGATCATGGCTTCAATGAAGCGATCCAGTTCGTACTTCGACTCTGACTCGGTTGGCTCGACCATCAAGGTGCCCGCGACGGGGAAGCTCATGGTTGGTGAGTGGAAGCCGTAGTCTTGCAGGCGCTTGGCGATGTCGATTTCGGCAACGTCGGCGGCGTCTTTCAACTGGCGCAGGTCGATGATGCACTCGTGCGCAACGCGGTCGTTACGGCCTTTGTACAAAATCGGGTAGTGGCCGCTGAGCTTCTTGGCGATGTAGTTGGCGTTCAAAATCGCCACTTCAGTCGCTTCGCGTAGGCCGCGTGAGCCCATCATGACAATGTACATCCACGAGATTGGCAAAATGCTTGCGCTGCCGAAAGGTGCGGCAGATACGGCACCGTTGTCCAAGCCGGTACCGTGGATTGGCACGACGCTGTGGTTTGGCAAGAATGGCGCCAAGTGTTTCTTCACGCCGATTGGACCCATGCCAGGACCGCCACCACCGTGTGGTATACAGAAGGTTTTGTGCAGGTTCAAATGCGATACGTCGGCACCGATGTAACCTGGTGAGGTCACGCCCACTTGCGCGTTCATGTTGGCACCGTCAAGGTAAACCTGACCGCCGTGCTCGTGAACCACGTCACAAATGGTGCGAATGCCTTCTTCGTACACGCCGTGTGTTGACGGGTAAGTCACCATGATGCATGACAAGTTCTCGCCGGCTTCAGCAGCTTTGGCTTTCAAGTCGTCAAGGTCGACGTTACCGTTCTTGTCACAGTCGACCACCACAACTTTCATGCCCATCATTTGCGCAGACGCTGGGTTGGTACCGTGCGCTGAGCTTGGGATCAAGCAAATGTTGCGGTGCGCGTCACCACGGCTTTCGTGGTACTTCTGAATCGCTAACAAGCCTGCGTATTCGCCCTGTGCGCCCGAGTTCGGCTGCATCGACATGGCGTCGTAGCCAGTAATGTCAATAAGCCACGTCGACAAGGTGCGTAGCAACTCGTAGTAGCCAGCAGCTTGGTCTTCAGGGCAGAACGGGTGCAACTGACCGAATTCTGGCCAAGTCACTGGAATCATTTCTGCGGTCGCGTTCAGCTTCATGGTGCACGAGCCGAGCGAGATCATGCTGTGGTTCAAGCTTAAGTCTTTGTTCTCAAGCTTTTTGATGTAACGCAGCATCTCAGTTTCTGAGTGGTGCGTGTTAAAGACTTCGTGTTCCAAGATGGCGCTGGTGCGCTCAAGTTCACTTGGAATGGACTGCACGTCACCAGAACCGACACGTGAGTCGAGCATGTCGACGTCAAGGCCGTGATCGGCTCCGAACAAAGCGGTGAATAGGCTTTCAACGTCGTCGCGCGTCTTGGCTTCGTCGAAGCTCACGCCGAAAGTGTTGTCGCCGTCTACACGCAAGTTCAAACCATGCGCCACGGCACGGTCGATGATTTCTTGCTGGTTGCCTTCAAGCTTAAAGGTCAAGGTGTCGAACCAATGTGAGTTCTCCAGCTTCACGCCTTTGTCTTGCAAGCCAAGTGCAACGATGTCGGTCAAGCGGTGGATGCGCTCAGCGATGGTACGCAAGCCCTGTGGACCGTGGTATACCGCGTAGAACGATGCCATGTTGGCCAACAATACTTGTGCGGTACAGATGTTCGAGTTGGCTTTTTCACGGCGGATGTGTTGCTCACGGGTTTGCATGGCCATGCGCAAGGCAAGCTTGCCGCGGCTGTCTTTTGACACGCCAATAATACGGCCTGGCAGTGAACGCTTGTACCTGTCGCGAGTCGCGAAGAAGGCTGCGTGTGGACCGCCGTAACCCATAGGTACACCAAAGCGCTGCGCTGAGCCAAGTACCATGTCGGCACCCATTTCGCCCGGCGCTTTCAGCATGACCAAGCTCATGATGTCAGCAGCAACTGCAACGACACCTTTCTTGGCTTGCACGTCAGCAATCAACTGCTCAAGGTTGTGCAATTGACCGTAGCGGTCAGGGTATTGGAACAAGGCACCAAACACATCATGGTCAGAAGCTTCACGGGCTGGCGCCACAATGACTTCAAAACCGAACATTTCGGCGCGGGTTTTCACCACGTCGATGGTTTGTGGGTACACGTTGTCAGCAACGAAATAGGCGTTGGATTTGCTCTTGCTGACGCGCTTGGCCATGGCCATGGCTTCGGCCGCAGCAGTCGCTTCATCAAGCAATGACGCGCTGGCGAGGTCGAGGCCGGTCAAATCCATGGTCATTTGTTGGAAGTTCAAAATCGCTTCGAGGCGACCTTGCGCGATTTCCGGCTGATACGGCGTGTACGCGGTGTACCAACCTGGGTTTTCCAACACGTTACGCAAAATAACGTTCGGCACTAAGGTGTCGTAGTAACCCATACCGATGAACGAGGTCAGCACTTTGTTTTTCTGTGCAATGGTTTTCAGCTTCGCTAGGGCTTCACGTTCCGATAACGGCTCACCCACTTGTAAGAAAGGTTCGCGCAAAATCGCGCCAGGAACCGTATCTTTGGTGAGTGCTTCGAGTGAATCGGCACCTAATAGGGCCAGCATTTCGGCTTGTTCATCAGCACTTGGGCCAATGTGGCGGCCAATAAACTCGCCATGATTCTCTAACTGCTTGAGCGTTGCTGTGGTCATTTACTTCTCGTCCCTCGGTTCGGGGTTAAAACACAGGTCAGGAAACACAAAACCCCGGTAGCGTGACCGGGGTTTTGCAATCCATTGCCAAATTAGTCTTCGTCGATAACTGCTTGATAACCTTCGGCATCAAGCAAGCTCTCTACTTCGCTTGGGTCGTCGGCTTTAATCTTAAATAGCCAACCGTCGCCATAAGGATCACTGTTCACTGTTTCTGGTGCATCTTCGAGGTCTTCATTGATGGCAAGAATTTCGCCGCCAATCGGTGCGTAGATGTCAGAAGCGGCTTTCACTGATTCAGCTACAGCTACGTCATCACCTGCTGCTACGTTGTCGCCAACTTCTGGCAATTCAACGAACACCATGTCACCCAATAAGTCCTGAGCGTGCTCAGAAATACCTACGGTGAACACACCATCACCTTCGTTACGAACCCACTCGTGGGTCGATGCGTACTTTAATTCCTTTGGAATTGAGCTCATGTTGTGATCCTCAAATTAGTTGTTCTGTTGTGTTTCGTAGGTGCTCGCTTACACAAGACCTTTACCATTGCGTACGAAGCTTGGCTTCACCACGCTAACTGTAACGAATTTTTTGCGCATTTCCACTTCAGCGGTGTCGCCGACTGAATTCGGTACGCGCGCCATGGCAATCGAGAAGCCCAATGTTGGCGAGAAAGT
The DNA here is from genome assembly GCA_048267225.1 of Pseudidiomarina sp. GTDB lineage: Bacteria > Pseudomonadota > Gammaproteobacteria > Enterobacterales > Alteromonadaceae > Pseudidiomarina. Next base: position 52,960 of record JBLWXY010000005.1, read on the forward strand.
ACCTGAGGTGATCACGCCTTCGCCGCCGTCAACGACAACTTTCTGGCCGTGACGCAGCACGCCTTTTTCGCGCATGACCAAGCCGACGAGTTTGTCGTGGCCTTCGGCTTTTTGTTTTTCAAGAGCTTCGCGACCAATGAAGTTGCGGTCTTCTGGCTCAAACGCCACGCTCCAGCCCATGTTGGCTTCGAGCGGAGTGATGTTCTCGTCCATGTCTTGGCCGTACAGGTTCATACCAGCTTCTAAACGCAAGGTATCACGCGCGCCTAGGCCTGATGGCTGCACGCCAACGTTCAGTAGGTCATCCCAAAGTTTTTCGACTTGGTCAGCAGGCAACACGATTTCGTAGCCAGCTTCACCGGTGTAGCCGGTGGTGGCAATGAATAAGTCGCCGACTTGCTCTGACATGAACGGACGCATACCGTCCACTGCGGCGAAGTCTTCTTCGCCCAACACCAAGCGCAATTTTTCGGCTGCTTTCGGGCCTTGCAAGGCCACCATGGCGAGTTCGGTTTGCTCCGTGATGGTCACGTCGAACTCACTGGCCACTTTTTCGATCCACGCCACGTCGCGCTCGCGGGTCGCTGAGTTCACTACCAAGCGGTAAGACTCGTCAGAGAAGAAATAAACGATAAGGTCATCGATCACGCCGCCCTTTTCATTCAGCATGCTGCTGTACTGGGCTTTGCCAGGCACTGATAGCTTGGCGACGTCGTTGGCTAGCATTTTGCGCAGGAAGTCTTTGGCTTGTGCGCCAGCCACATCCACGATGGTCATGTGCGAGACATCGAACACACCAGAGTCTTTGCGCACGGCATTATGCTCTTCAATTTGCGAGCCGTAGTTGAGGGGCATGTCCCAACCGTGAAAGTCGACCATTTTTGCGCCAGCTTTCACATGCGCGTCGAATAAAGGGGTACGATTTGCCATGGCATCGATGTCCTGTTGTTTCGCGTAAAAGTGGGCGCAATTATAAAACTCTAAGGCGCTGGCAACAAATTAAAATTCCTTATGCTATTATTTGAATTATTAATATTGTTTTACGCTGTATTACTTCTGGTTATATTTTTGCGATTTTTAGGGTGTTTTAGCCATGCAACAGCTCTCTTTGGACAGTCTTCGTGCCTTTGTTAGCGTTTATGACCTACAGAGCTTCACTGCAGCGGGGCAACAGTTGGGCCGCTCGCAACCTGCCATTAGTCTGCAGCTTCAGCGTTTAGAAGAAATGCTTGGCATGCGTTTGTATGCGCGTACGGGTGGGCGTATTCAATTGACGCCTGCCGGTAATGAATTGCTCGAAGCGGCGCGCGCCATGCTCAGTCTTAATGATCAAATTATTGCGCGGCTCACCGAACCTGAGTTGAGTGGTCGGGTGCGGCTGGGTATGACCAGTGAGTTTGCCAGCAAGCTGCTGCCGCAAGTTTTGGGGCAGTTTGCCCAAGGCTACCCGAACGTTGCGCTCGAAGTAAGCTCTGCCCTGAGTCGCCAGTTGGTGGCCAATGCTGATGACTTTGATGTCATTATTGCGCTCACCGAAAGTGGCGGAAAAGACGCGGCGCACTGGGTGAACCCGATGCAATGGCTGGAATTGCGGCAAGAACCGTTGGTCTGGGTAGGTAATAGTGAGAGTCATTTGCTACCTGCGCCACTGCCGTTAGTTGTTGCACCTGATGGCTGTATTTATCGACGTCGTGCGTTGCGCGCCTTGCGCAATGCCGGTATTCAATCGCGCATTACCTACACCAACACGGATTTCAGTGGGCTTACTGCGGCGATTGAAAGTGGTCTTGGCATTACCGTGTTAGCGCAGAGTACGGTTCCTGCGCATTTAGAAAAGATTCAGCGTTGTGCCGATGGTACGCCGTTGCCGGAGCTGGGTGAAGTCGGTGTGATGCTGTCGACCCGCGCGGCGGAAAACTCCGCCGCACAACAGTTAGCGGCTTTTATCCAAGAGCGGATTTAATTAGGCTACGTTTGAGTGGTGCCACGTCGTTGGCGATCTTTAAACCTATGCCGCGCACCATTTTCAGCAACGGATTGGCCTGACCGAAACCACGTTTAAAGCTTTCCATGGCGGTGATCATTTGCACCGCCGCGACTTTGCGTTCGCGCTCCCAATTGCGTAAATCAGCATGGCTAAAGGCTTGTGTTGTGAGCGCCAGCAGCGCCTGCACATCGCCAAAACCGAGATTGGCGCCCTGTCCGGCCAGCGGATGAATGCTATGGGCGGCATCGCCAAGCAAAATCATCCGCCCTTTGAGCCAGCGCCGCGCGTATTGCATGCGCAGCGGAAAGTAAGCACGCTTTGAGACCAGCTCAAGTTGACCTAGGGCACAATCACTTGCGGCCTGCAGGCGTTTGGTAAATTCGTTGTCGTCCAAGGCTTTCAGCTCTGCAGCAACCTCGGTGTCAGCCGACCAGACCAAGGACACATGATGCGGATCGCCTAACGGCAACCAAGCCACCGGGCCACTTGCCAAAAACACTTGTCGTGCGCAGCCACCGTGCGGCTTGGCGCATTTGATCACAGCCACACAACCTTGCTGTTGGTAGTCCCAAAAGGTGAGCGGTAACCCTTGGGCTTGGCGCAGCGGCGACTGCACACCATCAGCGGCAATCAAATAATCGGCGGTAAACTGCTCAGTCGCGGTTTTCACCGTCACTTGCTCAGCACCAAGGTCATGTTGCACCACTTCGGTTTCGGCGTGCAACTCGACGCCCGCTTGATCAGCAGCCTGCCAGAGCTCAGCCTCAATCACTTTGTTCTCGGCAATCGCGCCAAGATCGGGTTTGTTCACTTCTGCTGCGGCAAAATGGATGCGCCCAAAGCTATCGTGATCCCACACTTCCATAGCTTGATACGGCCCCAGCCGATCAGCGGGCAAACGTTGCCAAACACCGAGCTGTTCAAGTAACTGGCGACTGCTATGGGCAATGGCGCTAACACGCAATTCCGTGGTTTCTGTGTATGCAGGTTTTCCGCCGCGCTCAAGCAAGACCACGCGATGCCCTTGCTGGCGCAAGCCTAACGCGGTGGCGAGACCGATCATACCGCCACCGACCACAATAAAGCGTTGGCTCATGACTGCTCTCCTTCATTCTTCTGTAGCGAAGAGCGGTGGGCAAGTGGCGCCAGCCCCATGGTTTGCCGCGCAAAGACTTGGCGCAAAGGTGGCAATACATCAAGACCGAGCAACGCGAGGTTGCGGAACTTGGTCAAGGGCCAATGGTGGTTAGAAAAGCCGCGTACCAACATGTCGGTCAAACCGATGATGTTTTTGTAATCGTCTTCGCGTTCGCGCCAGTAGGCGGCAAGGGTTGCGTAGCTGCCGAAGTCTTCGGCTTTGGCCAGTTGTTCGCTCAAGCAAATGGCATCGCGCACACCAAGGTTAAAGCCCTGTCCGGCAATCGGATGCAAGGTGTGCGAGGCATTACCAATCAACACGGCGCGGTGCGCCACGCTGCGTTCAGCTAAATGTAAGCGCAAAGGAAATTGCAAGCGCTGGCCGACGCCAGTAAAACGTCCGGCGCGATAACCAAAAGCATTCTGCAATTGCGCCAAAAATTCCTCATCAGGCAACGCCAACACGGCTTCGGCTTGGTCTTCGTGAACACTCCACACCAATGACGCTTGCTGCTTCGGCAGTGGCAGCAGCGCTAACGGCCCTGTTTCGGTAAAACGTTCATAGGCCCAGCCATCAAGCGGCCGGTCCAAGTCAATGTTGGCGATTATGCCAACCTGTCCGTAGTCGGTCACCTGCACCCCAATGCCAAGCTGCTCGCGCACAAAGGAGCGCTGACCGTCAGCGCCCACAACAAGCTGCGCATTAAGCTGTTGTTCGCCCGCTGGCGTTTGCAAGGTGACATTACAGTGCTGTTGCTGTTGTTCAAGTCCGGTGACTTTGCTGCCTGCCAACCACTCGACATTCGGTAACTGTTGTAGACGGTCATACAAGGCGCGGTTGAGCGCCGCGGCGGGAATAACATAGCCTAGCGCGGCAACACCTTCTTGTACGGCGTGCAGCCGTGTCGCACCTAAATAGCCGCGATCGCTCACGTGAATATGTTCTATCGCCTGCGCTTGGGTTGCTCCGTTAGCAGAAAGCTCCTGCCAAATGCCCTGCGCACGCAGCAAATCAACGGTCGCCGCCGCAAGGGCAATCGTGCGCTTATCAGGCACCGGCCCATCCGCTTGCGGCTCGACAACTTTCACGGCAACGTCAGGGCGTTGCTGGGCAAATAAAAAGGCCATCAGCGATCCCACCAGACCGCCGCCAGCAATGACCACAGGTGTTACTTGTTCTGCATCCACGCTTCAATCTCTGCCACTGTTTTTGGTACCGCCGCGGTTAAATTCTCATGGCCGTCAGCGGTGACCACCACGTCATCTTCAATTCGAATACCCATACCGCGCCACTTGCTATCAACGTCATCAGCATCGGCGGGAATATACAAACCAGGTTCCACTGTCAGCACCATGCCCGGCTTAAAGGGCGTGGTTTTGTCGCCGCGACGCGCATCACCTACATCATGTACGTCCAAGCCAAGCCAATGGCCCAAGCCATGAATAAAGAAACGCCGATAGGTGGCTTGTTGCATGTTCTGGTTCACGGTTCCGTTCAAGATGCCAAGCGCCACAAGCCCCTCGGTTAGCGCCCGCGCGGCAACGTCTTGCGCTTGCTGCAAGGTGCCGCCCGGCTTAATCACCGCCAGCGACGCTTCCTGCGCCTGCAACACCACTTCATAAAGCTGCTTTTGCGGCTCACTAAAGGTGCCATTCACCGGGAAGGTGCGGGTAATGTCGGCAGCATAGCCTTGATATTCGGCGCCCGCGTCGATCAAGATCAAATCACCATCGTTGAGCACGTCACTATTTTCGGTGTAATGCAAAATGCAGGCATTCTCGCCACCACCACAAATGGTGCCATAAGCCGGTGCTGCCGCGCCGTGCATGGCAAACTCGTGATGCAGTTCGGCGGCAACTTGGTATTCATAACGCCCAGGTGCAACAAAGGCCATCGCCCGCTGATGGGCCAACACACTAATTCGTGCCGCCTCGCGCATAACGTCAAGCTCAGCCTCGGACTTCACCAAGCGCATGGTGTGCAGCCACGGCGAAACGTCCTGCCAGCGCTGCGGCGGTTGCACGCCGCGTTTACCACTGCTGCGCAACTCGGCCGTTAAACCCAATAAATGCTGGAAAAAGTCCTGATTGCTCTGGTCGCAATACACCGTGTGCACGCCATCCAGCAACTGCCACAAATGTTCATCCAGATCATCAATAGCATGCGCGACATCGACTCCCAAGGCATCGACCGCACGGGCAACGCCAAGGCGGCGGCCATGCCAGACTTCTTGTTGTGGGTCTTTCGGCTGGCAGTAAAGCTGTACAGGCAGCTCTGCGTCGGGTGCTAACACCAAAACCGCATCAGGCTCATTGAACCCTGTCAGATAGAAAAAATCGCTATTTTGCCGAAATGGGTATTCGGTATCGTTGCTACGCGTGGCCAAGTGCGCGCTCGGAATGACCGCAATGGCCGATTCGTCAGCCGCAGCGAGACGTTTAAGCACTTGCTCGCGACGGCGTTGGTATTCCTCTACAGGCACAGCTACAGCCATAACAACAATGCTCCTTGCAGCAGAACTTAATGTAAGGTTTTATTGGTTTTACAGGTGGTATTGGCGTTTTGCCCTAGCTCGTTAAAGCACAACATGGCAGAAATTCGCAGGTACTCCATGATTTCAAAGTAAGCACGCTCGGCTTCTTCGTCATCTTCAATGGTGATGTCGAGCTTGGCAATTTCGACCATATCGTCAATCGCTTCGCGCAAGTCCGCCGACAGGCCTGCCAAGTTGGTCTGGTTCACGCCAAAACCGACCAAGAACGACTGCACCCACGCGGTCAGCGCTTGCAAACGTTCATGCAGCGGCTCGTGGTCGCTAGGTAAAATAAGCTGAAAACCGAGGTCAGGATCACGCAAACTGGCACAGGTTTCGGTGGCCATTAGTTTCACATGGTCGCGTAGCTCAGGCTTAAACGACTGACCTTCGTTAATCAAATCACTAAGCAACAACAGCCACTCGTCACCTTCAACACTGGCTCCACCAGCCACCATGCCGGTTAACAAACCGTGGACTTCGGCACCACTGGCAAGTAAGCCTTGGTGCTCAAAAAATTCGGTCAAACGATCGTAGCTCTGTGAGCTCGTAAGTTCGGTTTTATCTTCTGGCGATTTGCGCTCTGACATAAGCTGTCTTCTCTTACTTGGTTTGCTGTGCATCCTACCACTGTCAGTCTTTTCAGGCTAGCTGACAAAGCCCCTTCAAGCATGGCATAATGTGCGCAAACGACAACAAAACAGCAAGGAACTGTGAAATGACTCAACGCACTATGGACATCAAGTTGATGGACCGTCACTACAAAGTGAATTGCCCCGAAGGGCAGGAAGTTGCGTTGCAGCAAGCCGCAGACAAGCTGAATGATAAGCTTGAGCATATTCGCCAAGCGACCAAGCTCAGCCACCCCGAACAAATTGCGGTGATGGCGGCGCTGAATTTAAGCCACGAGAGCAGTAAACTCGAGCACGAACAGCACCAACGCATTCAAGAGCTGGAAGAAAAGATTAAGTTGCTGCAAGAAACCCTGGAGCAAGTCACGAGCGAGCAGCGTCCAGGGCGGAAGTAAAAAGTTAGGATCGCCTGGGATGTGCGCCAGCACGCTAATGTCCCTGAGCCGATGTCATCAGTAAAGGGGCTCACTGACCGGCTATTGTGCAAGCTCGACATGTATCGAGAAGCCTACGGCCGTTGATTTGCGCCCCGCCTTGAACCAGTGGGTTCAAGGGCCAAAGCACGCAGCGGCATCCTGGGTGATCACCCTTTTCCCGAATTTTACTCTTGGTCTGCCTTCGCTTCGGCGACCAAGCGACGCACATCACTTAGTAATTCTTGCGCATCGTAAACGATACCGTCTTTAATGGTGTAACGAACGCCCTTGGTGCGAATCGGCTCATTCTGATCGTTTAACTTGAAATGACCTGTGCCGTACAACACTTTGAAGTTCGCCAGTGGGTTTTCTGCTACCACCACCAAATCGGCTTTTTTGCCCGGCACCACTGAGCCAATCTCATGTTCAAGACCTAGGGCTTCGGCGCCATTCAAGGTTGCCGCTTGCACCACTTCTAGGGTATTGAAGCCCGCTTCACGCAACAATTCGAATTCGCGAATCAAACCGAAGCCGTAGATTTTGTAAATGTAGCCAGCGTCTGAACCTGTGGTAATACGGCCACCGTGGTTCTTGTAGTCTTGCAGAAAAGCCATCCACTTTTGGTAATTCTTGCGCCACGCCACTTCTTCGTCGGTGGTCCAGTCGAACCAATACGAACCGTGTGCATAGCGGCTTGGCTCGAAGAACTCCCACAACTGCGGCAGCGTGTATTCGTTGTGCCAAATGGCTTGGCGCTCACGCATTAAGTCGCGACTGGCTTCGTAAATGGTCAGCGTAGGGTTAATGGTGAAATCGAGTTCGATGAGTTCATCGCGTACCTGTTGCCATTTTTCTGAGCCCGGCTCGGCGGCTTGCTGCCATAAGCGCCCTGCTTCGGCAAAGCGATCTTGTTCATTGTTGTAGTTGTAGTCCGCTGGATAGTCCTGAATCACTTGCTCAGTGAACAGCGCTTCCGGCAAGCCGTACCAGTGCTCCATACTGTCGAGGCCCAAACGCGCTGAGTCGACCACATTGGTGCGCACTACATTCAACTGTGCATGGTGCATCATGGTGCCAAGGCCTTGCTTCTCAGCTTCATCAAGGGCCGCCGCCATAATTTCCGGCCGCGCACCGAAGAATTTAATACCTTCTGCGCCCTTTTGCTTAATGTCGCGCACCCATTCACGCGCCTGCTCTGGCTTGAAAATAGGCTCGTCGCTGTTCATGCCGTAGCCAAGGTACGGAATAATGCGCGGCGAAACGATACTGTTATTCGCGGCCTGTTCTTGGTGCCACTTGGTCCATTCAAGACCGTTGAAACTACCCGGTTCGCGCACTGTGGTAATGCCATGCGCCAACCACAGCTTGAGCACGTATTCCGCAGGAATGCCGTCGGCGGAGCCGCCAATGTGCCCATGCATGTCAATAAAGCCGGGCAACACATAGTGCCCGGTTAAATCGAGTTCTTTATCACCCGGTTCTGCTTGCGGGCGACGCTGTTCAAGAATAGGCACCCCGGGGTTACCCACGCTGACCACATTCTTGATGCGGTCGTTCTCGATAACGATGTCCACCGGGCCTTGCATGGGTGCGCCTTCACCGTTGATCAGATTCACGCCACGCAAAATGAGTCGGTCGTAGGGGCCTTCGCCTTGATCGCCACGAGGCGGGGCTTTCGGCGGTGCAGCCATAAGCTGTGAAGACATAATGGTGGACAAAACTAGCGTAGTCAGAACCCGTTTCAACATGCTATAAATCACTCTATGAACAGACAATTTACCCAGAATAGCAGCCCGCCCGAGCGACAGCAATTGCGCCGCGCGTTGCTTGCCGCGCGTAAGGCGCTAAGTGCCGCAGAACGTGAGCAGGCTGCGGCAGCCATTCACGCGCAGGTGCTTGCGCTTGAAGAGCTGCAACAACCGTGCTCGATCGGTAGCTACCATAGTGTGCACGCGGAACTGCCAACCCATGCGCTCAATCAAGCGCTACAGCGCAGCGGGCACCGACTTGTGCTACCTGTGCTGCACCCTATCGTGCATCATCATTTACTTATGCTGCACATTGACGAACACAGCGAATGGCGCCACAACAACTACGGTATCCCTGAGCCTAGGCTGCAATGCCAGCGCATTGTGCCGCTACAACAATTGCAGCTGTTACTGGTGCCATTGGTCGGCTTTGATGCCCAAGGCAACCGCATGGGCATGGGTGGCGGCTTCTACGATCGTACCCTCGCCGGTTGGCGCGCTGGCCGGTACCCTAACTTGCAGCCCATCGGTTTAGCCTATGATTGTCAGCTTGTCGAAAAGCTACCCACAGCGCCTTGGGACGTGCCGCTGCCACGGGTCATCACGCCGACAAAAGTATGGGACTTTAGAAGCTAAAAATGTATACTGAAAAGCCATAGCCCACTCACCTAGGAAGCAGGCATGGCTACCTCGCAAGAACAACAGAAAAACGAACAAAAACAAAAGGCTGCGGAAGCGGCGCTCGACTACGTCAAAGCCAATTTACCTAAGCAAGCAGTCATTGGTGTGGGTACCGGCTCGACCGTCAATTTTTTTATTGACGCCCTCGCCACCATTAAAGACGACATCGAAGCTGCCGTTTCAAGCTCTGAAGCTTCGACTGAGCGCCTAAAACAGCACGGCATTCGTGTGGTCGACCTCAACAGTGTCAGCGATCTTCCGATTTATGTTGATGGCGCCGATGAAATCGACGAGCACAAGCGCATGGTCAAAGGCGGTGGCGCTGCCCTCACCCGTGAGAAAATCGTCGCTGCGGTTGCGGATACTTTTGTTTGTATTGTGGATTCCAGTAAACAAGTGGGCCGCCTTGGTCGCTTCCCAATCCCTGTTGAAGTCATTCCGATGGCCCGCTCTTACGTGGCTCGCGAAATCGTCAAACTCGGCGGTGACCCGGTTTGGCGCGAAGGCGTGACCACCGACAACGGTAACTGGATCCTCGATGTGCATAACTTTGACATTGTTGACCCTATTCACCTGGAACAACAGCTCAACAATATTGTGGGGGTGGTCACCAACGGCCTCTTTGCCCAACGTGGCGCCGACGTCACTATCGTTGCCAGCGCCGCTGGTATTGAAACTTTGAAGTAAGGTGAAACAACAACCATGACGCAAGTATCGCTCGCCAAAGATCGTATTAAAATTCTTCTTCTTGAAGGCGTGCACGAAAGTGCCGTCAATGTACTCAAGCAACAAGGGTACGACTCGATTGAGTATGTGAAAACCTCACTCAGTGAAGAGGAACTTTGCGAGCGCGTCAAAGACGTCCACTTTTTGGGGATCCGTTCGCGTACGCAACTGACCGAAAAAGTCTTTGCGGCGGCCGATAAACTCATTGGCGTCGGTTGCTTTTGTATTGGCACCAACCAAGTGGATCTGGCGGCCGCGCGTCGCCATGGCGTGGTGGTCTTTAACGCACCCTTTTCGAATACCCGTAGCGTTGCCGAACTGGTGTTAGCCGAAATCATTATGTTATTACGTCGCGTGCCTGAAAAGAACGCCGCTGCACACCGTGGTGGCTGGGACAAGTCAGCCAACGGCTCATTCGAAGCGCGCGGCAAAGTGCTGGGCATTGTGGGCTATGGCCATATCGGTAGCCAGTTGAGTATCTTAGCCGAACAGCTCGGCATGCAAGTGCGCTTTTATGACATCGAAACCAAGTTGCCGTTGGGGAATGCTCTCTCGGTCGGTTCCCTCGACGCGCTGCTGGAACAAGCCGATGTAGTGACCTTACACGTACCCGAAACGGCGCAAACCCAATGGATGATCAGTGCCCGTCAGCTCGCCAAGATGAAACAAGGTGCGCTACTGATCAATGCCTCACGCGGCACCGTGGTCAACATCGAAGATTTGGCCGCCAGCCTGCGTAGCGGGCACTTAGGCGGCGCAGCCATCGACGTCTTCCCAGTTGAACCAAGCAGCAATAGCGATTTATTCGAGTCGCCATTGCGCGGCATCGACAACTGCATTCTGACACCCCATGTCGGTGGTTCGACTCAAGAAGCACAAGAGAATATCGGCATTGAAGTGGCCGGCAAGTTGGCACACTACTCTGACAACGGCTCTACCTTGTCGGCAGTCAACTTCCCAGAGGTATCATTGCCAGCGCACCACGGCGCCCGTCGCTTGCTGCATATTCACCAAAACCGCCCGGGCATGCTGACCAAAATCAACCAAATTATGGCCGAGCAGAACATCAACGTTTCCGGTCAGTACCTGCAAACCGACAGCGAAGTGGGTTACGTGGTCATTGACGTCGATACGCCAGAAGAAAGCACCATCGCCGACGATTTGCTAGAGCAAATGCGCGCCATTGAAGGCACCATTCGCGCTAGGGTTTTGTACTAAGAGCACTAACCAAGGACTATACCGATAAGGAATGCACGATGACAATGTTCTCAATGATTATGGAAGTCTCTCTATCAGCGATATTTTTAGTCGCTGTCGGCTATTTTTTCCGCTTGAAATGGCTTGGGTTCATGATTTGGGTGATCATTGCAGCACCAATAATCAGTATTGCCATTTCTACTTGGGAGGAATGCTTCATCTTTTCATCGAACTGTATAGATAAAGCATGGTTACTGATCGCTGTTATCTACCTTACGAGTTATATTATTCTGGCGGCTGTAGCCTTGAACTTTCTTCGAATTAAGTTTTTCTCTCCCAAAATAACGAAGTAACTTAGTCATATTCCCCCCCCAACCGTTGGACCTAAAACGATTGGGGGATGCTTCAGTTTACTCGGTATCAGGCTGCGGGCGACCCACGGTCCGCGCCATGGATTCTGGCGACACGTGACGTACATCTTTACCTTTGACGAAGAAAATAATGTACTCGGCGATGTTCTGGCAACGGTCACCAATACGCTCCAGTGAACGTGCTGACCAAAGTACGTTCATGACCTTTGGGATACCGCGCGGATCTTCCATCATGTAGGTCATCAGTTGACGCGTCAGGCCTTCGTATTGACGATCGGCTTGCGCGTCCATTTGATGCACTTCATAAGCACTGTCGAGGTCCATGCGGGCAAAGGCGTCAAGCACGCCATGCAACATCGCCAACACCTGCTGGCCGAGATTCTCAAGGCTGACCAAGAACTGCTGCTGATCGTTGTTGAAGCTCTCAAGAGCCACGCGCGCAATACGCTCAGCTTCGTCACCAATACGCTCTAAGTCCGCAATGGTTTTGAAAATCGCGATGATCAAACGCAGGTCACTTGCCGCAGGCTGACGCTTGGCGATAATTTGCACACAGGCTTCGTCAATCTGTACTTCCAGCGCGTTAATTTTATAGTCGCGCTGTAAGACTTGCTCGGCGAGCTCATGGTCTGAGTTTTCAATCGCGACCAACGAGTCGCGTAGTTGTTGTTCAACGAGACCGCCCATGTTCATGACCTGGGTACGGACGGCATCGAGTTCGTCATTAAATTTGCCGGAAATGTGCCGGCCAGTATTTAATTTATCCATGATTCAGCTCCTCTTAGCCGTAACGTCCAGTAATGTAGTCTTCGGTCTGCTTCTGGGTCGGCGTGGTAAACAGCGTGTTGGTATCAGCATATTCAATCAGCTTACCCATGTACATAAAGGCTGTTTGATCCGAAACCCGCGCGGCTTGTTGCATGTTGTGCGTCACAATCACCACGGTGTATTTTTCTTTCAACTCGGTGATCAACTCTTCGATCGTCAGTGTTGAAATTGGGTCAAGTGCCGAAGTCGGTTCATCGAGCAACAGTACTTCTGGCTCGATCGCGATGGCGCGCGCAATCACCAAACGTTGCTGCTGACCACCTGACAAGCTAAAAGCACTGGCACTCAAGCGATCTTTGACTTCTTCCCAAAGCGCTGCGCCTTTCAATGAGCGTTCGACCACTTCATCTAAAGTACGGCGATCGTTCACGCCCATCAAGCGCATGCCATAAACCACGTTCTCGTAAATTGATTTTGGGAACGGGTTTGGACGCTGGAATACCATACCCACACGGCGACGCAATTCAGCGACGTCGACATCTTTGTCGTAGATGTTTTTCTCGTGCAAGCGGATCTCGCCGGTAATTTTACAAATCTCAACCAAATCGTTCATGCGGTTAATGCAACGCAACAACGTTGACTTACCGCAGCCCGATGGGCCGATAAAGGCGGTCACACGGTTACGTGGAATCGCCATGGAAATATCATGCAAAGCTTGAGCATCGCCGTAGTGCAGATTCAAATTGCGAATTTCCATAGCGGTTTGATCCGCCGTTAAATTTTCTAAATCGAGGCTGTCTGCCTGATTGTTTGTCGGAGTTACCGAAATCATAGTAAGACCTTTTCGCTTCTGCTTCGTTAATTAATGCTCAAGTGAGCGATACTTTTCACGTAAATGGTTACGCACGCCAATAGCCGTTAAGTTCAAGCCAATAATGACCGTTACCAATAGGAACGAAGTGGCGTAAACCAGCGGTCGAGCCGCTTCAACGTTGGGACTCTGGAAACCCACATCATAAATGTGGAAACCTAAGTGCATAAATTTGCGATCCAAATGGAAGTACGGGAAGTTCCCATCCACCGGCAACATTGGTGCCGACTTCACCACACCGACCAACATTAGCGGTGCAACTTCACCAGCGGCACGCGCCACGGCCAAAATCAGACCGGTCATAATTGCCGGAGAGGCCATTGGAATAATAATGCGCCACAAGGTTTCAGCTTTGGTCGCGCCGAGCGCCAAGCTACCTTCACGCAAGGTACTTGGAATGCGCGACAAACCTTCTTCGGTCGATACAATGACCACTGGCAAAGTTAGAATCGCCAAGGTAATCGCTGCCCACATGACGCCAGGCGTACCGAACGTTGGACTCGGCAAAGCTTCTGGATAGAAGATTTGGTCAAGCGAACCACCGACCATGTAAACAAAGAAGCCTAAGCCAAAGACACCGTAAACAATCGACGGTACACCTGCCAAGTTGATTACGGCAATACGAATCAACCGCGTAATCGCATTTTTACCGGCATATTCGTGCAAATAAATCGCGGCAATCACCCCAAACGGCGTCACAATCACCGACATTAACAGCACCATAAACACGGTACCGAAAATTGCCGGAAACACACCACCCTCAGTGTTGGCTTCGCGCGGATCTTCGCTGACGAACTGGCCAATTTGCACGAAGAAATGCCCGACTTTCTCGAGAAAGTTCATGTCATTCGGGAAGTACACCGCCAGCATGCGATACATCGGCAATGTGACTTCGACACCACGCATGTCGCGCATGACCACTTCATCGCGGCTAGCTTGGTCGCGTAGGGCAAAGAGTTCTTTTTCCAGCACTTCGTAGTCTTCACGCAACTGTTGCTCTGCGGCACTAATGCGCGCTTCTTCAGCTGCAGTAAGCTGTCCTTGCAGGTCCAGCGCGCGACGCTCAAGACGCAATTGATTCAGCTGGTAGTTAATGGCACCGATTTCGCTATCTTGTAGATCTTCGGCTTGTTCATTGATCTCAACCACGCGCTCAATACGCTGCTGCAAAACTTCGCGCACATTTTCACTGTTGGTGACCGATTCGCCGTTTTCTAAAACGTCGACCACATAACCATAGAAGTTACCGTCCTTCGAGCGCTCTAATTTCGCCAAGTCCGATGGCGTTTCGTCACGCACAATTTGCGGCTCGAGTACCCAAGTAAAGTCGAGCGGCACATATTCACGGTTACCGATCTTTATCAACCAACGGTCAAGGGTCGGCTCATTAAAGTTTTCCAACTGCACACCTGATTCTTGCAGGCGGGTCAGCGGAATGGTTTCGGAGTCATAAACCTCACCGATGATGGTCGAAATCGAACCGTCGTTGGCACGCACATCCATTTCATGAATTTGTGCAGGCCAGAAGAACGATAAACCGCGCCAACCAATCAGTATCAGCAGCCCGATAACCGCGATCAGACTGATACTCACAGAACCTGCGGTGAGCCAAATCCAGGGTTTTCCTGAGTTAAACCATTGCTTCATGGAAATCCTCTCGCTTACATCGAGCTGTATTTATCGCGCAAGCGCTGACGAACAAGTTCCGCCACCGTATTGAACGCGAAAGTGAAAACAAAGAGCACAAAGGCTGCTAAGAAAAGAATCCGGTAGTGCGAACTGCCAACTTCTGACTCCGGCATTTCAACGGCAATGTTGGCCGAGAGCGTGCGCATACCTTCAAAGATATTCCAGTCCATAATAGGTGTGTTACCGGTCGCCATTAGTACGATCATGGTTTCACCAACGGCGCGACCGAGGCCCATCATGACCGCCGAGAAAATACCCGGACTCGCTGTGAGCAACACCACTTTGGTCAAGGTCTGCCAGGTGGTCGCACCTAAGGCCAAGGAGCCATTCGACAAGTGCTTCGGCACGCTAAAGACCGCATCTTCAGCAATCGAGAAAATGGTCGGAATAACCGCGAAGCCCATGGCAATACCCACCACCAACGAGTTGCGTTGGTCAAAGGTGATGCCAAGCTCGTTAGTAAGGTACTGACGCACGTTGCCGTCAAATAACACATTTTCGATAACCGGCGATAGTTGGAACGACAACCAGCCAACGAAGGCAACCAAGGGCACCAAGACCAACGCGGCGTTGCCGTCGGTTAAGCGTGAGCGAATGACTTGTGGCAAGACTGAACTCAGCATGG
Source organism: Pseudidiomarina sp. (assembly GCA_048267225.1). Classification (GTDB taxonomy): domain Bacteria; phylum Pseudomonadota; class Gammaproteobacteria; order Enterobacterales; family Alteromonadaceae; genus Pseudidiomarina. The sequence continues at coordinate 68,342 of JBLWXY010000005.1, forward strand.
CGAACAAGATGATCGCCAGCGGCACCAACACAATGACCGCAATGATCCCCGGTAAATAGGCCTCCACTAACGGCGCTAGCCACAAGCCGGCAAGGAAACCAAGAATAACCGTCGGCAAGGCCTCCATGATTTCTACCGTGGGCTTCACCACTTTACGTACGCTCGGCGACATAAAGTAGGCGGTGTAAACTGCGGCAGCAAGACCAATAGGCACCGCAAACAACATCGCGTAGGCGGCGGCTTTAATGGTACCGAACGAGATCGGTACTAAGCTAAATTTGGGCTCAAAGTCGTCGGAGCCTGAAGTTGATTGCCAAACGTAGTCCGGCTCAGGGTATCCCTCGTACCAAACTTCCTGCCACAAGCCACTCCAGGTGACTTCTGGATGTTCATTGATGAGTTCGAAGGCATGTAACTGCTGCCCTTCACGCATCAGCAAGGTATTGGCACGTGGATCAATAACTAGGTTTTCAGCTTTGAAAGCGTCCGGGTGGCCGCGATAAAGCTCTGCTTCCGAGGTAGTGTGGAAAACACCAACCTCACCACTGGCAGCGATGGTATAGAAGGTGCGGCGGTAATACTCAACCACGATTTCAGTGATGGCACTCTCTGCCGCTTGGAAATCACGAATAAACTGATAGCGTCGGCCATCGTCGCCAGCCACTTCAAACCACTGGGTGATCTTACCGTTAGCGTGGCCGAACAAGACAGAACTTGCACCTGACAATAAACTCATCGACGTGACTTCACCAAAGCGACGGCTATCCACATTAATCAGTTGGCGCTCTTTTACGGCACCGGTGCGGGTCACATCAAAGACCCAGAAGCGATTGTTCTGGCGCACCATCACTTGGCGCAAATCTGGCGTCACAATCAGTTGGTCAACACCACCAGTAATCGGCAGTTCACTGACGTTCGATTTCATCTCGACTGCGCCACTTAAAAAGTTGCGTTGCGCCTGCATGTAGTTGACGATGACCCGATCATCAGCGGTTTGAGCGGCAAACAACTTAGACTCGCCATCGTATTCGTAAGCGAGTTTAGTAATATCTTGTTGCTGCGGATCCACTTGCAACAACTCGCGGTCGTCCAGCTCAACTTCACGTGGCTCAACAAACATTTCGCCATCGATAAAGCGGCTGGAGAATTTTGGTTCGATAATGCGTACAGAACCACCGGGTACCGCATAGGCATAGCGGTTGTTCTGTGGTTGCGTTTGCGTGAATGCCGTCGGCTGTGCTGCAGTCACCTTAGTTCGCAGCAACTCCAGACCAGGTTGCCAATCGGTCCCTTTTTTCGCCTGCATAGCAAAGTAGACCAATTCGCCGTCAGCGGTGAATTGGTAACCGATTTCTGACTGTTCTTCCATACCCATTGCCACAACATTTTCGGCAGGTGTTTGGAAGCTACGCTGATGGTTAATTTCAACGCCACGGAAAATCGGCTCAATTACATAAAGCAGATAGAAGAAGATGAGCAACAATGCGACCAAGACCATCACCCCGCCAAGGCTAACGCCCCAGCGCGCTGCGCGGTCTTTAAAGAGTCGATAATTGCTGGCTCCCATTGAGGGTTTTGCTGCCGCCATCGTAACCTCGAGTGGTTGTGCAAGTTAGAAATTTCACTGCGCGCAGTATAGTCGACAAGTATGACAGTATTGTTACACCACCGTCATAAAACTGAAATTTATTGAAAAGATCGTTAATCGTTAATCGTTATTCGTTATTTGCTGATTGTAGCCCGTGGTTCTACCACGGGGATTCTCGACTTCAACGAATTTGGTCAAAACGTCTGGTTTGACCCGTGGTAGAACCACGGGCTACCCGAGTCACGAGTAACGAGTAACAAGTAACGAAAGAAAAACCCGGCGGGTGCCGGGTTTTTCGCTCTTAGTTTAAGCCGAGCTTTTCTAGCTCTTGCTCAACGACCATTTTCGGTAATGGAATGTAGCCGTCTTTATCAACAATCACTTGTCCAGTTTTTGACAGTACCATTTTCAGGAACTCAGCCGTCGCTGGGTCAAGTGGCTTGTTTGGATGCTTGTTCACGTACACGTATAAGAAGCGCGAAAGTGGGTACTTACCAGCCAACGCATTTTCTGTGGTTGCGTCTACGTACTCAGCGCCTTCAGCAACAGCCAAAGGTACAGTTTTCACACCTGAAGTCAGGTAACCGATACCTGAATAGCCAATCGCATTCAGTGAAGTTGAAACCGACTGTACAACTGATGCAGAACCTGGCTGCTCGTTTACGTTAGCGCGGAAGTCGCCGTCACATAAGGCGATTTCTTTGAAGTAGCCGTAAGTACCTGATACTGAGTTGCGACCGTATAACTGCAGGTCACGATTGCCCCAGCTTCCGGTTAAACCTAAATCGCCCCAGCGCTGCACTTGCTCAGTAGCACCACACAAACGTGTGTTACTAAACACAGCGTCAACTTCAGCGATGGTCATGCCTTCGATAGGATTATCTTTGTGGACGAAAACCGCCAAGGCATCAATGGCGACGCGCACTGGTGTCGGCTTGTAGCCATGACGTTTTTCAAAAGCTTCGATTTCTTTTGATTTCATACCACGGCTCATTGGGCCGAAGTTTGAAGTGCCTTCAGTTAAGGCTGGTGGCGCAGTTGACGAACCGGCCGCTTGAATTTGCATGTTTACGTTCGGGTACAGACGCTTAAATTCTTCTGCCCAAAAGGTCATCATGTTGGCAAGTGTGTCAGAACCAACTGAAGAAAGGTTGCCTGAAAGACCACTTACTTTTTCGTATTCAGGAAGATTGTCAGTCGCTTTTTGAGCGTGGGCAGAGGTTGCTACCAGGCCAGCTACGCTTAAAGCAAGAAGTACTGATTTAACTTTCATAATGACTCCAAGTGTCAGTGCTAAGAATTAGTGAGTTTCAACTTAGCTTTGCTTAATGAACACTGGGAATTTTAGTAGGTCAATATGACACTTTGATGACAACCACTATTTATTTGTCATATTTCTGCCATTTTTTTGTCATGCCTTGGCAGGTGTGATCACCAATTCCTCGGGTACCCTTACGCTGAACGTTGACCCGCGCCCTACCACTGAATCAATAGTTAACTTGCAATGGTGGTGTTCCACAGCTTGTTTAACAATCGCCAAACCAAGGCCTGATCCACCTTTGCTACTGTTACGGTCTTTGTCGATGCGATAGAAACGCTCAGTGACTAAAGGAATGTGTTCGGTAGGTATGCCTGGGCCGTTATCGGTCACACTGAATTCCATTTGTTTGCCAACTGGGCGCCAGCGCACCGTGATCTTGCCGCCGGGCTGCGTGTAATGAATGGCGTTGGTGACGAGGTTGGCAAACACGCTGCGAAGTTCATCTTCGCGCCCGTACATGCTGTGCTCAGCAATATCAAACTGCAGTTGATGTTGCTTTTCTAGGTTCAGTTGCTCGGCATCTTGTTGAATGCGACGCAAGAGATCGGGTACCGCCACTGAACGCTCAAAAATATCGCCACGTGCTGAATCAATCCGCGACAATGACAGTAGTTGGTCGACCAAGTTGCGCATGCGCGTCGATTGTCCGCTCATGTCTTTTACCGCTTTTTGCAACAATGCTGGCGGCATAGCGCTGACGTCATCATCGAGCATTTCCAAATAGCCTTGGATAACCGTCAGCGGTGTTTTGAGTTCGTGCGAAACATTAGCGACGAAGTCTTTGCGCATTTGCTCTAAGCGACGCAGTTGTGTGACATCACGCGCCATCAGCAAGTATTGATCTTCGCTGTAGGGCATAACACGCACTTCAAGTTCGATATCTTCACGCACCGGCGATGGCAAATACATGGCGTCGGCAAAATCGCCTTTTTGTAGGTAGGCAATGAATTCAGGATGACGGATCAAATTGGATAAGCGAATGCCCGTGTCAGCCGGCCATTTCAAACCAAAATAGAACTGCCCAAGCTTGTTACACCAAATCAGGCCACCGTCGCGACGAAAGACAATGGCCGCATCGGGGATGGCTTCTGAGGCTTCACGAAAACGGCGCAAGATCCGAGCCAGCGCGCGGCGCCGCTGCTGACTGCGGCGTTGGGTACGATAGATACCATCGTAAATGTAACTCCAACTACCGGGGGCGCTCGGCGGCAGCATGGTGCGGCGATGCCACAACCAATCGACCAATTTATACTGATAAAAATAATGCCACGCGAGAATACCCAGTAAACCGAAGCTCAAGACTTGCCAAAAGTACCCGAACAACCAACCGAGCACAGCCAAGGGCACGACATACCAAAGGAAGCCGCGCAAAATAAAGGCTGCAGAAAAACGTTTATCCATGGCTCGCCGCCCCTTGCGTTGCGGGCAATTTAGCGCGGCGAGAAGCGATAACCAACACCGCGTACGGTTTGCACCAAGCGGTCGTGGCCATGCATCTCAATGGCTTTGCGTAGTCGGCGAATATGGACATCCACGGTACGGTCTTCAACGTAGACATTCGTGCCCCAAACATTATCGAGGAGTTGCTCTCGACTATACACACGATCTGGGTGTGTCATAAAGAAGTGGAGTAATTTAAATTCGGTCGGCCCCATATCAATGCGGTCATTAAAAGCACTCACGCGATGCGAGATTGGGTCAAGTTTTAGACCTTCGATTTCCAATGGTTCATCGAGTGCCGTTGGTGACACGCGACGGAACACTGCGCGCATGCGCGCCATCAGCTCTTTTGGTGAGAATGGCTTCGTAATGTAATCGTCGGCCCCAACCTCGAGACCGCGAACTTTATCTTCTTCTTCGCCGCGCGCCGTTAACATGATAATCGGAATGCCACGGGTAAAATCATCACTCTTAAGTTTTTTGGCGAGCTGAATCCCAGAGCCGCCGGGCAGCATCCAATCCAGCAAGATCATATCTGGAAATGGCTCGACGATTTTTTCTAAGGCGACTTGATAATCGCTTGCTTCAACTGCTTGATAACCATGCTGCTCCATGACAAAGCTGAGCATTTCGCGAATCGGCGCTTCATCTTCAACAATCAGAATTTTTCGTGACATCGTGCTTCACCTAGTCGTTTTTAAGCAGCATCATTATTACGACACATTATGACAGTTTTATGAATCTACGACATTTTTGTGAAATTTACTGCAATTGGATGTCAAGCCATACCAAACGGTGATCAGAGGAACCTTGGCGATCAGTGACCAGATCCGCTTTCGCATCTCCTGCGGCCGGCCAAAACACACCGCCATCGATAATACGAACGCCATAGTTCGACGGCAGCACATAATCGGCACGTTTACGCCAGCCTGCGGTATGTTGTGCAGCCAATGGATTGTCCGGCGTATGCGCCTGACCACCAGCACTGGTGGGAACAAATTCACCTTGCACCGCAGGGTGCTCTAGCAGCTGCTCAATGGTGCCTGGCACATTGTCTGCACTCTCAATCGAGGCATTCAAATCGCCGGCGATAATAAAGCGTTGCTCGGCAGCTAAGCCGCCGCGGCGACCTTGATCGTCATAAATGTACTGGGCATCCAAGTCGCCAACATAGTTATGCCAAAAACGAATTTCATCGTGATTGCGACGGCCATTACGGTTTTCTTCGCCATCAAACACCGGCGGCGTTGGGTGACTCACTAGCAGATGCAAAGGGTAACCCTCCACATCGACCATGACATCCCAGTGGGACTTAGAACTTAACGGCATTTGCGCCCAGGCATCGTCGGTATACCAAGGTTCGTGCGACTTAGGCACGAGTGGCCGCAGTGCGCCGGGCAGATCGCGCCATTTGAAAAACTGGAAGGTCCGCGTTGCGGTTTCATCGATAGGGTATTTGGACAACACCGCCATACCGTACTGACCTTCGTAGTTGCCATAACCCCAAGCATCATCGCCCACCCCGGTAGTTTTACCGTCGCGATTTAAATCAAACGGACTGGCGCGCCCGGTATTCACTGGCGCGACAAAACTGTAGGGATACTCGAGCGGTGCCTCACCGTTTTGGCTGACAGCTAAAAACTCACGTTGAAAGCGTTCGAGCACCTGCGCTTGCGGCAAATAATCGAATTCATTTAACACAATGATGTCAGGTCGCACATGCTGAATGATTTCGGCAATAGCTCGTATCTGCGGATGTTGCTGCTGAAGCGCATTCGGCAAAGCTTGCGCACCTTCGCTTTGCCACTTTTCTGCTGGCAGGTAATTCGAGGCATCCATGCTGACATTAAAAGTTGCAACGCGGAGCGTTACCGGCGGTTTGGCATTTTTTTTTGGCACATCACACCCACTTAAGCAAAAAGCGAACAAAGCTATAACACTCAACAGAATAGGCTTCATAGACGTTCCTGCAACATTTGAAGAGCGACTCGGACAGATTTTTATCATATTAGTTCCACTTTATCGGTGCAATTGTCAGCAGAATTGATTAAAATACTGTCACATTTTTGACACAAGCCAGTGTTATAAAAGCGTAGACAAAATTCACAAGGCTCAACATCAAGCGGTATTGCCTTTCAAGATTTTTTTTAAACCACAACCCAGGAAATTAAGAAAGATGAGTACATCTCTGCGATTTTCGCGCACCGCAAGTGCCGTCGCAATAGCCTTAGGCTTTGCCTCAGCAACAGCGGTAGCACAAGACACCTCAGCTTCTATGCGAGGCGAGATTCTTGGACCACAAGGTAGTGGCGCAGCCAATACCACAGTTGTCATCGAACACGTACCATCAGGTAGCCGCACCGAGGTTAACACTGATAATAACGGTAGCTTCATCGCTGCTGGTCTACGTGTTGGTGGTCCGTACCGCATCACTATCGATTCTGACGTATATCAAGACGCGCAGTATTCAGAAGTGTTCTTGAAACTTGGCGAAACTTTCCGCCTGAACGCTCAGTTGGAAGCTGCTAACGTTGAACGCATCAGCGTTACCGGTCAAGCGATCAACTATGCGCAACTGAACAACGGTTCAAGCAGTTCGTTTGGTGAAGAGCAAATCGAATCATTGCCTACCTACAGCCGTGATTTGAAAGAAATCGTTCGTTTGAACCCACTTGCAACGCAATTGGGCGACGGTGACCAGCTAGTGGTTGCGGGTAACAACCCGAAATACAACTCAATCACTGTTGATGGTATTAACCAGAACGACGACTTCGGTTTGAACAACAACGGTTACCCAACCCAAGGTTCACCGATTTCAATCGACGCGATCGAGCAGATCACTGTTGATGTTGCACCTTTTAACGCAAAAGACACCAACTTCACCGGTGCTAAAGTAAACGCGGTAACCAAATCTGGTACCAACGAACTTGAAGGCTCATTCTTCTATCAGTACACCAGCGACAGCCTTGCTGGTGACGCTGAAGCTTCGAAGTACGACGAAGATGCTTTGCCACCGAATGTTGACTACGAAGAAAAGACTTTAGGTTTTGGTCTTGGTGGTCCAATCATCAAAGACAAATTGTTCTTCTACGTGAACTATGAGACCCAAGATGAGAGCAATGCGCCTTATCGTGGTCCTATCGGTTCTGATGCGGCAAACATTGCCAACATCACCACCGAAGAGTTAAACGAAGTATTGGCAATCGCACGTGATGTTTATGGCTTGCGTGACGACCAGTTAGGCGGCTGGAACATCCCTGCCGACGAAGAAGACAACAAACTTCTCGTGAAACTTGACTGGAACATCAGCAACGAACACCGCGCAGCGTTCACTTATCAGCGTACCGACGGTAACTCAATTCGTAACCAATACGGCGGCGATGGTACTTTGACCTTGTCATCTAGCTGGTACAACAACGAGCAGATCCTTGACGCTTACGCGGTACAAGTTTACTCAAACTGGAGCTCAAACTTCTCGAGCGACATCAAACTTTCGCACAAGAATGTTGAAGCGATTCAAGATCCGTTGAACGGTCGTACCATGGGTATGGTTACCGTTGAAGTGGGTGGCCGTAACGCCATTGAATTTGGCCCTGACTATTCACGTCACGCTAACGAAGGTGAAAACACCACCATCGAATTCCAAGCGAACGGTGAATACCTGATTGGCGATCATGCGATTGGTTTCGGTTATGCCTTCTCTGAAACGGACATCTATAACTTGTTCGTACAGAACGCTTTAGGTTCATGGGAATTCGATAGCATCGAAGACTTCCGTAACCGCGAAGCAGGTGCGTTCTACTATTCTGGTAGTTTGACTGGCGACATCAATGATGCCGCAGCAAACTTCACCCAAGGCCAGCAAGCTCTTTACATTCAAGATACTTGGCAGCCAACTTGGGACCTAGAGCTTATGTTCGGTGTGCGCTACGAGCGTATGCACGCTGAAGACAAGCCTATGTATAACCCGAACTTTGCCGCACGTTACGGTTTTGCTAACACTGAAAACCTGAACGGTAAAGACTTGATCTTGCCACGTGTAGGTTTCAAATATCAGTTGACTGACGACGTGCAGTTGCGTGGTGGCTTCGGTCGCTATGCCGGTGGTCGTCCAAATGTTTGGGTATCGAACTCGTACACCAACAACGGTTTGACCTTCTCACAATTCGACCGTTTCTTGTCGGACGTGCCATGGTCAGTGTTCTTCGACAATGTTGACCCAACTGAAGTACCACAAGCTGTTAAAGATGGCTTGATCGCTGACGGTTACGTGAACGCGATTGACCCAGAATTTGACTTGCCTTCAGACTGGCGCGGCAGCTTCGGTGTTGATTTCAACAACTTCAGCATCCCAGCCCTTGGCGATGACTGGTTCGCTAGCGTTGAATACATCTACACGCGTCGTAAAGACGACGTGCAGTGGAAAGATTTGACCCGTGTACCATTGTTGGACGAAAACGGTGACCCACGTACCACCGTCGACGGCGGCCGTATCATCTACGTAGTCGACGATCCGCTTGATGACCACACTCCAGGTGGAGTTGGCGATCACGGTAACGTTCAACGTTATGACCTATTGCTCACCAACGGTGACGGCGGTAAGAGCCAAATCTTCACCACTACCCTTGGTAAAGCATGGGACAACGGTCTGAGCATGCGTGCTAGCTATACCAACCAAGACATCCAAGAAGCGGTTGCTGGTAGCTCAAGTACTGCTATCTCTAACTACCGTTTCCCAGTTGCCATCGACCGTCAAAACGTTCGTCCAGGCACTGCATCTTACCAAGTTGAGCACCGCTTCATGGCGGACGTAACCTACAAGACTGAAATCTTCAACGGTTACACCTCAACCTTCGGTTTGTTCTGGGAACGTTACTCAGGTCGTCCTTGGGGCTACGTGTATGACAGCTACGGTGACGTAAGCTTCGGTAACCAGCCATTCGGTACTTTGGGTCAGTCGTCAGTTTACCTGCCGTACATCCCAACCGGTGCTGATGATCCAGCAGTGGCTTACGAAGATGGCTTTGGTTATGACCAGTTCATGGAATACCTAGACCGTGCAGGTTTGTCAGGCTACGAAGGTCAATACTTGCCACGTAACACTGAGCGCGGCCCTTGGACCACCAACTTGGACTTCAAATTTACCCAAGAGCTTCCTGGGTTTGCTGATGGCCACAAAGGTGAGTTGTACATCAACGTACGTAACCTGATTGCGATCTTTGATAAAGACGCAGGTCAAAAACACGTCATGCCATACGGTGACAACGTACGTGAATTGGTAAGTGCTTACATCAACGACGATGGTCAGTATGTTTACGGTACTCCGTACAACAACCGTGCCAACGACTTGGTCACACAAGCACCTACGCGTTACTTACCAGAGCGTTCAACTTGGCAGGCGAAGATCGGTATCCGCTACCGCTTCTAAGCCAGTTATTCACAACTGGAATGTAAAAAAGTACAGAAAAGTACAAAAAGCCCTCGCATTTGCGGGGGCTTTTTTTTAGAATGCGCGCCATATTGCTGTCTTACTTAAGAGATCGCTAATGGACCACGAACGTTACATGCGTCGCGCCCTTGAACTGGCACAACACGCCGAAGCTCTCGGTGAAGTGCCTGTCGGTGCTGTCGTGGTCGCCAATGACACCATCATTGGTGAAGGCTTTAACGAAGTTATTCGCCTTAGCGACCCCTCGGCCCATGCCGAAGCCCAAGCCATTCGTGCTGCTGGGCAACATCTCGATAATTATCGCCTTGTTGATACCACTTTGTATGTTTCTTTAGAGCCCTGCGCCATGTGCGCGGGGCTTATTACACATGCACGTATCAAAACCTTGGTTTACGCCGCACCAGACCCGCGCACCGGGGCAACTGGAACCGCGATTGAAGTGCTCAACCACGACACTATGAATCACAAAGTTGAAGTCATTGGCGGTGTTCTTGAAGCAGATTCTGCGGCGATCTTACAGAATTTCTTCCGCAAAAAGCGTGAACAAGCAAAGAACAAGAAACGTGAAGAAAAAAGTGTGAATTGATTATTTTTTGACTACTATTTCATCAAACTGTCATAGAAGTCACTTAGGCTTTGTCACCCAATAACGACAATTTGTTTTAACCACAACCCAGGAAAGCAACATCATGTTGAATAATAAACCTAGTCGTATTGCTGCTGCGGTCGCACTTGCCATTGGCTTGTCGGCAACTGCAACGGCGCAAGAGACGTCATCCAGTATCCGCGGCGTAGTTACCAGTGAAAACACTGGCCAGACTATTGCTAATGCTCAGGTGACCTTGCGTGATGAGCGCACCGGCACCAGCACCACTTTATCAGCAAACGATAACGGCTTGTTCTCAGCACGTGGTTTGGCTGTTGGTGGTCCGTACACCCTCACGGTGACAGATAGCCAAGGCAACCAAGAAGTTATTGAGAACGTGTTCTTAACGCTTGGTGAAACTGAAAACTTGAGCGTACAAATTGCCCAGCAAAGCGTTGAACGCATCGAAGTTTCAGGCCGCCGTTTGACTATGACTTCAGGTTCTAGCAGCCCAGCGTCTAACTTCAGCTTAAGTGACCTGCAAGAGCAGCCTTCAGCGAATCGTGATATCAAAGATGTGGTGCAAATCGACCCGCGTATCTATATTAACGAAACTAACGCGCGTGATATTCAGTGTGGTGGTGCTAACCCACGTTTCAACAGCTTAACTGTTGATGGTGTGCGCACGAACGATAACTTCGGCCTGAACTCAAGCGGTTACCCTACTGAGCGTATGCCGTTCTCTTATGATGCGATTGAGCAGGTTGCTGTTGAATTAGCACCGTTTGACGTGCAGTACGGTGGTTTTACTGCATGTAACATCAACGCCGTTACCAAATCTGGCGAAAATGAATTGTTCGGTAGCGTCTTCTTTGACTACACCAACGACTCTCTTACCGGTGATGAGCTTGAAGGCGAGCCAATCAACATTGGTGCATTCAACGAAAAACGTTACGGCTTCAATGGCGGTGGCGCACTTATCAAAGACAAGCTCTTTGCTTTTGTCGCCTACGAAAAACTTGAAGGTTCTGACACCTTCGATCGTGGTCCTGAAGACGCTAACGTAGCTACCCCTGTTTTGGGCGTAACTCAGTCTGACCTTGACCGTATCGCTAGCATTGCTCGCGACGTTTATGGCTTTGAACCAGGCAGCTTCCCGTCAAGCTTGCCAGTAGAAGACGAGAAATTCTTGGCCAAGATCGACTGGTATATCAACCAAGATCACCGTGCCCAGTTCACCTACAACTACAACGACGGCTACTCAATTGCCGAGTCTGATGGTGACGACAACGAGCTTGAGTTCTCGAACCACTTCTATTCACGTGGTGCTGAATTCAATTCATACGTGGCACAGCTTTACTCTGACTGGACTTACAACTTCTCAACCGAGCTTCGTGCCGGTTACTCAGAGTTAGAGAATGCTGTAGTGCCATTGGGCGGTACCGAGATTGGTGAAGTGCAAATCCGTCACAACGGTAACACCATCTATTTGGGTGCGGACGACTCTCGCCACTCGAACAAGCTTGCTTATGACACTATGTTCTACAAGCTTTCAGGTACCTACTTGTACAACGACCACACCTTCACTTTCGGTTATGAATACGAAAGCTATGACGTGTTCAACTTGTTCATTCAGGAATCACAAGGTGAGCATCGCTTTAGCTCAATCGACGATTTCGAAAATGGCTTGGTTAACCGTATCATTTATGAAAATGCTGCCGGTACCAACAACCCAGATGATGGCGCAGGTCAATTCAAGTACGCGGTCAACACCTTGTACGCGCAAGATGAATACTACTTCATCGATTACGACCTCACTTTGACCCTTGGTTTACGTTACGACTGGTACACCACCAGTGACGAACCACTACTTAACCAGTCGTTCCAAGACACCTATGGCTTTGCCAACACTGCAACCCTTGACGGTGAAGGCTTGATTCAGCCGCGTGTAGGCATGAACTGGGTGGTTAATGACCAGTTAGAAGTACGTGGTGGCTTTGGTCTTTACTCTGGTGGTAACCCGAACGTTTGGTTGTCAAACAACTACTCGAACAACGGCGTAAGCTTGTATGAAGCCAACCGTTTCAACGTCAACTTGTTTGACCTCGACTACGGCAGTGGCAGCCCAATCATCGATATTCCGGTAGAAATGATTGATGAAGTCGCACAAGCAGCAGGTCGTGGTCCAGTGAACGCTCTTGACCCGAACTTCGAAATCCCTAACGAGTGGAAATTCGCGGTCGGCGCAACTTACGTGACTGAAAACGACTACGTGTTAATGGCTGACTTCTTGCACACCCGTAAGCAAGACGCTGCGATCATTCGTGACTTGCGTGCGGAGCAATCAGGTACAGCACCTGATGGTCGTCCAATCTACTCGCGCAGCGGTTCAGATGCCTTCTTGCTGACCAACGTTAACGGTGATTCTGGTGAGCAAACCAGCATTAGCTTCGCTATTTCGAAAGAGCACGACTGGGGCTTTGATTGGTCACTTGCTTATGCATGGAACAATGCTGAAGATGTGAACCCAATGACCAGCTCAGTGGCGTACTCAAACTACACGAGCGTTGCTACTGCCGATGCAGAAAACCCAGGCATTGCGACCTCGAACTATGAGATCCCACACCGCTTTACCTTCCGTGGTACCTACACTGCTGAATGGTTAGCCGGTCACGATACCAAGTTCAGCGTGTTTGCTTCTGCTAACAAAGGTCGTCCATACAGCTTCACCATGAACGCTGCAGTGGGTGATATCACCAGCGGTCGTTCACTGTTGTACGTACCTACCGGTGCCGACGATGCCAACGTGGTTTGGGGTGATGACCTTACCGAAGCACAAATCCAAGAGTTCTTGGCATTTATCGATGAAGCTGGCCTGAACCAGTACGCTGGTGGTATTGCACCGCGTAACGAGTTCAACAGCGACTGGTGGCACAAAGTTGACCTGAAAGTGGAACAAGAATTACCTGGTTTCATGGACGGTCATAAATCAAGCATCTACTTCGTAGTTGATAACTTCACCAACATGTTGAACGACGATTGGGGCGTGCTTTACGAAGCCAGCTTCCCACGCGCCGTAAACGTTGCTGAAGTTGGTATTAACGACCAAAACCAGTGGGTGTTTGAAGAAATCAATCCACGTATTAACTCAGTGCAAGGCCGCGCTGGCTCTCCATCACTTTGGAGCGTTCGCCTAGGCTTCCAGTACGACTTCTAAGTCCTACTGACGCACACAAAAAACCCGGCTTTCGAGCCGGGTTTTTTATTGTCTGTAAAACAAAGGCTTAGCCTAAGTACACACGTGCGTTACGGAACATACGCATCCACGGGCTATCCTCGCTCCATTCGTCTGGATGCCAGCTGTTGGCTACCGTGCGGAACACACGTTCAGGGTGCGGCATCATAATTGAAACGCGACCGTCTGGCGTGGTTAAGCCGGTAATGCCCTCAGGCGAGCCATTCGGGTTCGCTGGGTACTGACTGGCAACGCTGCCATCGTTATTGATATAACGCATCGCCACGAGGCCTTTAGCTTTGATTTCCGCTAAGTTGTTGCCTTTGAATTCAGCGCGGCCTTCACCATGGGATACCGCGATCGGCATTTTCGAACCAGCCATCTCTTTAAAGAACAGCGATGGGCTGTCTTGCACTTCAACCATACTAAAGCGAGCTTCGAAGCGCTCTGAGCGGTTGGTCACAAAGTGTGGCCAAGCTTCGGCGCCAGGAATAAGGTCGCGCAAGTTCGACAGCATCTGACAACCGTTACAAACACCAAGCGCAAAGGTTTTCTCGCGTTCAAAGAACGAAGCAAATTGGTCGCGCGCGCGGCTGTTAAACAGAATAGATTTCGCCCAGCCTTCACCGGCGCCCAAAACGTCACCGTACGAGAAGCCGCCACAGGCGACTAGGCCGTTGAATTGTTCTAGGCTTACACGGCCGCTGAGAATGTCGCTCATGTGCACATCAATGGCGGCAAAACCTGCGCGGTCAAAGGCAGCAGCCATTTCTACATGGGAGTTGACGCCTTGTTCACGCAAGATTGCCACGACGGGATCACGGCCGGTATTGATATATGGTGCCGCTACATCTTCACTGCTATCGAAGGTCAGATCGGCAAACAACCCCGTGTCTGAGGTGTTTTTCTTCGCCGCAAACTCTTCGTCAGCACAGGCAGGGTTATCGCGTAAGCGCTGCATTTTATGCGTGGTTTCCGCCCAAATGCTGCGGTAGTGACTACGTGCGTGTTCAAGCACCACTTGGCCATCGCGGGTAAACTGCACGACATCTTCGTCTGTGACTTCACCAATCACCGTTAAGGCGTCAGCCAGGCCCGCTTCCGCGTAGACGGCTTGGACTTTCTCTACGTCGTCACTGCGCACCTGAATGACCGCACCTAGCTCTTCATTGAACAAAGCCGCAAGGTCATGCTCGTGCATGCCGTCAAGGCGCACATTGACACCGCAGTGGCCAGCAAAAGCCATCTCAGCAACGGTCACGAACAAACCGCCATCGGAGCGATCGTGGTAGGCTAACAGCTTCTTATCACGAACAAGTTGTTGAGTCGCATTAAAGAAGCCAGCAAGTAAATCAGCGTTATCGACCGTCGGCGCATTTTTGCCAAGCTGACGGTACACTTGCGCTAGGGCTGAGCCGCCCAAACGCGCTTGCCCTGCGCCTAGGTCAATCAACAGCAACTTGGTTGGACCTTTATCGGTACGTAGCTGTGGTGTCAACGTACGACGCACATCGCGCACGCGGCCGAAGGCAGTAATGACCAAGCTCAACGGTGCGGTAACGGCTTTGTCTTCGCCATCTTGCTGCCATTGAGTCTTCATTGACATGGAGTCTTTGCCGACCGGAATGGTCAGCCCTAACGCTGGGCAAAGTTCTTCACCCACGGCTTTCACAGCTTCGTATAAACCGGCATCTTCGCCAGGGTGGCCTGCTGCTGCCATCCAGTTTGCCGAAAGTTTAATGTGTTTTAAGTCACCAATGTCAGCGGCGGCAATGTTGGTCAGTGCTTCACCAACGGCCATTTTTGCCGAGGCTGCGAAGTCGAGTAGCGCCAACGGGGTGCGTTCACCCATGGCCATAGCTTCACCGGCATAGCTGTCGTAGCTGGCCGCGGTTACTGCGACATCCGCCACAGGGATTTGCCACGGCCCGACCATTTGGTCACGCGCCACTAGGCCCGTCACGGAGCGGTCGCCGATGGTAATCAAAAAGGTTTTCTCGGCAATAGCAGGCAGACGCAACAAGCGCTCCGCAGCTTCTTCAACGTCAATCGCTTGGGTATCTAACTCAATGCCGTCAACACGCTTTGAGGTCACGTCACGATGCATTTTCGGTGGTTTTCCAAGCAATACATCGAGCGGCAAATCGATCGGCGTGTTGTCAAAATGCGCGTCGGTTAACGTCAGGTGCTCAGCTTCGGTGGCTTCACCAATAACCGCATAAGGGGCGCGTTCACGCTCACAAATGGCCGCGAACACTTCCATACGCTCTGGCGCAATTGCCATCACATAGCGCTCTTGAGATTCGTTACACCAAATCGCCAACGGTGACATGCTCGGTTCGTCGTTGGGTATTTCACGCAGTTCGAAGTTACCACCACGGCCGCCATCACTCACCAGCTCCGGCATAGCGTTGGATAAACCACCAGCGCCGACGTCATGAATAAATGCAATCGGGTTCTTCTCGCCAAGCTGCCAACAACGGTCAATGACTTCCTGACAACGACGTTCCATTTCTGGGTTGTCGCGCTGCACTGAGGCAAAATCTAAATCTTCACTTGACGTCCCCGAGGTCATCGATGACGCTGCACCACCACCAAGGCCAATGTTCATGGCTGGGCCACCGAGTACAACTAGTTTGGCGCCGACTGGGATTTCACCCTTTTCAACGTGATTCTCACGGATGTTGCCCATACCACCGGCAATCATGATCGGCTTGTGGTAGCCACGCACCTCTTCGCCGTTATGGCTGTTCACTTTTTCTTCGAAGGTGCGGAAATAACCAGTTAGTGCTGGACGACCAAATTCGTTATTAAATGCCGCGCCGCCCAAGGGGCCATCGAGCATGATCTCAAGCGCGGTAACAATCCGGTCAGGTTTACCAAAGTCTTCTTCCCACGGCTGTTCAAAGCCCGGAATACGCAAGTTCGATACGCTAAAGCCAACTAAGCCAGCTTTCGGCTTGGCACCACGCCCAGTGGCGCCCTCGTCGCGAATTTCACCACCAGAGCCGGTCGCCGCGCCTGGGAATGGCGAAATGGCCGTCGGGTGGTTGTGGGTTTCGACTTTCATCAAAATATGCACAGGCTCGTGGAAGTAGCTGTACTCACCTGCTGCTGCGGTACCTGCTGGATAAGGATAGAAGCGCCCCGCTTCTGAACCTACCATGACCGCTGCGTTATCTTTGTAGGCCGACAGTACGTGATCAGGGGTCGCCTCAAAGGTGTTTTTGATCATTTTGAACAGCGATTTAAGCTGTTCTTTGCCATCAATGGTCCAATCGGCATTGAAAATCTTATGGCGACAATGCTCTGAGTTTGCTTGCGCAAACATGTAGAGTTCAATGTCGTTAGGGTTACGCCCTAAGGCGCTGAAGTTTTCATAGAGATAGTCAATTTCGTCGTCAGCTAAGGCCAAGCCCATGTCGATATTGGCGCGTTGCAACGCGTCACGACCGCCCGCAAGGATATCCACTGAAGCCAAAGTTGCAGGTTCCGCTGCGGCAAACAAGACCTCTGCGTCTTGCAAGCTGGCCATCACAGTTTCCGTCATGCGATCGTGTAACACAGCTTCAGCCTGCGCCACCTGTTCAGCAGTGAGGTCACCTTCTAAATAGTACGCAATGCCGCGTTCAATCCGGCGAATTTGCTGAAGACCACAGTTGTGCGCGATGTCTGTAGCTTTCGACGACCAGGGTGAAATCGTACCTTGCCGTGGTGTGACCACCAGCAACCGCCCTTCGGGTAAATGTTGCGCTAACGCCGGTCCATAGGTCAGTAGTTTCTTGAGTACATGCTGATCCGCATCATCAAGAGCACTTTTTACGTCAATAAAGTGCATGTATTCGGCGTAAATGTCTTGCACCGGTACATTGGCTTGTTGCAGGCGTTGCAATAACTTTTCCGTTCGAAATTCAGATAGGGCTGGGGCGCCGCGTACTATCTCCACAGATCATTCTCCAGATTGGCATTGGATGGCAATTACGACTCTTCGCAGCCGCGTATTATAAAGCTTTAATCTTCTTTTTCACACAACCGGAACCATTTCTGCCGGCGGTCATTTAACAGGTGGCGTTTCTTGCGTAACCATGCACGACGACGCGCATGAGGGACTAGACGTTTTGTTGTGCGCATTATTCAGCCTCATCGCCACTTCCGGTCGGAAGTGAAATATCTAGGGGTTGAGCTGGTATGCGTCCTCGTTCATCCAACCAAACCAAAGTGTCGTAGTAGCGACGAATGTTTCCTACGTATCGCACCGGTTCATCACCGCGGGCAAACCCATAACGCGTCTGGCGGTAATATTTTTTCTGACGTAATAAAGGTAGTCGTTTACGGACATCAATCCAGCGGTCGGGATCAGCGCCCTGGCGCTCCGTGAGTACCCGCGCATCTTCTAAATGACCATAGCCGATATTATAGGCAGCAAGAGCGAACCAGGTACGGTCGGGTTCGGGAATACGGGCCGGAATGGTATCCAACATACGTTCAAAGTAACGCGCGCCACCGCGTATACTTTCTTCTGGATTCAAGCGGCTGGATACGCCCATTTGTTCGGCCGTTGGTAAGGTCAGCATCATCAGACCGCGTACCCCAGTGGGTGACACCGCGCGCGGATTCCATAGGCTTTCTTGATAGGAGATAGCCGCCAACAAGCGCCAATCCAGTCGCCCTGAGTGCTCTACAAAATAATCGCGATATTTCGGCAACGTGGTCTGCACGGCGTCAATAAAATAGCTGGTATCCACGTAATCAAACTGCGACACGTGACCAAAGTGTCGATCCACTAATTGCGCCAACTCACCCGAGGCGCGTAATTCACCGAAGAAACGAATCACTTCAGCATACAATGAGCCATCACGCCCCGGCGCCAGCATCCAACTGATGTCGAGCTCTTCGCGGACCGTGAAAGCAACGCTGATATTCGGAAAGTAACGGCGCTGCATATCCAAAATATTACTGTCGGCAATGGTAAAGGCGATTTCCCCCTCTATCACCGAACGTAGCAGTTCTGTGGCGTCATGCTCGTTAGTCGCGCGCCATTGTAGGTTGGGAAAGTCTTTCGCGTTGCGTTGCAGCCAATCGTGATGGCTACTGCCAGCAACCACGACCACTTCGCCATCAACCTGCGACCAATCGCGCGGTCGGTCCCGTGAACCTTGTCGATAAACAAGGCGTTGCGCGACTTCCTGGTAAGGTGGTCCGAAACGATAGCGCCGATCACGGCGTGGTGTACGGTCAAGGCCTGCGGCGACAAGGTCCACTTGGGCTTGATCGAGCAAGGTGAAGAGATCGTTAACGTTATAACGCGAGACAACTTCGAGTTCGACATCCAGTTGCTCGGCAAAAGTAGCCGCGAGAGCGTACTCAAGTCCGCCCTCGCTTTCCAGATCATGATAATAGGTGGTGGGTCCTAACAAGGTGCCAACACGCAGCACGCCCCGTTCTTTAATCTCACTCAAGTGGTCGGGCTGCGGTTGCGGCGCGCAGCCAGCCAGTAGCACAAATGCTAACGCGGCAAGCCAACGCACCATACTAGTTACTCCCACTCAATGGTGGCAGGAGGTTTACCCGAAATGTCATAGACCACCCGTGAGATGCCATCAATTTCATTGATGATGCGGTTGGAGACTTTTTCCAAAAGTTCATAAGGTAAATGTGCCCAACGTGCGGTCATAAAGTCAATAGTTTCGACGGCACGCAGTGCAATCACCCAGTCGTATTTCCGCGCGTCGCCCATAACGCCAACAGACCTGACTGGCAAGAACACGGCGAAGGCTTGGCTGACATCGTGGTAGATACCGGCATTACGCAGCTCAGAAATGAAAATGTGATCTGCACGACGCAATAGGTCACAATACTCTTTCTTCACTTCTGCCAAAACGCGTACGCCAAGACCTGGCCCTGGGAACGGGTGGCGGTACAGCATGTCGTACGGCAAACCAAGTTCGAGACCGATCTTGCGCACTTCGTCTTTAAACAATTCGCGTAATGGCTCGACCAGCTCAAGTTTCATGTCTTCTGGCAAACCACCTACGTTGTGATGTGACTTAATGACATGCGCCTTACCGGTTTTCGAGCCCGCTGACTCAATGACGTCTGGATAAATCGTACCCTGCGCCAAATAGGAAACATCACGAATGCTCGTCGCTTGCTCGTCGAAAATTTCGATAAATACGCGGCCAATGATTTTGCGCTTGGCTTCAGGATCGTGTTCGCCGGCGAGTGCATCTAAGAATCGGTCTTCGGCATCAACGTGAACAATGTTCAGGCCATAATGGTCGCCGAACATTTCCAAGACTTGTTCGGCTTCTTTGTAGCGCAATAAACCATTATCGACAAAGACGCAAGTCAGTTGGTCACCAATCGCTCGGTGCAGCAACATGGCTGTGACCGAGCTATCAACGCCACCCGATAAACCTAAAACAACTTTGCCGTTGCCCACTTGCTCGCGAATACGTGCTACCGCGTCGTTGATAATGTGTGCGGCTGTCCAGTTGGTTTCACATTCACAGATTTCCACCACGAAGTGCTCAAGCATGCGCATACCTTGGCGGGTATGGGTGACTTCTGGGTGGAACTGTACGCCGTAAAAGTCACGCGCATCATCGGCCATTGCAGCAATCGCGCAGGTTGGCGTTTGCGCGACAATGTGGAAGCCTTCTGGCGCTTCAATCACTTTGTCACCATGGCTCATCCATACATCAAGCAATGGGTTGCCATTTTCATGAACGGCGTCTTCGATATGGTGGAACAGTGGGCATGGCTCGGTGCGCTCAACTTGCGCATAGCCAAATTCACGCTCTAACGAGCCTTGTACTTTACCGCCGAGTTGCGCGGCCATGGTTTGCATGCCGTAGCACACACCTAGCACAGGTACGCCAGCTTCAAACACATAGTCTGGTGCGCGTGGTGAGCCTTCTTCAGTCACCGATTCGGGACCACCCGACAAAATAATGCCGTTCGGGTTGAAGTTTTTAATGTCTTCGGCGTCTACGTCCCACGCCCAAAGTTCACAATAAACGCCAATTTCACGAATACGGCGCGCAATAAGCTGGGTGTACTGTGAACCAAAATCTAAAATCAAAATACGATGTGCATGAATATCTTGCATGTCGGCTTAACCCATTCGGTAGTTTGGAGCTTCTTTAGTGATTTGCACATCGTGCACGTGTGATTCGCCCATGCCTGCAGAGGTCACGCGAACGAATTGCGGCTTGGTGCGCATTTCTTTAATGGTCGCACTACCTGTGAGACCCATGGCCGAGCGCAGGCCGCCCATTTGCTGATGAATAATGGTCGCAATGGGGCCTTTATAGGCGATGCGGCCTTCGATACCCTCGGGGACCAATTTCTCTGCTTCATTGCTGGCTTGGAAGTAACGGTCTGACGAGCCATGGCGCTGGTTCATTGCGCCCAGACTGCCCATGCCACGATAAGATTTGTAGTAACGGCCTTGATAAAGTTCGACTTCACCTGGCGATTCTTCAGTACCCGCCAACAAGCTGCCTACCATCACACAATCTGCGCCAGCGGCAATGGCTTTAGCAATGTCACCCGAGAAACGAATACCGCCATCGGCAATCACTGGAATGCCCGTGCCTTTTAACGCGTCAACGGCATCGCTAATCGCGGTGATTTGCGGCACGCCACAGCCGGTAACGATACGTGTGGTACAAATTGAACCCGGACCAATACCGACTTTAACCGCATCAACGCCGGCATCTGCTAGTGCTTTTGCGCCTGCGCCAGTGGCTACGTTGCCAGCAATGAGTTGTAAGTTTGGATAGACTTTGCGGACATAAGCAACGCGATCAATAACGCCCTGCGAATGACCGTGTGAGGTGTCAATCAACAACACATCGACACCTGCTTCAGCTAATGCCGCAATGCGCTCTTCGGTGCCTGGGCCTACGCCGACCGCCGCGCCAACACGCAAGCGACCTAACTCGTCTTTACAGGCGTTAGGTTTGTTTTCAGCTTTAGTGAAGTCTTTCAAGGTGATCATGCCACGCAAGTGGAAGGCATCGTCCACCACCAAGATTTTCTCGATGCGGTGTTTGTGCATTAAGCCAAGGATTTCTTCGCTTTCCGCACTTTCTTTGACGGTGATGAGGTTATCTTTTGGCGTCATGATGGTTGCGACGCGTTTACTGTTGTCGCTTTCCGCACGAGCATCACGTCCGGTGATGATGCCAACCAGCTCGCCGTTTGTCTCCACGACCGGAAAACCATGAAAGCCATGTTCAACACTTAACGCACGAATTTCACCTAAAGTGGTGTCAGGCGTAACCGTCACCGGATCAGAAACCATGCCACTTTCGTATTTTTTAACTTTACGAACATGGGCCGCTTGCTCAGCAATGGTCATATTCTTATGAATGAAACCCAGTCCACCTTCTTGCGCCAGCGCAATGGCTAAGGCTGCTTCGGTGACAGTATCCATCGCCGCGGAAACCAGAGGAATATTGAGCTCAATGCCCCGCGTCAGACGCGTGCGCAGGTCAGCAGTATGAGGTAAAACGGTCGAGTGACCGGGGACGAGTAAAACGTCGTCAAAGGTAAGAGCTTCTTGAGCAATTCGTAGCATGGCAACATCCCACTAGCTGAGTTAATGTTGCGGGCAGATTTTACTCGTAATCGGCTTTTCAGTAAACTAATTTTTTCGCTTAACGCCTCTTAACTAAGGTTCTGTCTCATGCCCGATGCTGCCATTTTTACCGTCGCTCAGTTGAATGCTGAAGTTCGTCAAGTACTTGAGCAAGGTTTTGGCTCGGTTTGGCTGATTGGTGAAATTTCAAACTTTGCTGCGCCAGGCTCCGGGCATTGGTATTTTACCCTGAAAGATGAACGGGCGCAGATCCGCGCGGCCATGTTCCGCAATGCCAACCAACGCGCCAAAGTGCGCCCGCAACACGGCATGCAGGTGTTAGTGCGGGCTAAAATTACCGTTTACGAACCACGTGGCGATTATCAACTCATTGTCGAGCACATGGAAGATGCCGGAGCAGGTCTGCTTCAGCAGCGCTATGAGCAACTCAAGCATAAGCTGCAAGCGGCAGGTTTGTTTGCGCCTGAGCACAAACAAGCGTTACCCGAAGCGATTCGTAAAGTAGGTGTGATCACTTCGCCTACCGGCGCGGCCGTACGCGATATTCTCGCGGTCTTGCGGCGCCGCGATCCGAGTATCGAAGTCATTATTTACCCCAGTGCCGTGCAGGGCCAAGCGGCCGCCACCGACCTCTTACACGCCCTACAGCGTGCCGTGGCGCGCAACGAAGTCGACGTGTTGATTGTGAGTCGCGGCGGGGGCTCACTTGAAGATCTTTGGTGTTTTAACGACGAGCAATTTGCCTACGCATTGCACAGTTGCCCGTTACCCACCATTAGTGCAGTGGGTCACGAGGTGGATTTCACCATTGCCGACTATGTCGCTGATGTCCGTGCCCCCACACCATCGGCGGCGGCTGAACTCGTCAGTCGCGACCAGCGCGAAGTGCTCCAACGCTTACAACAGCTCGACCATCGTCTGCAGCAGTATTGGCAGCGACAACGCAATTTTATTCAGCAAAGCTTGCAGCATTGGCAACATCGTTTAGAGCAGCAACACCCGCAACGGCGCTTGCACCAGCATAGTCAACGGGTGGATGAGCTCATCGCCCGCGCCTCCGCCGCCATGCAGC
Organism: Pseudidiomarina sp.; assembly: GCA_048267225.1. Lineage (GTDB taxonomy): Bacteria > Pseudomonadota > Gammaproteobacteria > Enterobacterales > Alteromonadaceae > Pseudidiomarina. The sequence goes on from JBLWXY010000005.1 coordinate 91,641, forward strand.
GCAGTCAGCGGCAAACCCGCGAGCGCTTAGGTTACCAGCAACAACGCCTGAGCGCGGTACACCCACAACGACAACTCGCCCCCCTGCGCCAAGATCTGCAGCAGTTGCAACAACGCCAAGCCCTGGCCATGCGCCAACTGCTCAAACATTGGCAGCAACGCCAGCAAGCGGTCGTGCAGAATCTGCAGTTGGTAAGCCCCTTGCAAACCATCGCCCGTGGCTATGCCGTCGTGCGTTCACAACAAGGTGAGGTGATCCGCAGTCCCGCGCAACTTAGCACCGACGAAGTGTTCTCGGTGCGCGTCGCTGAAGGCGAGTTTGACGCTATTAAAGCGCCGCCAAAGTCTGCAAAATAAAGTACCACAGCGGTAAAGTCGCAAAGCAAAGCAGCACGCCGTAGCCAACCACGGCGGCCGCTAGGGTCGGCGCTAAACCTGCCATGATCGCCAGTGCCCCTGCCGAAATCATGGCTGGCATTGCTGCTTCCATAATGGTCACCTGCACGGCGAGTTGCTCTAAGCCAAAACCCCACAACAGCAGCAGCGCCACCAGCGGCATTAAGCCCAACTTGAGCGCCAGCGCCCAAACCAAAGGACCACGATCTTCTTGTGGCAAGCGAAAACGTAATTGGAAACCTACCGCGACCATAATGACCGGTACTAAGGTCACTGCCAGCGAATCAATGAAGTGCTGCATAACATCAGGATAATCGATACTACGCAGGGCAAAAGCTGCAATGAGCGCAACAAAGGGCGGGAATTTGATAATTTTCCAAGCAATCGTCCTCGCCGTTGGCCGTTGCGCTTGTTCTTCTTCGGCATGACTATACACCGCGGCAATAATGGTGGCGTAAATCGACAAGATAAAGAATGAGCCCAGTTGGTCGTATAGCAGTGCATAAGGTATGCCAGCCGGACCAAAAAACGCCTCGATCATGGGAAAACCAACAAATGAGGTGTTCCCGAGTGGAATGACAATAAGCATGGCACCGGTGGTGGCGCGCGACCACTGCCGCCAACGTGCAACCCACAGCACCACAGGTACGGTAAGTGCGAGTAAGATCCAAGGGATCAGTGCCGGAAACAAAAGCTCTTTACCGAAGGTCAGCGCCGGAATCTTTTGCAGCACCAAGGCCGGTAGAGCAACATAAATCACATAGGCATTGAGAATTTGCCCAGTATTTTGCGGAAATTGCCGGCTGCGCCGTAGGAGTAAACCAATGAGCACATAGCCGGCAATATAAAGAAAGTTCGCCATCGTTCAGTGTTGCTGGTGAATGATGGCGATAGTCTACAAGGCTTTCCCTGCCAAGAGAAATTAGACTTTAGAAGCGGTGTTCGAGACCCACGGCAAGATAGCTTTGCTCTTCCGCCAAGGTATCGAGATCACGCTCCGTGTACCAAGCATAGACTTTGGTGTTTTTGCTGAACTTGTAGTCGGCGCCAAAGGCAATGGAGTCGTCATCGCCGTCAACAAAGCTCATCATTTGATACTGCGCTTTTAAGCGCCATTGGCCAAGCGCATGTTGCACGCTGGCGACAAAACCATCGGCCTCGTTGCTACCCGCAACTTCTTGTTGTTGCTGCCACATCAAACCAAACATGGTATCAGCAACTTTGGTGTAACCTACTAAACGCTCAATGTCATAGCCTTCAACATCACGGTCGATAGCCGCACCGAAGTAATAAGGTGTGTCATCAAGGCCCTCGTCGCCATAGGTAAGCGCAAGTGAATAGCCATCGTCTTGGGTGTCGCCTTCGCTTAACACAACTGAGCCGGCCACACGGAAGTCGGCAAATGCCGGCGAATAATAAGAAATGGTGTTGCTGGTGCGGTTTTCGCCTTCGAACAGCGCTTTGACGTCGGCTTCATAGTCGCTGAATTGGTCAATGTCGCCCTGCACGGTTTTCAGCACAGTGTCACGGCGACCAACGGTCAACTCACCAAAGTTACCGCGTACACCGACAAACTGGTTGCGTGACTTTAAGTTATCGTCACCACCCAAGTCTGTAAGGTCGACCTGCCATTCCAATTGGTAGATCACCTCAAAGCCGTCATTTAGCTGTGTACCGCCCTTCACGCCAATGCGCGAAGAGTTACTTTTCAGTTCAGTTTCGCTACCTTCGCCATCGTCACTGCTTTGCAGCGAGACGTTCGCGCGACCGTAAAAGTCGAAACTTACTGGGTTCTCGTCCTGAGCCACAGCGGCGCCACTGATAAGCGCGAGCGGAAGTGCCATCCAAATTGAAGAGTTAACTGCCATAACGGTTACCATCGTTGCTAAGTTGGGAGCTGAGCAGGCACAAGCCTACTCAAGACGCGCATAGCATATGGCACTTTTATGACAGTTTCATGACTGTATGTCAGTTTTTTTGCGTTTTGATAAAACTTTTATGGCGTATTTATGACGCTTGAAGCTGTTTTATCCGTTCTGCTTGCTCTTTTTCTGAGGTTGCATAACGTTCCCACTGTGCTGCAGCTCTACGCGCATCATCAAAAGCCTTGGCTTTCGCAAATGCTTGTAAGGCTGGATTATAGTTCTCTTGTTCGAGCTCAGCCATGCCAATCACTAAATGCATGGTTCCAGGCTTTTCCAGATTACCTTTTTCCAGTGCCGTTTGTGCGGCAGCTATGGCTTGGGGGTAACGTTCAGCGTTCAATAAGACTTGCGCACGTTGTGCATCAAGTTCGCCGTCGCTACTCAAGGCAGCAGCTTGCTCGAGGGCGGCAACTGCGCGGTCGGTTTCGCGTGCCGCAATCCAACTTTGCGCCAGCAACTTAAGGTTGCGCAGGTTAGCGTCGAGCTTCCCTGCTGCAATGGCCTGTTCCATAACTTTTCCGGCTTTGTAAGGAACGCCACCCAAAAAGTAGCTTTGCACCAACATTTGCAGGTCTTGCCCTTTGGTCAGAAAACCTTGCTGATAAGCAGCTTCTAACATAGCGAGTTGTTGTTCATCTTTGCCTAGTTGTCCGTAGACGCCGGCGAGTTGCACCCAATACTCAGGCTTATTGAAGTGCTTGATCATCTTTTCCAAGATCTTCGCCACCGCGGCGGTTTGCTCCAACTCATAATGAATCGCGCGTTGCAGCACATACCAATTCTCATCACCGGCCTCACCGTTTTGCTCGGCTACCGCAATCGCACGTTGAATCGGCGCGAGTGCTTGTTGGTAATCACCCTTCTGGTACAGTGCCTGAGCGCGAAGCACGTCGGCTTTCTGCGCTTGCTCGTCGCCAACAACTTGCTGCCAACGATCTAAATAACTAAGGGTATCGGCAAAATTGCCCTGCCCCAATGAAAGTTGCGCAAGACTAAACAAAGTGTTTTGTTTCAGCGCGTCGGGAATAGGATCTTCAGCAACAACTTTGGCGAAGTATTTGATGGCTTCCGGGATTTGATCCTTGCCGTAGTGCATGTAGCCGTAGAAGTTCCACAACATGGCGCGCTCATAGCTGTTCATGCTACTGATTTTGGTTTCGACATTCTGCAATGCCGCTAAACCAGCCGCAACATCACCGTTATCGGCAAGTTCTTGGGCCCGCGCAAGCTGCGAGTACACTTGTTCACGTAATGCTGGCACGCGCTTGGTTTCCTGCGCCTGTAAGGCTTGTACGTTGTTTTGCACAAGCAACACAAAGGTAAACGCTGTAAGTAATTTACGCATGGTTCTTCTCCTAGCCGTCGATCTCAAAGGTTAAACGGTTCTGTACGCCTTCGACTTCTACCGTTTCGCCGTTGACAACACGCGGCTTGTATTTAAATTTCACCACTGCATCCAATGCGGCTTGATCAAAAATCTGTTCTGGCTCTGCTTCCACCACGCGTGGATCGCGCACGGTGCCTTGCTTGGTTACCGTGAACTCGACGACGACGTAGCCTTCAATACCTCGCTGTAGCGCACGGCGTGGGTATGCCGCTTGCACTTTCACGATCGGCAAATACTCACCGTCGCTGGTATCTAAGTTCATGCCACCGGCAAGCCCGGTGTCGGCTTGTGCCACCGCCGAGAAGTCATAGCTTCCTTCGCCTGGGGTGAGCTCACTGCTATCCATTTGCGGTTGCGGCAAATCTTCTGGTGGTTGCTCGGGCTCCGGTGGGCGCTGCGGCTTGCGTTCCTTTTCTTGCACCACTTCTTCAGGTTTGACCCGGACAAAGTCGAGCACACTGCCCTTGGGCGGCTCAGACATCGCGCCCTCACCACCGGTGATAAAGGACTGCATTAAATAAAACAGTCCTAGGGTCACAATGGCGGCAACGGCTAATGCAGCTAGAAAACGCATAAGCTATTCTTCCTGTGCGGCAATCGAGACATCAAAGACACCGGCGGCGCGCGCCGCGTCCATAACCTTAATCAGGGTTTCAGTGGTCGCCAGTTTGTCGGCTTGGATCACCACGGAACCTTGCGGGTTCTCGGCGTAAAGGCGCTCAATATTGGCTTGTACAGCGCGTACATCCACCTGGCGCTTGTTGATCCAAATCTCACCGGTTTCACTGATCGCAACCAAAATATTCGCGCGATCTTTTTGTACCGCAGTGGCAGCCTCTGGACGATTGACATCGATACCAGCTTCTTTCACGAAGGTCGCAGTAACAATAAAGAAGATCAGCATAATGAAGACCACATCAAGCATGGGCGTCATATCAATTTGCGTTTCTTCTTCGTCGATCAAATTAGCAAAATGTTGTTTCATAAATTGGCCCTCTAGTGGTGTTCCATCAGCATGCGATCTTCAAGTTTTAAGCGCTCGCGCTTCGCCGTGCGCTGTAACCAAGTGGTGGCAAACACCCCTGATAAGGCGCCGACCATGCCAGCCATGGTAGGTATCGTCGCTTTCGATACACCCGCCGCCATGGATCGCGCATTGCCGGTACCGGCAATCGCCATAACATCAAACACTTCGATCATGCCGGTCACGGTACCCATCAAGCCAAGCAACGGACATAAAGCGACCAGAGCTTGCAAGACCGGAACCCGGCCACCTAGTGCAATAGACACGCGTGAAATCATCGCTTGGCGAATTTGTTCGGCGTTCCACGATGATTTATCTTCGCGTTGTTGCCATTTCTCCAACACTCGGCGTTTTTCTTGCTGGTGACCGCGGCTGTAATAAAACGCACGTTCCAGAATCATTAGCCACATCACGAAGATGAGGATGCCGATGACCAGTAAAACTTGGCCACCGGTTTCAACAAAGTCCTGAATCGCACTGTAAAAGTCGATGAAGAACACCATGTTTAGTGACTCCGCTCAGAACGCTCCGCGATAATGCCAGAGGCCTGTTCTTGCAAGACATGCACAATATTTCGGCTGCGTGTGTTCAAAGTAGCGAACAGTAAGGTCATTGGAATGGCAACGACCAAACCTAGCACCGTGGTTACCAATGCTTGCGAAATACCACCCGCCATCAATTTCGGGTCGCCAGTACCGAACAAGGTAATGGCTTGGAAGGTGTTAATCATACCGGTCACCGTGCCTAGAAGACCCAGCAGTGGTGCCACTACCGAAATGATCTTAATAAAGGTTAGGTTGCGCGTGATCTTCGGCACTTCGCGCAGAATCGCTTCGCTGAGTTTCAACTCTAGGGTCTCGGTATCCACTTGCGGGTATTTGTCCTGCACCGCCATCACGCGGCCAAGCGGGTTGTCTTGCTTGGCTTCGTTCTGTTTAAGTTGGCGCTTGACCTTTCCGCCCATCAAGGTCAGCGTAATAAAGCGCTCTAAAGCGATAAGTAAACCAATGGCGCCAAGCGCTAAAATAATGTACCCAACGGTTGAGCCTTGCTCGATACGTTCCATGGTGCCTGGAGCTTGGACCAACAAGCCAAGAATCGAGCCGCCGGTTGGGTCTAAACCAAAACGTACTGGGTTCTCATCGCCTTGTTCTAGCGCTTCCACGGTTGACAGGTAGCGCCCACTTGGCTGACGCACTAACTCGGCAACGGCATCGGTGCCAGGGATAAGCTCTAGATACTTACCATCGGCGACCATATTAAAGGTGCCGACACGCACTACTGGCTTGGTTTCCTTTTCACCACTAGCCAAAGTTACCGTGGTTTCAAACTCACTAACTTTGCCGGATTCAGTCATTTCCTGTTGTAAGGCAAACCAGACTGACTCAATTTCTTCAATGCTCGCCAACTTAGAGCTCGATCCCATTTTCTGCGCAAGGTCACTCAAGGTGTCGCTGCGGCCCGGAAATTCGACGGAAACATAAGAGTTTTGTAGTGTGCTCGCGGTATCACCTGCAACTTGCTGCAACACCCCGAATAACTCTTTCAAAGAACCCATACGCTGGGTCAGAGCCTCTTCCAATGCCGCCAAATCGCGCTCGTTGCCCTCGAAATCACTTTCCAGTTCTGCGCTCAATGCTTCTAACCGATCACGTTCAGCAATGGCATCGCGAAGAATTTGCTGTTGTTGATCTGCTTCAGCACGGAAACGTGCTTCACGTTCTTGGTTAGCTTGCGATTGTGCAAACTTACCTTCTTTAAGCTGTTGCAACAGTTGGTCTAGATTGACCGGTTCTTGCGCTACCACTGGTGCGCTCAATGCCAGCACCGCAGCAACGAATAAATGTTTTAGCTTCAACATGGGTTATTCTCCTGCTTGGGTGTCGGAATGAAAAATCGGTAGCATTAAGAGATCTGGAGCCAGTTGCTTGCGCGCAATCCGTGAGGCCTCTTGCACGTTGCTGGCGTAACTTGAGTCAAGCTCTTGCCATTGGCGCGCTTGTTGATTCCAAACACCCATGGTGTCGCCGTTGCGGGTCTTATAAATCAGTACCGTGCGACCTACTCGCAAAAACTCGACGTCTTGGCTTTGACCGTCGACATCCATCGCACCGTTATAGGCTTCGATGGTGCGACCATATTCAGATTCGATTTGGTAGGCTTCCATCACCCGACGGAATTTTTCAGACACATCGACATCAGCGCGGTCCATTAAATCTTCCAGTCCGGCAATGCGGTTGTCGCGCTCTTCTTGCAGAAAAGGTACATCCAGTTCAACGAAAGTCGCCAAACTGTCAATCATGCGCAACATGAGTGGCGTGATTTGTCGTTCAACTACGCTGACTTCGTCAATCGATGAATTGAGCTCACCTTTCTCGGTCTGTTGCGACGCAATTTGCTTCTGCAACTGCTGTACATAGACCTCAAGGCCTTCGATTTGACGGCTGATCTGTTTGTATTGCTGCACCCGCTCTTGGGTGGTATCGGCAATTTTATCAACAGTGAGTTGTGAGGAGCGCGCGGCTTGGTTGATTTCGTTAGCAGCATCAACCACCGGGTCAAGCGCTTGTTCTTGCGCGGCTACTTGAGGACTGGCAACGCCAACAGTGGCTAAAAAGCTGGCCACCAACAGCGTGCGAGTGAAACATGGATTCATGGAAATACCTTGCACACGTTGTGAATGATGGTGTGCAAGATACGTCAGTTCTATGACAGCTTGGTGACTGTATTATGGCAGTTTTATGTCAGGATGAATCTTTTGTGCCACTTTCATTTAAGTTTCGTGTCATTTCCCGCATATCAATCCCGCTAGGGTGCTGGAACACACGAAGACCAAACTCTGGCAGAATTGCGAGCAGATGATCAAAAATATCGGACTGAATACTTTCGTACTCGGTCCAGGCTGTCGTGTTGGTAAAACAATAGACTTCTATGGGTAAGCCGTCAGACGTAGGGTTCAACTGGCGTACCATGAGTGTCATTTCTTGATGCACACGCTCATTATTTTCCAAATACTTTTTCACGTACGCACGGAAGGTACCAATGTTGGTAATACGACGTGTATTGACGGGCTCTTTGCCTTCGTCCTTGAGTTGCTGGTTCCACTCATCTATCTCTTGCTGCTTCTCTTTCAAGTAATCCTTCAACAAACGAAAACGCTTCACTGCATCTCGCTCGTCATCGGTCAAGAAGTGAATACTTTGCTGGTCGAGCAACAAGCTTCGCTTAATACGACGGCCACCTGACTCTTGCATGCCGCGCCAGTTTTTGAACGGGTCGGAGATAAAACGCCGCGTAGGAATAAAGGTAATGGTCTTATCCCAGTTCTGCACTTTGACTTGGTGCAAAGCAATGTCAATCACATCGCCGTCGGCGTTCAGATTCGGCATTTCAACCCAGTCACCCACACGAATAATATCGTTTGAGGTAATTTGCACGCTCGCCACTAAACTCAAGAGCGTGTCTTGGAACACCAGCATTAACACGGCCGCCATGGCACCTAGACCTGACAGCAAAATCACCGGTGACTTATCAATCAGCACGGCAATCATCAAAATCGTTGCGACTGCGTAGATCACGATCTTGGTGACTTGTACGTAACCTTTTATGGGGCGCTCATGGGCGTCAGGCTGACGCTCGTAGAGCATATTGACGATGGTCAGCGTGCCGCTAATGGCACGCGCAATGGTGATGACGATGAACGCATAACAGACGTTCGTCACCACAATGGTCAGTTCTTCAACGAGATTGGGGACCGAAGTAATACCAAAGGCAATCACCAACGCCGGAACAACATTAGCAATTCGCGCAACAATATTACGCTCTATGGCTTGTCGATCTTTGCCTACCGGGGTGTAGCTGATCAGGTTCAATAACCCGCGCAACAAGATCTTCTTCACTACGAAGTTGGCGATCCAGGCGCCAAGCAGCAATAGGCCTAGCTTGGTGAGCGTATCCATATCGGGGCGCTCGACCAGCCACTGTTCTGCGGTTTCAATTTTCTCTTTTAAGTCCTGCATGAGAGCCGTTA